>JBATMZ010000240.1:0-2200 GCA_049290115.1 Saprospiraceae bacterium | reverse complement strand
TGGGGAAAGTGTCAAATAGCCGTATTGGCTTGCCGATCCTTGGAAATATCTTATTTCGCACTGAAGGCAACAGGCTTTTAGTAGCAGCAACCAACCTGGAAATTGCCGCTACCTACTATGTAGGTGCAAAAGTGATCACGCAAGGATCAATTACTCTTCCAGCTCGACTTGTGAGTGAATTTGTCAGCAACCTCCCTAAGGGCACCGTGACAATTTCCGTTAAAGGTTCGCGTATGACAATCACTGCAGGTACTTACTCATCGATTATCAATGGAACTGACGCTGACGAGTTTCCGGAACTACCTTCAATCGATGAATCCGAATCAGTTCACTACTCGATCGCCTCACAAGACTTTAAACAAGCAGTCGCACAAACAATTGTGGCATGTAGTACTGATACTACACGGCCAATTCTAACTGGTGTTTATTGGCACTCTGTCGACGGTTCACTCTATCTCGCTGCCACCGATGGTTATCGATTAGCTGAGCGAAAAGTTCTAAAAACCAAAAGCGAAATTGCGGCAATCGTGCCAGCTTCGAGTTTGCAAGAAGCGGTGAGGACGATCACTGATACTACCGAAGAGATTGAAGTTGTGTTTGATAACACCCAGGTGAGGTTTCGAGTTGCGGAGGCTGAGATCACAAGCCGTTTAATCGATGGAAAATATCCAGATTATCGTCAACTTATCCCTTCGAAATCGGATAGTGTCGTAACAATTGCAGCTACTGATTTCTCACGCGTCGTCAAAGTCGCTAGCCTGTTTGCCCGCCAATCTGGAGGAGGAATTACACTCACTGCTGACAAAGAAGAGTCTCAGCTCAGTATCCATAGTATCGCCAGTGAGCTCGGTGAAAACACTAGTACTGCCACCGCAACTGTCACACAAAGTGGCGAGATCACCCTCAACTCACGCTATATCGCCGAAGCACTCGCAGTGATAGACGGCGAGGAAATTAATTTCGGGTTTAGTGGCAAACTTTCACCCTGTAGTATGTCGGCAAGTAGCGACTCACCAAATTACGTGCATATTATTATGCCGCTGAAGAGCTAATTATGGTACGATATTCGCTGCCTGTAGAATAGTAAGTGGTATATCAGGATACCGACTCGTTGTCAGTAGTACACTCGGTTTTGTGGCTATACTCCACTTACTGTCAGTATCTTTATGAAGTAGAATTCTTAAGTTATCGCCATTCTTGTCATAATTAATGTTTTTATATCTGAGCATTACCACACACCACTGTTCACTACTTAATAGCCTTTTTGCATCAATAGAATATAATAATTCAACCTTAGGATATTCTTTCTTTATTAAGGCCTCTATCTCTAACTTCATACCTAGAAGTATCTCACCTTTTTTTGCTTCACTAAATTCTGGTCGTATATTCACTATATCTGAATTAGGTTCAATCACGACCGTCCCGTTACTATAATCAGTTTCCGCAATATACTCCACAGTGTATTGACGGGACTTTTCCAGTCTAAACTCTTGATTCTGTTTAATATCATCCTGTATGAGAACAGATTCGTGCAAACCGGTGTTGTTGTATAGTTTCATTGACTTTATATTTTTGGCATTAATTTTGACGGTATATGTAGAGCTATAGTAACTAATTACTATCCCCAAAGCGCTGAGAATAAAAACAGACAGAACCGCGAGAATAAGCCACTTTTTCATATGGAGTCTCCTGTAAGTGGATTTATATAGCCTTCAAACCGTATATCAAGACTAGTAGGATCTATACCATTTAGACGTAGCCACTTCATAGCCTCTAATCTACCTTTAGGATCACTATTTTTAACAACTACTTTTGCCCTTTTTCCTACAGTAGAAGTGTCGTCATAGTCGTACATCATGCGATATGGTGCCAGGTAATCGTTGTGGTTGATAATGTTAATATCCTGGTATCGACGAGTGTACTCTTCTTGGAGCTGGGTGTTCCGCACCATATCATCTTCTTTAGTGGTGATTACTTCGACGACCGTAAAACTTTTTTCAAAGTGAGAGCTTTGAAATGACGACTTTGCATCAACTTTTAGGGTATATTTTTGATCTTTTTTTAGTTTCTCTTGGATAACGATAGATATTTTTTTACCTTTTTTTGAGGAGGCCGCTTCAATTGCTGGCTCAAATGAGAAGGTATATGAATCTATGGGATAGTTATAGTCGATAATAATTTCGTTTGCCCAGGTCGGGAG
>JBATMZ010000239.1:0-12979 GCA_049290115.1 Saprospiraceae bacterium | reverse complement strand
GTCCAATGAAGTTCCAGCGGCTGTTAATACAACAACATTCTTAAAATGTCTTTTCAGAAAAGAATCGTAAAAAGATTTTTGTTTCTCAAGACAAACTTCTTTAGCTGTGAGTTTGGATTCTGTTTTATATTCAACTACTTTATCATTAACAAAACATTCTGAGCTTGTATATGACAAAGTAAACTCGCTTTGAAGCAAAATATATTTCGGTGTTTCTACAACAACTTCTTGTTCTACTTTTTCCTTTTTCATTATTTTATTGTTGCAAGTTTTGAAAGTAATAAATTTTTTAATTGATTAAGACGAATATTTTCTTCAACTATTAAATTCCTTGTTTGAAAAACGGGAATAACTTTGCTTTCAAAATCTATTATTCTCTCATAGGGGGGATATTTGACTACATACTTTTTCATATCTCCTATAAGCAAATTTGCTTGAGAAGTTCCACTTCCCAATTCAGTAATTTCATTAATGTTATTTCTTAACAGGCAATAGAGATAATAACTATGGGTTACATTTTTTCTCGGCTTTAAAATCGCAACACTCTTTTGAAAAGTAGATTTTAATGTAAAAGGATTGTCAGGAGCAATAGACATTCTTCCGATTGTTGCCCCAGTATTCACCATACAAATATCTCCTGGCTTTAGGTTTGTCCTCCTATGTGTCTCAACAAAATCTCTCTTAGTTATTTGTCTCGCTCCGTTAAAAATCAAACTGTTATTTCTTAGATCTTTTGCACTTAAAAAGTAATAGCCGGAATTTTCTTCATCCTCACAATCACCATGTTTTCCATCTGTAATTAATGAACATAAATAATCTAATGTTCTTGGTTCCCAATTATCGTTTAGTTCATCAACAAATCTTTGATTGTAAATTGTATCAGCCGTTTCTTCTAATTTTTGAACTAATTGATTGTTGAGTGATATCCGGTCTTGTATGACATTGTATTCTTTTACTATTTCTTTTTGCTTGTTGATAGAGGGAACTTTGATTGGAAGGCTGCAAAATGTTTCCCAAGAAATGCCACCTCTTACATCTCCACCACTTATAAAACCAATATATCTATCATTTTCTGGTCGACAGAGCCACATCATTAAATATTCTGGCAATAGCTCTTCTTTATCTTTTGGTTCAAAAACATAGTAAGCAGATGAAACAATAGATGGTTCTTGTTCTTTATATAAATCAACAGGTAGCTTTTCGTCACGTCCAACACTCATTAACTTACAAGCTAATTGTTCCTTTCTTAAAACTTTATAAACGGACATATCAACTCCATTAAGATTAGCAACGGATTGGATGAAAGTTTTTTCCATACTCACGCCTAACAACTTTGTAATAGCTAGATTAGAATTACGTTCATTGACTTCTCTTATATATTCTCCTAATTCACTATAATTTGATTTCATAACCTAATTCTTTAAACACGGTTAATAAATCATCTTTAGAAGCGGATTCGGCTTTCAGCAGTTCAGCAAATTCTTGCTGTAGGGTTGACATCTTTTCATCAAAGTTTATGTTCTCATCCCGGTTTACAAATTCAATGTATTTGCTCGGGACTAAGGAAAAATCTTTTTTGGTGACTTCTTCTAAGGTGGCGGAATAGGAGAATTCGGAGGTGTTTTTATAGGATGAAGCTGGAGCTTCATCCACCCCAGGAGTTTCGTCCAACCCAGGTGCTTCATCCACCCAAGGGGAAGTTTGCCAGGTGTGATATGTGTTCGCAACGAGTTGTATATCTGCTTCACTAAACTGGGTGTATTTCTTTTCAAAGGGTTCGCCCATTTGACGTAAATCCATAAACAGAATTTCTTTTTCACGGTCTCGGAAATGGCGTTGCTCATCGCCAATGCTTCGGCTATGAGCTTTTTTATTTTTATTCAAAATCCAAATGGAAACACTTATTGGTGTTGTGTAAAACAAACCTTGAGGCAATACCAAAATGGCTTCCACCAGATTGTTTTCAATCAACTTCCGACGAATTTTATATTCTTCACCACCGCCACTCAAGGCACCATTCGCCAGTATAAAACCTGCTACGCCGTTGTCGCTGAGTTTGCTCACCATATTCAAAATCCAACCGTAGTTGGCGTTGCTTTTGGGTGGCACATCATACCCTCTCCATCGCGGGTCGTCTTTTAATTCGTTTTCAGCTCGCCAGTCCTTTTGGTTAAAGGGCGGATTGGCCATGATGTAATCGGCTTTCAGGTCTTTATGTTGGTCGTCAGCAAAGGTATCGGCTGCCTTTTCACCGAGATTGCCACTGATGCCTCGTATAGCAAGGTTCATCTTGGCCAGTTTGTACGTAGTGTTGGTGTACTCCTGTCCGTAGATTGAAATCTCTTTTTTATTGCCGTGGTGCGCTTCAATAAATTTTATACTCTGCACAAACATACCTCCTGATCCACAAGCAGGATCATAGATAATACCTTTGTACGGTTCAATCATTTCGGCGATGAGGTTGACAATACTTTTGGGCGTATAAAATTCTCCTTTGCCTTTTCCTTCAGCCAACGCAAATTTGGAAAGGAAGTATTCATATACTTTTCCCACCACGTCGTGCTTAGGATCTTTGGTAGTATCAATATCGTTGATGGTATCCAGCAAGGAAGAGAGTTTGGTTACATCCAAACCCAAACGGGAAAAGTAATTATCGGGCAATGCACCTTTCAGCGCTCTGTTATTTTTTTCAATGGTATGCAATGCGGTGTCAATGAGCAATGCAATATCGTTTTGTTTCGATTTTTTTATCAGGTAACTCCAACGACTGGTTTCATCCAAAAAGAATACATTGCTCATATTATAGAAGTCAGCCAGTTCAAGGTATTTTTCTTTTCCATCGGCTATCAATTTGGCCCGGTGCTCTTCAAACTTGTCGCTGGCAAACTTCAAAAATATCAGCCCGAGGACAACGTGTTTGTATTCTGCCGGTTCTACACTCCCTCTCAATTTATTCGCTGCTTCCCAAAGGGTTACTTCTATTGCTTTTTCTTTTACTTCTTTTTTAGCCATTGTCTATTTTAATTCCGTTCGTTTATATGGGTCGTAAAGTTAAGTTTTTCACCCTGAATTTTGCTAAAAATACCGTCAAGTTGTCAACCGTCCACTTGTAGGGTGGAGGGTGGGCTTTGGGTGCGATTGGGCAAAATTAAATGTGCTGCAATTGCGTAAGCATGTGTGATGGCTTTCATTTCTTTTAATTTTACGAAGCGTTGGCATTTTGATCATTGTTTTCAGTCGGTTTATTGGTGAGTTGTCGGTCGTCTTACACTGGCACCTAACTGTTAGCACTGACGACGGAAGACCGATAGGGAGTCTGTACATCCAGTGCATTGTTACATACAGGTTTTACAATATATATTGAATGTTACTTAGGTTTCTATTTTCTGGATCAAATTTTTCAATCCATTTTTCACAAATATTCTTCTTTAATGACATACTTACTTCATTTATTATTTCTAATTTATAATTGCCTAATTCAAGTATAGATAATAGCATTTCACTTCTAACTAAATGTATAAAATTAGCCATAATTGCATTATGTATAAAATTTACCGCATTTCCATTATTTACAAGAAAGAAAAAATTACGAGCATTATAATATTTTACTATATACTCTCGAACAATTTCCTTCTTATACTCTCCTTCTAAAAATCCAAGTTGCATTTCATCATCTGATGAAGTAACAGAGAAAACGAAGCAGCCGTTTTTTAAACTTCGAAAATCTTCAATATTTAGACTTTTGTTTCCAGTAGCTGAGAAGATGACATCGCAGGAATTAATAATAATTTCTCTTTTTGGTATTGAACATAATTCATTGAAGGATTTAACTCTCTTTAATGGATTAACATCGTAGACATTTGGTTTAATTCCTCTCTGTAAAAGATGAAAAGCAATTGAATTGCCGATTTTCCCATAACCCAAAACACCACATTTCATGTATTGAATTAATGTTCCACCATTTCTTAATATTGCATCCGCAGAAAATAAAACTGATTGCCCTACTAGAAAATCTTCATTTTCTTTAATAGGGCTTCTCGCAACTGAAACTATTTTAATTTTTTCTCTAATATTGCTATTCTCATATTTTTGATGTCCATTCTCTGTATCTTCAATAATAAGCTCAATTCTTTCAATTATTTCTTTAGGCCATCCTTCATGAATTTTAGAAAAATATCCACCTATATCAAATATTAATATTTTTTTATCAGTTGATAAAATTAATTCAATAACATCATTGGAAGGATTTGGCATTTCATTTCTGGAGATATGAGATATCTTAAAATGTGACTTAGTTATTTCATAAATCTCTTTATCTATTGAATTAGGTTTAGGTATTACAGCAATAATAGGAAATATTTTGTTTAATGCCCTTAAGTAGTAGACTGAATCAGGTATAATGTGCGAAACTACAATAGAAACAAATTCTGAATCATAGTTTTTTAAGTTTGAAATAATGCTTTCATAAAATAACTTAGTTCTATACTCAAAACTCAATAAATGTCTTATTTTTTCAACTAAACTTGAAAACGTAGTATCTCTAGATAATTCTTCAAATTTAACCCATTTAAAATTTAGGGCTTCTTCATTTTTAATTGCTATACTTTTCGAACCTTTAATTATAAATAAAAATCGAAAGTCGTGATGATAATGTTGTGCCTCATTTTTATTTTTATTTTCTGGAATAAAATGAGAATCAATATCAAATGGGATGTTTTGTGTAAAACTGGGTGAAATCAATTCTAAATCAGACTCATTTAAACCTGTTTCTTCAGAAGTTTCTCTTAATGCTGCTGCTAATATTGATGTATCAGTATAGTCTACATGGCCTCCAGGTTGAAGCCATCTATCAAGTGATCTATGGTGCAAAAGTAATATGTTGGCATTGGTGTAATCAATTATAATTGCACTTGCAGTAATATGTCCGACAAAATTTTTCCTGTCGTATAAACTTTCAAATTTAGTGTTCTCAATGAAATCATTAAATTGGTTTTGCCTAGTTTCTTCATCTGGATTACTATATATATATAGTTTATAAATTTCTAAAAGGTCATTTTGATTTTCCATTTTATTATTAATTTTTTACTTGGATGTAATGTGGTGGCGATTGGCGAAGGTTGCGATTTTTACCAAAAAGTTGATGCGAAGAACCAAACTTTGATTCAACCCAAACATTTTTGCGGAGCACTGAACCGTCACTTTTGCCAAACCGCTGTTTGTAGGCAGTTATTCTTGATAAACAAAAGATTCTATTGCATCTTTAATCAAATTACCTAGTTTAGTCTGTTGCTGTTCATTTGAAGTAAAATGAAAACTAGTTAATGTTAACTCTTTTTCAAGTATGTATTGTCTAAAATGAATAAAAAAATGTGTAAAAAAGGATTCAGACAAATCGTTATTGTCATCACCAATTTTATAAATATCATTGAAAGATTTTATTATTGCACCAAATCCAGTTGTTTTCCATAAAATGTTTGAATTGGGATCTTCCCATTCGTTAGGAAAAGCATTTTTTACCCCATTAAATATATTATTAATTAATTTTATTAAAACTTCATCTTCCATATTAATAAAATAACTTCGTAAAGGCAATGACTCTATTGGATTCAGCTCTAAATTATTTTTAAGCTTTATTTGATCAGACTCCGGGTCTTTTGATATTAATGTTAAAACATACTTTACAAAGGTTCCTTGAGAAAGTGTAGCAAAATTTTGCTCTTCATTTTTTTTGCCTAACATTTTCAATCTGTTGTAAAAAGCAGAGGATTTTAAATTATTTAAAGTTCTTGCTAATTCATGAATTGTTTTTTGTGGACTTCTAGATTTAGATAAAGAAAAAAGATCATAAATCAGACTCATACTAACTTTTGTTTGCTTACTGTTAATTATCGAAAAGACGTATGCTTTCTCTTCTTCAATTAGATTGAACATAAACACTACGGGCAATTCAAATTTTTCGGCCAAATCAGATTTAATGATTCCTTTTAGTCTATGTTGACCGTCCAGGACTTGCCCTATTTTGATATTTTGAGGAAACTCAAAATAATTATCAATAGTATTATATTCTATTGTGTCATAAATACTAATAATTATTGGTGTCGGGAAAGTTGCATCTGGGTCAGAACAGTAATCAGAAATTTCACTAATTCTTTTTTTATTTTCGTCTCTTTGAACGGCTAAATCTGATTGGCTTCTAGGAGTAATGTCAACTAAGCGAATTAGATCTAGTGCATTTAATTTTGACAAATAAAATGTGCCAATTGGTTGTTCAAATTCTATATATGGTGCTCTTATTATAGTTTTCATTACATTTTATTTCCTTTGCTGTCAGAATTAACAGTTGCTATTTTTTCACTTAAATTTTTCACTTCATTATCTTCAATGATGGCATAGTTCTGATCATTAATATCATCAAAATCTTCTTTGAAGTTATCGAGTTCTAATAAATTAAAGCTATATAGAGAAATAATGATTGCTAATATAAATATTATCAGTTGAGGCCAGTCAAATCCGAAATTATTGATTATCAAAGACTTTGGATTAGTCGCTGATGTTGAATAAAAAACACCTGCGAAGAATAGAACGAAAATAGTAATGCTAATTGTAAGAATCTTAATTGATCTAAATTCAGTTGGACTTTTTTCTACAAAATTTACAAATAATGGACCAAGTGCCGAGGCAATTAATGCGATTGAAAAAGTATAAAATGATCCTCTAAGACTGTCCAAATATAAAGATTGAACTAAATCAAATTTTCCAGATGATAGTCTGATTATAATATTGATAATTATACCAATTTGTCCTGCAAAAACTGTAAATAGGCAGAACAAGAAAAATGATATTGGCTTTCTTTTTATTATGCCCCAAGGCTCTTTAAAAGATTTCCAAACCTTAATATTTCTCTTCTGTTGTTTTTTGTCTTCTTCTTGAAGATTATCCATATGTCTGCTTTTGTCGTTTATAATTGCCATCAACTTGTTTCCACCCCACCAAAAAATATCAAATTTTTTATACGTCACAGATTTTGAAGGTGTTCTTGCGCTGTATAAACTAATGGTTTTATGTATTTTAAAATGTTATAAAGCTTTTCTACTCGTTTTTTTTGTCCCTTGACCCTCTTTTCTTACTTTTTGTCCTTTGTTTTTTTCCGGTAGTCTTTTGCAAAAACAAACATAATAAATCTTTGGATATAGTTTATACTTTCCTTTAAAATATTTTTAGTAAGAATCAAATAGAGGGTACTTTGTCATTTGGTTTGAGATATTTCTTACTTTGGTACTTTATTTGTTTTCTTCACCAAACCATGTGTAGTCATCACCAATGGATTTTTTTACTGAAACCCTTTAATTCCTTGTCCCATAAAGAATATTTAAAAACATAAAATGTCACCACCCAATAATTTTGAAGAACTGGACAGGCTTTGGGAACTACCCACACCTAAAAAAAGAATTTTTTTTGAAGCGGAGCTTGGCATGGAGGTTATCGGTAGGGCTATAAGGGATATAAGGAGATCCAAAAAATTGACTCAGGAGCAACTTGGTGTTATGGTGGGGGTGCAAAGATCACAAATTGCAAAAATCGAAAATGTTAAAAAGGATGCCCGCATATCAACCGTGGTGAAGGTTTTTAAGGCTTTGGGGATAAAGGTTCACTTCTCTCTTTTGGATTAAGATGTCAGGGCTACGCCCCTTAAGGAAGATGTCAGGGCTACGCCCCTTGGTTTTTTCGATAGGATGGGGTTGAGGAAGATGTCAGGGCTACGCCCCTTTTGATGAAGATGTCGGGGCTACGCCCCTTGGTTAAGGAAGGTGTCAGGGTTATGCCTTAAAAGGAGACAGGTATTGTCGTACCGTAAAATGTCAGGAATTCGTTGTCCATAATATAAGTGGTGGCCTGAATGGTATGGTCAGTGAGGGGCGTAGCCCTGATTTATTAATGGCACATGATGAAGCAAGACAATGTAGGGGCGTAGCCCTGGCATCTAAAAGTGTTAAAAAAAAATTAATTCATCAGAGATTTGGACATCAGACTAAACCTTACATTTTTAGTAACGTTTCTTTCATGATAAAAACTAAAACTATGGCAAATACGTACACCCAAATGTATATTCAATTTGTTTTTGCAGTCAAGCGAAGGGAAAGTTTAGTGCTGGGGTCATTTCGCGATGAACTTGAAAAGCTGATTTGTGGCATTGTAACACACCATAATTGTAAACCATATGCGATTTACTGTAATCCTGATCATTTGCATTTGTTGGTGAGTATGCATCCTATGGTTTCTCCTTCCAAATTGATGGAGGCGGTTAAATCGGGTTCCTCAAAATGGATGAATGAAACCAAAAATTTTGGCGGTCAATTTTCCTGGCAAAAAGGGTATGGGGCATTTACCTATTCCAAATCTCATGTGGATAGGGTGGTGAAATATATCCTGAATCAAAAGGAGCACCACAAAAAACAATCTTTCAAAAAGGAGTATTTGGCTCTGCTTAAAAAGTACGACATTACGTACAATGATGACTATTTGTTTGATTGGATAGATTAAGATGTCAGGGCTACGCCCCTTAAGGAAGATGTCAGGGCTACGCCCCTTAAGGAAGATGTCAGGGCTACGCCCCTTAAGGAAGATGTCAGGGCTACGCCCCTTGGTTTTGTCGATAGGATGGCTTTTTAGGAAGGTGTCAGGGCTACGCCCCTTTCTTTTGTCGATAGGATGGCTTTTGTGATGGAGATGTCAGGGCTACGCCCCTTGGTTTTGTCGTTAGGTTGGCTTTTGTGATTAAGATGTCAGGGCTACGCCCCTTGGTTTTGTCGATAGGATGGCTTTTGTGATGGAGATGTCAGGGCTACGCCCCTTGTTTATGGGGTCAGGGCTATGCCCCTTTGAATTGGAGGGGTTTGTCTCTACGCCAGATTAGTGTACACTGCCTGGACATCATCGTCGTCTTCCATTTTGTCCAATAACTTTTCGATGTCGATCATTTGTTCGTCGGAAAACTCTACGGGATTGGTAGGGATTCTTTGTAAATTGGCCTTGGTGATGGAAATTCCTTTTTCTTCAATGGCCTTGGTCAAGGTGCCAAAATTGATATAATCGCCGTAGGCATACAAGGTCGTGTCGTCCAGTTCAATGCTTTCCAAACCATGGTCGATGAGTTCAAACTCCAATTCTTCCACATCTATTTCCTCCGGTTTTTCAAATTCGACGACGGTTTTTCGGTCAAACATAAAATCTAAGGATCCAGTAGGGGCCAATCCACCACCACTTTTATTAAAATAGGATTTCA
Source organism: Saprospiraceae bacterium (assembly GCA_049290115.1). Classification (GTDB taxonomy): domain Bacteria; phylum Bacteroidota; class Bacteroidia; order Chitinophagales; family Saprospiraceae; genus OLB9. Next base: position 3,696 of record JBATMZ010000239.1, on the reverse strand, counting down.
CATTGGCGATCGTTCTCGTCGTATTGTCCGTAGCACATTCTACAAAAACCAATACACCATGGGGCCCTTTGCCTTCGTAATTGACTTCGACAAAATTTTCTGAATCCTTGCCCGCCGCTCTTTTGATGGCATTTTCAACATTGTCCTTCGGCATATTGGCCGCCTTGGCGGCTTGAATCGCCAAACGGAGTTTTGGATTCATGTCCGGGTCAATACCGCCTTCCTTGGCCGCCATCGTAATAGCCCTGGATACCTTGGGAAATACCCTGGACATGGTAGCCCATCTTTTTTCTTTTGCAGCTCTTCGGTATTCAAATGCACGTCCCATGATTAAAAATTATTTTGGATTTTGAATTCGGACGCAAATGTATAAAATTAGCACCTTCTATGGAAATTTATTCGAAATTATATAGACGAATTTTGACTTGGGCGGATATAGTTGTGGACAAATTGTGCGACTCTTTGTCCGTCCATGGCCGCAGACAAAATACCTCCGGCATAACCCGCCCCTTCACCACATGGGAATAGTCCATCGACGTCGGGGTGTTGTCCTGTCTCGTCCGATCTGGGTATTTTTACGGGAGATGAGGTCCTGCTTTCAACGCCAATAATATTGGCTTCGTTGGATACATATCCTTTCATTTTTTGATCAATGTCGATGAGCCCTTGCCGTAGGCGAGTATAAATAAATGTGGGCAATAAGGAATGAAGGGGCGCCGAAATCAACCCGGGTATATAGGACGTAGGGTTTAGTTCGGGTGACAATTTGCCATCGACAAAGTCTCGCACTCGTTGAGCAGGTGCCTTTTGCGAACCATCGCCATAGGCAAACATTTTTTGTTCTATTTCTTGTTGAAATTGTAAGGTGGCAAATACACCCGAATACCCATGTTTGTTTAATTCTTCTACGGAAACAGACGTGACAAAACCTGAATTCGCAAATGGGCTATCCCTGCGACTAAGGGACATGCCGTTGACGACAATTTCTCCGGGTTGTGTGGCCGCAGGGACCACCAAACCACCGGGGCACATACAAAAAGAAAAAACACCTACACCTTCCACTTGGGACACTACGGAATAACTAGCAGCGGGAAGGTTGATATCTCTTTCTTTTTGTCCGTATTGAAATTGGTCAATCAGTTGTTGCTGGTGTTCTATCCGCAAGCCGAAGGCAAAATCTTTAGCCTCCATCGCCCAGGATTTATCCTCAAAGAGTTGGAAGATATCTCTTGCCGAATGTCCCGTTGCCAATATGACGGCTTTTGATCTCCAGGTTTTTCCATTCGAGCTAACCACCTCTATTTGTTGATTTTCTATCTCAAGAATATCGATCACTTTTGTCTCAAAGTGGATTTCACCGCCAAACTCTTCAATGGTTTCACGGATTTGCTGAATGATTTGGGGCAGCTTGTTCGAACCGATATGTGGATGTGCATCGATGAGAATGTCTTCTGATGCGCCATGTTCGACCAATTGCCGCAATACTTTTTCTATTTTCCCCCTTTTGTGTGATCGGGTATATAATTTGCCATCGCTGTAAGTGCCAGCACCTCCTTCGCCAAAACAATAATTGCTGTCGGGATTGACTTCTCCCAATTGTTGTATGTTTTTAAGATCTCGACGTCGGTCTCGCACCGTTTTACCCCTTTCGAGGACGATGGGCTTCAACCCGAGCAAAAGACACTCCAAGGCAGCAAAATACCCGGCCGGACCCGCACCGATGATGATGACCGGTTCTTGGTTTCCAACGTTTTGATAGCTGGATTTTACGGAAGTAGGTTGTGGAGCGTTTTCATCGATGAACACTTGATAACGAAGCACAAAAATGGGTTGTTTGCCTCGGGCATCAATGGAGCGTCGGTGCAAAACGATATCCTTGATACGGTCGGGGTTGACCTTCATTTTGGTCAGGATGATTTGACGGATATATTCCTGGTCATCTACCTTATCCGGAAAAATTTTGATGTCAATGGTTTGTACCACAATAATTCATTTGGGGGGCAAAAATACACATTATCCAGCATTTTGATTTATTCTTTCCTTTGTCGAAGGGGGATTCGGAAAATAATCTTACTTTTGCGGCGTTTTTTAAAAATCTGAAAACATGGGATTACAATGTGGAATCGTAGGCCTTCCGAATGTAGGAAAATCTACACTATTTAATGCGCTGACGTCGGCTAAAGCGCTGGCAGCCAATTATCCATTTGCTACCAAGGAACCGAACTTGGGTGTGATCGTCGTACCAGACGAAAGATTGGACAAGTTGGCCGAACTAGTTGAACCACAAAGGGTACTTCCTACTAGCGTTGAAATCCTAGATATTGCCGGCTTGATTAAAGGTGCCAGCAAAGGAGAAGGTTTAGGCAACCAGTTTTTGGCGAATATCCGTGAATGTGATGCGATTATACATGTAGTCAGATGTTTTGAAGACGATAATATCGTCCACGTAGACGGAAGTGTCGATCCTGTTAGAGATAAAGAAATCATCGACCTAGAATTGATCTTTAAAGACATTGAAACCGTTGAAAAACGCGTAGATAAACTAAAAAAACAAGCCAAATCTGGGGCTAAAGACGACGCCATCAATGCCGAATGGGCCGCTACATTACTGAAACATCTGGAAAGTGAAAAATCAGCTAGAAGTTTTGAGGTAGAAGAAAATTATGCCGAATTATACAAAGATATGTACTTGCTGACAGCAAAACCTATTCTATATGTTTGCAATGTAGATGAAGCTAGTGTTTTAACAGGAAATCAACATACAGCTCGATTTACAGAGATGGTCAAGGATGAAAAAGCAGAAGTCATCTTTATTTGTGCAGGAATAGAAGCTGAAATCGCCGAACTTGAATCCAAAGAGGAAAGAATGGAATTCATTGAGGCAATGGGTCTCAGCGAACCAGGCGTCAACAGGATTATCAAGGCGGCGTATGATTTACTTCAACTTTTTACTTACTTTACGGCTGGAGAAAAAGAGGTGAGGGCTTGGACTATTCGCAAAGGATGGAAAGCTCCCGCGGCGGCTGGTGTCATACACACCGACTTCGAAAAAGGTTTTATTCGAGCTGAAGTCATCAAGTTTGCCGATTTTATCAAATACAAATCAGAAGCTGCCGTTAAAGAAGCTGGCAAAATGAATGTCGAAGGCAAAGAATATGTCGTCGACGATGGCGATGTGATGCATTTCAGGTTCAATGTGTAAGGTACACAACTCGATAAGCTTAGCGTCCCGCTAAGCTTGGGTAAGTCAAAGCCTCTGGCCTTGACAAGTAGCAAAATAAATTACTTTAAAAGTGGCAAAATTAGAATTTAAGCCCAATTTTAAAATGTATATTATTTTAAAATTAAAGACTTTTGCCTGTGACAAACTATAACCACATCGCAGTGAATATGCTACGATGTTCATATGTGTCCAATCTATCATTAATCTATCTTACACTTCATCCTGATCTAACTTGATATCCATTCTAATGCGCGCTTCATTGGGCAAATAGTTGTTTATCCTGCTGCCTATATTTTTGACCCAGCCCAGACCAAGTTGCTGGTGCGTAATCAAGTTCCAACCTATATGATTGTTGGGTAATTCAGTCAATGATTTTTGTAAAAATGCCAATGCCTGATCTGTTGGTAGTTCCACTTTTTTTATTTCTTCTGATAAGTCCGGGTAATAACTGAGGCCATGGTTTGGAATAAGCC
>JBATMZ010000238.1:0-78335 GCA_049290115.1 Saprospiraceae bacterium | reverse complement strand
ATATACGATGGTCAAAGGTAGAAAAACATGTTTTTTACTATGACACAAAATGTGAATAATTCAATCACATTATATAATAATAAAAACAGCCCATAAGATTTTTTATGGGCTGTTTTATTATTATGTCTCAACATCTTAATTATCTAAGAACTACTTAGCAGTATAGGTATATGTGTCAATTTTTTGTTTGAAGTAAGCCGACCAAATCCTTCACTTCCCTGAGTGTTTCTTGTGCAGTTTTTCGGATCTCCGCTGAAGATTGTTTGATTTGGTCTTTAATATTCCTTTTATCTTGATTTAGTTCAGCTTTTTTATCCTTAAATGGTTTGATAAATGCCCATAATGAATCGGCAGCAATTTGTTTAAGGTCTGAATACCTCAATTTTCCATCCGAATAATGCGACATCAATTCGTCGTGTCCCACTATATTACCACTGGCCTTAATCAATAAAAATAGGTTTTCTACACCTTCTGACATACCGCCTCCTGGATTTTCTCCCGTATCCGTCACCGCACTTTTGATTTGACGGCGTAATACCTCTTCGTCAGCAAATAAGTCGATAAAGTGTTTTTCACCGGCTGACTTACTCATCTTTTTACTAGGATCGGCGGTAGACCTTATTTTTGGGGTTTCAGTGTACAATGGTTCGGGTAGGGCAAAATATTCTTTTCCGACAAGGTGATTAAATCTCAAGGCAATATCTCTGACCAACTCTAAATGCTGATCTTGATCTTTACCAATGGGAACATAATTGGCTTTATATATTAAAATATCGGCAGATTGCAACACCGGATAAGTAAATAATCCTACCGAAACGAAATCGTCTTTGCCCATTTCTCTATTGGTACTTTTATCTTTAAATTGTGTCATTCTCGATAATTGACCGTACGAACTAAAACAATTTAAAATCCAACCTAATTCTACATGTTCAGGCACCATAGATTGAATAAATAAATTGTCGTGTTTTACGCCAACTGCCATTAGATTTGTAATCAATTCCCAAGTATTGTTCCGCAATTTTTGATTGTCATAAGGCATAGTCATGGCATGGTAATCTACCACACCAAAAAAACAAGTATACTCTTTTTGCAAGGCTACCCAATTGCTCACTGCCCCAAAATAATTACCTAAATGCATAAAGCCGGTTGGTTGGATACACGAAAGAACAGTTTTCATATATAAATATAATTAATGTATAATTTCTACTATTTAACAATAGGTATTTATAACAATAAATCGTAATGATTGGTTTATGTTTTTTTGGCTGGAAAAACATTTGATATCAAATAATCGATAGCCTCTCTGTATCCATCCAACCCTTTTCCTATAATACTGTGGACACTCGACTCTTTAATATAGTTTATCCTTCTATACGGTTCTCTATTATCAATATCACTTATGTGTACTTCTATAACGGGTGTAGTAATAGCCCTCAAAGCATCTGCAATGGCAATCGATGTGTGGGTGAAACCTCCTGCATTCAAAATAATGCCATCATAACTAAATCCTACTTGGTGTAGTTTATCAATGATATCTCCTTCATGGTTGGATTGATAATAATGTAGATTATATTCTTGAAACAATAATTCCAGATCAACGAAATAATCTTCAAAAGTCAAGTTACCATAAATTTCTGGTTGCCTTACGCCAAGTAGATTGAGATTTGGGCCATTGATAATGATGATTTGTACCATAAATATTAATTGGCAAAGTCACTCAAAAATTTGAGTCTTCCAATGAGTACTTCTTCCTCAGTAATATCATCTTGTTGTAAAGTGCGAATGGCTTCTTCGATAGAATCCGTTTGAGCCCCTTTGAAATATTCAAATATTTCTTCTAAGATATCTTCATCCACCCTGTCTTTCAATTGGTAATTGATGTTCAATTTGGTGCCAATGTCGGCAATATTATTGAGTTCATACAACAGTTCATGAAACTTCATTTCGACATTTCGTGCAATGTCTTCAAATGGCATTTTTCGGTCGATGGACTGTATAATGGTTACTTTATTTTTAGACTTATTGGCCACTTGTTTGATGACAACCTCTGTAGGTCGGTCGATGTCATTTTCTTCAACATATTTTTTGATAAGTTCGATAAATGGTTTACCAAATTTCATCGCTTTACCTTCGCTTACTCCAGCTATTTTAATCATATCTTCCATAGAAATGGGATAATAGGTCGCCATTTCTTGAAGGGAAGGTTCTGAAAAAATAACCCAAGGTTGCACCTGCAATTTTTTCCCTTCCGCTTTACGCAAATCTTTGAGCATACCAACCAAAACTTCATCTAATGCCGCTACACCACTTCCCGAACCATCCGAATCATAATCCTCTTTGACCGTAAAGTCGCGGTTGAGTGGAATCATAGTAGATTCTGGATTTTTAATAAAAGATTTTCCTTTGTTCGCCAATTTTAAAACGCCATATTGTTCGATTTCTTTGTAAATCAAATCCAGCAATATCGCTTGTCTGAATATGGTATGCCAAAACAAATCATCTTTTTCTTTACCTGAACCAAAAAGTGGTAATTTATCAAACTTAAAGTCTTTCATTTCTTTCGAAGCTACACCCATGATAAATTCAATCATGATTTTGACGGTATAGTTCTCATTGAGTTGTTCTATGCATTTTAAGGCTAGTTGCATTTCTTTGCTGACTTCTACTTTTTCTTTAGGATACTTACAGTTATCACACATATTCTGGCAAGTAGCATCGTCGTAACCTTCACCAAAGTAATGCAGCAAAAACTTACGTCGACAAGTACTCGTTTCTGTGTAGGCAATCACTTCCTCCATGAGTTGAGCGCTTAATTCTCTTTCGGCTACAGGTTTGTCTCTTAAAAACTTTTCAAGCTTCAAAATATCTTTATACGAATAAAAGGCAAGACAATTACCCTTGAGTCCATCTCGCCCTCCTCTTCCTGTTTCTTGGTAGTAATTTTCAATACTTTTTGGAATATCGTAATGAATCACAAAACGAACATCTGGTTTGTCTATACCCATCCCAAAGGCTATTGTGGCCACAATAACTTCCACTTCTTCCATGAGAAAGTCGTCTTGTACTTTTGTCCTTACTTTTGCATCGAGCCCTGCATGATAAGCCGCAGCAATAATGCCATTGACATTGAGTACTTTGGCTATATCTTCGGTACTTTTCCTCGATTGAACATAAATAATGCCCGACTTACTGCCACTTGTTTTGATAAAATGAACAATATTGTTGATCGTTTGATCTTTGTTGACTTTTGGTCGTATTTCGTAAAAAAGATTATCTCTATTGAAAGAAGATATAAAAATATTGACATCCTTCATCTCCAAACTTTTGATGATGTCTGTTTGAACTTTGGGTGTGGCTGTTGCAGTTAAAGCGATGATCGGAATATTTTCATTGATTGCCGAAATCATGGTTCGAATCCGCCTATATTCTGGTCTGAAGTCGTGTCCCCATTCTGAAATACAATGAGCTTCGTCGACAGCTACAAAAGAAATATTTGATTTTTGAAAAAACTCGATGTTTTCGTCCTTCGTCAATGTTTCTGGAGCGATGAATAACATTTTAGTTTTTCCAGATGAAATTTCGGCCTTAACTTCCGTCATCTGACTCTTATTGAGTGAAGAGTTTAAAAAGCTTGCGATGTTATCTTCTTGACTATATCCTCTTATAGAATCTACTTGATTTTTCATCAAAGCAATCAAAGGAGAGATGATAATAGCCGTACCCTCCATCATCATAGCCGGTAATTGATAACACAAGGATTTACCTCCTCCCGTAGGCATGATGACAAAAGTATTTTGTTTATCTAGGACACTCCTCACTATTTTTTCCTGATCACCCTTGAATGTATCAAATCCAAAATACTGTTTAAGTGATTTACTAATGTCCTGATTGACGTGTCCCATTTATAATGATTAAAAAAAATTATGTCTTTTAAAAGACGTATTACAATAAAGTTCTAATTTAAGAATAAAATCGCATATGGCGCATCATTCCTGCATTTTTTTGCAAAAAAACAAAATGAAGTCAAATTGTAAAAAAACGTTTGATTTGTCGTATTTTTGACCGTTTTTTAGCCGATTTTTTCAAAAGGATGCCAAAAATACGAAAATAAATTGAACCATCAAAAAATAATTCGAGAAAAAATATCAGAGACATTACTTGTTGAAGGACAGGCATTAATGGAACTGCAAAATCACATTAATGAAAGCTGGGTACAAGCCGTCGAGCACATATTCAATTCCAACGGCCGCGTGGTAGTAACGGGCATTGGAAAAAGTGCTATAGTAGCGCAGAAATTGGTTGCCACTTTCAATTCGACCGGCACTAATGCCCTATTTATGCATGCTGCTGACGCTATTCACGGTGACTTAGGTATGATTCGCGAAGAAGATTCTGTCATTTGTATCTCAAAAAGTGGAAATTCGCCAGAAATAAAGGTTTTAATCCCTATGATAAAAGGTTTTGGCAACACGGTCATCGGCTTTGTATCTGTGAAAGATTCGTATTTATATCAAGAGTCGGATATTCCTGTTTTATTGCCTTTGGAAAAAGAAGCAGACCCCAATAATCTGGCACCTACTACGAGTACTACCTTACAAATGGCAGTCGGCGATGCCATAGCTATAGCGCTGTTGTCTTTAAGGGGATTTTCCAAGGAAGCTTTCGCTAAATTTCATCCCGGTGGAAATATTGGGAAACAAATCTATCTTAGGGTTAGAGATGTGTACAAAAACAACGAAAAACCTAAAGTTTACACTTTAGACAATATAAAAAAGGTGATTGTCGAAATTTCATCCAAGAGATTAGGTATTACGGTCGTAGTAGATGACAATGAAAATATGTCGGGCGTCATAACGGATGGTGATTTGAGAAGAATGCTTGAACACGAAGAAGATTTTTCAAAAGTGACGGCCCATTCCATCATGAATCCTAGTCCAAAAACAATACAAGTAGATGCATTGGCTGTAGATGCTTTGGAATTAATGAGAAAACATAGTATTTCGCAGCTCGTTGTCGTCGAAGGCATTAGATACAAGGGTATTTTGCACCTTCATGATTTAATAAGGGAAGGTATCATGTAATGGAAGTTTCCAATATTCGTTTTATTTGTATATTTGCGACACAATATAGACCATGAAATCATCAAATAATACCTCTTCCCAAAACATGTTTTCTAATATGCCAGGATGGCTTAGGCAACTTTTGGTGCTTGGCGGATTTTTATTGGTTAGTTTACTGATAGTCATGTTTATTTTGAGCATATACACTAGGCATGGTCAAAAAATAGAATTAGAAGATTTGACAGGAAAACATATTGAAGAAGCCAGAGATTTGGTGGATAAATATGACTTCGAACTCATTGTCAACGATAGTATTTTTGTGGTCGGAAAAGGAGGTGGAATCATTATGGATCAAAATCCTAAATCCGGAAGTTTTGTCAAAGAAGATCGCAAAATTTACATCACCATTACCAAACAAAGTGCCGACAAAATATTAGTAGCCAGCCTACCTACCTTGTACGGCAATGCCTTTGACCAAAAGAAAAAAGAATTAAAGTACCGAGAAATCAATGCCGAAATATTGTCCTATGCCTACGACGCTGGAGAACCCAATCACATCCTGGAAGTGTGGTACAATAATCAAAAAATTATTGACCAGTACGACAAAAAAAACGACATTGAAATCAACAAAGGAGATACCTTACATTTTGTATTGTCTCAAAGAGATGGTGGAGAAACACCTGTGCCTGATCTGCGTTGCTTGACGCTTGAAGAAGCTCATTTTATTCTAGAATCCAATAAGTTGCAAATGGGTGATATTGAAAAAAAGGCAGATATTGTGGTCGGCGAACCGATGTACGTAGTTAGTCAGAAACCATTTTATGACGGCATAACTAACATAGAAAGAGGAAGCAAGGTTTCTGTGACTTTATCTTCTCAAAAACCCATTGACTGTCCAGAATAAACTGAAAATTATGAACGATATTGACGTAACGGAACTAAAACAAAAACTAGACAACCAAGAAAACTTTGTGTTTATTGACGTACGCGAACAACATGAATACGACGAATATAACCTAGGCGCGACACTCATGCCCTTAAGTCAATTTCCAAGTTATATTCCCAATCTTTATAACCACAAGGACGACGAGATTGTCGTTCACTGTCGTTCTGGCGCTCGTAGTGGTGCTGTCAAACAAACGCTCGAGCAATTAGGATTTACTAAGGTTAGAAATTTGTTGGGCGGTGTAATGGAATGGCAAAGGAGGTTTTGAATTATGCGTTATAAATTAATTCGTGTTATTTCATAAAAAGGTTGACTTTGTTTAGTAATACACTTAAACGCATCAAATAGTCACCTTATCAAATAGTCAAATCTGACAAATCAAACAAACCAGCAATTCCCACAAATTAAACAATTAAATATTTTCAACGATCTTATAAATCGTTTTGGCATCGCCCATGGTATAAAAATGGATACAAGGTACCCCAGCAGCCTTGAGTTCTTTGCATTGAGTGATACACCATTCAATACCCAAATCCAATATGTCTTTTTCGTCCCTTTGCATGGCTTCTTTGACCAATTCTTCCGGAAAATCGACAAAAAATTTCCTAGGAATAGAATTCATCTGATATTTTTTGGTCAACGGCTTAATTCCTGGCACAATAGGCACTGTAATACCTGCTTCTTCACACGCAGCTTTAAAAGTAAAAAATTTAGTATTGTCAAAAAACATTTGGGTAACAATATATGAAGCACCTGCATCTATTTTTTCTTTCAAAAATAGGATGTCCTGCTTAAAATTAGGCGATTCAAAATGTTTTTCGGGATAACCAGCCACACCGATACAAAAATCCGTTTTGGCTCCTTTTTCTATACTGGTATCCAAGTAGATTCCTTGATTCATATCGTGAATCTGCCGAATGAGATCTACCGCATGTTTGTGGCCATCTTCCTCAGGAACAAATTTATCTTCAAATCTCCTAGCATCTCCACGCAATGCCAATACATTATCAATACCTAAAAAATTAAGATCAATCAATGCATTTTCGGTTTCTTCCTTGGAAAAACCACCACAAATTAAATGGGGAATCGAATCAACACCATAGCGATGCATGATGGAAGCACAAATTCCTACCGTTCCCGGTCTTTTTCTAATAGCTGTTTTTTCGTAATAACCACTGGATCGTTTGTTGTACACAAATTCTTCTCTATGGTAGGTCACATCAATAAACGGGGGTTTAAACTCCATCAACGGATCGAGGTTGTCAAATATATCTGACATACTACCTCCTTTAAGCGGTGGCAATACTTCAAATGATACCAAGGTTTTTCCTGCTGCGTTTTTAAAGTGATCTGTTATCTTCATACTATCTCTGCTGCCTTGAAATTAACAAGGCTTCTTTATAATTGTTTTCTCAATCTGGCTACGGGAATATTGAGTTGTTCCCGGTATTTTGCTATAGTTCGCCGAGCAATATTATACCCTCTATCTGACAATATTTCCATCAATTTTTCATCAGACAGCGGCTTGGATTTATCCTCTTTTGTGATGACGTCATTCAAAATATTTTTTACCTCTAGCGTGGATACTTCACTACCATCTTGTGTTTGCATGGATTCTGAAAAGAAATCCTTCAGTCGTTTAGTCCCAAATTCTGTTTGCACAAATTTTGAATTGGCCACCCGCGAAACGGTCGAAATATCCAAGCCCGTCACCTCCGCCAAATCCTTTAAAATCATAGGCTTGATCCTTCTTTCATCACCTGTCAAAAAGTAGTCATGCTGGTATTGCATGATGGCATACATCGTCCTATATAAGGTATCTTGTCTCTGTTTAATTGCGTCAATAAACCACTTGGCAGAATCAATTTTTTGTTTGATAAACAATACCGCTTCTTTTTCAGGTTTGGTGGCTTTTCGTCCTTGCACTGTCTCTCGATATCCTTTCAACATGTCCATGTATTGGTCGTTGATGCGCAAATCTGGGGCATTTTTACTATTCAGCGAAAGCTCCAATTCCCCATCTCTATTCATGACAATAAAGTCTGGAATGATATATTGATTGACACTATTTGTGTTGATTGCTCCAGCTGGCTTTGGATTCAATTTAATGATAACTTCGATGGCATCTTTCAAATCACTGTCCGAAAGCGACAATTGTTTTTTGATTTTCTCGTAGTGTTTTTTGGAAAATTCTTCAAAATATTGAGTGATGATGACTAAGGCAATTCCTTTACACCTGTCTTCTGGGTCTTTCTCTATTTTATCTCTGATTTGGAGCAATAAACATTCTTGCAAATCTCTTGCACAGATTCCAGCTGGTTCAAATCGCTGAATTCTGGTTATCAATCTTTCGACTTCGTCCAACTCTATTTCCATGTTCTGCGAAAAAAGTAAATCGTCAATAATGGAGGTCGGTTCGCGACGCAAATACCCATCTTCGTCTATAGAACCTATGATTTGTACTGCAATTAATTCTTCTCTTGGCGTCAGATTGAGCATGCCGAGTTGTCGTTCTAAGTTTTCATGAAAACTAGTTTCGAATGATATGGGAACAGATTTTTCTTCTTCATTGGAATATCCTTCTCCTTTCAATTTATACGCTGAAGGGTCATCATCCAAATATTGATTGAGGTAGTCGTCAAATTCAAAAGCCTGTTCTTCTTGACTATCCCCTTCTGAAGGACTTTCGTTTTCGCCAAACCGGGATTCCTCCAGATCAAAAACTTCGTTATAATCTTCACTTTCGTCCAAAGCAGGATTGGCCTCCAATTCCTCTTTAATTCTTTGCTCCAGTGTGGCGGTCGGAATTTGCAAAAGTTTCATCAACTGTATCTGTTGAGGAGACAGTTTTTGCAACATTTTCTGACTCAAATTCTGTTTTAACATGACTAGCTATTTAGTATTCCACTCAAATGATTAGGGTCAGGCCTAGAGTTTAAACAAATATTCCCTTTTTTTGGTTCTTTGTAAAGACTCAAAGGCCATCGTGACGGCTTGATACGGCAAAGTTAAGTGGAATTTCAATATATTAGAATAATTTATAATATTTATTTTTTTAAATACTAATTGAATACCTCGATGGCCTTACATTTTACCATTGTTCATCTAACCCTCAGATCAAATGACAATACAAACTAGATTACACGCTCTTCGACAAGAAATGATACAGAAAAAAATTGATGCCTACATCATTCCAAGTGCCGATCCTCATCAAAGTGAATATGTTGCCAGTCACTGGCAATCGCGACAATGGATTACAGGTTTTGCCGGATCTGCTGGCACTGCTGTTGTTTTTTTGGACGAAGCTGGATTGTGGACGGATTCAAGGTACTTTTTACAAGCGGAACAAGAGTTAGAAAATTCGGGTGTAACCTTACATAAAATGGTCAATCAATTTGAACCTGAATACCTGCACTATATTATAAAAACGCTAATTCCAGGAAAAGTGGTCGCAATAGACGGTGAAGTTTGGTCACAAAATGCCTTTCGGCAAATGGAAAAGTCCTGCCAACAATCGGGCTTATCTTTTCTGGGAAATCTTGATTTGATCGATGAAATATGGGAAGACCGACCTTCTTTGTCACAGGATAAAATCATCGTTCACGATGCCGTACTCACCGGCAAATCGTTAGGTGAAAAATTGGAACAATTGAGAAAATCTATGGCCAATCTACAAGTCGATTACCACCTTTTGACGGCCTTGGATGATATAGCTTGGACATTCAACATTCGGGGTAATGATGTCAAGTATAATCCAGTGATTATTTCATTTGCCCTCATTGATCAATCGTCCGCTCATTTATTTATTTCTGACTCAAAGTTGGATGACCTACTTAGAGAATATTTTTCCCTCAATGGCGTCGAATTACATGCGTATGGGGATATATTTTCACATGTTGGTAATTTGCCAACCGAATCAAAAATCTTAGTAGACCCTACCCTTTGTTCTGCGACATTATATCAAAAAATCAGTGCTCAAATCATAGAAGGATCTTCCTTACCTAAAGTAGCCAAAGCCATAAAAAATGAAGTCGAAATTAAAAATATTCGAATTGCAATGGAAAAAGATGGCGCCGCTTTGGCGAATACTTTTTATTGGTTTGAAAATACCCTTGGCAAAGAAAAAATTTCTGAATACGATATTTTAGAAAAACTGGCTTTTTATCGAGCTCAACAAAAACACTATTTTGGTGAAAGTTTTGGTGCCATCGTTGGATATAAAGGTAACGGTGCCATCATTCATTATGCTCCGCCAAAAGAAAATTCAGCAACTATAAACCCAGAAGGAATTTTGTTGGTGGACAGTGGCGGCCAATACCTCGATGGTACCACGGATATAACCCGAACATTTACGCTGGACAAACCTACAGAAGAGGCTAAAAATCATTATACGCTGATATTAAAAGGGTTGATCGCTTTGTCAAAAATTAAATTTCCCAAAGGAACTCCCGGTGGTCAACTGGACACCCTTGCTAGGCAATTTTTGTGGGAACATGGATTAAACTATTTGCACGGGACAGGACACGGTGTAGGGTATTTTCTCAATGTGCACGAACCACCACAAGGTTTTGCCACTATCCAATCTGAAAGAGGAAGAACTGTCATTGAAGAAGGTATGTTGACGTCCAACGAGCCTGGTCACTATATCCCAAATGTTTATGGAATGCGACTAGAAAATTTAGTGGTTTGTATCCAAGCTGAAGAAGAAGGATTTTTGGCCTTTGAGACGGTAACTTTGTATCCTTTTGATTTAGGTTTGGTCGAACAAAAACTGCTTACACCAGCCGAAATTAATTGGTTGAACGACTACCATGAACAAGTTTTAGAACGAGTATCACCTTTATTGGAAGATGAAGTAAAATCATGGTTTGTCGACAAATGCAAAAAGTTGATGTGGAATCATTAAACATTTTTATACAACAAAATAGTTTCTTTAGAGTTAATGTTACGTTACAACTAAAAAAGACAAAATGAATTGGCAAAAATTTCATACTAAGTTAAATAAGATAAATATCCTAACACAGAGTGCCGACAATGATGGTTTACTTTCGTCTTTGGAGCAAGATTTATTAGCATCCTATATTCGTGAATTATACGAAATATTGTACGACGAACAACCTGTGATTCAAACAAGATCTGATGGATTTCAAAATAGCAGAATAAAAGAAGTTGTGAAGGAAGTTAGAGAAACTCCTCCGGCAGCACCACTTGTCATCGAAGAAAAAGAACCTGAAGTTAAACCAGAGCCCGTAGCTGTTGTGAAAGAAATTGTTAAAGCTGTCGAGCAATTAGAAGAAAAAAAGATCCCAGAAACAACACCTGTTGCAAGCCCTGTCAAAGAAAGGGTGAAAATTGATAAAGGTCTGTTAGAAGAACTGTTTGCTGAAGGAAAAATGGCCGATTTGTCCGACAAACTAGCCTCGCAAAAAATACCAGATTTAGCCAAAGCGATGGGAATAAACGAAAAGATATTTACTATCCAGGAATTATTCAACAATGACAACAACCTGTTCAACCAAACTATCTCGCAATTAAATACTTTGACAGATTTTCAAGCGGCACAAACCTATTTGTCCAACGATGTCATCCCAACACTTGATTGGACCTCAGATAAAAAAATTAAAAAAGCCGCAACATTTATTAAGCTGGTTCGTAGAAGATTCATGTAAAATTACGGATGGAAGAACATTGGAATTATAAGGAATTTGTATGGAAAATTCGTTTCCCTTTGGCTATCCTTGCTTTATTGTGGGGCATCGAAATTTACGAAGTATTATTCGACAAAAATTTGATGTACTACGGTATTTACCCAAGAGACTTGGGAAGTTTGCCCTATATTTTGACAGCCCCTTTTATACATTCTGACTGGAATCACTTATTTGGTAATTCATCGCCCATCTTAGCTCTTATGGTCATTATGGCGCTATTTTACCCTAGAGTGGCGACATTGAGTTATGTGTTTATTCTTATTGGAACGGGGTTTTTAGTTTGGCTTTTCGCTAGGGGAAATTCTTACCACATTGGTGCCAGTGGTGTAGTATATGGCCTAGTTTCTTTTGTTTTTTGGACAGGACTTTTTAGGAAAAACATTAAATCCGTCATCCTAGCTTTGATCATGATCATTTTGTATAGTGGATTATTTCAAAACCTATTCCCTTCTGAGGAAGCCAATATATCCTGGGAGAGTCACTTATTTGGTGGAATCATGGGTCTTGTAACCGCATTTTTATTTAAAAATGTAAAGGAGGAAGATGAAGAAATTGAAGAGGATGTTTGGAAGGACGATGGCCCAAAACAATATTTTTTGCCTCGGGATGTTTTTGAAAAAACCAAACAACAGAGGGAGTGGGAACAAATGCAAAATGATCTGTTTTAGCCCAACAACACACCAAAATTGATTCACGCATTTGGTTGAATTAAATCCCATAAATTTCCGTACAAATCGGCAAAAACGAGGACGTTCCCGAAAGGTTCTGCTACGGGTTCTCTTACGATACGAACGCCTTTAAATTTGAGATTTAGATAATCACGATGTACATCATCGGTGTGTAAAAAAAAGCCTACCCTTCCCCCTGTTTGGTTACCTACTGCAGCTTTTTCTTGTTCATTTTTAGCTTTGGCTAATAAAAGGTTACACCCCGAACTACCTGGAGGCGCTATTCGAACCCATCTTTTTTCAGGGCTTACAATGGTATCTTCTAGTAATTCGAAGTTCAACTTTTCAGTATAAAACTCAATCGCCTCATCGTAGTCCAAGACGACTATCGTGAACTGGAATATTTGTTGTTTCATAGAGATTAAAGGTCAGATACATTACGACATTCTTCCTATCATACAAGACACATAAGATTGAGCAGTTTTGATAAGATTACCTTCACCATGGATAGGATAACCCATACCATGTAAAGCAGCAACATATTTATCCGTGTTTATAGTGGACTCACTGAGGAGAACAACTTTGCCTTCTTCGATATCTACCTCTACTGAGGTAGTAGAATCCAATTTTTCCAAACCTTTTTTTATGGAATTGGCGCAACCTCCACATTTTATATTTTCGACAAAAATTTCTTGAGTTTTCATGATATATATTTATACCCAAAACACACATTGAAGGCAAAAAGTTTCTGAAAACATTTTCAAATCAAGTTAAACGTCAAAAACGAGATTATAAAAATTAAGACTGATTACCCTGTTGAAAATTACTCTGAGCAAAGACGAAGGCCGAAGCCTAAAGGTACAAAACGACAAACTTCATATTCGATAGCAACTACCATTTTGACATCGAGTTCAAAATGAGCTGTGGTGTTGGCAGGCGAACTCTCACCCAAAAGATCAAAACTCAAACCTTCATTATTCAACGATCCGGCATAAGTTTTTAATATTTTGGACAATTCATTGACACCTTTTCCATTTAAATATTTATTAATGTTTACTTCAGGAGAGAAAACGGTCTCTGGTAAATCTAAAAGAGGTAATAATTGATTTTCTTTCATCAATAACACCGTATTCATACTCTTGTCAACAATTGCCAAATTGACAAAAACAGCCGCTGACGTATTACCTTCGTTTCTTTTATAGGACATGGATGCGGAACAAAGATCTATTGTATTAATCGTAAAATTAGATCCTTCAACTTGAAGTGCTTTTTGGATTTGAAATGCCGTTATAATGTTTGACTCCATAAATTTTTTATCGGTATTGACTGTATATGTAAATTTAAATGGAACCACTTTACTTTCCTTAAAAACTTGATTAGTGCAAAAGGACTCTTCAAAAGTGGGTACCCATACCCCATCCCCACAGCAACCCCAATACAACATGGAAATTAAAATTATCATAAATAATTGGTTCGCTTTCATCTTTTTAAATTTATTTGGTTTTGAATTGTAACTTAGAATTGGCTTTGAAAATGACCGTCAAGGTATGTTTTTCAACTGTGTTTACTCTATTTTGAACAATATTGTGAAATCAAATTTTAACATGTAATCCCACAGAAGCCGTCAATGGACCTGCATAACTCACGGATCCTCTCAAATGAAAAATCCACAATTTTACACCGCCCATTAGTTCTACAAATAATGGGTAGTTTCCTTTGATATTGACTTCGTATTTTCGAAGGTCTGTCCCATCCTGTCTTGAGTAAACAAAGTCAGTTTGGGCATTTTGATAGCCTAAAGTAATCATAGATGTCCATTTTTTACCGGATTTTCCAATATGCCCTGCTATCAGTTGATACTTGCCAAAAATAAAAGGACTTACATTGAATCTTTGAAACATATAACTTACTCCTATATCATACGGAAAGTCTCCGATATAATCATTGAGGCCATGTCGGATTCCAAATCCTAAAAAGTCAATTTTATCAATTTCATCATCTGTATTTAAAGCAAAATATCTCAAGGTAATTTCGGTATTGAATACACCTCCAAACGTTATTTGAGGTACAACGAGGGGTAGTTTTTCGAGTTTATATCCAACGGGGAAAATAAAAGCCGTTCCATTTACACCTTCTACTCTCACAGCATCGTTGGCTCCGATAACAGTAGGTACCTCTACAACTTGTTCGGGTTCAAAACCTGCTATTGTTTTACCCATAAAAGATTTCATATTTGATGTGGGGTAGGCAAAAATAAGGTTTATACCCAATTTGACATGAAAACTAGAATCTACATTACCCCATTCACGTATTCCCGAATGTAGGTTGCCCGCAATCAAATGGGATAAAGGCGCCAGATATGGTTTGGCATTCTCATCTATATAACCACTAAAAAGATCCGCGATAGCCTGACTTCGAAGGTTGGATGTAAAAAAACTAAAACAAATTAATACTATAGCCAACCTGGCAAACATTACCTTTTGTTTCATATTTGATTCAATTTTCAAAATACAAAATCAAATATACAACTAAAAATAAATTTTAATAAATAATGAGCATTTTTTTTTATTTCATACAAACAAAACTGTCATTTATAATATTATAAATCTATAACCTATCAATTATTCAAATTTAATTGGCAATAAACTAATCTCTACATGGTTTATATAGATATTTTCTTTTTGGAAACAAATGCAACTTTAACTTCATGTTAAAATGTATTTTTTTATATGAAATATGCCATGATTCTGTCATGGACGATTTGAGCATTGATATACTTATGCAGTTAGTAGATTGACATGTAATAATGACAAAAAAACGATTAACAAAAAAGTCGTTACTATACTTTTTTATGTTACAAATTATACACACACGTGGAGTGAAGATATAATCGTAATTCTAGAATGAGATTATTTTTGAGTCTCAAGAACTTCATTCCACACCCTGAAAATGTTCTGATAACAGATTTTTGCTATGTCCTCTTCTGAGTAGCCTCTTTGCAACAAGACATAAATAAGGTTTGGATAATCTGACACATCTTTAAGTCCAACTGGCAAAGAATCCCCTACTCCATCGTAGTCAGATCCAAGACCAACATGGTCGATTCCCGCTATTTGAACAACATGGTCAATGTGGTCCGCTACTTTATATACATCGGCAAATAGGACTGGGTTAGATTTTCTAAAATCATCCACTATCCTTTTACCTTCTTCGCTCTGTGGATCCACTCCCTTTGCAGACAGTAGTTCTCGTAGTTCATTTCTTTTGGCTTGATTATATTCTGCAATTGTCCCATCTAAAAAGATGGTGCCAAAATTGATCATTATAACACCATTGTTTTCTTTCATCCTATGGATCATAACATCATCCATATTTCTTTCAAAGCCTGGTGTGTACCTTCTTACTGACGAATGAGAAGCAATGATGGGTACTTTAACGTGGTCTAAAACTTGATTAAACGTTTGATCAGAGACATGCGAAATGTCAATCATGATACCTTGTCTGACCATTTCATCAACCACTTTAAAACCATAAGGACTCATTCCTTTCCACGTACGAGTAGTATCATAAGAAGAATCACAAATTTTATTATCTTTTGAATGGGTTAGTGTAATGTAGCTTATTCCCCTTGACTTAAAATAGGCAATTTTATTGATATCGTTTTCTACGGGAGCCCCATTTTCCATTCCCATAGGTAAGGCAATAAGCCCTAATTCTTTTGCTACTTCGATATCATTCGGATTACGGGCCAACATAAAATAATCTGGGTGTTGTTGGGCAATATATTCCACCATATTGATCAAACTGTCTGCCAGCATGTCAGCGCCGCCTGACACTTGATATGAAGCCGGAATATAAATAGACATAAACGGAGCATCGAGTCCACCTTCTTTTGCCCTTAATGCATCAAAATCACCTTCGTCAGACGAAACAGGAATTCCAGTAAATTCTTTAACAAATCGGAAATTTTGCACCTTTAATCTGTAAGGAAGGTCAACATGACCATCTACGATAATAAAAGTTTTGGCTAATTGTAGTGCCTTATCATATAAGAGAGAATCCTCAAGATTGAATTGAGCCTTCCCTTCAAAATAGAATAATATGGAAAAAATAAATAAAAATATATTTCGCTTCATGTGGAATAAAAAGCGAATATACTATTTTTTATTGTCCAATTCTTTCATCCCTTCCTTGACCTCAGTTTCGATATTAGCTTTAGCGTTATTAAACTCTCTAATGCCGCTTCCTAATCCACGCATTAATTCAGGAATTTTTTTACCTCCAAAAAAAACAAGAATAATCATTCCAATAACAATCAACTCCTGTGGGCCTAAACCAAAAATTAAACTAAACATATATTATACAATTTTTAAGTATCAAATTCAATACACAAAGATACAACATCTTTTCAAATAAAAATCGAAATCGTATCTCACACAAATGTTATCAAGATGAATAACTATATTCTCCTTGGTTTGTACTTAGATAATTCGAATATTTTTTGTGCGTCGACTTCTAATGCCAATTCATTAAGGGTAATTTTTGCATTTTTATTCATATAATCCTTTACTATTTTATATCCTACGTAATTACCAGTTCGTCCAGGTGCTTGTTTTGGCATACCCGGGGAATCGGGACTAGGATTTATATACTTGTTGATCAAATTGGGGTTGCTCTCTTGCAATAAATTTTTTTCAATAAAAAAAGACCACATTTCTAGCTCATTATCCTTGCACCATTCCGTTTGGTCGAGCGGATATTCAAATAAAATAGAATCGTGTACTTCTGGTAAAAGGTGAGACAAAATATAAATTTTTTTACCATTTGAAATCATGTGATCCATCATTTTATTCCCGTTTGTTATTTCGACTATATCTGACAGTAAAACATCCAAAATCTTTTTTACAATATAATCCTGATTCCATGTTTTGGTAATATAATCTGAAAAACCTGGATTGTCTGGTTCAATTCTTTTATACTGTAACTCTCCCTCCAAAAACATTTCAAGGCCAATTCCCAAAGCATCTTTTCCTCCATTGCCTTCGAAAATAAAACCTTGATAACCAAATTCAGATACTATCGTATATAAATCTGGAACGGTGCGGTCTGGAAAATAATATTGGCAATATTGAAAAGCCTTTTTAAATGCCTTCTCCAAAAATGCTACGTCGCGATATTTCGCATTCACTTTTGTGAGCATAGTATCGGCCAAAGGTTGGCTTTTAAATTCGAGGATGGCCATAGCCAAACTATCCAAATTATTTGCAGGGCCGACAGGAAAAATATGGTTAAAATAAACATCAAAAAAAGAAGTATGATTCTGTTGCAATAAAGATAATGATTGGACTAATTCCGATTGATCTGCTGTCCCAAAGATCATTTGTTCTGTTCTAATAACATCAAAAGAAACGTTTATTGCAGAAACATCAGGTACTTCGACTTTATCAGAACATGAAAAAATGGCGAAGACACAAACTGTAAAAATTAGAAGGGGTTTGAACATGTTTTGTAAAATTATTTGTTAGAAAAACCAATATATGAAGCCAATTGTTTAAGAATTATTCTAAATGGTGTACGCCAAAATAGATTTTGATGGCATCTAATAGGTAAAATCACTTATTCATGTATTTTCGTAAAATAGGCTTCGCTTCAAATCCAATATTGCTTCCATCTAAAGCGATGTTTGTTTTAGTGATTTTTGTTATTTTTGGATTTTATTCATGTAAACAAGCCTCTCCTTTTCATGGCCACAAACCAACAGCGATGGGTAGCACAAACCATGTTGATTTTGTGTTGGATACGATACTATCGAAAGGAATGATTTGGGATTCTATTGATTACTATTTTGCCTCTTCATATCCGGTCATGCCAGCTCCTGAACCTTTTTTTGATCTCCGTAAGTTGACCATGGAAGAAATCATGTCGGACCCTTACAAAAAAGAATTAAAAACCATGGTTTTCGTAGTCAACCTAAGTGACACGAATAGTTTGACTACCCAAATGATGAAAAAAGATTTTGGTGCTGAAAAATGGAAACGGGCACTTACAGACTCAACGTTCTCCATGTCTATAGCTAGAGACAAATGGGCAAAAAATCAGCTATTGGTTTACCTTTTTGCTAAAAACGAAAAAAAATTAGCGTCCATCATGAGAACCAATTTTCCTTTGATTGCGGCACGGATTAACCAACACGATGGTCCTTCCATAGCGGCATCATTGTACGGGGTCAAAGGAAAAAACATTGACTTAAGTGAAGCAGTACAAAAATCTTTTGGATTGTTTATGGACATTCCTCCTTCCTATGTCAAAGCCCTAGAAGCAGACAATTTTTTATGGATTAGAATGGATGATTCAAAATCAGTTCAAAATTTTGTTTTTCGTAAATTTGCCTATACAGATACTGCTCAATTTTCAAAAGAAAACATCATCAGCTTAAGAGATACATACGGCAAGGAATTTATTAAAACCTCATCTGACGATGCTTACATGCAAACCAATGTCATCGACTTACCAGTTTATGCTTACGAAATGAACAGCAATGGACTTTACGGTAGAGAAGTAAGAGGAATTTGGGAAACCGTCAATGATTTTATGGGCGGACCATTCTTCAGTTACTTATTATTAAATAAAGAAAAAAATGAAGTTATATTTATCGATGCATTTATTTTGGCACCGGGAGAAGATAAAAGAGATTTAATGCAAAAGATGGACTATGTTGTAAAAAATGCCCGATTTTAAAGGTTTTTTTTAAAAACTGCGACTCTCTCATGGTCGGAATAAACAAGGGGTACTTTATATCGATTGGCAATATATTCCATAGTTTTTTGGTGATAAAATACCACATGGGTAATATCTCTTTTATAACTCCATGTAGAAAATTGTTCTAGGTTTTCATACCATTCTGTCATAAGGGTCAAAGTTCCTCCAGGCAATATTAATTCAAACAGATGCTCAAATTCTTTGTTGGGCTCAAAAAAATGTTCAGCCGTTTCCAAGCAAAAAACATGGTGAACACAAGTCTCCTTCTCTTGTGAGAAATTATAATAAGGGTCAAAAATATCACAAAAAAATCCAAGGGGCGATAAAATGCAAGGAAGGGTGGGTACAGGACCACAACCATAATCCAAACATTTATTTCCAGATGACATAAAAGGTAATGTTGGGTTAATTGCCTGATGCAAAAAATGAATATGCCCTTTATTTCCTGCCCCTTTAATATGATGATTATATCGCTTTATGGCTTGCTCTCTGCTTGGATATTCTTGCGGGGTAACTTGAATCAAAAAGCATGTTGAGCAAAAAAAATAGTGTCTTTTGTCTTTTTCAAATTGTAAATTATCTGGAGGTAAAGGATGTTGACACAATTTACAATTGTTCATAATCCAATATTTCCTTTATCTCTAATTCTTCCATACATTTAAAATGACCTTTAGGGCAAGAAGGGTAACCCAATTTCGAACAAGGCCGGCACTTAAGGTTTTTATGCTCAATTGAATGGCTTAAGTTTTTTTGTTTATTACCATAATAAGGATACATTCCAAAAGCTGGTACTGTATTTCCCCACAAAACAACAACCCTTTTTTGTAAAGCTACGGCTAAGTGCATCATCCCAGTATCACCTGTATAGATTAACCGTGCATTTCTAATTAGGTGGGCGCTCTCATCAAGATTATCTTTACCAACTCGGTTGATAACCATCGGGCATTCCTTTTTAAGCAAGGCAGCCATATCGGTCACATCCTTACCTCCTAAAAGGATAATATTTCTATGTTGCAAGCCTATGATTTCCCTACACTTTTGAAGTGAAATTCTTTTCGTGGCATGTGCTGCACCCAAAACAATAATGTCGTATTCGGTTTTAGCCATTTCTTGGATATTTTCAGAAATATTAACCTCTTTAATATAATAATCACAACCTAGATCATCATTATTTATACCAAGTGGTTTCAGTGCTTCAAAGTACCGACCTACGAGGTGTTTTTTAGGAAGAAGGTTAATTTTAAAGTGGACTAAAAGCCATTTTTTGATATTCAATTTGTTAAAAGAGGTATAGGGTCTCCCTAGGATAAAACATAACCAACGAGAAATCCAATTCTTTTGAAGATCGATAATGTGGTCAAAGTCCATTCTTTTTAATACCCTTCGATCCATGGATTCTAAAACGTGAATTTTAGCTACATGTGGGTTGTATTCAAAAAGGCCTTTAAAAGCATTTTTAGTCAATACATGTATCTCGGCATTGAGCTGTTGATGAACACATCTTATTACAGGCGTCGTAAGTATGATATCACCAATCGAACTAAATCGAATAATTAATATTTTTGGGGAAGTCGGCAACTGAATAATTGATTTTTAAAAATAAGTCTACAAAGAAACAAAAAAATAAAATGTCGCTGAAATTTGTCGTCATAAATAGACAATTGACATGATGACTCTTCAATCTATCTGGAAAAACATTTCGACTAAACGAATACAACCATAACCTAATAGAAAAATCAATGTAGTTGATATTTATTTTTACTAAACCTCCTTTTCTTTAAAATTGCAAACCAAATTTTATTTGTAGAGCAAAATAAATAATTACTATCTAATTGATTATCTATTTATTATATATTTAGTTTATTATTAGTTTATGCTAATCTGATTTCATGTTAAATAAAAGCCGTATCTTTGCGGTTCATCGATCATTCTCCCTCATGATCACTGCGGTACTTTGGGTTACCAGATAGAAAAAAATGACCTATCCACATAATTTGTAAGTACAAAATCATACCACAACCCTTGAAGTTGTGATGGTTTTCTAATGGTATAGAAGGGGGAAATCATAAATAAAAAATAAATGAGTTTTAAAGATTTAGGGCTAATTGAGTCCTTATTGTATGCCCTCGACAAAGAAGGATATACAACACCAACACCTGTCCAATCAAAAGCTATTCCTATCGTATTGGGAGGAAAAGACTTACTGGCTTGTGCACAAACAGGAACAGGAAAAACAGCTGCTTTTGTATTGCCAATTTTGCAGCATCTTGTAGCTGATGGTCCATCAAAAGATCGAAAACCTAGAGGTTTAATTGTCACACCTACACGTGAATTAGCGATTCAAATTGATGAAAGTATTGCCGCTTATGGTAAAAAAACAAACATACGCCACACTGCTATTTTTGGTGGGGTCAATCAACACAAGCAGGTGAGTAGAATACAACAAGGTGTTGATATATTGGTAGCAACACCTGGAAGATTGTTGGATTTAATTCAACAAGGCCACATCAAACTTGATGTCATTACGCATTTTGTATTGGATGAAGCGGATAGAATGCTTGATATGGGGTTTGTACACGATGTCAAAAGAATCATCAAATTACTACCCCAAAAAAGACAGTCTTTGTTTTTTTCAGCTACTATGCCCGACAGTATTATGGCTTTAGCAGGAACTATTTTAACATCTCCTGAAACAGTGGAGGTGACTCCTGTTTCATCAACGGTAGATATCATCGAACAACGAGTCTACTTCGTTGATCAAAAAAACAAAACCTCTTTGCTACAGCATATTATCGAAACCTCTGTAGCTGATGCTACCCTTGTGTTTACACGCACAAAACATGGTGCAGATAAAGTGGTCAAAATTTTAAATCGATCCAATTTACTTGCAGAGGCCATTCATGGGAATAAATCTCAAAATGCTCGCCAAAAAGCATTAAACCAATTTAAATCTGGCATCACCAAAGTGCTCGTGGCAACGGATATTGCTGCGAGAGGAATTGATATCGACGAACTAGCCCTCGTCATCAATTTTGAACTCCCAAATATACCAGAAACGTATGTTCATCGAATCGGACGAACAGGTAGAGCCGGTGCTTCGGGCAAAGCGATTTCATTTTGTGATATTGAAGAGAGGCCGTATTTAAAAGATATTCAAAAATTGATTGGTAAAGAAATTCCAGTCATAGACGAACATCCATACCCGACTACAAATCAAGTTGTTGTTGAAACTAATCCAAAGCCAAATGGAAATAGAAATGGTAGAAACCATGGCCCATCCAATAATAGTAAATCTGGTCAACCAACAGAAAGAAAACATTACTTCCAAGGAAAGGGAACAACTTCAACTAATAAAAAAAGTAGTTTTAAAGCACACGGAAACAGATAATTGGGCATTAATCCATATTTTTGTTTTTCAAATATCAACGAAAGGAATGATTACACCATAATTATTCCTTTCGTGCTTATTAATTTGATATAATTCAGCCATGAATACATTACATCAAATCCTAATACTATTTGTTTTTTTAACCATCCTATATTCCATAGGATGTAAATCTCAGACGAATTATCCGCAGAATGTCAAGACAAATAAAGTGGAGGTAAATGGTATTATTGGCGGTGGGTGTGACGGTTGCGAACTATTATACGAAGGTAAACCAACCAACATTAACGCTATTGATACTAACATAGCTTGGTTTGGTGAAGGACAAAAGTTGGTGGTAACAGGTACCGTATTTTTACCCGATGGTTTGACTCCTGCTAAAGATGTTATTTTGTATTATTGGCAAACGGATCATACTGGCCATTATTCGAACAAAAAGGATAAACCCTATAATTCTGAAGTGCATGGATATATAAGAGGTTGGATGAAAACCAATAATGATGGAAAATATATGTTACATACGACAAAACCTGCGCCTTATCCTGGGCGTTTGTTTCCTGCCCACATTCATATAGCTATCAAAGAACCTGCCTTGGAAACGGTATATTATATTGATGACCTACAGTTTGACAATGATTCTCTTCTTCCAGCCCATGTACAAAAATATCCACCACAAAACCGAGGTGGCAATGGAATTGTAAAGCTTCAAAAAAATGAGGACATTGAATATACTTCAAGGGATATTATATTAGGTAAAAACATTCCTAATTATCCGATTCCTAATTAGTTTTATAAAAGAACAATCAATTGTATTTGCATTAAAAAATTAGGTTCATTCAATTCATTTGAATAGCCTTTAACAGTTTTGCTACTTCATTTTTTACCATTGATTTTTTACTCGTATGACCATTGACCACAATGGAAAATACGTATTTTTTACCATGACGACCTTGTAGGTATCCACTAAGGCAAAAAATATTGCCCATCGAACCAGTTTTTGCTTGTAAGGTTTCACCAAAAAATTCAAAAGCATCCTTTAGTGCATCGTCTTGTCCGGAAGGAAAAATATTCCATATTCTTTTCTCTTCATAGTTTTGAAATATTTGTTCAAGGATGTAAACCAAAAAAGTTGGACTCATCAAATTATAGCGACTCAAACCACTGCCATCAATCCATTTCAATGGTTCGTCGGTGGTGGAGGGCAGTAAGATGTCAAATTTACTTCCAAGTGCGCCCTTTGATTTCATGATACTCAACAATAATTGTTCTGCATAAAAATTGTCACTCCGAGCCATCATCAGAGACAAAACGGAATCGATCGATTGACCTTTAAGTGTTTGAAGAAGTGACCCAGTACAATTTTTTGTCCAAGTAATATGTTTGTCCTTTAATGTATCTTTCAACAATGAAATGATGGTGAAAGTGTCAGAAATGAACGGGATAGAAATGATTGAATCTTCCTTGATTTGATTCGGATAAAATTTATTTTTGGAAAAGTGTCTTGCCGACACATGAAAAGTAGTATCTATACAATTCGCAAAAAATCGAGGTGAGACTATATATTCATTGTTCATTTTCAGAATGGTCGTCACATTGCCATACATTGGAAAGGTGGATATCTGAGGCATAAAGTAGCGATCATAATCTTCCCACGACCAACCAGGAGGATAGATAGGCCATTCTTTGCTTTTTAAAATCTTGATTGTATCAAATGATTTCATTTTTTCCAACAAGGTATGATTTGAAAAATCTCCATGCAAAAAGGTTGGATCAAGACCTGGATCTATACAAATGGTACGTTCGTTTTCTACATAAATATCTGCAGCAAAGGTTGAATCTGAATAGTGTTGAAGAGCACAGTAGGAAGTTAATATTTTTACATTGCTCGCAGGAATAAAAAGTTTTTTACTTTGGTAATCTAGTAGGTTTTGTGATTGACCTATTTCACGAACGAGGATACCGCAATGCGCTGAAGATAAAGTTGGATGATGAAGAAAATCAACCAACGATTTTTCTAGCGTTTTTAAAGACTTTTGCCTTGTAGTATGACAAGAAGATAAAAGTAAAAGAGATAAAAATACGATATGTAAAGTTCGAATTCCCAAATTATTGGGCATGGTATAAAGTATTGGTTCTAGTTCCATTTTTATATTCCGCTAAAAATGCATCCTGGAATCCCATTACTCTAATTTTCAACATATCTGAAACTGCTTCGTCCTCAGAAGTGTAAGGTCCTAGTGTATAACGGTACATTGATTTTCTAGGAAAATATTCGTGGGTGATGTCACCTATATTTTCTAGTCTTGGAAAGGTTTTATTGGAAATTTTTAGAGCCACAAATTGTATTTTGTACGTCTTTCCTGTACTAGATTTTTTACTATTTACTTCCTTAAGATTAGCAGGTTGTTGATCATGGGTATTTACGTCTAAACCAACCTTATTCTCAATAGACATTTTTTCTTTTTCAGCCTTTTCAGCTGCCAAGGCCAATTCTAAAGCTTTCTGGTTTTCTACAACGGATTTTTTACATTTTTCGTGATGCGATAAAAATACTGTTTTTAAGACACCCATATCATCTTTGTCGTATACCTTTTCGAACAATTCATATTCTTTCAACGCTTCATCACAATTCATCATTTCTGACATGGCTAAAGCAAACATATATTTTGACATCAAATGATTAGGGTCGTTCTTCAGTTTATTAAAGCAAGCCACTGCATTTTCAAAGTCATTGGTTTGAAAATACATCTCTCCCGCCCTGTATAAAAACTTGGCTTCCGCTTCGTCAATTTTAATTTCTCCAACATCACTTTTCGCAACTAAAGACTCCTGAACTTCTGCGTTATTTTCAGACTTCATTTCTGAAGAAGCTATTACTTCTTGTGGAGTTTGAGTGCCTTGATTTTTCGCTCCTTCTTGAGTTATTGATCCATCTTGCCATTCATGAGTTTCTTGAATAGACGTTCTTTCCCCTTTTTCATCGGGAATGGTTACTCTATTTTGTTCTTGCAAATCCTCTTCTAAAGAAATCATGGGTGTGGGATCTATCGATTTTTTTTGTCTGCCTATTTGATAACTCACCCCAACATTAAGATTTAAGTTTGAAAATTCTATCTGCTTATTTTGACGAATGACATCTGCTTCAACATATTCACCATCTTCTAAAAAGCCATTGTTATTCACATCCAGTGCATTAATATATCTAAAGTTGGTGTTGGTTTTACTCAGAGACATATTAGACAAAAACGAAGGTTCAAAGTATATGAACAAACCTTTACTTAATCTTGTGTGCAATGAAAAACCTCCTTTCCAAATAGGTAGTAATTCGTCATTTTTTCCATAATACGAAGCAACATCATACGTTCTTCCTAAAAATATTCTATTAAATTGGTGCGTAGGAACAGTAAGGCTGGACATGCCAATTTGACCAAAAATATCTAGATCAAACCTTCCAAAAGTCCATTTAAAAACTGGGCCAATCATCGCGTATCCATTTTCCCAATATTGTCCTGAAATACCTCTTGGATTTTCAAAATATTTTTCTGTAATAAAGTCTTCAAACAAATTTGAGGAACCAAATCGCTGATAACCTCCATTGGCCATGATACCAATTTTTCCAAAAAACATGGCAAAACCAAGATTAGCATTCCAACCATTTTCAGAAAAATGATGGGCTTGGCTCAAATCTAAAATTGGGATGGAATAACCTCCTGAAGCCTGCACTTGCACATATGGCTTTTGCGCTAAAACACCCGAAACAGCCAAACAATACATCGATATAAATACTAATAATCTCATTTTCATTTTGTCGGTTTTGAAACCAAAACGCTAAGATACGCGATTTGTAAGATACTTTACAAAAAAGGTCGTGAGAAACCACCAATTTTAACATGCAGTTTGTTACCTTTTTACGCTAAAGCAGCCCTTGGTTATATTTTAATACATTAAAAAATTGTTCTTAGTTTTAGTGAATATCTTTTACTTTTTTATACACTTCTTCTACGTTCCAAGAAGTAGCTGGGTACATATCTTTCGCTACATCCATTAATATCTTGTCCTGATTTCTTCCTTGAATCATCGCCGTTTTATAAGGCAAATCTTCACGAAAGGTAACCATGCTGTACTTACTAAAATAATCGGGAAAATGTTGTTCGAGATCCAATTCTATTTTCCGTTTTAAGTTAAAAACTGGGTCGGCCGTAGCAGCTTTCATCTCATAAAAATTATCAACCGCCAAGTCCCCAATCGCATCTCCATTTTCTTTTCTTAGCGCTTCATAAGCGGGCAATATTTTATCCCATTGACCTTGATATTGTTCCAAACATTGATCCAAGACCACACAGTCTTCAAAAGAGGCATTCATACCTTGTCCATAAAAAGGAACCACCGCATGTGCCGCATCGCCCATCAGGCCAATTTTACCATTTACTTGCCAAGGAAAACACTTGACGGTACATAAAGAGCTATTTGGATTTTCATTAAAATCGTCCTTAAAAAACGGCATGTGATCCAAGGCAGACTTAAAATATTGTTCAAAAAATGCGTGTGCCTCCTCGCCCGTCTTTAAAGTTTCAAAGCTATGTTGACCTTCAAAAGGAAGGAATAATGTCACGGTAAAACTGCCATCCAAATTTGGTAGGGCGATCAACATAAACCCTTCACGAGGCCATATATGAAGTGCATTTTGTTCTAATCTAAAACCCCCACTTACTGAAGCTGGAATGGTCAATTCTTTATAACCAGTATCGAGAAAACTTTGGCTATATTGAAATCGTAAAGAGGCACTTTGTTGAAGCATCGCTTGTCGTACGGCAGAAAAAGCACCATCGGTTCCTAGTATTACCAGACCTTCAATGTTAAAACTTCTTCCACCAACTACATCAAAAACAGTGGCTGTTGCTTGGTCAAAATCTACATCGACACATTCGTGTTTGAAAAAAAATCGAATTCTTCCTGTTTTTTCGGCTTCGTCCATCAAAAGGATATTTAAACCCTTTCGGGAAATAGAATTAATCACTTCATTTTCCCTTCCACTGTAAGAAAAAAACTGGGTTTCGCCTGATATGTTGTGAATCATTCTTCCCTTCATAGGTATGACTAATTCCAAGGCTTTTTCTTTCAATCCAACCATATCTAATCCTTTTAGTCCTCGATTGGATAAGGCAAGGTTGATAGATCGGCCACTGTCCATGGTAACATTTCTCATGTCACCCCTTTTTTCATAAACGTCTACTTCAAACCCTTTTTGCGCTAGCCTTAGAGCCATGAGGGTGCCGCATAATCCCGAACCTATAATAATGATTTTTGACATCTTTCCGTTTACTTAGTATCTAAAAAGCAAAGGTAAAGATATTTGGCAAATGACCGAACGGAATTATCTTTGTATTCTTAAGGTTTAATTTTTAAAAAATATAAAGATGGTAGACGACTATTTTATTGATCCAGACATCAGCCGAGCACAAACATTGCCATCTAGTGTCTACCAACAAAAAGAAGAATGGGAAAAACTTCGTTCTTTATTATTTCTTCCTTCCTGGCAATGGCTCGGTGGTGCAGAATGGTTAAACACAGCCCATAATTTGAAGCCTACCACTTTTTTACCTGGGTATATTGACGAACCACTATTAATCGTTCGTGAGGATAATAGTTTGTCTTGCGTAAGTAACGTTTGTACGCACAGAGGCAATATTCTCATAGAAGAAAGTTGCCAAAAATCTAGGATAATTTGCGGTTATCACGGCCGATGTTTTTCATTAAATGGACAATTGAGGTCGATGCCAGAATTTGAAGAGGTCGTCAATTTCCCTTCGACAAAAGACCATTTGACTCACTATTTTCTTTCAACATGGAATGGTTTACATTTTGTAGCCTTAAATCCAAAGCTAGAGTTGACCTCTATATTAAAACCCATAGAAAATCATTTAAAAAGTTTTCCTTTTGATTTACTTTCTCTAATTTCTTCCCTTTCAAAAACATACAGAGTTAAGGCAAATTGGCTGGCTTATTGTGACAATTATTTGGAGGGTTTTCATATTCCATACGTGCATCCGACCTTAAATAAAACCATTCAATACGAGGATTACGAAG
Organism: Saprospiraceae bacterium; assembly: GCA_049290115.1. GTDB lineage: Bacteria > Bacteroidota > Bacteroidia > Chitinophagales > Saprospiraceae > OLB9. The sequence goes on along the minus strand of JBATMZ010000238.1, from coordinate 49,722 downwards.
TGCGTACCTTTGATCATTGTGTCGTTCAAATAGCCCGCAGCAAACCCGGAGAACCAAGCATAAATTTACAAGAAAGTGACCCCGATTTTGGGCAAAATATTTACGCTTATTACTGGTTTGTTTATCCCAACATCATGCTTAATTTTTATCATTGGGGACTTTCCGTAAATTGGGTGATTCCCATAGGTTTGGATCAAACAGAAGTTCGTTTTATGACGTATAAACGAAACGATATTGACGACCAATCTTTTTTAGATACAGCACTTGATGCAACAGAAATGGAGGACGAAAATGTCGTTGAAAATGTACAAAAGGGGTTACAATCCTTCGCCTATAATCGAGGACGTTATTCTGTTAGAAGAGAGCAAGGTGTGCATGCATTTCATCGGTATTTGTACGAACAAGTTTTTAGAGAAAAATAAAACATACCACCCTTGCCGTGTGTTACAATAAGTCCCCCAGGTATTCTGAGTAAAAATAAATGATGACTGAGCCTATGTCAAATATTTCATTGGAACAAGAACGTCCCATATCTTTCAAAAATTTCATCCACATCAAGGGAGCCCGTTCCAATAATTTACAAAATATTGAAATCATCATTCCAAAAAATAAACTCGTCGTAGTCACTGGTGTTTCTGGTTCGGGAAAATCTTCCTTGGTGATTGACACCTTGTATTCGGAAGGCCAAAGAAGATATGTCGAAAGTCTATCTTCTTACGCTCGACAATTTTTGGATCGAATGAAAAAACCTGAAGTTGACTTTATCAAAGGAATTTGTCCAGCCATTGCCATTGAACAAAAAGTAAGTACGGGAAATGCTCGATCTACCGTTGGTTCGTTGACGGAAATTTATGACTACCTTAGGCTTCTTTATGCTAGAATAGGCAAAACATATTCTCCCATTAGCGGAGAAGAAGTCAGAAAACACGAAGTGCGCGATGTAGTGGATTTCATCACATCCTGTCCGGAAGGCCAGAAGTTCCAGCTTATGATTCCATTGGCTTTCAAGCATGATAGAAATGTGGGTTTCGAATTGGATTTGCTTTTGCAAAAGGGATTTAACCGAATATTTTTTGAAAAGGAAATATGGGAAATTGAACGTTTTATTGAAGAAAAACCAGCGTATTTGGATAAAAATACGACAGAAGCAGGACATGAGATTTATATTTTGATCGACCGATTTGTCGTCAATCAAGAGGAAGAAAATATCAAGCGGATTGCCGACTCCATTTTGACGGCATTTGTGGAATCCGAAGGAGATTGTATCTTATATATTTTGGATACGGGCGAATATGTAATGTATAATAATAGATTTGAATTGGACGGGATCACTTTTCTCGAACCGACCCATCAATTGTTTAATTACAACAATCCATACGGTGCTTGTCCCAAGTGTGAAGGGTATGGAAAGATGATTGGCATCGACCGTGCCCGAGTTATTCCCGATGGAAGTTTGTCTGTGTATCAAGGTGCTATTTATCCATGGAGGGGAGAAAAAGGCAGTTGGTTTAATGACCAATTGATTGCCCAAGCAAGTAATTTTAACTTTCCAATCCACAAAGCTTATGATCAATTGACAGAAGAGCAGCAAGAGATTATTTGGGATGGAAATCAATATTTTAATGGGATTTATTCCTTTTTTAAAGACTTGGAGGAAGCTTCCTACAAAATCCAAAATAGAGTCATTTTATCTAGATACCGAGGTAAAACTTCTTGTGATGAATGTAAAGGAGGCAGGTTGAGAAAAGAAGCATCCTACGTCACCATTGCCGGAAAAAGTTTGCCTAATCTTACCCGTATTCCATTAGATGAATTAAAACCTTTTTTTGACCATTTGACCTTGCCAGATCATCAGGCCAAAATTGCTGAAAGGATATTGCACGAAGTTAAGCTGAGACTTTCCGTGATGATACAAATGGGTTTAGGCTACCTTACTTTAGATCGACATGCCAACAGCTTAAGCGGTGGCGAAACCCAAAGAATTAACCTTACTCGAACCCTAGGATCCAATTTGATCAATTCGATGTATATTCTCGACGAACCAAGTGTAGGTTTACATCCTAGAGATACGGAAAAATTAGTGGCTGTTTTAAAAAATTTAAGGGATTTGGGCAATACGGTCATTGTCATCGAACATGAAGAAGCCATCATTCGCAACGCCGATTATATAATTGATGTAGGCCCATTGGCAGGGGTACATGGTGGACAAATTGTTTTTGAAGGGGATTATTCAAAGCTCTTTTCTCCTGACATTCAAACATTGACCAGTGATTATTTACAGGGAATTAGGCGCATTGATCCATTGCCACAAAAAAGGAAAATGCTTCAAAAAATAAAAATCGAAGGTGCGTTAGAACACAATTTAAAAAATATCGATGTTTCGATTCCTCTACAGGCATTGACTTCAATTTGTGGTGTGTCAGGTTCGGGAAAAACAACCTTAGTCCAAAAGATATTGTACCCAGGATTAAAAATATGTTTGAACGAACCATTAGGCGTAATGGCTGGGAAATATAAAGCGCTTACTGGCGATGTCAAAAGCATTCAGATGGTTGAATTTGTCGGACAAAATCCACTGGGTAAATCTTCGAGATCAAATCCAGTTACCTATGTGAAAGCCTATGATAGTATTCGAAAATTATACGCTGACCAACAGCTTTCCAAGATGAGAGGATTTGAGCCCAAACACTTTTCATTTAACGTCGAAGGAGGAAGATGTGAAACCTGTAAAGGTGATGGAGAGATCAATGTGGAAATGCAATTTCTTGCCGACGTCACCCTTACTTGTGATGAATGTAATGGAAAACGGTTTAAAAGAGATGTGTTGGATGTCGAAATCAATGGTAAAAATATCTACGATGTGCTCGACATGACCATAGAAGAAGGGTTAGAATTTTTTGCCCATAAAAAAGATATCATTAACCGTTTGCAACCTTTATTTAATGTAGGTTTGGGGTATATAAAATTGGGACAATCTAGTAGTACTTTGTCTGGCGGTGAAGCCCAAAGGCTCAAGCTCGCATCCTTCATGACTAAGGAATATACCAGCAAAAAGATCTTTTTCATTTTCGATGAGCCTACGACCGGCTTACATTTTCACGATGTTCAAGTATTGATGACGGCCTTCCAAACGCTGGTAGAGACTGGACACACTGTGGTCATTGTTGAGCACAATTTAGATGTGATTCGTTGTTCGGACTATGTCGTCGAACTAGGCCCTGAAGGTGGAAAGTTGGGTGGAAATTTGGTATATGAAGGACATCCGGATGGATTGAGTAAGGAAAAAGATTCTGTTACGGGGAGGTATATGCAACCAAATAGGTGATGTTGTGTTTCGGTCTTTGGTTAATTTTAAAAGCCGTATCTTTGCCCTATGGATCAACAAAAAAGACCGTTATCGGATTGGCTACCTATTACCCAAAAGGAAGTGGAATCAAGGGGTTGGGAACAACTCGACATCATTTTAGTGTCGGGTGATGCCTACGTTGACCACCCTACATTTGGAACAGCTGTCATAGGTAGAATCATTGAAAGTGAAGGTTTTCGAATAGGAATCATCCCTCAGCCGAATTGGCAAGATGATCTACGTGATTTTAAAAAGTTTGGCAAACCCAAATACTTTTTTGGTGTCACAGCAGGTTGTATGGATTCAATGGTCAATCACTACACTGCTGGTAAAAGAAAACGATCTACTGATGGATATACCCCTGGTGGAAGTGCTGGTTTTAGACCCGATTATGCCACGATTGAATATTGCAATATTCTCAAAAACCTATACCCTGAAGTTCCTATTTTAATCGGAGGGATTGAAGCATCTCTACGTAGAGTGACCCATTACGACTATTGGTCAGATAGGCTGATGCCTTCTATTTTGGTGGATTCCAAGGCGGACATGTTGGTGTATGGAATGGGCGAACAACCACTCAGACAGTTATTAAGACTAGTCAAAAAAGGGGTTCCATTAACATCAATAAAGGATATCAACCAAATTTCTTACCTTACAGAAAAGGTGCCAGAGATGAAAAAGTGGAACACCGTTTCACTCTCCAGTCATGAAGATTGCCTCAAGGACAAAATTAAGTATGCTGCCAATTTTAAAATCGTAGAAGTAGAATCCAACAAATGGCAAGCCAATAGAATAATACAAGAGGTGGGCGGAAAAACATTGGTCATCAATCCGCCATTTGTTACGATGACAGAAGAGGAAATGGATCAGTCCTTTGACCTGCCTTATACGAGATTGCCGCATCCAAAATACAATAAAAGGGGTGCTATCCCTTCCTATGAAATGATTAAGTTTTCCGTCAATATGCACCGCGGTTGTTTTGGTGGTTGTAGCTTTTGTACAATTTCTGCCCACCAAGGAAAATTTATCGCTTCCAGATCCGAAAAATCCATCTTGAAAGAGGTAGACGAATTGGTCAAACACCCCGAGTTTAAAGGTTATATTTCAGATTTAGGAGGCCCTTCAGCCAACATGTACAAAATGAAAGGCAAGGATGAAAGTATATGTGCCCGTTGTCAGGCTCCAAGTTGTATTCATCCCGTCATTTGTTCTAATCTCGATGTGTCTCACAAGCCACTAACTGAAATATACAAAAAGGTAGATAGTCATCCTGGTGTCAAAAAAGCGTTTGTCACTTCAGGTGTACGATATGATTTGTTGGTCGATGATTTTAATAAAAATAACAAAGACAATAACCACGACGAATATATGGAGCAATTGGTCACCAAACATGTTTGTGGTCGATTGAAAGTTGCTCCCGAACATACAGGTGATGCAACTTTAAAAATCATGCGAAAACCCTCCTTTAAATATTTTAAAAAATTTAAAGAAAAGTATGATGCTATTCAGGAAAAATTTAAGCTCAAACAACCTTTGATTCCGTATTTTATTAGTTCGCATCCGGGTACCACAGAAGAAGACATGGCTAACCTGGCGGCAGAGACTAAGGACTTAGGTTTTCGCCTCGAACAAGTACAAGATTTTACGCCGACGCCTATGACAGTTGCAACGGTGATATATTATTCGGGAGTTCATCCCTATACCCTACAACCAGTGGTTACGCCAAAAAGCAAGGAAGATAAAAAAACACAGAATAATTATTTTTTCTGGTATAAGCCCGAATTTAGACAATGGATAAAAAATAGGCTAACCAAGATCAATCGCCCTGATCTGATAGAGCGGTTATTAGGAGGCAATGGGGCGACAAAAGAAAAGGAACCTCGTCCATTTCAGCCTGGCAATAAAAAACCATTCTACAAAGGTAAAAACAGGTAATAAAATCTGTTTTTTAATCATTAATTGCTAAAGGTTTCTACCATAGGATAACAGAAATGATCTATCCATTTTGGCGCTATTTTGCTTTTTTTTCAAAAATTGTGACAAAATATTATCGAGAATTCCTCTGAACCTCAAAGAAGTTAAAGAAACTTTCTACCTAAAATCCAAGGAAAAATATTTTTTATTATCCCAGCTTACTAGGTTGATGTTGATGTGATAGGTGCCTGGAGATAATGTACTTTTTTCCGTTCCACACCAATAGAACTGACAAGTACTTTCTAGGATTTCTCCATCATACATGCCTGTCAATCGACAATCTGGGAATCCTGTATCCGTGCCAAAGGTGTCAAAACAAACTTCACCACTATTCGAGCCTTTTGGAATAACTCCTACTATGACATCATTTACAATAAGGTTTGAGATTCGCTGATCCGTTTGATTATGAAAATACATTTTGATATCCGCGGTACATTTCACTTTTTCTACATCCTTGTTGCAAGAAATCATGTTGATCGACATCAATAATACCAAGGGAAGTAAAAACGATACATTTTTCATATTCAATATTTTATGTTAGACTATATATCTATTGACGGAAAAAAAGTGTAAAACGTTGGTGGAGTCGGTGAAATCTAATCTTTATTTTACATAAACTTTGGTCTTTATTTTCGTGAGTTATACGTAGGAAATCAAGACTAAATTTGAATAATTATGTTTCTATATACTTAATAAAATGATTAAATTTAAGTTATTTTATATTTATATCAGATTACAAATTCATTGCCTATATTTTATATGGAAAATATGACGAAGTATTGCCACGACCTATTAATTTTGGTAGCCTTAAAACATCGTGAAAGAAGTGATTTCATTTTTATTTAAAAAAAATATACGGGTGCTATTAAAAACTTTGTTTTATTAATTTCAAATAAGGGAGTTCCTTTGCCATTCAACCAAAAAGCAATTTTCAAATTCACATTTTTTTACTCCTAGTAAATTCATATTTATTGGTATGATTATTGTATGATAAATATTCATAATATGTATTCTACACATATAAAAATAAATACAAATTGTAAATAAATATAATATAATTGAAGTCCCGGTTTAACATATGGTTTTCATTTTTGATTATATCCACTACCCTCGTGGGAGGGTGGAAAACATCATCTCCCGAATCCAGGTCCCAAATTATGGCCATCGACGTATTCGCCGGTGAGGACCAAAATCTATGTCCTGGCGCTTCGCTACCTATTTCTACCCTAAATGCCACCATAAGTGGTGAAGTAACCAATGGGTATTGGTTCACCTCTGGAGATGGCCGATTTTTACCTGGGTACACGACAAGTGCTCGTTTTTCAACAGCAACTTCTTATATTCCAGGTGTTCAAGATAATAGCCTTGGAAATTTTACCCTAACCCTCGTTTCCGATGACCCTGACCTAGACCCTATCACGGGAACCAACGGCCCAAAAGTGCAAGTGTCGGATCAAGTCCGGATTTCTTTCCCCCCTCCCCCCTCTCTTGTATGTAATACCAACCTCCACGTGTCCCTCAATTTTGATTGTACCATCCTCTTAGATGCATCCACACTCATTGCAAACCCTCGTATACCGTATCAGGATTACATCGTAGAAATGTACGACAAAAATCAAGTGAGGATTCCCAATGAATTGCTGACCAAAGACCACATCGCACAAAACATCACTTTTAAAGTAGGACATATTTGTACTAGCCATTATTGTTGGGGCAACCTTCAAGTTTCCGACTACTACCCTCCTATCTTTGAATGTCGAAATGATACCATTTCCTGCATCCTGTCTTCACACCCCGATTCTTTAGCTTTGCCTATTCCGATTTTGGCAGCAGTAGACAGTTTTAAAAACAACAAATATTATATTAGAAATTGGGATGCTTGTAGTCAGGTTCAATTGTCGTACACCGACGAAACTGAAAAAATGGACTGTTCGATTCCCGTCTACGACAAAATGATCACCCGAACATGGAGTGCTAAAGATGCATCGCAAAATCTAAGTACTTGTACACAAAAAATATTATTGCGCAAAGCCATACTAAGCGACATCGTTTTCCCTCCTTCTTTTGATGATGTTCAAAATCCTTCGTTCAACTGTCTTGATTCTTTTCCCGTGTTTCCCAATGGGCACCCAAGTACAGATACGACCGGCATACCTTCGGGTGGTTCTTGTTCGAATATAGGCATCGTCATGACAGACATCCGCTTCGAAACATGCGGAGCTGGTTTTAAATTGGCCCGATCGTGGTTTGTCATCGAATGGTGCAGCCAGGAAAGTACTACCCGAAACCAAATCATTTTGGTCAAAGATAAAAACGGACCTCAGTTTGTTTGTCCCGTAGATTTAACCTTAGGTACAGGGTTTTATACATGTGCCACAGGTCAACAAAATCTCCCACTTCCTACGAATATAAAAGATTGTAGTGATTTTCAAACCCTTGTACAAATCACTGATTTACAAGGACATAGTTTGAATACTTATCTCTTTTATACCAACCAACAATACTTCGTAAACAACCTTCCCATTGGGGAATATATCGTCAAATATACGTTGGTCGACGTCTGCCAAAACACGTCACTTTGTGAAATGCACCTCACCGTTGTTGACATTGCACCACCGATTCCAGTCTGTGACAAAACCACCAAAATATCCCTCGATCATATAGGTAGAGCCCGATTAAATGCTACCTCACTCGATGATGGGTCTTGGGACAATTGTGGCATTCTAAAATACGAAATAAAACGAAAAAATGACCCTTGTGGCCATACGCTGGAATGGAGAACTTCTGCCGATTTTTGTTGTGAAGATATAGGAACCATCCAACATGTGAGTATGCAAGTAACCGATATCCATGGATTGGTCAATACCTGCCATGTAGAAGTAGAAGTGGAAGATAAACTACCACCTTCCATCACTTGTCCAAGTCACCTAACGATTAGTTGTGACCACGCTTATGACCCTCAAAATTTAGATGTTTTTGGCAAAGTGGCCCTGACAAGCGGTGATCGAAAATCTATTGTCATCATAGACCGAATCAACAATGGCATCGTAGGACAGGATGGAATTACCACCGACAATTGTTCGGTTACCATTGAAAAAAGAAACCTTTTTGATGTCACCTGTTTTACTGGTACCATTCGACGAACTTTTATCGCTACTGACAAAGGTCAACGAAAAGACTCTTGTACACAAATCATCTCTTTATATAACCCTGATCCTTTTGACTACAACGATATCACGTGGCCTAGCCATTATACAGGCATTGGATGTAAGGTGTCAGATGTGGATACTACAGTGGCTGGTGCGCCTAGATTTAAAAATACATCTTGTGGCGTCATCGCTTCCACCTACGAAGATCAGCCGTTTTTTATTGCCGATAGTGCTTGTGTGAAAATATTTAGAAATTGGTACGTCATTGATTGGTGCCAGTTTAACGAAACCACCTTAGAAGGTCGATGGGGACCCTATACGCAAATCATCAAAATAAGCAATCAAGTTGCTCCTACGATTCAATCAACTTGTACCGATACGCTCATTTGTAATGTAGAAGAAAATTGTGCCCCGACGTTAGCGACTTTGACTGCATTTGCAACAGATGATTGTACGCCATTAGCTAGCTTAGCGTGGGAATATTCCATTGATCTCAATCAGGATGGTATCCTCGATTTTTCGGGAACAAAAAACAGTGTGCAACAACTTCTACCCAACGGCCACCATTCAATCAAATGGACCGTCAGAGATCAATGTGGCAATATGACTTTCTGTAACAGAAACATAGAAGTCAAAGACTGCAAAAAACCAACGCCTTACTGTATTTCACAAGTGAGCATGACCCTCGATGAGGTAAATCATATGGCCGAGATTTGGGCTATTGACTTGGATTTAGGTAGTTTGGACAATTGCACTCCACAACACCGCTTGGCCTTTTCATTTTCTACAGACACTTTACATAATGTGATATTTTTAGGATGTGAAGACATTCCAAATGGTAGAGAGTCCGTGGTTCCAGTCAATTTGTACGTGACTGATCTTGCAGGCAATCAGCATTTTTGTTCGGTTACTGTTTTCCTTACGGACAATAGTGATGTTTGCCCAAATACGAATATTATCGGAAATATTGAAGGTAAAATAACCACAACTACTGGATATTCTCCAGAAGATATTCAAGTACAATTCAGGGCCATCGACAAAACAGAACATAGTGTTGCCCACGCCAATGAATCCGGAAAATATATCATCCCGCAAGTGAGTGATGAATACCAGTTTATACTCAAGCCTAGACTAACATCCAAGGTAGGTGTAGGTTTATCAACATTAGATATTGTCCTTATCCAGCGTCACATTATTGGTACTAAAGTATTTGACAATCCTTATACATATCTAGCGGCTGATGTAAATCAATCGAGAAGTTTGAATTCAATTGACTTAGTAGAATTAAGAAAAGTTATTTTGGGCATGAGAACCACCTTTCCAAACCAGACACCTTCTTGGATTTTTGTTGATACGAAAGAAGATTTTCCTCTAGGCCCATTTGGAAAACCGTATACTGATACATTGATCACAAAATCCCCATCATTTGATAATGATTTTATAGCTATAAAAGTGGGAGACATCAATCAAAGTTTTGAGCACGATAATTTATCAGGATCACTAGAAACTCGTCTTGTAAACGATTATTTTGTTTTTTCTCCACGTCAAAATAATGAAGAAACGACGATAGAAGTTAGCAATGAAAATACCATGTCATTGGATGGATTCCAAATATTTTTGGAAGTGCCCATTTCCTATCTTTCCAAAGCACCTAAAATTGTATCTACTTTAAATCAATATGGATTTTACCTGGACTATGCTTTTCTCCCTAAAGACGAACATCACCATTGGTTAAAAATCATAGGTTATACTGATCAACCTATAGTATTAGAAAAGAATACTTCTCTATTTTCTATAGATCTAGAAAGCTATTCTGAATTATACCAAGATGAAGAGAATTGGTCTTTACAGTCGTCAGAAGTGTACATAGGTGAAAAACCCTTCCCCCTATATATTCGTTGGAACAAAATGAAACCTGTCCAAGAAGAAATGGCTACTTTCTCCTTGTTGGCAAATCCCGTAAAAGGTGAGATTAGGCTGTCCTATACGTCCATTCCTAATAACTTAATTTCCTGCAAATTAATGGATTTGAATGGAAAGATAGCTCACCGATTTGACACTTTTCTTCAAGCACAATCCTCCGGATTACTTGAAATTCCGCTACCCTTTGCCACCCGAAGTGGGATGTATTACTTGTTGGTCGATAATGGTGAAAACAGGTTCAGTTTTCCAGTGGTGGTGATTGACTAGGGATAGTCTATTCCTACTTCGACTTTTATTGACTTTTTGATAAATAACAACTTCTCATTGTCTGCGGCGTAAAAATCCCAACTTTTATTTCTCATTTCTTCAACTCCCTTTTTAATATTTAAAACAATTTTGTATTTTTGAAAATTATTGCATTCGAAAATATAATCCGAGATGAACAGAAGAAATTTTATACAACATGCCGCTTTTTCATCAGCTTATGTTTATTTTTTATCTTCACTTTTTTCATCTTGCAAATCAAAATCATTGTTATCTATTCAAAATCAAAGTGGGGGACCTTATACCTTTAAAGAAATCAGAAATGGTGTTGGGTATTTTGAAGAAAAAGGCGGAACAATCGGTTGGTCAGTTCACAAAACAGGGATTAGTATTGTTGACACACAATTTCCAGATCAGTCCAATAATCTCCTTTCGGAAATAAACAAATATAATCCAGATCAAAAGATCAATTTACTGATCAACACTCATCATCACAGCGACCATACCTCAGGAAATATCGTTTTTAAGGACAGACTCATACATCATGTTGCTCACGAAAACGCCATCCGCAATTATACAAGAGTAGCTACACAACAAAAGACACTCGACAAGGCATTGATACCATCGACTTCGTTTTTAGACAAAATCAGCTATAATGTAGGTAATGAAAATGTTCAGTTAATGTACTTTGGACCTGCCCATACCAACGGAGATACGATCATTCATTACGAAAATGCAAATGTGACCCACCTCGGGGATTTAATTTTTAATCGTAGATTTCCATACATCGACAAATCTTCTGGTGCTCATATTGGTTCGTGGATAGATGTCCTAGATAAAATCCAAACCTTTTTTACCAAAGAAACTATTTTTATATTTGGTCACAAAAGAGATGGTTTTGAAGTGACTGGAAATTTTGATGATATCAAAGCCTTTCAAAACTATCTTGAAAAGCTACTCGAAATAGGACAGAAATATGTCAACCAAGGAAAAACTATTGAAGAAATGAAAGCAGAAATTAATGTCATTCCCGGTGCTGAAGAGTGGCAAGGTGATGGAATTCACCGTAGTTTGGATGCCGTTTTTATGGAATTGAACTAAAATATTTTACCACAACCCTTCTTTTTACGTCTTTTTACACTTTTTGAGTGGAAAAAACATATATAATATATGTTAATATCGCATTTATTTCAAAAATAATTGCGGATTCCGCATGAGATTTGTTTAAAAACCCAAAAAACATCAAAAAAAATGCGGATTTCGCATGAGATTTATTTTTTGTTGCAAAATTTGACGAAAAAACTACTTCATCTTTGCCTCAATCAAAAAAACAACCACATGAAAAAATTAGTTTTAGTTTTAATGACCACTACCCTATTGGCATGTTTTGAAGACGTACAGAAAGATGTAGGAAAACTTGCTGGCAAAGTCATTTGGAGTATTCTATCTCCTCGAACCTCTGACGAAAAAGTGCTGTTCAATTCGATTCCATACAAAGACCAAAAAGTCAACTGTGTGGCTGAAAACGACAAAATCACGTTGCTGTTTCAAAATGCCGAGACCGGCTACCTTATTTGGAAATATTCCCACGAAAAACTTACGACGAATAGGCTAATGAACATTCAATTATCAGAAAACACACTACTGTTTGTTTTTCACGATGGAATCATTACTGTTGATCTGGACTCTCGTGTAGCTGTATGGAAATCACTACAATTTAACTAGTCCTTTTATTCCAAGCTGTGAAAAAAACGTTGGATCGACCTGTCTTGACCAAAAACGAGTCAGGTCTTTCTTTTTTCACTTATATAAAGTTCGATTTCATCCTTCACCCAGCACCTCAAATATTTTATCTATTTCAAAACCTTTGGATTGGATAAATCTGACCAAGTCCATTTTTTCAGGATACGTTCTTTTGATTTTTCCACCACCCCGTTTATCAACCCAATATTGAATTGCATCCAGATAGTCCGTATCTTCAAAAGACGATAAAGCTTGTTGAATAGAATAGTTAGAGACCCCTTTCAACTTAAGTACTTGTTTGATTTTAATGGTGCCCCAACGTTTTATTCTAAATTTCCCTCCAGCATACAATAAGGCAAACCGTTCTTCATTTAAAAAATTGTTTTCTATCAGGGAACTAATCAACTCTTCCAAAAAATCACCATAAATTCCATGGTTTAAGAGTTTGCTTCTTACTTCTGAATGACACCTTTCTTGGTAAGCGCAGTAAGCTTCAATATTTGTTTTTGCATTGTCCTTATTCCATTTTTTAATGTCCATATCAGTTTATTGGCATCCAACCGTTTTTGTCAAATATATCGATTAAGTTTTTTGTCGGATCGTGATGATATACATGGATTCCCAATTCATGAGCCGCCATAATATTAGCCAGATTGTCGTCAATGAAAAGTGTTTCTTCAGCAATAATTCTCGCATCATCCAATACATATTGGTAAATTTTAGGATCAGGTTTGTGTTTTTGAATATCATAAGAGTAATACGCTTTTTCAAAAAATTTAGCTTCAAAATCAACGATAGCATGGTTCAATTTTAAGTCTTGCCTTACCCATTCAATATGTAAAACATTGGTATTGCTCAATAAAAACAATCGATACTTTTTCTTTAATTTTTCTAAAAAAGGAAATGTTTGTTTTTCCCAACCCAACAACATTGCATTCCAGGCTTGGATGACATCATATCCTTGCGGCTTTGGGTTCGGACACCTTTGTTGTAATTGCCAAATAAAACTTTCGTTATTGATTTTACCTGTTTCATATGACCAAACCAAATGTCTAATATCTTCTGGCACATCTGGATATTCTAGCGGTATTTTGAGAAGATTTGACAATGCAGAATATGTTTTTTGCATATCTAAATTGAGTAAAACTCCCCCAAAGTCAAATATTATATTTTGTATCATAAATTATCATTACGAATGACTGTGTACTATATTTCTTTTTAACTAGGGCTGCTTTTGCTCTATAAAATCCTCCTGAATCGTTTTCTGTAAAACCCGGATGTAATCAATCGACATCACGTTGGGAAAAACAGGATTTTTTTCTTTATGCTTTCGGCAAATAGATTGATTAGCAATAACTTGTACTGGTTCGCCATAAATTGGAAACGCAGGGTCAACATAATATTCTCCTGGTGGAATGACACAATTGTAGATTGGTTTTTTCTTTAAAGTATAATATTTAGGCACTACTCTTACCATAATACCATCAATATAAAATTTAATCACATGGGCTTCATACTCCATCGTAAATTGGTGGAAATCTTCAGAAAAGTCAATATCGAAATCAACTGTTTTCGATCGATTACTATAACATGGCGCCCCAGAACTTGGATTATCATTAGGACAATCATTACTCAACCACTTGTGGATAGACATTTCCAACTTTTCGGTTCCTTTACAAATAAACTCAAAAATATCAATCTCTGTATTCCAACCAAATATCCAAAATGCAGGCCATTGATGTTGTCCTTTGGGCAGCTTACAGCTTATTTCATACCTTCCGTATGTTTTAAAAATAGCTTTGGAATGGATCATCGCAGAACTAAAAAAATACCTTTTCCCAAACCAATCGATGGTAGCTGTATCGGAGTAAAGTTTCAATAATCCGTCAGAGACTACACAATTTTCGTCTTTATATACATTGGCGGAAACGTGGGTTCGACAAAAAGAACAAGAATCTTTCCTTTCATTTTCACCGTAAGGGTAAAAAGTATACCATTTGTTTGTGTCTAAAGAATTTCCATCAAACTTGTCTTCAAAAACCAATTTATAGTAGTCCAAATCACAATATGAAGCTTCGGTCAAAATGGTTTTTACGAGGTTTTTTTGACCAAATAGACTAGTATATGGCAGCGTCATCAGGAGACAAAAACTAAAAAAGTTGGTAAAAAATGATCTCATCTTGGAATTTATTAGCTCAAAGTTATAGATAATTACAAGTAGAAGTGTTGTAAAAGTATAAAAACACGTCGTTTTAAAGAATTTTATACATTTTTTTTTACAAAAGTTTTAGAAGTAAAATTAAAGCGTTATTTTTGCGCTCCAATTTAGAAAATATTCAAATTTAGTTTTTTATGGCACATCATGCATCGTCCAAAAAAAGAATTCGTCAAGATCTGAAAATCAGACTTAGAAACCGTTATTATAAAAAAACGGCAAGAACATCTATTGCCAAATTGAGAAAAATGACTGAAAAGGCAGATGCCCAAGCATTTTTACCTAAAGTTGTCAGTATGGTTGACAAATTAGCTAAAAAGAACACTTGGCATAAAAACAAAGCTTCTAATTTAAAATCGAAGTTGTCAAAATTTGTCAACAGCCTATAACCCTACCCGTTAACAGTATAAAAGGTGTGCCCTCATTACGAGAGCACACCTTTTTTTATTGACTGCTTACTATGTTTATAACATGATATGAACAGAACGACTACAATTTGATAAAACCTCTGAAAAATCTATCTCCAGTAGTAAGTTTGTAAAACTGAACGACATAATACCCAGGTGTTAAAGATCCAATATCCAAAGGTAGGTTAACATTTCCTTCTACTTTTATCACTTGTTCGCCCGTCGCCCTATGTATTCCAAGCGTCCACTCGCCCATGTCCAAGTTACCTGAATATTTTATGTTTAGTTTATCAAAAGCTGGTTGAGGAAATAACGATACATCAAAACGATCTTGGTGTTTTATTCCGTCTGGCAACAACACAACACTTTTCACGGTATTTGTTACTATAGGGTCGTTGTAATCAAAATATATAAAAGCGGTATTATTGATTTCTTCATTGGCTGGTAGTTCAGATTTTGTTTTAATTCGGAAACGAACAAAACCTTGGCTTCCTACAAAATCCAAGGTAGAATCAGGTAGCATAATGTCTGGGAAATAAAATTTGAGTACATTTTCTTTCAAACTTATTTCTACAGGTTCGTGACTGGACATTAAAATTTCAATACTATCTACATCTAGAAAATTAGACAATGTGTCAACCAATAAAATATTTTCTGCGTAGTAATTTCCCGTATTCTGAAATCGTATGACATATTCCAAATAGTCTGGTTTGCCAAATAGAAGATTGGATTCCTGATAAGGCCCCGTTACCAATTTATCATTCGGATCGTAAGAACACAATAGATTTGGCGTTTCTGTATATTGGTCAATCAAAACTAATTCACCCCACGTATTGTAGGCAAACAAAGTAGTATTAAAAACATATGTATTATTGCCTTGAGGAACCCAAGCTGGTGCAGTCATCCACAACTTTGGTCTAAATATTTCGAAAGGATAAAGTGTATCTATTTCTATCCAAATCTCGCCCGTAGATGCATCATACGTATAGGCTGAGCCAACTATTGAATCCAATTGAATTGAAGCAGGAAGTTGGATTTTCATTTTATTCAATTCGACAAAACTACCTTCATTGGTGATTTGAACATCCCATGTAAATGGTCTATTGCATATAAAAATACCCATTTGGCCTCTTACCGTCGATTGATGTACTGTATGGGTATATACTACCCCAAAATCATTTCCTGCATTTGATGGTAAATCAGGAATAAATCTACCCATGAAACGTTCAGGCTGAGACGTAGTAGTAAACTTGCTCACATCTTGTAAGCCAATATCTATAGAATCCCCTTCTTGGAAGTATATACGATACATCCCATCGTTTGAAGTGAATACGGAATGTGGTTTACCTAAAGCTTTCACTTTTTGATCAGGAATAGAATATTCATCTTGATCTCTTATTCCATTTTGATTGAAATCGTAAAAGATTTGTCCTGTAAAAGAATTATTGAGACACGTTAAGTCTGCAACATCGCTACAAAAAGCTCCATTTTTACTCAACATAATTGGTTTGCCTGCTTCAATGTGTTTACATACAAAAGGAACATCGCAAAGATTAAGCTTTGCACACCTAAACAACAACAATCGATTTGAAATATTCAAATCAGGGTGTAAACCGTTGAGATCTCTAATATTTGGATTTAGATTTAAATCAAATTGATGGGTTTGTTTAATATTTGACATAAAAGTTAAATCAGGGAAGGTATTATCTAAAAAATTGATGGCACCTGGGATAGAATCGATATATTTTAAAAATCCAGATTCAATTTTTTCAAATGCACCCAAATAAAGACCTCCACCTAAAAATTGAAAATCAGGTAAAAAAGTTGAAGCAATTTCTCTTCCTCCCAAGGATAAATTTCCTTGTAGTGTACGCAATGATTGAAATCCAGTTAATGTTTTTGACCCCAAGTTCAAGTTTCCGCCTATATATTTAAGTCTGGCAAAATCGTTTTCACCAAGAATATCTCTATCAATATTTTGTCCTGTAATAATTAATGAACCCGACAAAGAGTCTATTTTTGAGTTCATACTTATCGTGGTTAATGCTTCACTGCGAACTATAAATTCTTTAACTTTTTCAATATTTTTAGCAGGTTCCAGTGTGGTCACAGCGCAATAACCTAAATCAAGTTTTCCTTTTATTTCTTTTGTATTTTTAAGAAAATCAATGTTGCTCAACCTTTCGACATTAAAAAAAGTAATATCGCCATTAAATACTTCTTGACTCTGAATGCCTAAATTTGAAAACGCATCAGATAAGACGTTGATTTTTCCTCCAACATGTTGAACGTTGCCAAGTTCTTTTGTATCTAATAGCCAATTATTACTTCCATTAGCTTGGTGTTTTAAATATAAATCTTTTCCAATGTATTTCAGGATTTCAAAACCTTTTAAATCAGTTGTAAGAAATTGATCAAGGATAAACGATCCTAAAACGGTATCCAAAGTTGAAAAATTTAAAAAATCTTTAACTTGAGTATTGTTTCTAAAAACTAAATCGCCTTCAATTTTTTTTATATTTTCTAATCCCGAAATATCCGTTATTGTCGAAACAGTATTCGTAACATTGCCTATAAATAAGTCACCCTTAATTACAGGGCAATGTCCGTATTTTTCTGAAAATTCATCAACTTGCAGTTGATTTCTTAAGTAAACACCTCTTTCAGGGCAACTATTTCCCGAAAAAGTGCCATTGATTAAATAAAATAACTTACTACTCGTATTTGCGGTAATAATATCATCGTCTCCATCACCATCCAGGTCAATCACACTAAACAAATGGTCAATTTTTTGATCAAAAGATATTTTATCACTTACATATTGTCCAATATTTTCAAACCTAAGTGTAGTAATACCACTATCGTTACTATAGACAATATCATTCCATCCAGACTGATCCAATCGAGCAAATTTGGCCCGATGATAACCATTGCCAGAAGCTAATTGATGGTGTTTGGGCTGACCTTCAAACGCACCTAGAAAAAGGTGAACAGAACCTTTGGCAGCCCCAGTAATTATTTCACCAGTGGACAGCAATACATCAGAAATACCGTCCAAATTGATATCACTTATGTCAACTAAAAGCGGGCTTTCATTATCATCATATAAAATCTTGGGTTCTGCGAAACTAAGTCCACCTTCATTTTTAATCCAAATCATTCCACTAGCTGCAGCAAATAAAATATCTCGCAACCCGTCGCCGTCAAGGTCTATAAAATGAAAGCCTCTTAGATATCCACTTATATGGGCATTTGTCGCTAAAACCTGTCTCAAAGTAAAAACATCATTGTCATTTTCATATAATTCTAATGGTTCGCCAAAACGATTATACGTAATAACATCAATGTCCCCATCGCCATCTATATCTTCTCTAAAAATTATATTTGTAAAAAAAATAACTGGGTCAGTAAATACAGGGTCGGGCGTCCTTAACGTATATGGATTAAATAAAAGGCCTCCAATATTTTGATACCAACCGTGTTTCAACACATAATCCAAATCATGGTCACCATCAAAATCTCTCCATTCTCCACCAGTGCTGTCAATATTTACGGTCACTGGATTTTCAAATGTGCTACCTCCCAAATATTTTCTAATATTTTTTCCGTTCAACAAATCAACCAATCCGTCGCCATCAATATCTAAAAATTGACTTGGGATAAAAACAGTAGAAGATGAAAATAATTTGACTAATTTTTGTTGCTGAGCATCCCATTGAACACTTTCAATTCGGTCAGCAAAACGAATGTGTAAAAGATTTTTAACTTGACTATCGGCACAAAAACCCAGTTGATTACTTGCATCATACGTATGAAATGTCAAAGTATCTAGGATGGTATCATATCGAATGTAGGTAAGTTTGGCGAATTGTTGGTTAGAGATCAATTCTTCCACTCCATCTTCATCCATATCGATAGCTAGTATATTAAAGTCTTGTGTTTGCAGGGTAAGTGTACCGATTTCTTTTTGATCAAAGGTTCCATTTTCATATATCAATCTGTAAAATAATTTAGGGCTGCCACTATAAATAATTACCTCATCTCGATGTCCAACTCTGATTTTTTTTGCCCAAGATGTATTATGATTAAATTGGGGTATACTAATTTGAGACAAACCTGAATTTCCATTATTTCTATACATAAAAAGATTGGTGACTAATTGCATCATCAAGTCCTTATCACCATCCTTGTCATAATCAAAAAATTGGGCAACTTTTGGTATATAATTACTAGGTAAAGAAGTGTGTACTCTGGTAAACTGGTTGGGGCCTTCAGCTACATATAAATCTAAATTGACCAACAAATCACCTCGCCCATCATCATTGTAGTCATGTATGGAAAGGGTCTTCATCTTAATTCCATTCAAAATTATCAGTTTTGCATTAAAAATAAATTCGTCATTTATTTTTTCATAGACTTGAATCGGCGCATCCGGTACAACAGCCAAAATATCCAAATCGCCATCCCAATCTATATCACACAAAACAAAATGATCCACACTTGTTACTTGATTTTCGATTCCGCTTACGATCATTTGATAAGAAGAATCGTACAACACATGGTACAAAGAACCCGAAGTCAAAATGACAAGTTCTCCTTTGGCACACGGTTCCATCTGAGCTTTAGCCGTACTGTACACAGGTGTTAATTCTACTTTTGACCAAGGCAAAGATTGGGCACTTAAACCGCTAGTAAAGATTACCAGAAACATAAAAAGTGAGTATAATTTGAAATTCATATCTAGATTTGTATTTTTTACCAAGCAACAAAGATAACATTGTAAAGATATTTAATTTGTGAATCGAGGTTATAAATTAATGATTCAACTATTTAATTTCGTTTAAAACCTGCTTTATTGTTAGCAATAAAAAGTAATGGTGCCATTGGCTCATTGCACCGCCAAAAGAAGGAAATTATGCTTATTTAAGCTTTAAGATAAAGAAAGCTATTCCGACAATTCGAATATTTTGCCCGGGCCAACTTTTAATTGTGCCCCATTGTATAGTTGAATCGGTTCGTCCAACATACATTTACCGCCTGATCGTGGGTCAATGATGATCATTTTATTACCTGATAATGTAGTGGGTGGTTTTTGCTGATATGCCCAATTAGACACATCACTCCAAAGCCCATCACCTATGAAAGTAAAGATGGATGATTGTGAAAGATTGACTGGGTTTGTACTTTTATACACGCCACCATTATGTCCGTTGTCCGTATACGCAATGGCATACATAAATCCGCTGGTATCAAAACTCAATTCATACATATTGGCTGTATTGGAAGATAGACCTGACGAAATAGGAATCCAGTTGGTTGTGGCACTCCAAGTCGTATTCATGGCCATACGCATGCCCCCGTCTTCGCAAGCAACATAGGCGTTATTAAAATGATCAAATATAACATCCTGAACACCCCTGACAACCAAGTCAGGATCTGTAAATCGGGTCCAGTTATTGCCATTTCCATCCGGCGTTGAAAACCACAAAACGTTGTTCCACCAGTCCCCCCCGGCGAAAATATAACCATTTTCATCGCGTTCTACTTCCAACACATTACCATACCAAGGAATTGAATTTCCGACACCGATGATAAACGTCTGACCACCGTTATCAGACCTCAAAACGCCTTCCGATTCACTCCCAATAAAAATTGTATTTTCTTTGGACACATCAATATCAAAAATCGCAGAAACATCAAGTGGATTATCTTGCCATGTTTGACCCTGGTTTATGGAGTAAGAAAGGGAAGTAGAACCACCAAACCTATTAATAGCCCACAGAGTATCGGTTTTATGTTGGACAATTTTTGTGTATAAGTCACAGCCATTTGCCGCCACCATAGTCCAGCTGTCACCATTATTGACAGACCTGTAAATGGCACCTTTCGGAACGTTATTAAAAGCGTGAAAAAGTATTTTACCATCTGCAGTTTCCATTATTTGCAAAGCATGGATATGATTAACCCCGTTATTTTTTAATTGCCAACTAACGCCATTGTCCAATGATCTCCAAATACCTGCTCTTGTGCCTACAAACAAACTTCCATTTCTCAAGCTTTTAATACAAAAAATACTTCTCGGTGCATCCAGCCCTGAATTAACATCGGTCCAGGAATTGCCCCCATTTGCAGACTTGAAAACGCCGGATGCACCAATGTACATTATTCCGGAAGGAGAAAATGAAATACTAGAAAACAGTGTCGTGGCCAAGGAACTAGTGATAACCGACCAACTAGTACCTCCATTAATACTCCTGTAAATGGCAGGGCTTCCGGATGCCGGTGCCACAAAAACCCGGTTTTGAGCGTCCGTGGCGATAAAACTCATATTGCCAACCGGCAATCCCGAATTGACCAACGTCCAGTTGCCTCCGGAAGCGGGACAACGAAAAATATTATTACTATTACAAAGGGCGTAAATCGTATCCGAATTACTCACGGTTAGTTTAATCACAAAATTATTGGGCATAGGGTTTCCAACCAACGTCCAATTATTTGTGTTATCAAAAACATATACGCCAAAAGTAAATGCGCCTGCATACAATAATCCTCCAGGTCCAACTGTCAAATGTTTACCTAATGTAGGAAAATTAAAGGTAATATTGGTCCAAGTCAACCCATTCCATGAATATATTTGTCCAGTAGTATTCATCATATACATAATCCCATTAGAACCAGCTGCAAATGAAGTAACAAGAATATTTCCAGAAGGAAGGCCGCTATTAATGTCTGTCCAAGTACCATTAAAATATTGATATAAACCATGACTGCCAGTACCTATAAATACCTTATTATCTGAAGAAACCTGGACAACCCTGATCGTTGAATCAGGGAGGCCAAGGCTTATGTTTTGCCAAGAATTTCCTTCATCCGATGAAGCAAATATTCCATAACTAGTAGTGCCCATATATAGGATGTTATTACTAGAAACATGCATAGTGTGGACATTTTCATTTGGACTATGTTTTTTAATCCAAGTAACTTGTCCACTTATTTGTTTGGAAAAGAAAACAAGTGATATTAAAATGACTATTGCCCAGTTTTTAATAGTAATGGAGTTATTCACCATAAATTTTGCACCAAAAAATAATTTATCTTTCATCCAATATTCATCTTAATATCTAGTATTAATAATATCTTCATAATCAAAACATGAATACTAATTTATTAAAAAAATATATTCAATCTTGAATCCCAAAACAAAAATAAAAGTGTAAATACAGGAAAGATGAAATCAAAATACAAATTTATACAATTTAAGTCTTATAAAGTATAAATTACCTTATATTTTCCATGTTTAAATATTTATTAGAAGTATTAACAACGTATACACTTCATAATTAGGCGAAGCACGAATTTTGCAAACATTTTGTACGGAAACTTTATTACCTTGTTTTTTAGTTCTTTAAAAGGTAAAATAAATATCTAAATCCAAAACTTCTATGAATTAAATCTAACTTGTAATATGAGGAAATGAAAAACCGTTAATAAATTTACAAATCATCATTATCGGCACATTTTTTGTACCTTATATATTAAATTATATTATAATATGTTTAATGCATTATTGAGACATTTACTTTACAGCTTAACTTTTGTAGCCTTTTTCGCCATTACATCTTGTTCGCCGAATCAATATGGCTCGAAGTATAGTTCATCGCCAAAACGTCAAAACGAAAATGACCCCTCGCGAGGTAATAAGTCAGGTTCCTACGTGTACAAAAATTCTCCAAAAAAAGAAACTCGACCAGCAACCTCTACAAAGTCATCGACATCAACTACTAGAGAAAATATCATTTTTTCAGCACAAACCTATATCGGAAGTCCGTATAAGTCAGGAGGAAAATCACCAACAACAGGATTTGACTGCAGCGGTTTCACTGGATATGTTTTTACAAAAAACGGATTTCCATTATCGGGTCCTTCTCACGACTTGGCAAAAAAAGGCAATTTAAAATCCAAGGAAAAACTCCAACCGGGTGACCTTGTTTTTTTCGGCAGCAATGATCGAATATCTCATGTAGCTATTGTTTCAGATGTAGGTCGGGAAAAATTGGAAGTGATTCACAGTACCACTTCGGCAGGGGTTAAAAAAGATAATATTTTGGGTTCCGAGTACTGGGAAAAAAGGTATTTATTTGGTGTTGATATCCTCACCAACAAGTAATTAACATCACATTATGAAGTGGATACTCCGATTAATTCGTACTTTTGTACCCGGATTTAAAAAAAAGAAGATGGTTAACATCATTTTATTTGGACCTCCAGGTTCAGGAAAAGGGACACAGGCAGAATTACTTGTAAAAGAATACAACATATTACACATCTCAACTGGAGATTTGTTTCGCTACGAAATGGGTAACAATACTCCGCTTGGTTTGAAAGCTAAAGAATATATGGCTAAAGGGGAATTGGTTCCCGATGAAGTGACTATAGGCATGTTAAAAAATAAAGTCAACGATAATCCTGACGTACCGGGTATTATTTTTGATGGTTTTCCTAGAACCATTGCTCAAGCAGAAGCATTGGATGCCTTTTTGGCTGAAAAAGATGCAGAAGTTAGTTGCCTTGTTGCTTTGGATGTTTCCGAAGAAGAATTGGTCAAACGATTGTTAATCAGAGGAAAAAATTCAGGCCGTTCGGACGACAATAATGAGGAAATCATTCGAAATCGCATCTGTGTGTACAACGAAGAAACTGCGCAAGTATATGATTATTATGCGGCCAACAATAAATCAGCAAAAATCGAAGGTGTCGGAAATGTAGAAGATATTTTTGATCGAATAAAACAAACCATTTCGGCAGCTCAATAAAAAACAATTATCCAAACTCCTATTCTGGAGGTTTTATTTTATCTTTATCAAACCCAATTACATTGGCAGAACAAAACTTTGTTGATTATGTGAAAATTTGTTGTCGATCCGGCGATGGCGGAGCTGGAGCATCACATTTTCACAGGGACAAAACCAACGCATTTGGTGGACCTGATGGAGGAGATGGAGGTCGTGGTGGTCATATTATACTTCGAGGCAACTCTAATGTTTGGACGCTTCTTGCTTTAAAATACCGAAAACACGTCAAAGCTTCGAGTGGGGTGAATGGTGCTGGCAATATGAAAAACGGTGCATATGGTAAAGACGTTATTCTAGATGTTCCTCTTGGAACCGTAGCACGTGATGCCGAAACTGGTTTGATAGAATTTGAAATTACTGAACATGGAGAAGAAGTCATCTTAGTACCAGGAGGAAGAGGGGGACAGGGAAATAACCATTTCAAAACATCAACACGACAAACACCAGAATACGCACAACCCGGAGAAAATGGTCAGGAAGAATGGAAAATTTTAGAGTTAAAAGTTCTGGCCGATGTTGGCCTAGTGGGTTTTCCCAATGTTGGTAAATCATCACTTTTGGCGGCCATTACCGCTGCAAAACCTGAAATTGCCAATTACCCATTTACCACACTCATCCCAAATCTTGGAATCGTAAGTTACCGAGAGGAAGGCTCTTTTATTATGGCCGACATACCGGGTATTATTGAAGAAGCTCACCAAGGAAGAGGACTCGGATTGCGATTTTTAAGGCATATCGAAAGAAATTCTATTTTACTTTTTATGATTCCAGCTGATAGTGAAGATATCAACAAAGAATTTGGCATTTTGAACTATGAACTAAAAATGTATAACCCTGAATTGTTAGACAAGCCGATGATGTTGGCGATCACAAAGTCCGACTTAATTGACGATGAAATCAAAAGTTGGATTGAAAAAGACTTGACAGTAGGAATACCCCATGTGTTTATCTCTTCTAAAACAGAGTTTGGACTTGTGCAACTGAAAGATAAGTTGTGGCAAGCCCTACACGAAAGCTAATATATTCAATGCAAAGTCCGTTAGAATTATGCACTAGTGTAGCAAGTTTTCCTACTTTTTATTGGCCTGTGTTTCAAGAAATTGCCATAATAGATGAACTCCATAGCCCGTAGCCATTCGCATTTTAGAAAATTCTGAATCTGTAAAAGCCACACCTGCTATGTCTATATGCGCCCATGCAGGGTGCTCCTCAGTAAAAAATTCCACAAATTTGGCCGCTGTGATAGCACCAGCTAATGGTTTACTGCTCAGATTTTTAATGTCCGCAATGTCCGTCATCATATCTTGTTTATAGTCATTCCACAAAGGCATTGGCCACAGCTTTTCATCAGATTTCTCACCAGCTTCTAATAAATCCTTTTTCAATTCGTCATTATTACAAAACAACCCGGATGCATAATATCCTAAACTTTGAATTATATTTCCTGTCAATGTCGCCATATCAATCAAAATATCTGGTTGGTGGTTTTTGATGATAAAAGAAACAGCGTCAGCCAAAACTAATCTACCTTCAGCATCGGTGTCTATCACTTCAATTGATTTTCCAGAATAAGAAGAAATCACGTCTCCCGGTCTAATACTATTGGCATCAACACTATTTTCTGCCAAAGGTATGACGGCAACTACATGACCTGAATATTTCATTTTGGCCGCTAATTCGATGCATCCAATCATAGCAGCAGCCCCAGACATATCGCTTTTCATATAGCCCATATTGGCTGAAGGTTTGATGGATAAGCCTCCTGTATCAAACGTAATCCCCTTGCCCACTAATCCAACTTTTTTTCCCGTTTTATTGGATGGATTGTGTTCAAGTACTAGCATAGTCGCAGGGTTTATACTGCCTTGTCCGACAGCTAGTAGAGCAAACAATCCTTCTTTTTCTAATCTATCTTTATCGAAAACCGTACAAGAATACCCAAATTCTTTAGCTGATTTGACAGCTTCGGTAGCTATAAATGCAGGGGTTTTAATGTTACTCGGGGTATCAATCCAACGCATGACTTTTTCCTGTGTTGTTGCAATCGTCAGTGCTTTTTCGCCTTCAGATATTGCGGATGGACCAGAAACTTGAACGACATAATTTATATCTAATTTTGAGTCACTTCCATTTGCAACCTTATAGCTCACATTTGTTTTATTGGCCAATGATATTCCCAATACGATTTGAAAAATATGCCTGTCTGACAAATGTTCCCCTACCAAACATACTGTGCCATTTAAAAATACTTTATATCTGAAAATAGCGCTCCTCACTTCTTTCCATATTGTGTCAACTGATCCCGATTTTCCCAAACCAACTAAAATAACTTCATATGGTTCTTTAGGATGTAACATTCGAAAACATTCTTTAGCCTTTCCTTCAAAAGGTATATTCCTGTTTAGTCCAGTAAATTTTTGAATAAAATCTTGCTCTACAATACCTTCTTCGAAGAAAATAATAAAGGTATTTACTTGTAACGGATTTGATTGTTGGAATGATATTTTCATATGTTAACTGTCAATATAATATAAGGTTTAAACAATAGAATGAAGACATGACGAATCAAAGTCTACAATAAATAATTCATGGTTTTCTAAAAGTATTCAATATAAATTAATTTTTTGGGCTAGTGTTCTTGAACAACCAACGAAGTGCAACGGGAAATTGTTGGCCCCAATATATTTCGCCATGTTGACCATTAGGGTTGTGTGCGAAATGAATATCAAAATCATCATATTTTCTTTTTTCTTGCAGGATATTTTCTAATCTCAAAACATTACCATAGTGATTAGAACTTTCCATGCCACCAGCATACAGATACAAATCAGTGGGGCCAAAGGGAACATATTTTTTAGCTAAACTATAAATCTCTTCCGATATCCAGAGTGAAGGTGAAAAAATTAATAATTTTCCAAAAATGTGTCTGTAATTAAAACCAGCATACAAACTAATAAAGCCTCCTAGGGAACTTCCTCCAATCCCTGTATTATTTCTATCGGCCAAAACACGGTACTCTTTGTCAATTCTGGGTTTCAGGGTCTCCATCATAAACTTAAGGTATAACTGACCTTCTACTTCCGTAAATTTGGATGTGGGGTAAGGCAACAACTCCTTAATTCGTAAAACACCTCCATGATCAATAGCGACAATGATAACATCACCTTTACCTTGTTTTGATAAACTAGCTAATGATTTGTCTATCCCCCAATTTCCATAAGGAGCATAATCATCAAACAGATTTTGACCGTCGTGTAAATATAATACTGGATATTGTTTGCCACTTTGATAATAATCATGTGGCAATAAAACAGCAATTCTGCGCGTTCTATTCAATTGAGGAATTTCATATTCTTCCTCAAGAATCTCAATGATTGGTTGATATGCTTTGGTTATTGTCTCCATACTGACATCACAAATGTACTATAATCTTTTAATTATAAATCTTCTCATCTAGGTATTTTCACAATAAAAATATTTTTTTATTCCATTTCCATAGCTAAATATTTCCCAGTAATACTTTCCTTAACTTCACAAACCTCCTCGGGGGTTCCTGTTGCTACTATTTTGCCACCACCACTACCTCCTTCTGGACCTAAATCAATAATGTGGTCCGAAACTTTTACAACATCCAAATTATGCTCAATGATGACAACAGTATTTCCTTTGTTGACTAACTTATTCAATACATCAAGCAATAAACGAATATCATCAAAATGTAATCCTGTCGTAGGCTCATCGAGAATATACAAAGTATTCCCCGTATCTTTTTTGGATAATTCTTCCGACAATTTGACTCTTTGGGCTTCCCCCCCAGACAAGGTGGTTGCTTGCTGGCCTAAAGTTATATATCCTAAACCTACGCTAAATAATGTTTTAAGTTTTCGGTAAATGGATGGAACGTGTTCAAAAAAACCAACGGCTTCTTCTACCGTCATTTCTAAAACATCAGAGATACTTTTTCCCTTGTATATAATTTCTAATGTTTCTCTATTATATCTTTTTCCCATACACTTTTCACAATCAACTAGGACGTTGGGTAAAAAATTCATTTCAATCAATTTCTGTCCTCCTCCCTCACAAACATCACAACGTCCTCCCTTGACATTAAAGGAAAATCGTCCTGGTTGATAACCCCTAATTTTAGACTCGGGTATATCAGAAAATAATTTTCGAATATCTGTAAAAACACCAATGTAGGTTGCTGGATTTGATCTAGGTGTTCTCCCAATTGGCGCCTGATCAATTTCTATCACTTTGTCCACATGTTCCATACCTTTCACCTCCTTATATTCAAGTGGTTTTTTAATGGAATCATAGAAATGTTGTCGCAAGATCGGATACAATGTTTCATTTATTAAAGTTGATTTTCCACTACCAGAGACACCAGTAATACAGATTAAAGTGCCTAGAGGAACTGAAATATCTACTTGTTTTAAGTTATGTCCATTGGCACCAAATAATTCCAAAGTATGGCCATTACCTTTTCTTCTTTTTTTGGGAATTTCTATACATAGTTTTCGACTTAAATACTTGGCAGTAGTACTATCTTGCTTCAAAAAAGCCTCAGGACTACCCTCGCTTACTATGTAACCCCCTTGTTTTCCAGCACCGGGCCCAAGGTCTATAATGTAGTCGGAAGCCAACATTATATCTTTGTCGTGTTCTACCACAAGTACCGAATTACCTATTTTTGTCAGTTCGTGTAATGCATTGATCAGCCTTTGGTTGTCTCTTTGATGTAGGCCAATACTTGGTTCGTCCATGATGTACGTTATCCCTGTTAATTGACTCCCAATCTGAGATGCTAGTCGAATCCTTTGTGATTCTCCACCAGAAAGGGTCCTCGTTGGTCGATTTAAATCTAAATAATTGAGGCCAACTCCAAGTAAAAAACCAATCCTCATCGAAATTTCTTTGATGATCTCTCCTGATATTCTCTGTTGTTTTTCATCCAATTTTGACGAAAGTCCGTTTACCCATTTATAGAGTTCATCCATATTCATCGTAGCCAAATGACCTATATGTTTTTCGCCCAACATGAAATGCAAACTTTCCGTTTTCAAACGAAATCCATTACAAGTTGGGCATGTAATGATGCTAAGAAAATTTTCCGCCCACACCCGTATTTTTTCTGAAGTAGAGTCGTTATACCATCGTTCGAGCATCGAACAAATACCTTCTTCCGTAAGGTTGGTATAGTAGTCATAGTTTCCGTTATTTTTAGGCCGATTACCAGGGTTTTCGCCATACAACATCAAGTCTAAGGCTACTTTAGGGATATCTTGAACTGGTGTATTAAAATCAAAGTCGTATTTTTTTCCTAGGGTTTTTATTTGTTTAAACATGATGGTATCCCGCACATTCCCGAAAGGTTTTATGGCTTCTTCTTGGATACTCTTCGACCAATCGGGTATAATTTTATCCATATCAGCCTGAAATTTGTCGCCAATGCCATTGCAGTCAGGACAGGCTCCATATGGTGAATTGAAAGAAAAATTATTGGGTGAAGGCTCTTCATAAGAAATACCAGAAATTGGATCCATCAATGACTTTGAAAATGCTTTTATCTCTAATGTTTCCAAATTAGAAATCATCACAAAATCATTTCCCATTTTGAAGGCCAACTGAATGGCTGACACTAGGCGATCTCTTTTATCTTCTTCCACCGTCAAGCGGTCAATCACTATTTCTATATCGTGGGTTTTATACCTATCGAGATGCATGCCTGGTGTAATGTCAAGCATATCCCCATTTACTCTAACTTTTGTAAAACCCTTTTTTCTCGTTTGTTCGAATAATTCGCGATAATGTCCTTTCCTGGCTCTGACAACGGGTGATAGAATAGCAATTTTTTGATGTAAAAAATAGTCGGATACATGTTCGATGATTTGTTCTTCCGTATATTTTACCATTTTTTCACCCGTGACGTAAGAATAAGCGTCTCCTGCTCTGGCATATAATAATCGTAGAAAATCGTAAATTTCTGTTGTAGTCCCAACGGTGGATCTAGGGTTCCAAGCAGTTGTTTTTTGTTCTATGGAAATAACGGGGCTTAACCCTTCAATTTTTTCTACATCAGGTCGATCCATAGAACCCATGAACTGACGTGCATAAGAAGAAAACGTCTCCATATATCGACGCTGTCCTTCTGCATAAATTGTATCAAAAGCCAATGATGATTTTCCACTTCCACTAAGTCCTGTAATGACGACCATTTTATTTCTCGGTACCCTAACATTTAGGTTTTGCAAATTATGTTCCTTTGCACCCGTTATTTCAATCCATTCTTCCTCTTCGACTTGTACATCACGGTTCTCCAACTTCATTCTTTCGCTATAGGCTGCTGATTAATAAATCATAAACAATATAATAAGTATAATGATTCAAAATTAATCATTTAAGAATTACGTTCAAACATTTTAAACATGCATTTCATTTTATTCTTTAATGGCTGCTCGAATAAGTCGATCGTTGATAGCCATGCCAAGCCCTTTTTCCGGTAGTAACTCAACAAATATTTGCTCTAAATTCATATCGTCTAAAATTCTTAAATAGGCAAATAAATTTCTGGCCGCTTCTCTAACATCCCCTGATGCTGACAAAATCTTTTGATTTTCTTTGGGGTAATTAGGCAGATAGGATGAAACTCTCAACACTCCTACATTATTTTTTGGAGATATTTTTTTCCAATCATCTTCATCCTGAACAATGGTCAATGCAACCTTTGGCGCATAATGTGTGGTCAACATACCTGGAGCCTGAGGCGATGAGGTTGAATGAGGTTTGACATCAAACGAATATCCGATGACTTCTTCTAATTCTTCAATAGCAATCCCACCCTTTCGGAAAATAGTAGGGCGATTGTTCTCAAAACCGACAATTGTACTTTCTAGTCCTACTTCACAAGGTCCACCATCTAAAATATAAGGAATTTTATCTCCCAATTGGTCATACACGTGTTTGGCGGTTGTTGGACTCAAATATCCAAACGGATTGGCACTAGGTGCTGCTAATGGAAAATTTAATAATTTTAGGAGTTCTTGCGTCATTGGATGCCCTGGAACTCTAATAGCTACATAGGGTGAGCCCGAAGTAATGAGATAAGGTACAAACTCTTTTTTTTCAAGGAGTAAGGTCAAGGGACCAGGTAAAAAATGTTGTGCCAATTTGTCCAAAAACTTTGGAACGTTTTTAACATATTTGACTATTTCTTCGTAGTCAGAAACATGTATAATCAAAGGATCAAAAAAAGGCCTGTTTTTAACTTCAAAAATGGTCAAAACAGCGTTGTCATCCAAAGCATTGGCGGCTAAACCATAAACAGTCTCTGTAGGAATAGCCACTACTTTTCCAGACTTTAATAGTTCAGCAGCTTTTTGTACATCTATACCAATCAATGAAAATAATTTATGAAATGTGGGTATTAAAAAAGGAGACTTTCGCCTCCTTTATCTTATTTTTTTAAAAGATCCCTAATCTGGGCTAACAATTCTTCTTGTGTCGGCCCGGCAGGAGGTGCAGGTGCAGCTTCTTCCTCTTTTTTCTTCATTGAATTAATTCCTTTGATGATATAAAACATGACAAAGGCAATAATAATAAAATTAATGAAGGCACTTAACAAACTGCCATACATGATGGCAGATTCTGGTTTGACAACGGCTCCACTAGCATCCATTTCGGCGGATGCCAATACAATTTTAAGTCCACTCATATCGCCAACTTGGAATATTTGGGACACCAAAGGCATTACAACGCCATCTACAAATGCACTGGTTACTGCGCCAAATGCGGTAGCCATAACTAATCCAATGGCAATGTCGATAAGGTTGCCCTTCATCGCAAAATCTTTAAATTCTTTTAACATTCGTTTTGTTTTTAACAATTATAGAATAATATAAATACGAATTTACTAATTTAAAAACACATTATATCATAAAAATCATTTCCTTAATTAGAAAAATTAACCTTGGTTTAGCTCCGCACGTATTTGATTCAAAGCACTTCCCCAAGAAATCCAGTCTATCTGGGCTTGATTATACGTATGATTTACTTTAATAGAAGACTTCGTCCCATCAGCGTGAATTAGTTCAATGGTCAAAGGTGTGTTCGGCTTCATTTGGTCAAAATCAACTATGGAAATCGTATCGTCCTGACGAATTAGGTCATAATCTGAAGGATCAGCAAAAGTCAAGGCCAACATACCTTGTTTCTTCAAATTGGTTTCATGGATTCTGGCAAAAGACTTAACGACAACAGCTTTCACACCTAAAAATCGAGGCTGCATAGCTGCATGTTCTCTCGACGAACCTTCACCATAATTTTCTTCTCCAAAAACGATGGAACCGATTCCATTTTTTTGATAAAGTCTGGCCGAATCTGGTACAGGATGATAGTTATTATCTACAAAATTTAAAACTTTATTGGTCTCATCATTAAAAGAATTTACTGCACCAATCAAGGTATTATTTGCAATATTGGCCAAATGTCCTCTATAGGTCAACCAAGGCCCTGCCATTGAAATATGATCCGTTGTACATTTACCCTTTGCTTTGATTAACAAGCGCATACCTTTCAATTGTTCTGCTTTGATGGGTTTGAAGGGCTCAAGTAATTGTAGTCTGTCCGACTGAGGGTGAACTTTCACTTCTACCCCACTTCCATCGGCAGCTGGTGCAATAAAACCTGCATCTTCCACTGCAAAACCTTTGGTCGGTAATTCAATTCCTGTTGGTTCGTCGAGCATTACTTCCTCTCCATCTTGATTCACCAATTTATCCGTCAAAGGATTAAAATCTAACCTTCCTGCCATGGCGATAGCAGTTACGATTTCTGGTGAAGCTACAAATGCGTGTGTATTTGGATTACCATCAGCTCTTTTAGAAAAGTTTCGGTTGAAGGAATGAATAATCGTGTTTTTTTCTTTTTTATCAGCTCCTGCACGATCCCACTGTCCAATACAAGGACCACAAGCATTGGCAAAAACGGAAGCACCTATTTGTTCGAATATATCAATAAATCCATCTCTTTCAATGGTGTATCTTACTTGCTCAGATCCTGGCGTTATCGTAAATTCGGAAATCAATTTTATTTTTTTGTCCAAGGCTTGTTTAGCCAGAGAAGCCGCTCTCGAAATATCTTCATAGGAAGAGTTGGTACACGAACCAATCAATCCAACTTTTACTTCCACTGGCCAGTCCTTTCCTTTCAACACTTCTTTCATTTGTGAAACGGGTGTCGCCAAATCTGGGGTAAATGGACCATTGATATGTGGTTCTAATTCAGATAAATTGATGTGAATAACTTGGTCAAAATATTTTTCAGGCTGGTCGTAACATTCTTTGTCGGCCGTCAAATGTTGCGCAATACCATCAGCCAAATGCGCCACATCTTCTCTACCCGTAGATTTTAAATACCTAGACATAGAAGCATCATATCCAAAGGTAGAAGTAGTCGCACCAATTTCTGCACCCATATTACAAATGGTACCTTTACCAGTACAAGACATGGCTTCCGCTCCTTCACCAAAATATTCTACAATACAACCAGTTCCCCCTTTAACGGTAAGAATACCAGCCACTTTTAGTATGACATCTTTTGGGGAAGTCCAACCAGAAAGTTTGCCCGTTAGCTTAACGCCAATGAGTTTAGGCATTTTTAATTCCCAAGCCATTCCCGCCATTACATCTACCGCATCAGCACCACCTACACCAATCGCCACCATTCCTAGGCCGCCGGCATTTACTGTATGTGAATCCGTTCCAATCATCATTCCACCTGGAAAAGCATAGTTTTCTAACACTACCTGATGGATAATACCCGCACCTGGTTTCCAAAAACCAATGCCATATTTATTCGAAATGGATTGAAGAAAATCAAACACTTCAGAATTAATGTCCAAAGCGCCTTTCAAATCTGCTACTGCACTGATTTTTGCTTGAATAAGATGGTCACAGTGAACCGTTGAAGGAACCGCTACCTTTGACCTTCCTGCTGTCATAAATTGCAATAAAGCCATCTGTGCTGTAGCGTCTTGCATGGCAACTCTATCTGGCGAAAAAAATACATAGTCCTTACCTCTAGCAAAATCTTTGATGGGGCTATCGGGATGTAAATGGGTGTACAATATTTTCTCAGATAATGTAAGTGGCCTACCTAAAACTTTTCTTGCTGTTTCTACTTTTGTTTGAAACCCCTTATACATGGATTCTATCATATCTATATCAAATGCCATAGTGTTTGTACTTTATATTTTTTGCAAATTTACAGGATTACCTATATATATTACAATTTGAAATGGTTTTAGTTGAGTCTTTTTACTTCCAAAAAACCATATCTACCTAATATCCTTCAAAAATTTCGGATTAGGACGAATAAGTAGTAATTCTAACTTACCTTTACGTAAATTTATTTTGAGTGTATATAAATTTATTATAAACGATGGAAAGACATTATGATATCATCCTTTTGGGTGCAACAGGTTTTACGGGACAGCTCATCGCCCAGTATTTGTCAAAAAAAATGGCTAAGGAAAATTTTACCTTGGCATTGGCCGGCAGAAACCTCCAAAGCCTAGAAAAAGTAAAAAATAGTCTTCCCCATGAAAATGTGGCATTGGAAATTGTCGATATTCAAAACAAATCAGATCTTGACCAGTTGGCACGCAAAACAAGGGTTTTAATGAATGCTGTTGGTCCTTTTACCTTTCATGGTAAAAAAGTGATTAAGGCATGTATCAAAGCTAAGGCACATTATTTGGATATTACTGGAGAACCGTCTTTTGTTTCTGACGTGTATAACACATTTCATCAGGAAGCATCAAATGCGGGGGTATGCATTGTCAACTGTTGTGGTTTTGATAGTATTCCCGCCGATTTTACTTCTTGGACGACAGCAAAAAAAATGCCGCATAATGTACCAATGATTTTAGATGGATTTGTGAGAACTAACGCTTCTTTTTCAGGAGGCACCCTCAATACAGCGGTACAAATGTTGTATTTAGAAACAACCAAACAGTCTAAAAAATTAAAACTTTCAAAACACATCGATACGCCACGCTTAAAAGTTAGATTACATTTTAACAAAGATATGAATGGTTGGGCTATTCCAATGCCGGTGGTGGATCCTCACATTGTCAAGAGGAGCATATACAAACTTCCACTTGATTTTGGTTATGCAACGGCTTATCGCCAATATTTCATTCGGTCTACTTTTTTTAAAATGTTGCAAACAGTTATTCCCATCGCTTTTGCATCTTTGTTGGCACGGTCGGTTTGGTTTAGAAATTACATGAAAAAAAAATATGCTCCAGGCACTGGGCCTTCTGAGGAAAAAAGAAAAAAAAGTCATTTTGAATTTACTTGTATTGGAACTTCTGGAGACACAAAAGTGATTTCGAAAATGTCAGGAGGAGATCCTGGTTACAATGAAACGTCCAAGATGTTTTCAGAGGCTGCTTTTACCTTACTTGGAAAATCTAGGTCTGGTAATATTAAATCAGGCGTCTGCACACCAGTGGAAGGATTGGGACAATTGTATTTGGACCGGATTGTCAAAGAAGGTATTGTTTTAGGATAAAAATGATGGCCGTGTTTGTCACGATTTTTGCATCTTTTGGCAAAAAACTCGCCAAACGTTTTTTAGAATAATCTTCAGTCTATGGACAGATTGCGCCTACTAAGCTAGGTTTGGCAATAAAAAGAGGAGGCACCTTCTTACACTATTTGACCACTATTTCGTCTATAAACAACCAAGCTCGATGCCCAAATCCTTGCGCTTCTTTAGGGATCAAACCATAGTTTTGTACATCAATTTTCAGAAAACGAATATCGCTCATAGCAGCCTGTACCTCTACATTAGCCACTTTTCCTTCACTATTGATCTGATTTATTGTTTTAATCTCCTCAAAAACTCGTCCATTTTTGGATGCAAATATTTTAATATTCGAAGGTAAATAAATCCATTGACCTTCACCTTTGTAAAACCGAAACAATATAGAATCCATCGAAACAGAAGATTTCCACTCAAGCAATATTTGCACGTCTTTGCCCTCAAAACCCAACCATTCCAAACCACCATATTTGGAATCACTACCAAACACACCATTAATTATACTTCCCTTGCCATTGCCTGGATATTTTGATGAAGGTTCTGGGTTAATACTAATCTTGGCTTTGGTTGCCAAATGTGGTAAATAAGACATTGACCATGGTTTTGACAATTCCTGATCACCGTCTACGGTAAAATGGTGTTTCCCTTCATCTGTCAAAAAAAATGTTTTGCCTTTTTCTGCCTTCCCATTCCACTCATGCCAAACTTCTTTTCCTTGGTGCAGATTAAAAGAAATACTAACCTCTTTGCCATTTCCAGCAGATATATTAGGTTTCAGTTCGAATATATGATTGGCCACATTAGAACCTCTTTTTTTCCAATTTGTTTGGTGGTGTAAAAACCGATCAATAAATCTAACGTAGTCTTTTTGTCTAGTCCAAAGTACTTCGGCCATAGCAAATCCTCTCGCATATGCCATGTACTCTACTTGCTTAAAATCATGGATGTACTCTGTCCAAACATTGGCTTGTCCACCTAATATAAATGCCCTCTTTTCTGGTTCAAGTGCATCGGGAATCACCTTCCAATGATATACTTTCTCCAATGGTGTATATCCACCTATGGCTATTGGCTCGTCTGCTGCAGTAGATTGGTAATAATCAAAATAACAATGGCTACCCGGTGTCATAATCACATCATGTCCTTGCCTAGCAGCTTCCATTCCACCTTGGTTTCCTCTCCATGACATCACTGTAGCTCCATCTGCCAATCCACCTTCCAAAATTTCGTCCCAACCTATAATTTGTCTGCCTCTAGACTGAATATATTTGGCCATTCTTCCAATAAAATAACTTTGCAAATGATGATAATCCTTAATGTCATTGGCTTCCATGATATTTCGACAAATATCGCTTTTTTCCCAAGAAGTTTTAGGGCATTCATCCCCGCCGATATGTATATATTTGTAAGGAAATAAAAATAAAACTTCATCCACCACGTTTTCCAGAAAGGTAAATGTTGCTTCCGTCGGACAAAAAACATCATTAAAAATACCCCACTTTGTTGCTACTTCATAAGGTCCTCCCGAACAACCTAATTCTGGATAAGCAGCCAATGCCGCTAAAGCGTGTCCTGGCATTTCAATCTCAGGTATCACATTAATATTTCTAGAAGAAGCATAAGCCACTACTTCTTTGATTTCTTCTTGTGTATAAAAACCGCCATATCTTTGTCCATTGTATTTATGTGGCTTATCACTGTAATGCCCCAAAAGGGTTTCCTTTCGGAATGCCGCAATTTCTTGTAGTTTGGGATATTTTTTTATTTCAATGCGCCAGCCTTGATCGTCCGTCAGATGCCAGTGAAAATGGTTGTATTTATAATATGCCAGGTAATCAATATACTTTTTTACTTCATCCATCGTAAAAAAATGGCGGCTTACATCGAGATGCATCCCTCGATAAATAAAGGCTGGTTCATCCTTTATATTTACCATTGGTAAAGGAAGACCATGAAATCGAATCATTTGTTCGAGGGAAGTAAAAGCATATTGAATGGCCACCTCACTACCACCTACAATTTTAATTTCATTTTTACCAATGTTTAAATCATACGCTTCTTTCGAAAGGTTTTGATCCAGTTCAACTGATACGTTGGTCTTCTTTAGATCATCAAATGTAATATGTTTGGTACTGTCAAAAAGCTGTAGAATGTATGTTGAAATAAGTTGGGAAGGTTTGATATTCATCTGCCGTATATCAGAAACTTCTCCTAGGAACGACATTTCGTTTGGGTGTGGAATGACGCCTATATTTTGGGTTTCGCCAATGGATGATTGCCCGTTTAATGTACTACTTAAAAGATAGATAGTAGTAAAACATAAAATATTGCGAACAAAAAACATAGTTTGTGAAATTTAAGCTTTGCTTATACTATTTTCTCAGGGGCTAGGCATTCCTGGAAAAGAAATGTCCAACAATCTTATTCTACCATTTTTGCCTATTTCATAGGTATGATAAGCAAACTTTTGTATCACCCATCCGCCAACCAATGGAACTAAACCAATCATCAAATCCTTGGCAACAACATTGGGGAGGCCTACGGCTAACGCAATACCTCCATACACCAACCAAGCTCCTCCAAAGGACATCAACAATTTTCCAGCGATTTGTCGTAATGGCAAGGGGTGTCGAATATGGCTTATCTCTGAGATGTGCATAAATCCGTCAGAAAATATAATGACAGATTCTTCAACCATGATGGTTTTAATTTTTTTTGTTTGCCATTCATCTTGGGATTCCTTTGACCGAAATGTAATTTTTTGCCCTTCGTAATACCGGATGGTTTCCACTTCTTTTGGATCTTCTATTTGAAGTAATTTCTGGGCATACATCTTCTGCCCACAAGTCAACATAACAAATACAGCAAAAAAGGGAAGGTAAAAAAATTTCATTGCTATCTATTTATGTTGAATGATCGCTGTAAGTACACTTAGTTCTTGACCTTCCTGTCTCGTCCAAATTGGTCTTATGACACCGTTCTCAACACTTATATCGTTGTAATCCCCAAAAAAAACATTTCTAATTGGTACAAATGGTGACTCACTCACTTTTACATTTTTGAAGGTTTTTCCTTGATCTGTAGAATAGGCAAGATAGACATCCGTTTGATCGTCATCGTGATTTCTTCTATCATAAAAAACTAAATATAAATATCCAGTTGCTTGGTCTACATCCATCCAAGAGTAAAATTGTTGACGCTTTGAGTTGTCGTCATTAACCGTAATTTCTTTGGACCAAGTTTTGCCTCTATCGGTCGAACGGATCATAAAAATATCGGTATTGTCCTGACCGTTACGCTGATCTGACCATTGAACATAAATATTTCCTTTTCCACCATTGGACGTATAATCTACTTTGATAGTTGGAAAACCATTACTCCTCCTAATACCAGGAATGTCAAATGCCCATCCTCCTTTTTGTTGGCCAATGACCCGATCTTTGCCCCATGTTTTACCGCCATCCTCTGAAACATCCATCCATATTTTTTCGTCAAAACACCACACTACATAAATCTCCCCATTGATACCAAAAGCAGGATGTGCCCCTTCTGTAGTATAGTCATTATCCAAACAATCCCCTTCCCATTCGTTAATAGTGACAGACTTTGTCCAACTCCTCCCTTGGTCTGATGACTTTGAAAATAAAATACGCGATTTGTGGATAGTATCCTCACTTCCGTACTTATCAAATTCCGTCCAGGTCATGGCTATTTCTCCCGTTTCAGGATGCATCGCAAGCCATTGTTTGTCGTGGTCTTTTAGGTGATCTACCTGTGGAAAAGTGCCATCAGTCCAAGATTTACCATTGTCAGATGAGCTTTGAACTACAATTTTATCCAAAAATTCAACACTACCGTAGGCTTTGTTTTTGGGATTTGCCAAATGACTGTAATACACATTTCCTTTAAAGTCATGGCGAATGACCGGGTCGCCGTAAACTCCTTGACTAGAACTCAAAACAGATTTTGCCCAAGTTTTTCCACCATCCTTAGAAGTGTACACATTATTCAAAACACTACCCGCCACAATTTTATTGACATCCCTAGGGTTAATGGAAATCGAAGGTTCACATGGTCCCGATCCTACTGAATTTTGATGAATTTTTATATTCTTAAACGGTCCTGTTAGCTCCTTATTTACGGAATTGTAGACAATATTTTTTTTACTACATGCTTGAAACACAAACAATGCCATAATCAAAAACATAACACGACATAATAAACTATTACCAAGATATTTAAAGGAAAACTTAAAATGTTTTGTCATACAATCAATATTTTAAATCTCAATTTATACAATATTTTAATTTAAACCGCTTCATCTACTTTCGACGAATCACTCTTTATCCGTAAGGAAAAAAGGGTTTTCTAACAAAGTTGCATAACCTTGCCCAACACCAACACACATAGATACAATAGCGTACCTTTTATGTTGTCGTTGCAATTCGTGCGCAGCTGTCAGCAAAATCCTAGCACCTGACATCCCAAGCGGATGGCCCAAAGCGATTGACCCACCATTGGGATTTACCCTAACATCGTCAAATGCAATCCCTAACTCCTGAAGACAAGCTAATACTTGAACGGCAAAGGCTTCGTTAATCTCGATGATGGCCATATCATCCAAAGTAAGGTTGGCTTTTTGCAATAATTTTTTGATGGCATAAACTGGGCCTATGCCCATAATGCGTGGTTCGACACCTACGACCATCGATCCCACAATTCTGGCTAAAGGTTTAAAATTAGTGCCTTTAAGAAATTTCTGAGAACAAATCATTAAAGCAGCGGCTCCGTCATTCAAGCCCGATGAATTGCCCGCAGTAACACTTCCACCAACTTTAAAAGCAGGTTTAAGTTTTGATAATATGTTGGCAGTGGTGCTAGGTCTGACAAATTCGTCTGAATCAAAGATGATAGGGTCAGATTTTTTTTGAGGAATGTGTAGTGGGACAATTTCATTCTTAAACTTTCCATCCACTGCTGCAATGGCTGCTTTTTGTTGAGACCAAGCAGCAAATTTATCTTGATCTTCTCTTGATATTTTAAATTGTGAAGCCAAATTTTCTGCCGTTTCTCCCATGGCTTCTACTCCATATAGCGCCTTCATTTTTGGATTGATAAATCGCCACCCAAAGGTAGAATCATACATTTGTGAATCTCCTCCAAAAGGGACACTTGCTTTAGAAATAACTAAAGGACCTCTCGTCATATTTTCCACTCCCCCAGCAATAAATAAATGCCCGTCTCCGACCATAATGCCTCGATGAGCATGTATTACGGCCGACATTCCTGAAGCACATAGACGGTTGACGGTTTCTCCTGGGACAGTATATGGAATACCTGCTAATAATAATGCCATTCGTGCTACATTTCTATTGTCTTCACCTGCTTGATTGGCACATCCAAAAATTACATCGTCAACTCCATTAGGCGAAATCGTCGGATTTCTTTCCATTAATTTTTGAATGACAAATGCAGCTAAGTCGTCCGTTCGAATATCGGACAAAGTGCCTCTAAAACTACCGATAGCTGTTCGCACACCATCTAAAATATAAGAACCATTCATGTATTTATTCGTAATTAATTGCTCAAAAGTACCAAAATTCAAAGAAAAATATACAGAAAATCAATATGATTATAAAAATATATGATAAAATGTCACATTTGTATCATCTCCTATAAAAATCAAAATAAAGTGTAAATTTTGAGTACAAATAAGGAGAATCCATTTTATTTGTGTGTATTAAGAATTAAAAATAATTTATCATGATAATTAGAGCTATTTGCTTATTGTTTTTTTTAAATTTTATCCTGTTTATTAATGCTCAAAATATTCCGTCCCAATGGAAAATATCCGAAGATGGAAGATATTTAATCGCAGGAGACAACATTATTACAGGATTGTACGATGAAGCTTCTCTGGAAGAAATAAGGTTGACCTTCCCCCAATCTAATTACTGGACTTTGCTTACCCAAAACTATGCATCTAAAACAGATATTTCCGCAACTTTAAAATACAAAGATCAAACTTTGGACAGTGTTGGTATTCGATTTAAAGGTCAAACTTCATATTTTGCTAACAATTCTCAAAAAAAATCTTTTAATATTTCTATAAATGGATTTATAGCAAATCAAACGATGGGTGAATATAAAACACTAAACTTGAATAACGCATTTCAAGACCCTTCCTTCATGCGTGAGATACTGTATTACCATCTCATCAGACCACATACGCCAGCCGCAAAAGCCAATTTTGTCAAACTTTATATTAATGACCAATATTGGGGTGTGTATCTTAACGTACAACAATTAAACAAGGATTTTTTGAAGGAATGGTACGAGTCAAACGATGGAAATAATTTTCGTGCAGATTCACCCACAAGCACCGGTGGAGGTGGAGGCGGCGGCGGTGGAGCCCAATGGGGTGACGGTACAGCCGCTATTAATTTTTTGGGAAATGACACAACAACATATCAAAAATATTATACACTAAAGAGTTCGGGCTATAATAATCCATGGACAGAACTAAACAGAGCCTGCGATGTTTTAAACAATAGTGGTAATGCCTTGGAAACTGCCCTTCCAGAATATTTTGATATAGACAAAATTTTATGGCACTTGGCATGTGAAATTGCTTACACGGATGATGATTCATACGTGTATAAAGGAAAAATGGACTACTATCTTTATCAAGATGACATCACAGGCAGGTGGGCTACCTATGACTACGACGCCAACAGTGTCATGTCAACCGATCAAAATAGAATCAGTTGGTCACCGTTTTATAATGAAACCAAGGCCAATTATCCTCTCTTGAATAAAGTTTTAAAAATTCCGGCTTATCGCCAAAGATATTTAGCTCATCTCCGCACCATATTGACGACGTCTTTTGACGAAAATTATGTCAACTCCTTGATTGATACATACGATAATTTGATTAAAGAGTCCGTATTTGCAGATACCAAAAAAACAACATCAAACCAAGCGTACACCAATGGTATTACAGGGCTAAAAAATTTCATTCGCAACCGTAAAAACTTTTTATTG
This sequence comes from Saprospiraceae bacterium, assembly GCA_049290115.1. Lineage (GTDB taxonomy): Bacteria > Bacteroidota > Bacteroidia > Chitinophagales > Saprospiraceae > OLB9. The sequence goes on along the minus strand of JBATMZ010000238.1, from coordinate 7,195 downwards.
GCTAATGTCGAAGTCAACAAAAACAGCCCCTTAATTTATGATACTAAGTACACCAGTAAAAATGCGGATTATGGTAAAGTAACCAGTGATGACGCTGTGACTATTACGAGTCGACCCGTTTTTGAAGGTGGATTTTCGGAAGTAAATGCACATGTCTCCCCTGCTTTTACTGGCGTTTTTAGTAAAATGTCCATGAATGATATGGGCATAAATGGTGATTTAGAAGCGAATGACGGCATATATTCAGTAACACTTCCTACGTATAATGAAGGTTCACTTGTGCGATTTTATGTTGAAGTCATAGGTAATGACGCTACCAATACTAGAGCGTACTATCCGACTGGAACCGAACATCACGTTATGTTTTTTGAAGTCGCTTTTCCTTATTCAGGTCCAGATAAAATTGCCATCAACGAATTTATGGCTTCAAATAGTGGCATCGTGATGGACGAGCATGGAGACAATGATGATTGGATAGAATTGTTTAATTTGACCAATCAGGACATTGATTTAACCAATTATTCTATTTCAGACAAAGTGGACAACCCTACTAAGTTTGTGTTTTCAGAAGGTACTATTATCCCCGCTAATGGATACTTAATCGTTTGGGCAGACGAACAAAAAAGTCAAGGGCCTCTCCACGCCAACTTCAAACTATCAGCTAGTGGCGAGGAAATTTTACTATTTGACAACAATCAAACCCTCCTGGACCAAGTAGTTTTTGGAGCGCAAATCCAAGACAAAAGTGCAGCTCGGATACCAAATGGAACAGGCGATTTTGTGATTGGCGACCATACTTTTAATAAGAAAAATGATGGTACTACTTCTACGAATAATACGGAAAATGCATTTTTATTATCTATATATCCCAACCCCGCCATTGACGTGGTACAATTGGAAAATAACGCTTCTGAAGATTTACCTTGTCAAATTTATAGTAGAATGGGACAATTGGAGAGAAATATGATATTGCCCGCTCACTCAACGACCATTGTTTCTTCTTTGCCAGCAGGTGTTTATTTTATTAGATCTGCATACCAAAGTTGGAAGCTGATTATTTTATAACATGGATTTATCATTCACACGAGGTTGTATCTTCTAAGTACAACCTCGTTTTTAAATTATGTATCCTTGAATTATGGTTCTTTTTTTGTGACCAAAATTTTATCAATCCGCTGTTTGTCTTTGTCTACAACTTCCAATATTAAGTCTTTGATATCGACCTTTTCTCCTACATCAGGTATTTTGTGACTTAAATAAATAACCAAACCTCCGACGGTGGTAAATTTATGTTCCACATATTCTTCAATGTCAAGATTAAAGATTTTGTCAAACTCAAAGATAGAAAATTGACCGTCGACTAGCCAACTATTTTCATCCCTTTGAACAATTCTACTTTCATCCTCTTCTCCATCAGAAATATCGCCAACCAAAGCATCAACTACATCATCCATCGATATGATCCCCAACGTTGATCCATATTCATCAACGACTATTCCGTAATGCATTTTTTCCTTTTTAAAGATTTCAAGAACTTTATAAGCATACGTATTTTCATTAACCCAAACAGGCGGTCGAATAAAATTCAGAATCTGAAAAGTCTCTTGATCTACTTGAATGAACAAATCTTTGAGTAAAACAATGCCGATAATATCGTCCAAATTATTAGATGTTGACACAGGATATGCAGAATGTTTTTCTTCCTGAATCTTAAGTTTTATTTCCTCCCAGGTATCCGTGGTTTTAAAATAAATGATGTCCAATCTATGTGTAAATAATGAATTTACTTTCCGGTCACCCAATTCGAAAACTCGCTCAACAATATCTTGTTCGATGATTTGAATCTCCCCATCTTCAGCGCTCTCCTTAATCAAAGATTTTATCTCTTCCTCCGTCACACGCCGTTCATTCATCTTTTCAAATCCAAGAAGTTTGATTAAAAAATTATTAGACTTTGTCAATAACCAAACAAAAGGTGATGTCGCCAAAGATAGTATTTTCATAGGCCCAGCCAAAATTGTAATCAAAGTTTCCGGAAAAAACATACCCAATCTTTTTGGAAATAATTCACCTAAAACAATAGACAAATAGGTGATAAAAACTACTAAAACCAAGGTGGCAATATTTTTAGCATAGGGCTGCAACCAAATGTATTGGCTTAGGTATTCTGTTATGTCCGAGGTTAAGTTTTCTCCACTATACACACCTAATAATATACCAATCAAGGTAATCCCTATTTGCACAGTGGACAAAAATCTAGTTGGATTTTCTGATAATTCCAAAGCGGTTTTGGCTCCAACATTTCCTTTTTTCTTTGCACTTTCAAGCTTGTATTTCCTAGATGAAACCAAAGCCATTTCAGACATAGCAAAAACTCCGTTGAGTAAAACTAGTCCTAAAATAATGATAATTTCCATGTTATTTAACTACAGTGATAAGATAAATTTCAACTAATTGGTGCATAAAGATGAAATATTTGACCTAAATAAACAAAATTTAATCTTTCGCTCCAATATATTGAATGACTTGTTTTTACTTAATATCAAATGTAATACAAATTTCTTATCTAAAGAATAGATTCGATCTAACTTTCAATTTCGCTAAAACGTTAGCTTGAATATTTATAATTGTCATATAACAATGCTGTATTCCATGAATTATTGTTAATTTTGTGTTGTTCTAAAGCCATAATATGTTAAAAAAAGATTTATTCAAACAAGAAATTACTAAATCATTCTCCTACAAAGGACCTTCGATTATTTTAGGTGCTGCCAAATTGGAAGGTGAGGCTCTGACGGATCATTTTGTTAGAATACCTTTAAAAACCTTGAACCGTCACGGACTGATCGCTGGTGCCACAGGAACAGGAAAAACCAAAACGCTACAGATTATCATCGAACAACTCTCCGCCCAAGGAGTTGCTAGTCTTGTCATGGACATCAAAGGTGACTTGTCTGGTGTGGCAGCTAAAGGCGAATTAAATCCAAAGATTCAAGAAAGACACGATGCCATAGGATTTCCTTTTTCTTCGGATACTTCTCCTGTTGAATTTATGACTTTATCGCATGATACAGGTCTTAGACTAAGAGCTACTGTCAGCGAATTTGGTCCAATTCTATTTTCTAAAATATTAGACCTCAATGATACACAAGGCGGAATCGTCAGCTTGGTTTTTAAATACTGTGATGACAATGCACTACCTATCCTCGACTTAAATGATTTCAAAAAAGTTTTAAACTACATATCCAATGAAGGAAAAGAAGAAATAAAAGCCGAATATGGCACCGTTTCAAGTGCTTCCATTGGAACAATCTTAAGAAAAATAATCGAACTCGAACAACAAGGTGCAGATCTTTTTTTTGGAGAACGGTCGTTTGATGTAAATGATTTATGCCGATTTGATGAAAATGGAAAAGGTTATATTTCTATCCTTAGAGTTACAGATATTCAAGATAAACCAAAGCTTTTTTCTACATTTATGCTCCAACTTCTGGCCGAAGTATACAGTATTTTTCCAGAAGAAGGCGATATGGATCAGCCTAAATTATGTATCTTTATCGACGAAGCTCACTTGATTTTTAATGAAGCTTCTAAGGTTTTATTAAATCAAATAGAAACCATTGTCAAACTCATTCGATCAAAAGGAATTGGCGTATTTTTTGTAACCCAAAATCCAACTGATGTGCCTAGATCTGTTCTCAGCCAATTGGGTTTAAAGGTTCAACATGCACTAAGAGCTTTTACTGCTGTGGATCGAAAAAACATTAAATTGACAGCCGAAAACTATCCTTTAAGTGACTATTACGATGTCGATCAATTACTCACCGAATTAGGCATAGGAGAAGCCATCATTTCTGCCTTGGATGAAAAAGGAATTCCCACACCTTTAGTTCACTGTTACCTACGTGCACCGCATTCGCGTATGGATATTTTGACAACTTCCGAAATTAATTCTATTCTACAATCGAGTAAAATAAAACGAAAATACGACGAAGTCATAGATCGGGAAAGCGCTTACGAAATCTTGGGTGCTAAAATTGAAGAAGCCCAAAAAAGTTTGGAGCAAGAATTACCTTCAAGTTCCAGTTCTACGAGAGGTAGACCACGTCAAGAAAAATCTACCCTCGAAAAAGTATTAAATAGCACGACAACAAGACAAATAGGGAGAACAGTAGCACAAACTTTGACGAGAGGATTGTTAGGTGTTTTTGGTTTAACTTCAACTGGCACAAAAAAAACCTCCTCTAAAAAAAATAATTGGTTTTAAGTTCGCCTATAGAAAATTAAAGAAGGTCTAATACACTTAATATTAAATCACAGGCCTGATGTATTTCTGCTTCCGTAATGACCAGAGGAGGTGCTATCCTAAAAGAGTCGTCATTAAATAAAAAATAATCTACAATAAATCCTTGGTGGTAGGCACTTGATATAAAAGGTGTCAGCATTTGTTTATTGGTCAATTGAACGCCCATCATCAGTCCCGATGATCGAATTCGTTTAATATGTCGGTGTTGAAGTCTACCAAGAAATATTTTTTCTTTTTTAGACACCTGACAAATGATATCTTCATGATATAAAACCTCTAATGCCCCTAATGCTCCTGCCACACTAACTGGATGCCCTCCGAAGGTCGTAATATGTCCTAAACTCGGCTGACTGGCAAAAACACTAAGAATCCTTTTTTCAGCAACCAAAGCACCTATCGGCATCCCGCCACCCATAGCCTTAGCTAGCAATAAAATATCTGGTTTGACATCGTATTTTTGAAATGCAAAAAAATAACCCGTTCGACCAAAACCCGTTTGAATCTCATCCAAAATAAATAAGGCACCCACTTCTTTACAGCGTTTTTCTATTTTTTTTAAATAGTCATTCATTGGCACGATGACGCCTGCTTCGGCCTGAACCGGTTCTACAATCACACAAGCTGTTTGTTGGTCAATTAATTTCAAATCCACTTCATCGTTAAACCGAATATTTTTTACCCCAGGTATCGAGGGCATGTAATGTTTTGTAAATGATACATCGCTTCGTAAAGATTCTGCACCTAATGTACTACCGTGATAAGCGTTGGAAGCACTGATTATGTTAAACCTACCCGTGAACTTTCTTGCCAACTTGAGTGCCGCTTCGACAGCTTCACTTCCGCTATTGACAAAATAAACATTGTCTAGATGGTTGTTTAATATTTTGACCAATAAATGGGCATATTCAACTTGAGGTGTTTGAATATGTTCTCCATAAACCATCGTATGTAAATACTTATCTAACTGGTCTTTAATTTTTTGGATAATATAGGGATGTCTGTGACCCAATGAAGATACAGAAATACCCGAGTTTAAATCCATATATTTTTTCCCTTCCGTAGAATATAAATATATACCTTGTGCTGATTCTACTTCTAAACCTAAAGCAGTTTCTGATGTTTGTGCCACATGGTCATAAAACCATTTTCTGTGTAAGGACATGAAAACTATAAATTTAAAAACAAAGGTAAAAAATAATGTGGTTCTAATAGGATGACAACAACGATAAAGAATCCATTATACGTTGAACTTTTATATATAATTTACCGTTTTTAATGACAGGGTCTTGACAGGTATGTAAAAATAACATAATTTGCATGTTTTTACAAATTTTGGTATTTGCCGCTGGTTCTCACCTAGAAAACAACCATTATCAAGTAAAAGTAAATGAATATATACAAGAGTAATTACGAACAACTTTTAGAAAAACTAAATCAATTTATTCGCAAGTATTATGTGAATAAGTTAATCAGGGGTAGTTTGTACACAGTGGCTTCCATTCTAGTTTTATTCCTCGCTTTTAATATTTTGGAATATTATTTTTACTTTGGTACGGGTATTCGAAAAGTTTTTTACTACTCATTTATTCTTACAAATCTCGGCGCACTTGGTTATTGGGTTTTGTATCCATTGTTCCAATATTTTAATTTAGGGGAAACGATAAGCCACGAGGATGCGGCAGAAATTATTGGCGATCACTTCGAAAATGTAAAAGATAAACTACTGAATATCCTTCAGTTAAAAAAACAGGAATCTTCAGTTGCCAATAGAGAATTACTAGAGGCAAGTATTGATCAAAAAACCAAATCAATCCAATTAGTACCTTTTAAATCAGCTATAAATCTCCAACAAAATCGTAAATACCTCAGATACGCCCTACCTCCCTTTATCCTTCTATTGTTTTTATTGTTGGGCGCACCAAGCATTTTAAAAGAGGGCACTAATCGTATCATTAACAATAATGTAGAGTTTGAAAAAGCAGCACCTTTTGCTTTTGCTATTGAGAATGAAGATTTAACCGTAGTGCAATTTGAAGATTATTCTTTGCAAATAGAAGTTAGTGGTGAAATATTACCAAACGAAGTATTTGTCCAGATTGAAGATTTTCAATATAAAATGGAGAAAAAGGATAAAACCCATTTTATCTACACTTTTAGAAATGTTCAAAAAGATGTTCGCTTTCGCTTAGCATCTGGAAATGTACTTTCGAAAGAACAAATCTTGCGTGTTTTAGCAAAACCTAATATCAATAATTTTACCGTTTCACTCGAATTTCCTTCTTATATCCAACGACCTAAAGAAAATTTTGACAATATCGGTGATTTGGTAATTCCTGAAGGAACCAAAGTTTCTTGGTTATTTGATGCCACAGGAACAGATGAAATATTGATGAAGTTTGGAAATGATGTAACTAAAATAGATCAAAAGAGCCCACTTCAATATTACTACAGTAAAAGAGTTTTGAATGATGCTACCTATAAACTTTTCCTGTCCAGCAAATTAGTTCCCATTAAAGACAGCCTTTTATACACGATCAATGTAGTAAAAGATCAGTATCCCGTCATTTCTGCTGAAAAAATGAACGATAGTTTAGACAACCAACTTTTGTATTTTGTTGGAAAAGCTTCTGATGATTACGGCATTCAGACCTTAGCTTTTCATTACACAGTGACGAGTGAAAATGGAAAAAGTAAAGGACTTCAATCTCAAAAATTAACTAAAGAACCTGGCAGGGAAATTCAATATAGTCATGTATTTGATATTCGCAAATTAAATTTAAATCCAGGAGATCAACTTTCTTTCTATTTTGAAGTCGTCGATAATGATGCAATCCACGGTGGAAAGACTGCCAAAACAACGATCATGTCGTATAAAAGGCCTACCGTAGA
>JBATMZ010000237.1:0-8457 GCA_049290115.1 Saprospiraceae bacterium | reverse complement strand
GAACACTGGCAGTATGAAGGTTTTCGACCTTAAATGATTTGGATTAAGAAGAGCCGTATGAATCGAGAGGTTCACGTACGGTTCTGAGAGAGGTTTGGGGGTGAGATTCCCCCTTACCTACTCGACTTTATAGGAAAGGCCAATGATGAGGCACTATGCCTTCACTTTCAAGTACTTGTTTAAAGTATTTTTTACCCATTTTTTCAGCTGTTTTGTGGTATATAGTGTTGTTTATTATTGCGTCCTTAAAAATATCTGGATCACTAATCGGTCCAATTCCAAATAAATAAAACATAGGAAAGTCATTACTGTCCCATTCTTCTTCTGGAATTAAGGAGATAGTTAGCCCCTGAATGTAACCATCAATATATGCGACTTCCTGATAATTTTTATTCTTTAGGTATTTCTTTCGTAAATGGTCTTCATAGGAATGAAGTCTTGATATAATATGATGTGGGTTGTAAGCATCACCTCTTTTGGTTTTGAAGCTTAAATAATCAAGTGCATGTTGAATTCCATCCTGATAAAATGCACAATAGATTAAAGAAGAACATTTGTGATCATCATAAAAATCATTAGTTGTAAACTTGTGTATTTCTGACCTCATGAAACCAATTTCGTATATCCTTTCAAGATTCTCTTTTGGGAATATGTATTTAAGTCCCTCCAAATGTTTTCTTATACTTGAAAAGAAATATGTACCATCAGTATTTATAAGGGTATAGTTAAATCCATCTAAAATTTCTCCTATATTCGTGTCCAACGTAACTATATAAATATGAGGAAGTACTCCTTTCATTTGTGATTTTAAAAAGGTAAGAATCTCAAGAAAGTCAAAGTCTCTAAATGAGTATCCAATGAAGACTACGGTTTTTGTGGTAAGAAGCATTTTTAAATTTGCTCCAATTACACCTGTTTTTAAGTCTTCAAGGCTTTTTTCATAGTCTTCAGTTGTCGCAATTATACTGCCGTAGTTACTTATTGATCCATGGATTTTAAAGACTTTTCTGTGATCCATTTTATAGAAAGCGAAGTCTTCAGGAGTCACAATTGGAATTGCATCACATACTCTTTCAAAATAGTCATCCCAATTTGTTGTAATTATCTCCTTGAGCATCCATAATGAGCAAATCTCTTCATGAAATCTTGAGGCATCCCTAAAGAGTTCATTAAACTGTTGGCAGTAATCGAACCTAAATCTTATTTTTTCCAATAATTTTTGCCTGCCATTAGTATTGGTTTTGACATACTTGGACATCAGATCTGGAAAAGAAATATCTTGACCATCAAGCTTTAAATCAGCGTAAATATCTTCGTATAATGTTTCTTTAAAAATAGATTTTGTTTCAGTACTTATTCCTGCACCTGCAAAAAGAACCAATTCACCATCTAACAAAGATTCAATCAATTCATTTGGAATCTCAAAGGGAAGGTTGTTTTTACATATTTCACAATTACAGTTATCCATTTTTTCTTCTTTATTGTTGCCACCAGTTATTTTTAATTCAATAGTGTTTTCAGCTTGTTCATTAATATTTCTTTTCTCTTTTCGTGATATTCACTAAAATTTTCTAATGTCAAGTCCACATTTGGAATTATGTGCAAATTCAAGAATTGTTCTATGTTGTTCTCATTAGTTTCTTTTTCAACCCAATCATTTAAGTTTAAGTCATTTTTTGACATATTTTCATTTGCATCAAGCATCTGCAAATTATAGATTGAGTTAAAAGTTCTCCAACCATATTTCTCTTTATTTTCTTCGCTTAAATTCCCGTAGGTTGAAGCAGGGTGAACGTGGTCTTTATGAAAGTTGTTGTTTTTATAATCCAAATTAGGATACAAAAGCGAAAGAATTGAAAAAGCATATTGATTGTCAATTTGGGTAAATAATGTTTCTTCGATAAATTCTTCTCCAACGCTTGTGTCTTTTCTTATGTGATTGAAAATTGTGTCAATAGGGAAACTGAAAATTTCAGGTTTGATTTTAGTTTCAGATATGTTGTCGGTAAATGCTCTACGCATTTGTGAAAGTACATTATCTGAAGTTCCACCGAAAATCCTTTTTATTAGCACAATGTGTAACCATTTCTTAATGTTCTCTCGGTCTTGCTTAAACTCAATTTTGTTTGGAAAGTCTCTGTAAATTCCTTTATGGTATAAATAGTAAATTATTGGAATTACTGCATTTTTTGAAGTCAGAGTAAAGTCTGTAAATCCAAATGATTTTATTAAGTCAAAGGTCGAAAGAATTGCATCTCTAATTTGTTCCCATTCGGTTTCAAATTCTTTGGCGTTTTCTTTTGAGAAGTTAGTTACTCGGAATTTTATGTCTTTGCTGTGCAAATACAAAAACGATTTTAGAATCAAATCCTTTGAAATAGAATATCCCTTATCTCGGATTGTATCGACCAATTTATGGATTTCCTTTCTTGCATCTTTCTGTGTCCAATTGGCAACTGCTATGGACATTAATAGGTCGGAAAAATTTAGTGGTTCGCCACCACTATTAATCCTAATGAAAATGTTTAAAGCTTTGTCAAGACTTTGTTCTTTTTCAAGGAAGTAATTTATAATAGGTTTTTCAACAATTGTTCGTCTTAGTTGCCTAATGGCTTTTCGAGAAAAGCTATTTTCAAATTCTTCAACAAAGTTGTCGAAGGTTTCATCATCTGAATAGTTTAGAATTGCCCCAACTTTAAACCAATTTTTATCTTCGGATTCGTAAACTTCACGCTCTTGGGTTAAATCTTTTTCAAGAAAGCTGAATTCGTAAATTCTACCGTCTTCTTCTTCGGTAAGTTCGTTTGAAATATTGAGATACAAATGTCGTGTTGGAATGCTCCATTCAGTATCTTCCCATTTTCTTCTATATTCTTTGTAGCCAAAACTCCCTTTTAAGCCTAAATACAATGAAGTCAGCCTTTGCTGTCCGTCCAAAACTGCATTAAATGAGTTAATTCCATTGGTGGAAATTTCTTCATTATGAGTTTTGTATCTTTCTCGATATTCATTTATGAATTTGTAAAATCTATAATTTTTCGAGGTGTTTTCTTCTACGTTCCAAAATAGAAACGAACTTATCGGATAGTTTCTCATTATCGAGTCAAAAAGCCATTCGATTTTTGAGTTTGTCCAAATAAATTCTCTTTGGATGGCTGGAAGTAAAAATTTGTTCGATTCTATTCTTTCAATAGCATCAGAAATTGTTATTGGTATTTGAAATGACATATTTTATTCTGAGTTTTGTTTTTTTTAATTGGTGGCAACTTACTTATTCCCGCCACTCTTTTTCTCCACATAACTTACAAGTCATTGGTTTTCAATATGTTTTATATTCACCATAGGTTGCGCTTATATTTTTTTTTGTATTCGTTTTTAAACGTTTGTACACGTTTATACACGGAAATTGAGCTTGTTTTGAGCCTTTTTTTGTCTTTTCCTTCCTCTAGCCTTTTTCAGGCATCCTTACTGTCCAACAAATATATAAAAGGAATTGTAGGAAAGGTATTTTTTCTTTATAAAATGTAAGGTAACCATATTTTATGTTGTATTTTTTGGTGGTGTCAAAAAAAAAGCAAATCGGGTAGGGGACAACTTGTCACTATTTTTCCAAAATGGGTGGTCCATTGCTGTTGTAAAGTGCTGATAATACGGTTATAAATCAAGGCAAATTCCCCAAAATCAAATCCATGTGGACATAAACCATAATAAATTACTATTATAAATAGACAATTAGCCATATACATATTATGTTAATTTATAATGTAATAACATATTATAAAAAAAATATATGAAAAAAATGTTATAAATTAGTATATTACATATTATAAATTATTTACATTTGTGACGTATATTGATAATCCAGCCATAATAGATCCATATTTTGATTCTTGTATAGTATTTATATATTAAATATTATTATCCTATATAGAATCACTTTTGTTGTGCTTTTTTTTAACCAACGTTCTCTTGTCTTACTCGGATTAAGGGAGCACATACATTTTATAAACTTTAAAAGGATCTCGTAATGAAAACTCATTTATTTTTTAAAGAATTGTTTAGTAGACTGGTTGTCCTACTATCTTTCTTATTTTTAACTACTTCACCTTTATCGGCTCAGGAATGTGCTTGTAAGTCGGGAGTCAATGTTTCTTTGGGCGGAGGTGGAACTGCTACCGTGACCCCTTCCATGATGTTGGCTAGCAACAGCACATGTGCTGGCGTTCATGTGGTGACCGTCATGAAAACACCTACTGGTTCTCCTATTGTTGGGAGTCCCACTGTAAATTGTAGCCATGTAGGACAAACATTATACGCAAAAGTAACCAATGGTACTAATTCATGTTGGGGAACTATTAACGTTATGGATGAAATGGCACCTTTTATACCTGTTCCAGCAGGCCCCCTTACATTAACGTGCTTGGAAATGATTAATTTTGATCCCAATGCACAAGACAATTGTGCTGGCGTTATCGACTCCATGGTCAATGAAAGCATTACGTTTAATGATTGTAGTGGTGCTATGGCAAATAATGTACTAAAAAGAATTACACGAACCTATAGAGCTATAGACAAATCAGGAAATATTTCTCCTGATGTGGTTTTTACTTTTTATGTTACGATTATCCCAAGCTTAAATGATATCGTCATGCCTGTTCCATTGACTAAGTTGGCAGGTAATTCGTTAGAATGTGATGGTAATTGGGCTAAAATTCCAGCGGGTCAGCCTTTTGCAGGTAACCCCTCTCCCACAGCCATCGGACCAAAATACGGTACAGGTGTTCCAACATTTAATGGAACTAATCTATATCCTGAAGCGAATGAACATTGTAATCTTGCGGTAGGTTTTACTGATATAGCTTTACCTGTTCACAAATGTACTAGGAAAATTGTAAGAACATGGCAGATAATAGAATGGTCTTGTGCCAATAGGACGGCAGCTCCTTACGACCAATTAATTGAAATAACAGATACAGAAGCACCTGTCATCACACCTCCAGCAAATGTAACTTTTTCTACATCAAATCATACTTGCTTGGCCAATATCCAATTGCCAGTCGCTAAAGTTGAAGATAATTGTTCACTATTATCACAAATAGAAGTTGATGTAACTTATCCTGGTGGTTTTAATAATAATATTAATGGCGGACCGGCTGTTTTGCCGGTTGGCGAACATATTGTCACTTATACAGCCTACGATTGGTGTGGAGCAAATAGTAGCTCTATTGATATTACGGTTACCGTAAAAGATAATACTCCCCCTGTTAGTATTTGCGATGAATATACGACGGTGGCCTTGGCAAACGAAGGGGTTGCTCACGTACCTGCATCTGTTTTGGACGATGGAAGTTACGATGAGTGCTCACCTATAAAAATGGTGGTGCGAAGAATGAATAATGTTCATTGTGCTCCTTGTGCTTTACCAGAACTACCAGGTTTTCATTACATGGGAGAATTTGGAACTGGAGCTGACAAAAAATATCACTACTTATCTAAGCATACAGCTAGTCCTGAGGTAGCCTTTAAAATGGCAAAGGCACTTGGTGGTAATGTAGTTACAATAGACTCTCCGGCAAAAGATGCCTGGTTGTGGACTAGATTTATTGAATTGGTTAACCCGGTTTTCCCAGATTGGATTGATATGATTATCGGATTAAACGATCTTGACGGTGATGGAAAATATACATGGCAAAGTGGTTCGACAGCTACTTATAGAAATTACGGTTTGGGATTACCTGTTGTTCCTTATGTCGTAAAATACCACGATTCTGATGGTAAATGGTTTGGATATAGTCCAGCATTTCAAGCTAAATATGTGATAGAAATATCCGATCCTTGTTCTTGGAGTAGCTATGCACACTTTTGTTGTTCAGATATACCAAATGATCAAATGGTCGCTTTTAGAACTATAGATGAAGCAGGAAATTACAATGACTGTATGGTTTCCGTACGGGTTCAAGATAAAATAGGTCCAAGTATTACATGTCCTGTTGATATGACAGTAGATTGCGACCTATCTTTTAATATGAGTGATTTGGTAACCCCATTTGGTTGGCCTACCGCCACTGATAATTGTGAGCAGTTGACCATACAACAAGTTCATCTTGAAAACACATTGAATGCTTGTAGAACGGGTAGTCTTCGCAGAGATTTTAGCGTTACTGACGCTGGAAGCCGTAGTGATGTGTGCTCTCAAACGATTACATTTAGAGAAACAGTGCCCTTTACATATGATGACATTACATGGCCACCAAATTATATGAATTTGGAGGGTTGTGCTGACCCTTCGTTGGCAAAATTTTCACCTGACTCATTAGGAAGACCAATTTTTGCTGACGGTTTTTGCGCTCTTGTTGGCGCAGACAAAGAAGATAGAGTCTTTTCATTCAATAATGGTTCTGGACCTGCTTGTTTTAAAATATTGAGATATTGGACGGTTATAGATTGGTGTCAAACGGTAGTAGGGACAAGTGGTACTACGTATAAAACATGGACCCATACCCAAACAATTGTTGTCACTGACAAAACGGCTCCATTGTTCCTAACATTACATGATCCTGTTTCTACTTGTACCTATGATGCAAGTTGTACAAATGGCCATATTGATTTATTAGCTAGTGCTGAAGATAACTGTACAGATATATTGGCTTATACTTCTAAAATTGACCTTAATAATGATGGAACTTTTGAGCCAGTTTACAATAAATCTGGTTATGCTAATACCATTAATGCTTCGGGTACTTATCCTGTAGGAACACATAAAATTGTTTTCAGCTTTGAAGACAAGTGTGGCAATTTAAGTACACGTGAACAATTATTTTCAATTGTTAACTGTAAAACACCTTCTCCAGTATGTCACCATGGTCTTTCGGTTAATCTAACTCCAATGGATTTGAACAATGATGGTACGATAGATATAGGAATGGCTAATATAAATGTTCAAATGTTTAATAAAGGAAGTAGTCATCCTTGTAATGGTTATAGCCTATTATTTTCATTTGACGAAATGACACTAAACGGAGGTGTACCTGTATTAAAAAATACACTCACATTTGATTGTGATAGTATTGGATTAAGATCTATAAAAATGTGGGTTGGTGTTTTGACACCTATGGGTCAAATTAACCAGGCTTTCTGTTCTACTTTTATAGATGTTCAGGACAATCTTGAAGCTTGTGAAGGTAGATTGATTGGCGGTTTGGTAAGTGGTCGAGTGGCTACAAGAAATGACGAATCAGTTGAAAATGTTGCCGTAACCTTAGGTGGTTCTGAGTTAAAATATCAGACGTTGGATAATGGAATGTACTTGTTCCCGAACTTATTGACAGGTAGAGATTATCAAGTGAATCCATTCAAAAATGACGACGTCACCAATGGTATTTCTACCTTGGATTTAGTTTGGATTCAACGTCATATTTTGGGTATCGAAACATTAGCATCTCCGTATACAATGATTGCTGCGGATGTCAACAAAGATAAGAGTATAAATTCACTTGACTTAGTAGATTTGAGAAAAGTTATTTTGGGCTCTCAGGAGAATTTTACCAATAACACTTCTTGGAGATTCATCGACAAACAATATAAGTTTATTGAAACAGCTTCGGCTCACCAAGAAACCTTCAATGAAAAATATGACATCTTTGGTTTTAACAAAGACATGATCGTTGATTTTGTAGCTGTAAAAACGGGTGATGTAAACGAGAGTGCGGTGGCCAATGAATTAATGTCTGTTGATGCTGAAAGTAGAAACATCGTACATTTAAAAACAGGACAACAAAATTTTACAAAAGGTGATATAGTTAGAATACCTGTTCTAGTGGAAGGCACACAGCAAGTTGCGGGCTTACAGTTTACAGCCAATTTTAACCCTTCTATCCTACAGTTGGACAATGTTGTTCATGAAATAACTTCAGATGACAACCTTGGATTGACAAACTTGTCAGAAGGTGTGTTGACGATGAGTTGGAATGGTCAAAATATCGCAACCTTTGCTGATGAACAAACATTGATAACCCTTGAATTTAAAGCCAGAACATCTGGTAATATACTAGAAGCTTTTGACATCAACTCTTCTACGATTCGTGCTGAAATGTATGATGAGAAGTTGTCAACTAGAAAGTTGGGCTGGAAAGTAGAACAAATAGAAAATGTATTTGTCGTTCACCAAAACATACCTAATCCATTCAGTCAGTTTACAACGATCGGTTTTGAGATGCCGGAAGCTGGAAATGTAGAATGTACTATTAGAGATATCAGTGGTAAACTTGTAAAAGAAATCAAACAATACTTTGAATCAGGAACCCACAGTTTTTCTGTTAACAAGGCAGAATTGCCTACATCTGGTGTGTATTTTTATACCATCCAAACTGGAAAAAACAGAGAAACCAAAATGATGGTCGTGATTGAATAAGTAAAAGATATTTTTACTGTTTTTGGAAAGTAACCCTTCCCCAATAG
>JBATMZ010000236.1:0-5607 GCA_049290115.1 Saprospiraceae bacterium | reverse complement strand
CCGAATACTCTTTTAATTTTTCTATTGCATTTTTTGATAAAGAATCTGGAAATCTATCATTATTTAATATTTTTTTTATACTTTGTAAAGCGACTTTTCCATTGACAACCTTTGACTCCATAAGGTCTATAAATTCTTCAGAACTAAATTTGGTAATACTCATAATATTATTGTTTTATTTGTTACTAACTCCCCACTAAATGCCTTCTGCAAAATACTTTTTTTCATCTCATCCAGATCATTTATCTTTTGCTGATATATGGCTTCTAATTTTTTGGTTTCTACTTTCAAAGCATCTAACTGACGTATAATGGTAATTTGTTCAGATAAAGATTTTGGAAATGATATATAAATTCCTTTTACTTCACTATCTGTCACTGCTGGATAACTTGCTCCTTTTTGAAGTTTCTCCATTTGCTTATTAAATCCATTTGTTAGAAGAAAATAATAAATTAAATTATTGTTTAAATATTCCTTTGCTCTCAAAACAAAATAACCTGTACTGCAAACTTGTTCGTTGTATTGTTGTGGTATTAAAGCAACTCTGCTGTGGGTTGGTCTTACAGTTGCAAAAATAACATCATTTGTTCTTACCAATTTTCTTGCTCGGCTCGGTGCATCTTTACCAAGTAAAATAGTTGCGTTTTCAATTTCCTTTGTTTCCTTGTTTACACTTGAAACATCCAAATAGATAAATTCTTCGTTTGGCTTTTTTGTAGGGTCAACTGTTTCAGTTTTTAATAAAACTTCACCTAACATCTTCTCTTCCCATCCATCACCTTTTATCTCAAACACCCCTTGCAAATAACTCTCAAACAATTCCTTAGCATTACGCAGGTTTTGTTCTGCATTGGCTTTTGCTTTTGCTATAGCAACAAATGCTTCATCTAAAATGGATACAATGCGTTGTTGTTCGGGTAGTGGTGGAATGGGAACAGGAAATTCACGAACACTATTTACATTTAAATTTGGCACACCAGAACTAGTTATACTTTTTCTAGCTAAATCTTTAATTCTTGGGGAATTGAGATAGTTTTTTAAAAAATAATTATTTAATAACTCTTTTTTAGGTCTGATTAGTGTAACACTTACATAAACACTAAATTCAAAATTATGCTCAACTACTCCAGCCTCACCATATTTTGCGCCAACTCTTGAATATAAAATATCACCTTTTGATGGCTTGTTTTTAGTTGTCAATTTTTGATGAAATTCTTTTGTAATAAAATTATATTTATCCAAAACAATATCACCATCTCTAACATTTTGAGCTGATAGAAAAGGAATACCTATTTCTTCATCAACATAATTTGGAGTTGAAGCTACACCACAAGTAAGTATGTCACAAGCTTCAACCATTTTTATTTCTTCCCATCCTTGCTTCATATCAGTTCCAAAATTGAGTTTAAAATATCTGCACTTTCTTCATCCAGTGCTCTCATCTCCTGCAATATCTCTTGCGGTTCACGCAAAGCCGCTTCTTCTTTTTTATTGGGGTTTTTGACACTCAAATCATAAGTAGTGGTATCCAGACTTGCCATATCAATACTCCAGGAGTTTTCACTTTCACCAAATGTCTTTTGTAATGTCTCAAATTCCCTAAGATCATTTTCATTCAGTGGATTGGTTTTACCCAGATTTCTGCCAGGATTGAGTTGGTAGTACCATACTTTGCGGGTAGGAGCACCTTTCTCAAAAAACAATACCACCGTCTTCACACCTGCACCTGTAAACACGCCACCAGGGAGATCTAGTACCGTGTGCAGATTGCATGATTCCAGCAGATGTTTACGCAAGCTCACTGATGCATTGTCCGTATTGCTCAGGAAGGTATTTTTGATGACGATACCAGCTCGTCCACCTGCTCTGAGTATCTTGATAAAATGCTGCAAAAACAGATACGCTGTCTCTGATGATCGTATAGGAAAATTCTCTTGTACTTCAGCTCTCTCTTTACCCCCAAATGGTGGATTGGCCAGTACAATATCATGTCTGTCTTTTTCTTGTATATCAGCGATATTTTCTGCCAGTGTATTGGTATGGATGATATTGGGAGCTTCTATACCATGTAGGATCATGTTCATGATACCGATAATATACGCCAGTCCTTTTTTCTCCTTACCATAGAATGTTCTTTTTTGTAGTATCTCTATATCCTTGGTGGTCAGTTTATCTGGTCCACCTTTACTATTGAGCATGTACAAAAATCCTTCACATAGGAAACCCATACTACCACCTGCACCATCATATACACTTTGTCCTATCTTGGGGTCAATGACTCTCACTATGGATTTGATCAAAGGTCTCACAGTGTAATACTCTCCACCATTACGACCAGCATTACCCATATTCTGAATCTTAGCTTCATACAGGTGGCTCATTTCATGCTTCTCAGCATGAGTACGAAAACGCAACTCATCTATACGATTGATGACTTCACGCATATTGTATCCACTCTGCATCCTGTTTTTAAGCTCGCTGAATATCTCACCTATCTTATATTCTATGGTATCTGCACGTTCAGCTTCTGTCTTAAATCTTTTGAGATATGGAAACAATTGCTGATCCACAAAATCCTTTAAATCATCACCAGTCATGGCTTTATGATGGTCCAGTTTACCATCTGCTGTTTTTGGAGTAGCCCACACACTCCATTGATATTCTGGAGCTATGATAGGGGTATATGTTTTACCAGTAAGTTCAGCAGCAGTGGCTTTATCTTTTTCCAGATCATCCAGATATTTCAGAAATAAGACCCATGATGTCTGTTCCACATAATCCAGCTCACTGCCACATCCTGCATCCTTATGTAATATATCATCAATATTTTTAAAAGTCTGTTCAAACATATTGTTTTCTTTTTAGTCAGGACCAATTATATGATCTATATGCAAAGATAATCCCAGCCTACAAAAATCCAATACTTTTAACGATTCAATCCTACATTTCATTATTTATCTTACATTTGGGTTTATTTATTAAACATATTTTAAATGATGACCAGATTAATAACTGTACTTTCAGTCTTGTTTTTAACTACAACTTTATCAGCTCAAACCGTGGTGTCCATTGACAGCGTATCAGCTTACACAGGACAGCATATAAAAGTCTGTAGTCTTGTCACAGATATTTATCAGCCCAAAGGAGATAACAAACCAACCTATATCAACTTTGGTGGCAGATATCCGGACCATACTTTTACAGTAGTTATTTTTGCCAAAGACCTTGTTAATTTTCCGTTTTCTCCAGTAGAAAAATATAAAAACCAAAATGTCTGTGTAACAGGTATGGCAGCAGATTATAAGGGAAAACCACAAATTGTTGCTAAGTTTTCTGAGCAGATTTCCATTCAAAAGTTATAAAAATGTAGTTTTATAGCGGATGATTGTATTTTTATTTATTTTTATTAATGAGACTTTGACAAAATATTTATACCATATTGAAATATTTACTTTAATATAACTAATAGGTTTCGATTTGTGTTAAATTTTATCCTTTCTTTTGTGTACAAAAATTTTATCTAAAGATTATAAACTTATCTAAAGTTAAAATTATTTTATTAGAAATAAAATTCTTATTTATAAAATTAGTTGTAAATTAGCGTCGATAAAATATACTGAATTATTTACAATTTTATTAAGTTTTAATCGAATTAAATAAATAATTCTGTAAAACTTAATTGAATATAATTCAACTAAAAAATATATAGTGTAAGGTTCACCAATAATTATATAATTATAATTAATATAAAATTTAAAAACTAGATTATACATAACTGTGCAGTTACTTTTATTGAAATGTATTATTGGAATGAAAAAATATGAGAATTTCAGTCATAAAATTTAGATGTTAAAATTGCCTTCACTGAGACCATTATTGAAAAATAGTATAGCTTGACAAAATACTTTTTCTCAGATTTTGAAGGATATAGCGAATAAACATTACAACATTATATGGAATTTAAATACTAATCTGATATCATCATATAAGCTTTCAAGCTTTGGGTTAAAAAGTTAGAGAAACATCATATTTTTTTTATCATACAAAACAGATTTTTAGTCAATAATATTGATATCATCAATTTTAAGCAACAGGGCCAACTATTACCACAGATTTTTATTACGAATCAAATGTTTCCAAAAAATAAAGTACCTAAATCTTATCCAAAATTTCATAATATTCAACCTTTTAAATTTACTGCCATGAGAAAATTTTTATCAATATTAATATTAGTTATCGTTTCTGAGTCCAATCTAATAGCTCAAGTAGGAATAAATACAGCTTCACCTAATATAACAGCAGCATTAGATGTAGTTAGCACAACTAAAGGGTTTTTGCCACCAAGAATGACTAAAGTACAGAGAGATGCTATTGGAACTCCAAACACTCCTGCTGAAGGGCTGTTAGTAACTTGCACTGATTGCGATATAGCTGGCCTTTATCAATATATAAATGGAGCCTGGCAAGCTTTAAGCAGTTGTTTGCAGGTAGGTAATTATGGAACCGTAATGAATCCTGTTACCGGTAAAGTGTGGCTAGACCGAAATTTAGGAGCCACCCAAGTAGCAAATAGTTCTACTGACGCTTTAGGCTTTGGGGATCTTTATCAGTGGGGACGTGGCGCAGACGGACATCAAGTTCGATCTTCGGGAAATTCTATTTCTCAAGCTACTGATTGGTTTTCGGGTAGTGGTGCTTGGAAAGGTCTTTTTATTACTATAATGACATCTCCATTTAACTGGTTAAGTACTGGGGACACTTACATGTGGTCTGGCACAGCTGCAGAAAATAACCCTTGTCCATCAGGTTTTCGGATACCAACAATTGCTGAATGGGAACAGGAAAGGCGAACATGGTTATCCAGTAACGAGACTGGTGCCTATACATCATTGCTAAAATTACCGATGGCTGGCGGTCGAAATAATGGCAATGGATCCATTGGTAGTGTTAATCTAGTTGGTTATTATTGGTCTAGTACGGTTAGCAATAATATGTCTCGTGCTATTTACTTCGGAAGCGGTGAAGCTGGAATGACATCTGGTAACCGTGCTTTAGGGTTCTCTGTGCGTTGTATTAAAGATTGACAATTTTTGCTGATTAGACTAGATAGTTGTTGTATCTACTATACGCTTTTTTATAATGCTTTACCATTTTGGTACTATTCGCCCAAAATAATGATAAATAGCTTTATGTATATTATTGCAATCCTATTGCACACCTTCTTCTTTCGACTCATTCAGTCACTACCATTACATTATCGTTCCTTCCATTCGCTCTCTCATCAGGAGAGCTTACGGATTCCCGCAGCATAAGTATCTCCGTCACTCCATTTCACTTAGGCTATACATATTTCATTTCGCAGGCAGTATTAGCACTACCCATATTTCCACCCTTCGGCTAATACTACCTTTGCTTATGATATTCCTATATTCGTTTCATTTCGTTCCTACTATACCCATGCTTTTCAGCTCATCTCTTTTGCCTGCCCACAATGCTCTGCTTCATATACTACGGCTACGCCTGACTTATTTGTCGGGTGCTTGCTTCATTGCATTCCGCTGCATTCACCCTTTTGCAGGTAAAGCGGCATACTGTCTCAGCCATAGA
>JBATMZ010000235.1:0-35701 GCA_049290115.1 Saprospiraceae bacterium | reverse complement strand
TCGTACCTTTGTAATATTAAAATTATTTATTCATAGATTAAGATTTTATTTATTATAAAATGATCTTTAAAGAAAGTTCATTATTAAAAATATAGTGCTTAACACACTAAAAGACAGTAGTTTTTTTCATAGTTAGAGGGTCGAGTCGCTGGATTCGACCCCTTTCATCGAAAAACATAACGTCGAGTTTAGTGGGTTGAAGAGAAAAGTGAGGTTCTCACTTAAAGATAGTAGTTTTTTTCATAGTTAGAGGGTCGAGTCGCTGGATTCGGCCCCTTTCATCAAAAAACATAACATCGTTCCGCACTAGATATATAGTATTCGTACTAAAAAGACAGTAGTTTTTTTCATAGTTAGAGGGTCGGGTCGCCGGACTCGACCCCTTTCATCAAAAAACAAAACGTCGAGTTAAAAGAGTATCCATGTATTTTGGTTACTCTTTTTTATTTTACCCATAGTTTAAATGAATTCATTATTTAATTTTCTTTATCAATTAATAAATATTCGGGATTTCATTTAAAGTTTAAAAATCAATTCAAATGGAAGTGAACATTATTAGCGACACGGTAACAAAGCCATGCAAAGAAATGTTAGCCTACATGATGGCAGCAGAGGTGGGCGATGATGTTTTTAGAGAGGATGCCACGGTAAACCTTTTAGAAGAACGAATGTGTGCTTTATTTGGTAAAGAAGCTGGACTCTTTTGTCCTTCAGGGACCATGACCAATCAAATTGCCATCAAAGTCCACACGAAGAGTTTGGATGAAATGATTTGTGAAATAGATTCTCATGTCTACCAAGCAGAATCAGCAGGGTTTGCCTTTCATAGTGGGATTAGTATTCAATTGATTCAAGGAAAAAATGGCAAAATGTCTCCTGATCAAATTTCCTCGGGAATCAAGCCTGGTTTTGACTGGCAACCCATTACAAAACTCGTTGTCTTGGAAAATAGTTGCAATAAAGGTGGTGGCAGTTATTACACCTGTGATGAAGTGGATGCCATACACAAAGTAACTACTGCTAATAACCTTAAAATGCATTTGGATGGTGCTAGGATATTTAATGTTTTAGCAGAGACAGGGGAAGAACCAGAGCAGCATGGACGATATTTTGACAGCGTTTCTGTTTGTTTTTCAAAAGGTTTAGGCGCTCCAGTTGGGTCGATATTATTAGGCAATTATGAATTTATTAGAGAAGCAAGGAGGTTCCGAAAAGTGATGGGAGGAGGAATGAGGCAAGCTGGAATTCTAGCCGCAGGAGCTTTGTGGGCTTTGGAACATAACATTCCGCAATTAAAAGAAGACAATAATCGGGCGAAAATAATGGGCGAAGTCCTTTCCACAAAAAGTTTTGTTCGCTCCATTAAACCAGTGAAAACCAATATTGTTATCTTTACACTCAATGACAATATCCCCACAGAAGAATTTTTAAAAAACTTAAAATCAAAAGGTGTTTTAGGAATAGCTTTTGGCCACCAAACCATTAGATTTGTTATGCACAGGGACATATCAGAACAACAATTTGAACATGTCCTTCATGTTTTGCGACAAATGTAGTATTTTTGTTTATTCAATTTTTTGAAATGCAAAACTTACCTTCAGATAAAGTTTATTTTACCATTGGGGAGGTTGCTCAAATATTAGACGTCAACACATCCTTAATCCGTTATTGGGAAAAAGAATTTAAAATGATAAAACCTGCCAAAACTAGAAAAGGTGATAGGAGGTATATCAAACATGATGTTGCTTTATTGCAAAAAATACATCACCTTGTCAAAGAAAAAGGGTTTACTTTGGACGGCGCAAAAAAAGAGTTAGTAAACCAATCGGAATCTAGTAAAGAGGTCTTATTATTGACATCATTGGAAAAAATAAAACTAGAACTTATTAAATTAAAAGACAAATTATAAAATTATATTATTCAACATCTTGCAATCCCACGTATCTAGTTTTATAATTCTAAGGGTTTTCCTCTGTTTTTGTGTCTTGGTTATGGTGTTTTACCATGAATTATGAATTAAAATGATATAGTTTGTGGGCATTTATTCAAATAATAATATATTTTTACATCTTCAATTTAGATATTACATCTTAAACATTTATATAATATGAATTTGCATAAAGTTTTTACTTTTATATTTTTACATTTTTTATTTCTTGGTATTTTTAACAATTCATTGTCAGCACAACAATTTGACAATATTCAGGAATTGAATCAAAAATTCAGAAATTATGAAATTATCTCTATTGAGTCTCAGGATTTATATAACAATTTGAATCTGAATTCTAGAAACAATGAAGTTACCATACCCTTGGGTGAAGGAATGAAATGGGTCATGGAATTAGAACTCAATCCAATTTTTTCAAGCAGATATTCTATGGTTTACGGCCAAGAGGTGTATGGTAACCCAACCAAAGAAAATAGAGTAAAACCCATGGTAGGCTCTATAAAAAACGTACCAGACTCAAGAGTTGCCTTAAGCTTTAATACCAATTTTATTTACGGAGAGGTCATTATTGGAAGAACAAGTTACTTTATTGAACCTCTTTCATATTACATCAAAAATGCTGAAAAAGATCAGTTTATTTATTATAGTATCAACGATGTAATTTTGACAAATTCCTATAAATGTGGATACGAAAAAGGAAGAGCTGAATTGAATGAGTTGGTCGAAAAAGAAGAAATACCTGGTACAAGAATGCCTGGAGGATGTTTTATTGTAGAGTACGCTTTGGCAGCGGATTGGAGTATGGTCATTAAATATGGGAGTGACATTGGTGTTGAAAACTTTATCACAGGGGTAGTCAATAATGTTCAAAATAATTACGACAATGAGTTTGCCGATGAAATTCAATTTGAAATCGTTACTTTTTGGATCTCCTCTTGTTCTACGTGCGACCCTTGGTCCCCATCAACAGATCCTTTCGATGTTTTGCCTACATTTAGGAATTGGGGGAATTCCGGAGGATTTGGTTCGGTTGTCTATGATGTAGCCTCGATGTGGACAAACAGAGTCTATATTGACGGTATCGTTGGATTGGCATCTGTAGGTGTTGTTTGTACGAATAGTCGATACAACCTTTTACGAGATTTTACAAGCAATCCGAATTTTCTCCGTGTTATGAATTCACATGAATTGGGTCATAATTTTAATGCTTCTCATGACGCATCTGGGAGTAATACAATAATGGCACCTTCAGTTAATTCTGCCACTTCATGGTCATCATCATCGATCACAAGTATTCAGAATCATTACTTAAGTAGAACTTGTTTGAGTGGTTGTAATACAGTTTCACCTCCAGTGGCTGACTTTACCTACAATGTCATCAATCCATGTGTTGTTGGACAAGTTCAATACACTGATCAGAGTTCCAATGCCACATCTTGGGCTTGGAGTTTCCCTGGTGGAACACCAGCCACATCTACCCAACAAAACCCTTTAGTAACGTATAATAATGCTGGTGTTTATGGTGCAACTTTAATCGCTACAAATAGTGCTGGAAGTAGTACTAAAACATTAAATAATATTGTCACCATAAGTAATTTTCCAACACCTAGTTTTACATATATTGTTAGTGGCCCACAGGTTACTTTTACAAATACGTCTACAAATGCGACCTCTTATTCTTGGGATTTTGGAGACGGCTTTTTAAGCTCTATGACTAACCCTGTTCATGTGTATTTAAATGATGGTTTTTACAATGTAGTTTTGACCGCCTATAATGCTTGTGGACCTGCTGATTTCTCCATAGTGATAGAAATTGCTACGCCACCCATTGCCGAATTCTCTGCTAATCCTACTTCAGGTTGCAGCCCTTTAAGTGTGAATTTCCAAGATGAATCGACAAACAATGTAATACAATGGAGTTGGACTTTTGAAGGTGGTATTCCAAACACAGCTTTTACACAAAATCCTTCTATTATTTATAACCAACCTGGTGTTTATTCCGTTACCTTAACCGTCGCAAACCTTCAAGGAAGTAATACCTTTGTAAGACAACAGTATATCCAAGTTTTAGCAAATCCTATTTCATCCTTCACCTTTGCTAGCCAAGGACTTACCGTCGACTTTACAAACACGTCCACTAATGCTACAAATTATCTCTGGAATTTTGGTGATGGTAACACAAGCACCGTTCAAAATCCAACACATACATACGCTACAATTGGAACATACACCGTAACTTTGGAGAGTTCTAATAGTTGCTCTACAGCCAATTCTTCACAAAGTATTGGTCTTTCTATAGCACCGATAGCAAGTTTTACAACCAACAATAACCCAAATGGATGTAGTCCATATATAATCCAATTTGTTAATACCAGTCAAAACAATCCCACTTCATTTTTATGGACTTTTGAGGGTGGAATACCCGCAACTTCGACGGAACAAAATCCTACGATTACTTATTCTAATCCAGGAAACTTTGATGTTACACTAATTGCCAATAATACACTTGGAAGTGATACAATTGAAAGTAACAATTATGTAAATATTGAAACAATACCAAACGTTGACTTTTCATATACTGGAGACGAATTAACCTATCAATTTATAAGTTCTATACAAAACGGGAATATTGTTTCTTGGAATTTTGGAGATGGCAATATGAGCACAGTCCTGAATCCAGAACACATTTATACAGCTGAAGGTACATATATCGTCGAATTAACAGCTCAAAATGATTGTGGTACTTCTTTTTATTCGCAACAAATTGAAGTAATTGCAAGACCAACTGCTCAATTTTCTGCAGACATTTTGATGGGATGCTCCCCCCTATCAGTGCAATATAGCGATGAATCTTCACCAAATACAACTCAGTGGAATTGGTCATTTCCAGGTGGCACACCAGCCTCATCATCTGTCCAAAATCCAATAGTAATTTACAATTCGCCAGGTCAATATGATGCTACTTTGATCGCCCTAAATGCCGCAGGTCAAGATGTAAGTACGGTCAATAATTACATCACAGTCAACACAAGTCCAACCGCAGGATTTACCATGACCGCAGATGGTCCAAACATTACAATGACTAATACAGGATTAGGAGCCAATAGTACCGAATGGCAAATTCAAGAAAATGGTCTGCAATCTTTATTGGGAAATACAGTTACGTATACCTTTTCTTCTAATGGATCATTTAGCATACGTCAGATAAATTCAAATGAATGTGGAAGCAATAATCTAGAACAATATGTTACGATAAATGTATATCCTGTTGCCAATTTTGTGGGAAATGCCGATGGAAATTGTGCCCCAGTTTCTATACAATTCAATAACACATCTATTAACGGAAGTACGTATGTGTGGTCTTTTGAGAATGGAACTCCTAGTTCCTCAACGGAGCAAAACCCTTTAGTTGTTTTTAGTCAAGGTGGTCAACATGACATTACTTTAACGACAACTAATCAATATGGTAGTCACACCAATACACAAACAATAACTGTTTTGCAAACGCCTCAACCTGCATTTTCATTTAGTACCAATACATTAACCATCCAATTTACTAATCAAACGAGTGGAAATGGCAATACCTATTTATGGGAATTTGGTGATGGAACTACAAGCACACACATAAGTCCTAGCCATGTTTATCCTGGACCTGGTACGTATCCAGTTACATTGACAGTGACAAATGTCTGTGGTAGTTTAACCCTAACAAACACAATTGTGATTGATGATCGTAGTCCCGTCGTAGATTTTTCGGCATCTCCGCAAATCGGTTGTGCACCACTACAAGTACAATTTTCAGATGCTTCTTTAAATGATCCTCAAAATTGGAATTGGACATTTGAAGGTGGTAATCCTGCTATCTCTCTAGAAAAAAATCCAATAGTAGTGTACGAGCAAGAGGGTTTGTATCCAGTTAGATTAACCGTTTCTAATGGATTCGGCAGCAATGAATTGTTAAGAGAAGAGTATATCACAGTTTATGGCATCCCAACTGCTGAATTTGAATATGAAGTAGTCGAAGGAAACGTTGACATACAATATACAGGGAATTTGGTTTCCGCATTTTATTGGGAATTTGGAGATGGTGGAAGAAGCACACAGCAATCTCCAACATACACATACAGTAGTCCTGGAACATATACCATCGTGCTTATAGTCGAAAATCCATGTGGAAATGATACCATAACAAAAGAAATCGTCATTGATATTTCCTCAACCAAAGACGCCGAGTGGAATAATGTTGTGAAAGTAGTACCAAATCCAAACAATGGTTTATTTAATGTTATATTTGATAAAATGGAAGGACAAATTATCTCCATTGAAATATACAATATGCTAGGAAGTAGTGTCCAAAGGTTTAACCATATTGTTACCCAAAAAGAGGAATGGTTGTCCATAGATATTTCACAAGAAACATCTGGAACTTACCTTATGAAAATTGTTAATAAAGATGGACAATATACCCTCAAAAAAATTAGCGTAGTTAGATAAAATATCGTAAAAATTTATTTAATCCCGTCTTACGTATTTTGGCATAAGACGGGATTTTTTTTAACACTAATATTTGTAATCATGACCCATATTTTTTTCCGTTTGAGTACTTTAATGATGCTCATTTCCTTATTCGCCAGTTGTAAAACACAACAAATGGCAGATTTGGTTATTCTCAATGGATATGTTTGGACAGCTGACTCATCAATACAAAATGCCAATAATATAGCTTGTCTTCAAGGTAAAATTATAACGGTTACAGACTCAATTGATATTAAAAATTACATAGATTCTCAAACTAAAATCATAGATGCTCGAGGACATTTTGTAATGCCTGGATTGATAGAAGGTCACGGTCACTTTTCAGGTTTAGGCTATAGCCTAATTGAGCTAAACCTTTTGAAAACAAAAAGTTGGGAAGAAATTCAAGAAAAAGTATCAATGGCTGTTAAGAAATCAAAACCTGGAGAATGGATTGTAGGGCGAGGCTGGCATCAGGAAAAATGGGATAGTTTACCTCGGCAAAATCTCTACAATTATCCTTTTCATGAAACACTTAGCCAACTTTCACCAGATAATCCAGTATTGTTATTTCATGCTAGTGGACATTCCCTTTTTGCCAACAAAAAAGCAATGGATATTGCAGGGGTTTCGAAAGAAACCCAAAACCCAGAAGGAGGCCATGTTGTCAAACGATCCAATGGTGAACCTATAGGTGTTTTTGAAGAAAGGGCCATGCAATTTATAAGTTCTGCATACAAAGAATATAAAAAAAGCTTGGATGCAAAGAGTTTAGATTCCATATGGCATGAGGCTATTCATTTAGCCAGCCTAGAATGTCTTAAAAATGGTATTACTTCTTTTCAAGATGCTGGATCTTCTTTTGTAGAATTGGAGAAATATGAAAAACTGGCCCTTAACCAGCAACTAAATGTAAGGCTTTGGGCTATGGCAAGACAACCCTACAAAGAAATGGAGCCTGTCTTGGCCAATTATAAAAAAATTGGGGTTGGTAACCAATTTTACACGTGTAATGCCATTAAATCAGAAGTAGACGGGGCTTTAGGTGCATTTGGAGCTTGGTTATTAAAACCATACGACGACAAGCCTGGTTTCATGGGTCAAAATACAACAGATATTTACGATGTAAAAAAAATTGCTGACTTAGCCATTAAAAATGATATGCAATTTTGTGTTCATGCCATTGGAGACAGGGCAAATAGAGTCGTACTAGATATTTACGAAGGCATCAAAAACCAACATCCTAACAAAATGGATTGGCGATGGAGAATCGAGCACGCACAACATTTAGATACGGCCGATATTCCTCGTTTTTCAAAACTAGGAATTATCGCATCTATGCAAGGCGTTCATTGTACTTCAGATGCGCCTTTTGTGGTCAAAAGACTGGGTTCAGAAAGAGCAAAAATTGGTGCTTATGCATGGCGTTCCTTATTGGATAATGGAGTCATTATTGCCAACGGAACGGATGCTCCTGTCGAAGATGTCAATCCTTTTTATAGTATATATGCAAGTGTAACCAGAAAAACCATCGATTCAAAAATGGATTTTTTCCCTGAACAAAAAATGACCCGACAAGAAGCTTTAATTTCTTATACCCTGGGAAATGCTTATGCAGCTTTTGAAGAATCGTTTAAAGGTTCTATTACGCCTGGCAAGGTTGCTGATATTGTCATTTTAGACAACAATCTACTAACTTGCGATGAAGATAAAATTTTACAAACCAAGGTATTATACACTATCCTTGACGGAAAAGTTACATATATAAAACCTTAGAAATTTAGGCTTTTATTCCACGATAATCCATTCTTTGTAAGGCTCAACTTGCACCGTTTGATTATAGTTATTGACAATCCTAGGGTTAGATATAGTAATACGCGAACCACTAGGCACTTTTTTAAATATCTCTTTTAATGCTTCTGGAAAAATTGATTCTCTGATATTATTTGAATACATTACTTGACCCAATTGATTGATGACCGTCACACCTGAAGAAATCAACTTAAAACTTAAGTGTGGGGGAAGACTTTCTTGAGCATTTTGAATTTCAAAAGTATGGGCAGCTAATAAATCTTGTTTTTTTATAAATCCTTCCCCTTCATTACTAATTTTAATTTTTAACTGTAGTGCAGGTAAAACTGTCATTGATTTTTGTTCAACGATAATATTCTTAAAATACAATTTACATAAAATTTCTCCTTGCATAATTGAGGGATAAACAGCATACAAACTGTCCGAATACTTTGAAACTCTACTACCTTTTGTTGCTTTAAAATGTACAAGTTCAGGGTCGCAACCATTCATATCAACTGTAACAAAATTATCCATTCCATAATACAATGTTTCTACATTATTTTTAGAGATAAATGGTATTTGAGCCCAGGATTGATGTCCTAATAAAAAAACAAAAACAAATAATAAAATATGATTCATATTAAGCCATTTCTAATTATAAACAAGATTCATTGAGTGTATGTTTCTATTTTGACTTTTAAAAATCCTTCCCAAGGTAGTGTTTTAAAAAAAAGAATGGCTCTGTCTATATTACTACTCTCACTCTTTAAGGTAATACTTTTACCGTCTTCCATAGCAATGATAGCAACCAAAGGGTACAAAGCTATAATTTCACTTTCGAGTAAATAATTTTTTGATTTCCAATACGTAAGCCCAAATTTAGAAGCCAAAGTAAACCACGAAAATGATTTAATTTGAAGTTCGTCTACCCTTTTTGATAAGTTTATATGGCCAATTTCTGCAAAAGGTATCAAAACGAGAAAATTATAGTGCCGATTTCTACAGTATAAACCCAAACCTTTTTCAAATAATGCAATATTCACATTATACATTAATCTAGTTCCTGAAATTTCATCCTCAAAATAAAAACCTGTTACACCTCTTAACTTTTTTATTCCACCTTTAAAAATAGGTGCCGACCCAACTTTTTCCAAAATAAATTGGTCAATTTTTCTTTTCCCTAATTTTTGCAAATCAATGGTATACATATAAAAACTACTTTTACCTTTTTATCATACAATTCAAAAAAAAATAAGTTCAACAAGCCCAACCCCATCACCAAAAACATATTTAAAATTCGTATATGTTATTTAATATATTTTAATATTTGTATATTATATCATTATACATTATACATAAATTTAATGTAAATAATTTGGACGATTCATTCGACATAAAACGATTTTTGGCACGATTTTGGAATTTTACTGTACAAGTTCAGATTTATTTAAGGAATACTTAAGCAAATTGTTACTCGAGACCGGTTTAAGGGGAATTAAAACCGGTCTCTTTTTTTTTGAAGAAAATTACAAAACTCCCACCAAAATTAATTCATCTGGCATCTTATATATAGATTTGTATTGTCAATTCAACCTTACATTACGAATGTTGCCAAACCTTCAAGATATAATCCTCCAATGTAAAGCTGGAAGCAGAAGCGGCCAAAAGGAATTGTATGAATATTACAAAGACATCCTTTACCCTATTTGTCTTCGCTACATCAAACAACCAGCGGAAGCAGAAGATGTATTTATCGAAGGTTTTTATAAGATATTATCTAAAATAACACTTTATAAAAATGAAGGTAGTTTTGAAGGTTGGATGAAACGTATTATGGTGAATGAGTCGCTGATGTTTTTGAGAAAACAAAGTAGATTACATCTCATGGTTGAGCTGAAAGATACAGACATTCCAGATGAACCAGAACAAGAACCCGATATTCAGTATGAAACATTAATTCAAATCCTACAAGACCTGCCAGATGGTTACCGTACAGTTTTTAATTTACACGTAGTAGAGGGTTATAAACATCGGGAAATAGCAGAACTTCTCGGTATAAGTCTAAATACATCGAAATCTCAACTTATTCTTGCTAAAAAAAGAATTATTGATATTTTGAAAAAAAAAGAATGGTTAAAGAATAGATTAATACAATAATAAAGTCATGAATTATTCAAACATAAAATTTGAAGCCAACCAATACCGTACAAACCCTAGTTCAGACGTTTGGCAAAAATTAGAAGTAAAACTTGACCAAAGGAACACATTACCTTCAAAATACACCTATTCGAAAATACTTTCCTATGCGGCTGTTTTGTTTGGTCTTGTTATGTTGAGTTTTTACATATTCCCTACAAAACCAAGCACCTTCACACCTGTGTTTGAATATAGCCTTGATGAACAACCTTTACCACAAATATATTCGGTAGAACAAGTCACTTCTCTGAAATATGCCTATTCCAAGCTTTCTTTCCCAGAAAATAACCGATACAAGAGAGAGTCCCAATAATACATTTTATTCCCGCATTCGGAAATATTCAGACCAAACTGTATAATAATCGGGATACAATCGGCGATAAGATTCAGGAAATACAAAAAAGTGATGAACGTGGAGTAAGGTGTTTTCAATTTCCTTCAAACCTGTTTGCTTTAAAATATCCTGCTTTTTCCAACCAGAAACCATTTCTAATTTAGTCTCATCTTCACATTTCGGTGTTGGCAATTGAAGTGCCATAATGGCTTCTGCATAAGCATGGATGACAACATTGTAGTACATCGTGGGCTCAAGCAATGCTTGAGCAGCCAAGGCACTATTTAGGATGATCACTCCATCTACTTGATTGACTTCAACAGCATGTAATTGTTGATTTTCTGGCGTTGGAAAGTTGTGCTTATATAAAAATATTCTATCTACATCACCAATTAGAAAATCCTCTAATCCTAATGTCATCCAAATGCCTTGACAAGCAATCATACATTTTATATCTTCAGGTACTTCTTTCCATTCTGTACCAACCGCATTAAATAACCTGCCGTACAAATATAATTCAAGGCGGTGGTCAAACTTTTGTCGGTCTATATCCTTCATTAATAAATATGGCTTAAAATACTGTTTTAGCCATTTTTTCAAATGTGGATCCAATCCATAAGGATATTTATTCAGATACCAATAGTCGATCACACCATGAAAGATATAGAGCACTACACCTAAAGTGACTGG
Source organism: Saprospiraceae bacterium (assembly GCA_049290115.1). Lineage (GTDB taxonomy): Bacteria > Bacteroidota > Bacteroidia > Chitinophagales > Saprospiraceae > OLB9. Next base: position 24,224 of record JBATMZ010000235.1, on the reverse strand, counting down.
CAAAAAAATTAAAATCGAATAGTTCACATCCACTTTTGTGGCCAACAAATAAACCACACCAACTATAGCCAAAAGTGGCAAAACTAAAACCCGAGATAAAGAATGTATTTTCATAAATTTATAACATAAAAAAAGGGACAACCGTTTAAAGTCATCCCTTTTAGTGGTACCTCCCAGATTTGAACTGGGGACACACGGATTTTCAGTCCGTTGCTCTACCAACTGAGCTAAGGTACCAGCTCTTTGAAAAGCGACGCAAAAGTAGAAACTATTTTTAGTTTTTCAAAAATATTGCAAGTTATTTTTTATAATTTAATTGTTGCATTTTAGAAACCAGAAATTTTGGGTGATAAATAATCATATTGATGTTAGTTTCATGTTTGGAAAACATTTGTTAACTTTCGCCCTCTTTTTAAAATGAAACCCTTGCGCATGTCAGTGGCTAATAAAGAAATCAAAAGAATTACTACACACGTACTTCAGGCAATGAAGGAAAAAGGAGAAAAAATTGCCATGCTAACCGCCTATGATTTTAGTATGGCTAAAATCTTGGATGCGGCAGGAATTGATATTTTATTGGTAGGTGATTCTGCATCAAATGTGATGGCAGGACATGAAACAACTTTGCCGATAACCCTCGACCAAATGATTTATCACGCCCAGTCCGTAGTAAGGGGAATTGAACGAGCTTTTGTAGTTGTCGATTTGCCTTTTGGCTCTTATCAGGGAAATAGCACCAAAGCCTTAAATTCAGCCATATCAATTATGAAAGAATCTGGGGCACATGCAGTCAAACTAGAAGGAGGTTCAGAAATAGAAGAATCTGTAAGGCGAATATTATCTGCAGGAGTACCTGTGATGGGACATTTAGGACTGACGCCGCAGTCTATTTATAAATTTGGTACATATACTGTCCGGGCAAAAGAAGAGGCAGAAGCTAAAAAATTGCTTGAAGATGCTTTAGTTCTTGAGGAAGCTGGATGTTTTGCCATTGTATTGGAAAAAATTCCCGCAACCTTGGCAAAAAAAGTATCAGAAAAGGTCAAAATACCCGTCATTGGCATTGGGGCTGGTATGCATGTGGATGGCCAGGTATTAGTCACCCATGATTTATTGGGTATCACCAAAGATTTCCATCCAAGATTTTTAAGGCGATATCTAAATCTTTTTGATGTAGTAAAATCTTCGGTCGAACTTTACATTAAGGATGTAAAAACCAATGATTTTCCGAATGAAGAAGAACAATACTAAAAATGAGTAATTTTTTTAAAAAATACAAATGGGTTATTCTCACCTTGTTTATATTGGGTTGTGTTGTAGTTTGGGTTAATATAAAACCAGTTTTCTCGCATGCAATTCGACCAAGTGAGGGCCAAGCTTATACCCTATTTGTTCCTACAGGTTCTGGATTTGAAGAAGTTTTTGACATTTTAAAAAAAGATAGTGCCTTGATTAATCCAGATGGGTTTAGAAAGGTCGCCCGTTTCATGGGCTATGTAAAAGAGAGAGTGCCTTCTGGAAAATATATTCTTAATGAGCAAATGTCCACAAAAACGGTCATTGGTAAATTGCGATCTGGAAATCAAGACCCTGTCAATGTTGTTATTAATAATGTTAGAACCATCGCAGAATTAGTTGGCAAAATAGCAGGGTACCTTGAAATAGATTCAAGTTCATTGTTACAAGAGGTGATGAGTACAGAAACCCAAAAGAAATTTAACCTAACTAATGAAAATATTTTATCCTTGTTTATCCCAAACACATATCAAATATTTTGGAATACTAGTTCAAAAAAGCTATTAGAACGCATGAAAAAAGAACACGATGCTTTTTGGAACCAAGAAAGACGTGAAAAAATAAAAAAACTAGGGCTTTCTCCAGAACAAGCTTATTCACTTGCTTCAATCGTCGAAAAAGAAACTAATTATAGCCTTGAGCGACCCACTATTGCAGGAGTTTATCTAAACAGGTTGAAACAAAGTATGAAATTACAAGCAGACCCTACAGTTGTTTTTGCTTTGGGGCAATATGAACTAAAACGTGTACTTTATGGCCACTTGGTCTATGATTCACCCTATAATACATATATGTACCACGGCATTCCTCCAGGTCCCATATATATGCCCAGTATTTCTTCCTTAGAAGCCGTCATCAATCCTGAACCACACGACTACATCTTTTTTTGTGCCAAAGCTGATAATAGTGGGCAGCATACTTTTGCCTCAACCTTGCCGGACCACAATAAAAATGCCCGTGCTTTTAGTGATTGGCTTAACAAAATAGGAATTAAATAGTCACTAATCCTGGTGGAAGACCAATATTGGTTTTTCCGTGTATAATGCAACATGTTCTGTTACACTTTCGTGAATAAGGTTAGAAAAAAAGTTCCTATGTTTAATGTTAAATACAAGCAAATCGATAGGAATTTTGTGTATTATTTTTTCTATACCAGGGATAGGTGACTTATCCTCGACATAGTGAATTTGGTATTGAAGATTAGGATTATATTTTGAAAGCAGTTCTTCTAATTCCTCCATTTTATAATCATCCGAAACCTTGGTCACGATATGTGCCACATGAAGCGTTGCATCCATTTTTTGGGCAAATTCGCCTGCTTTAACGATGGCTCCAGCATCTGCAGAAACATTTTCTGAGCAAAATAATAAATGTCTCAAACCATTAAACTGGATTCCATTTGGAACAACAAAAACGGGGCTTTTTGATGATTTCATTATATCCAATGACAAGGAGCCAAATATCTTTTTAAATTGATCACCTTGACCAGTTGATCCCATCACAATAATCGTATCTGGTTCGGTTGACAAAGCTTGTAATTCCTTGTGTGGAAAACCCGTAATAAATTTTGATTCTACAAAAGGTTCTTTGACAAATTCGCCAATCCAATCCTGGTTGATTGAAGCTACAAAATCGTCTAACTTTTGTTTGTAAATAGTTTCGGCATTATGATCTACATAGGCTATTTCGTTGACATTGGTAGAATTGGGAAAATATATATGAGTAATATATAAAACCCCATTTAATTGTTTGGCAATGCCATTGGCAAAATTGTAAGCATTAAACGAAACTTCGCTAAAATCTGTGGGAACGATTATTTTTAACATAGAACCATATTTTAATTTTCGCAAGATATGCTGAATGGCACTTCTTAAAGAAGAATTAAATCTACCATTCATACTGATTTCATACAAATCCTTATCATCAACCCGAATAGCTGGGATTGAATGTAACATGTTATGAATAAAACTCGAGACATTTTCAATATTTTCCATATGGAATGAAATACCAGCCTTGGTTAGACATTCGTTTAACTTTTCGTAGACCATTTGATGACCTGAAGTACCCGTACCGTATATTTTTATTTCCATGATGAATTATATAAAGCCCAATCCAAAACTATAAATTATCATATGATGCATGTGCTTCACTATCAGCTGCCAAATGTTTTATAATATCATACGTAGTTACAATACCTACTAACATTCCATTATCAACAATCGGAATGCCGTGAAATAAATTTTCTTTAAATATTTCAAGGGCTACGTTAATTTTATCCGTTGGTTCCAATTTGGCAATCTTGGTCGTCATTATCTCCTTTGCCGTATAATTATTTAACCGCACTTCTTCAATGGCTTTGTCTTCTTCTCCATCAGAAAATCCACGTTTAAAAAATAAAAAATCAGATTTACTAATCATTCCAATTAGTTTTTCATTTTGAATCACTGGCAAATGATGCATTTTATTCGCACTAAATATCTGAGCTACGACTGACAGTCGATCATCGGTATTGACAGTTATCGGTTTAGCCGTCATTATGCTGGATACTGGATTTAATACATTCATAATCTATTTTTACTTGTTTTAATTTATTATTTTGCGTTTTATTGGTGAATTAACCTTCGTTAACTCCTGTCAAGTTTTACCAATCATTTGATTACGAGCAAAGATGCCGCAAATTGTCAAAGAAAATAATGACCTAAATCACCACTTATCATGATTTTTATTTGAATTTGTACTATTGCTTGCTTTATCTTTACTTTTTAAAAGGTTAACATCGTGGTTTCAAATAATGATTTAGAAAAAAGGTTCCAATCTGTTTTTGAATCGGCCGTTGATGGTATCATCATCATTGATTCTAGTGGTTTTATCATAGACGTGAATATTTCAGCCTCAAAACTATTTCAATATCACAAAGAAGAATTGATTGGAAAGTCGGTAAATCAATTAATGCCCGCACATCATTCGAATCGGCATGATGGCTATATTAAAAATTATGAAACAACGAGGCAACCTAAAATCATTGGTATAGGTAGAGAAGTAGAAGGTCTAAGAAGAGATGGTAGTAAGTTTCCTTTTTGGTTGTCAGTCAATGAGATTCTATTAGACAATGGTCGCTTTTTTACAGGATTCATTCACGATTTGAGCGATATTAAAAATGCGGAAAAAAAATTGGTTCACCTCAATGAAGATTTGGAACAAAAAGTAATACAGCGAACGTATGATCTCGAAAAAGTTGTCAATCAATTACTTCAATTAAATAAAAAATTAGAAGACGAAGTTGTAGCCAGAAAATTCACAGAAAATCGATTAAAATTACGGGAAGCTGAACTTAAAAAGAGTCTTGAAAAAGAAAAAGAATTGGGAGAATTAAAGTCTAGATTTGTTTCGATGGCTTCTCATGAATTTAGAACGCCTCTAGCCACAATCGCTTCAAGTGCAGCGCTCATCACTAAATATATTGAAGCAAGTGCCCAACCCAACAGAGAAAAACATATCGAAAAAATCAAATCATCGGTATCCCATTTAACGAATATATTGAACGATTTCCTTTCTATCAGCAAATTGGAAGAAGGAAAAGTGAATGTTAGGAATGTTGAATTCGATTTGGAAGAATTAGTCAACGATGTCGTTGAAGAGATTAGACCTCTATTACAAAAAAACAAGACATTTCACATCGAAATAACACTGAAGCAAAAAATATTTTGTAGTGATCCCTTAATGGTAAAAATTATTTTATTTAACCTAATGTCTAATGCCATCAAATATTCTAAACCTAATGGTTTGATTACACTTAAAATTAATGACGATCAGCATTCTATTTACATTGAAGCCAAAGATACAGGTATTGGCATTCCCGAAAAGGACCAAAAACATTTATTCGATCGATTTTTTAGAGCAGCAAACTCTTCCAATATTGAAGGCACAGGTCTAGGCCTTTTTATTGTTAAAAAATATACGGAACTTTTGCAGGGTGAAATTACCTTTAAAAGTGTAGAAAGTGAAGGAACTTCTTTTTATGTTCAGCTTCCAAAAATTACATACGAACAAAATTTATAATTTAACATCAAATGTCAGAACTAAAAACAATACTCATTATAGAAGACAACTTTGACGTTCGAGAGAATATCGAAGAAATCCTTAAGCTAGCAGGATATAAAACGCACTGTGCGGAAAATGGAAAAATCGGCGTAACCATAGCACAAGAATTTATCCCCGACCTTATTTTATGTGACATTATGATGCCTGAGATGGATGGTTATGGTGTACTTCGGATATTGGGCTCTCAACCCAAAACCGCAGACATTCCATTTATTTTTCTGACGGCAAAAACGGAAAGAGAAGATTTTAGAAAGGGTATGGGTCTTGGTGCTGACGACTATATTACCAAACCTTTTGACGATGTTGAATTATTAGACACTATTGAACTTAGATTGGCCAAAAGTGCCCGTATTAAAAAATCATTTGACAATACGGAGTCTGGTCTTCAAAAATTTATCGATGAAGCTAAAGCTCAAAAAGAATTTGAAAAACTTTCTGAAAATAAAGAACTTAGGAAATACAATAAAAAAGACCCTATTTATGAAGTCAGTAAATATCCAAAATGGTTGTATTTTGTTGCCAAGGGCAGGGTAAAATGTTTTCAAGTCAATGATTTTGGAAAAGAGTTGATAACCCATATATATTCCGAAGGTCAATTTTTTGGATTTGTCCCATTACTAATGAATGAAAAATATTTGGATAGTGCGATTGCCTTGGACGATTGTGAATTGCGTTTGATACCACCAGATGATTTTACGATGTTATTGTTTAATAATCGGGAATTTTCTGCCAAATTCATAAAAATGTTGGCCAATCAAACAGAAGAAATCGAAAAAAATCTTATTGATTTGGCCTATAGTTCTGTACGGAAAAGAGTGTCGAAAGCTTTGATTAAATTTAACGAGTCCAACAAATCAAAAAACATGTACATTTTACGGGATGATATCGCTAGTTTAGCAGGAACGGCAAAAGAGACGGTAATACGTACGCTTTCAGATTTCAAATCAGAAGGAATTATTTCCATTGAAGATAATCGAATCACTATACTCAATCTGGAAAAACTTGAAAACATGCCTCAGTAATCGTTGCATACGCATATCATACATCAAAATGACTTAAGTCATTGGTAACCAGATGAATTGGGTTGTATATTTGTTATGAGAATCATTTAATAAACTTTAAATCTTTTTATCATGACAGAATTAATGAAAAAAAAATCGCTTTTCCCAGCCTTTTTTGACGACTTTTTTACCAAAGATTTTTTTGATTGGAATGACAAAAATTTTACGAATATTGGCTCAACCTTACCTTCTGCAAATTTAATGGAGGATGATAAAAAATACAACATTGAATTGGCTGTTCCCGGAATGAAAAAGGAAGATTTTAAAATTGAATTGACCAATGGAATTTTAACTGTTACTTCTGAAAAAAAAGAGGAAAAAGAAGAAAAAGACAAAGATGGAAAATACCTAAGGCGTGAGTTTCGATATTCTTCCTTCAATCGGTCTTTTAATTTGCCAGCTAATATAAAAGAGGAAGACGTACATGCAAAATACGATGGGGGAATTTTGCATATTGAAATCGGCAAAACTGAAGTTAAAACTGAAAGCAATAAAAAATGGATTCCCATAAAATAATCGCTAAAAGTTAAGCCAAATTCATCACAGAATATCGATTGAGGAGTTTCAAACTCCTCTTTTTTTATGGTAGCTTTTCTGCGTGTAATATAATATCTTTGTTTTCAAGTACTATCTTGTTTTTATCTTTTTTAATAATGGTAAAACTGTACAAGATTTTTTCATCTTTTTTAACAACAAACTGATCTTTTTCGATTTGCCAAAAAGCGTTATTTACGTTGATAAAATCGATGGGCCAGTCTACGATTTTAATGTCACCATCATCTTGTAAAGTAACTTTAAAGGTAAAATCATCCAATAAACCATTTTTAATAGAATTTCCTTTTTGGGCCAATTTTTCAAAAACTCGATCCAAATCCTTCGCCACATTTTGAATCTCGTCTCCTAAATTTTCCATAGATTTTTCAAACTGATCGGTTGCATAATCAATTTTACCGCCCAAGGTCGATGTGTCGATGGATTGATTACTTTGGCTTTGTTGATTTTCATTATTTTGCCATCTCTTTTTTGGCTCATCTTCGAATTCATTATTCAAATCACTTGTTTCCTCTTTTGAAGATTGACTTAACTGAAGTGTAACACGATAAGTCCCAACCCAACTTGTAGGCCGTGGAGATAAATTTTGACAGCTTTGAAAAAATGTCATTTCCAACAAAAAAATATAAAAAATATATTTAGTCATAATTCGATAATATTTTTAGTAACAAAAAAAGCAATTTAATTCCATAATCACTACATTTATAGGTAAATATTTCCTTTGTTAAAAAATCAATATCTTTGCTTTCTAACATATTGTTGCCATGTCTAAAAACTTAAGCCATTTGTCCGGGAGAAAAGGACTACAGAAAAACTTATTTGACGAGTTAGGAATCTTATCTCAACCCAGCGGTACCGTGCCAAAAGAACAACTTGATCGTTTAAAAAATGAGTTTTTATTTGGTCATGCAAATTTACATGGAACCATTACGTTTTATGATTTTTTGAAACCAGAAAACCAAGGTAAAAAAGTGTATGTGTGTAACGGAACTGCTTGCCTCTGTGCTGGAAAACAACCTACATTGAAGGATAAATTATTATCCCAATTTAAAGAAGAAGAAATTGGCGACATGTGTTGTTTAGGTCGATGTCATGAAAACAATGCTTTTCATTACCAAGGACAAAATTATTCAGGTATTACCGCAGAGAAATTTGTAAAAGAAGGCAGTAAAAGTTCTTCTTTTTCAGGACTGGATAAGTATACAATTGACCACGAGGGAACTCCTATTCTAACCAGTATTGAAGAAAATAAAGAATATTGTCAAAAAAGCATCCATGATTTTCTTCAAGTAGATCATGAAAAACTATTAGAAGAATTAAAGTTGTCCGGCCTAAGAGGTAGAGGTGGTGCAGGTTTTCCCATTTCTTTTAAATTAGAGTCGTGCAAAAACACCATTTCTGATACCAAATTTATCGTTTGTAATGCAGACGAAGGAGATCCTGGTGCTTATTCGGACAGATATATTATGGAACATAAACCCTTCACTTTACTCATTGGCATGATGGCAGCTGGTTACATCACTGGTGCTGAGTGGGGCGTTTTATATATCCGAGGAGAATACCCCGAATCTGTGCAAATCATGTCAGATGCGGTCCAGTCCTTGACCGAATGGGGGCTCTTGGGTGAAAATATTTTAGGTTTGAATTTCTCCTTTCAATTTAAAGTGATTAAAGCTCAAGGTGCTTACATCTGCGGAGAAGAAACGGCCTTGTTGTCATCCATAGAAGGGCAACGACCTGAAGTAAGGGTAAGGCCTCCCTACCCTACACAATACGGGCTTTTTCAAAAACCCACCGTCGTTAATAATGTAGAAACACTTGCTTGTATTCCACCTATTTTGAAAAATGGAGGGCAATGGTATGCTGGCATTGGTAAAGGAAAATCTACAGGCACAAAACTTCTTTCCTTGGATAGTTATTTTAATCGACCCGGCATTTATGAAGTGGATATGGGTACCCCTTTGGATACGGTTGTTTATAGTTTGGGGCAAGGATTTAAAAGTCCAGTCAAAGCCATGCACATTGGTGGCCCATTAGGAGGCATGGTGCCAATGCATAAGATTAAAGATTTGACGGTAGATTTTGAATCATTTCAAGAAAATGGATTCTTACTTGGCCACGGATCATTTGTTTGTATTCCAGAATCTTTCCAGATGATTCAATACATTCGACATTTATTTCAATTTACGGCACATGAGAGCTGTGGAAAATGTTTTCCTTGTAGACTCGGTTCGACCCGAGGTTATGAATTAATGGACAAAGCTTTGGAAGGAGATTATAAAATTGAAAGGGCATTGATCAACGATTTATTGGAAACCCTAGAACTAGGATCTTTGTGTGCCTTAGGCGGAGGTCTACCCTTGCCTATCAAAAATATACTTCAATATTTTGATGAAGAATTAAAAGAATATTTCACTGCCTCATAAATCATCATAGGCAATACAAATATTTTTAGGTTCCGTAAAAAATTCAAGGGCTTCAAATCCACCTTCTCTTCCTACACCACTATCTTTTACGCCACCAAAAGGGGTCCTTAAATCACGTAATAACCAGCAATTCACCCAAAGAATACCGCACTCCAAATGTTGGCCAAATCTCATCGCCCTTGACAAATCATTGGTCCATAAAATAGCGGCTAAGCCGTAGCGAGTACTATTAGCATAAGACAATACTTCTTTTTCCGTATCAAAAGGCGTAATAGTAACAACGGGGCCAAATATTTCTTCCTGGTTAGTTCGACAGTCAAAAGGTAAATTTTCTATAATAGTAGGTTCGATAAACCAACCATTTTCACACCTTCCATTCCCTTGAAATTGTTTACCTCCTGTAAGAACTTTTCCTCCTTCTTCTTCGGCAAGTTGAATATAAGACAATACCTTTTCCATATGTGATTTGGAAACGACGGCTCCCATTTTTGTAGAAGGCAAAGCTGGGTCATTGGGCAATAATTGTTGCACTTTTGATACAAAATCTTTTTTAAATCGGTCGTACATAGATCGCTCAATAAAGATCCGAGAACCACATAAACATATTTGACCTTGGTTGGCGAAGGAACTTTGCACAGTGGTATGTAACATTTTTTCATAGTCACAATCTGCAAAAATAATATTGGGGTTTTTCCCACCTAACTCTAGGGATAATTTTTTAAATTGAGGTGCAGCAATCAAAGCAATGTCCGCTCCTGTAGTTGTTCCACCTGTGAAAGAAATCGCTTTTATCTCTGGATGCGCTACAATGGCAGAACCTGCTGATGTGCCCAATCCGTGTACAATATTCAAAACACCTTTAGGAAAATTAATGTCTCTACAAACTTGTGAAAGTAAAAATGCGGTGGCTGGCGTAATTTCTGATGGTTTAGCGACAACAGTATTTCCCGCTGCGAGGGCAGGTGCAATTTTCCAGCTAAATAAATAAAGGGGTAAATTCCAAGGGGATATACACCCTACGACACCTATAGGTTGCCGCAATGTGTAATTGATCGCCTTACCTTCCATGTAGTGCGATTTACTATAAAATTGGGTTGCGGCACGTGCATAAAATTCAAAATTTGAAATGGCACGGGGGATATCTACTTTTTGCGCCAATGTGATAGGTTTACCGTTGTCTCTTGATTCCGCCTCAGCAAATTCTTCAAACCTAGCTAAAATACCATCTGCCAGTAATTGTATCCATTTAGCCCTTTGATCCACGCCTAATGTACTCCAAAAATTAAAAGCATTTTTGGCCGCTGTAACAGCTAATTCGATGTCATTTTCGTTTGAATCTGGTATCGTTCCGTATTTTAAACCTGTTGCTGGTTCAAAATTGTCGAGATATTTTCCAGATATTGGTGGAATTAATTGACCATCAATATAATTAACAATTTCCATGAAAGTATTTATAAAAGTTACACATTATTTTTACTGTACAAAAAGCCTAACTTTTCGTGTAATATTGGCGGAAGAGTTGGAAGTTCTGACCTAGGAATCAATAAAGTACTGACATTGTGAAAATCTCTAAAGATGTAGTGTCTAGCCGCAGTCTCAGAAAGGTATTCGTGACCTGATGAACCACCGGTCCCTACTTTTTTACCCAACATCCTCATGACCATTTGTGCATGTCTATATCTCCACGTTGTCAAATGATCATCCAATTCGACCAGGCCGGAAATTAATTTAAACGGCAGATGAAGTATCGGTTCGTCCCTGTATAAACTAATGAATAACGAAGCCACCGTAGCTGGATAACTTAGCGTCATTTTGCCCTCAGCAATAAGTGATTCGTGATATTTTTCATCTAGAATATTGGCAAAATATGTTCGAGTATCACCCAACATACGTAGCCTCATTTCTTTAAATTCATCACTTAAAACTTCTGTATTTTGTATCGCCTTTTTTTCTCTATCCAACATATTTTCAACGGACTTTCTATATTCCTCTACAAAATTAAATTCAGAAATCTTAAGAAAAGGTGTCCGTTCTAGCCAATTTTCTACTAGTTGAAATAAAGACTTAGCATTTTCCAACTCTCCTAAAGTGTCTTTTTTTGCTTGATCAAAAACGACGGTATAAGGTTTGTCGTTGTAGGTAAAACGTTTGGCATCCTTCAATCCCAATAACACTTCAAATTCTCTAAACTGAAAACTTTGAAACCCAGATGCTGGAAAAAGATAATTTCTAAAATCTAAAAAATCTAAAGGCGTCATGGTTTCAATGATGGCAATTTGTTGGACTAACAACTTTAAAATTTCGTTGATTCTATCAATACGAGATACGGCAACACCCATGTTTTTTTCATTGACGTTGTCCCCTTTAAAATCATCCATGATCGATTTTAATTCAAAATTGATTTGCTTAAACCACAATTCGTACACTTGATGAGTTATGATAAACAGCATTTCGTCATGGGCTAGTTGGTCGCCAACTTCGAGACTTCTTAACTCTTGTGCGCTCAAAATTTTATCCAATTGCAAGTACGAATTATAATGGATAGATGAGTATTTTTTATCGTCAGATATTGTATTCATGATGGGTTTTTAATAGTAAAAGTAATGGGTGATTCTTCATTGATCAATTGTCAATATACGCTGTGACTTTTATTTCAATTAATAAGTGTGGATGAGGCAATTGATGTACTGCCACTGTTGTCCTTGTAGGACCATTTTGATCGAAATATTGGCCATATACTTCATTATAACCACCAAAGTCATTCATATTGACCAAAAATGTGGTAACATCTACGATGTGGTTTAATTCGGCGCCTACACTTTGCAAAATGTCCTTAATATTTTCGATTACGGCTTTAGTTTGCAAGCGGATGTCCAGGTTGGTTGTTCCCATTTCGTCGACAGAAACGCCGGCAAAACTATTATCCGGATTCCTAGAACTTGTCCCTGAAACAAAAATCCAATTACCCACCTTTTTAACATGAGGAAATTTACCTCGAGGTGTTGCTTTATGTTTTAGAACCTTGCTTTCCATACTAGTTTTGAAATTTGGTCTAAAAATACGCCATGAGAAAAGAACATCCTAATTGTTTCTAAACGAATTAAAAAATTTAAGACATTAGGCCTACCTTACTTTGGATTTGATGACAATTCTTAACGACAATTTGATTTTGTGATTTTTTCGTTGTCCTATTTTTACGCTAGTCTACATCTACACTTCCATTAGGGGATAATATTCAATTGATATTACTGAGTTTCAAATCAGAATTTTAGATCGACATATTAAAACATGAAAAGCCTATAATGAAAAAAAGTATAGGTTAGCTTTGATGTCTTAGCGAAAAATTAAATAGATCTACGCATAATCTTGTCATTATTTCCATTTATATAAAATTGTCCTTATGTCTTATTGACTTCCTATTAGTTAAAAGTACATTTTACATATTGTAATATATAAAAACATAAATTTTAGCTTGTTACATTATTTTTAAGGTACTAGTATAATTTATTTTTTAAAGCCAATTGGACCTAATTTATACAAAGTGAAAAATGTAAATAATTGGTCAGTCTTCAAAAATATATTCACTTTGAATGGTATTAACAAAAAGTGGTTTAAAATTTGAGTACAAAAAACAGTAAGGTTTGTTAGAGGGTAAAAAATATTTATAAAACAACTAAAACATTGATATTGTAGTATTTTTACTAAACATATCATGATTAAAATGATACATTTATATTTTTATCCGCCATCTTAACCTTTAAATTTTATATTCGTAGAAATAAGAATTATTAGGGTACTTTAAATCAGTAGTTACTATGGACATTTGTAAGGATTCAATTTTAGACCTGATCAAAAACCATTTATCTGGGGAAACTTTGAAAGAAATGCAATTTGAGATTGGGCAAATTTTAAATCTGTCCGCCTCAACAGCCTATAATAAAATTTCAGGGAGAAATGAATTTTCTGTTCTTGAGTTTTTACAATTATCTCAGGCTTTAGAAATCTCTATTGATCGACTTTTGGCATCCCATAACCAAAAAGAATTCCGTCCCGTTTATTTTTATGCCGATGGGTTAGAACAAAAACCCAATTCATTTTTAGAATATTTTGAAAAAGTCATGGACAATGTTGTTAAAGCCAAACCATCAGCTGAAAATATAAAAGCCACCTTTGTTTGTTTACAACCACATGTTTTTCATTTAATGAAATACCCTTTTTTATTGTATTTAAAATTATACACGTACAATTTAGTCAACTGGAGGATTGCTTCTATTGATAAATATGATCCTAATGTTTTTTTAAGAGACGAACAGACAATGGCTCTTATTAAAAAATTATACCACACATATCTTAGCATTCCAATTGCTGAAATGGTGGGGCATAATTTTATTCATCCTATGTGCAGCCAACTGGAATATTTAATTAAGTCAGGTATTATTAGTGATCCAGAACATCTCAAACAAATCAAAGTAGATCTTTACCAATTTTTGGAAGATATGGAAGAAGTAGCATCAAAAGGTGTAAATACCAATTCCCTTGGAAAAGAAACGCCAGTAGAAATTTACATCAATAAGTTTATTCATGTTTCTAATATAATTCTTATAGAAACCGAAGAAGGAGGACTGTTGACTATTCAGTGTGATGTACCCGAAGTAGTTAAAACTTATGATCCTATTTTTATTGAACATTTTAAAAAATGGTTAAACAGCAATAAAGAATTTGCCATTTACATAAGTAAGACTGGAGGTTTAGAACGAAAAGATTTTTTTCAAAGAAATAAAAAGCATATTGAGATGGTCATGGAAGACCTTGAAAAAAGTGTAACAAAAATATAATTATTATGACTCAACAAGATTTAAAAAATAAACATGCTTTAGTTTGTGGTGGCTCCAAAGGTATTGGATTTGCCAGTGCTGTTGCCTTAGCTGAAATGGGGGCACATGTAACCCTTTTATCCCGAAGTGTAGAAAAACTTATATCGGCGAAAGACCAACTTCCTTTGATATTCGAAGGACAGGTTCACGATATAATATCCTTAGATCTGGGTGATGCCCACACTATCCAACAAAAAATAAAAAGCATTTTTAAAGATGCAAAATTTTCCATTTTGATCAATAATTCAGGTGGACCTGAGGCAGGCCCAGTGGCCAATGCCGAACCCATAGCTTTTTTAAAGGCCTTTGAGCAGCACTTGATTGCCAGTCATGTTTTAACACAGGCATTGATACCCGGAATGAAAAAAAATCACTACGGTAGAATCATCAATATCATTTCTACTTCCGTAAAAATCCCACTCCAAGGACTGGGTGTCAGCAATACGATACGTGGTGCCATGGCAAATTGGTCTAAGACTTTGTCGTCTGAGTTGGCACCATTTGGAATTACGGTCAACAATGTATTACCAGGCGCTACAGCCACAGAACGACTCGATGAAATCATTCAAAACAAGTCCAAAAAATCCTTAAAAGACACAGAAACCGTCATCAAAGACATGGTTCACGAAATCCCGATGGGTAGATTTGCGAAACCAGAAGAAATAGCCGCCGCTGTTGCTTTTTTGGCCAGTCCTGCTGCATCATATATCACGGGTATTAATATCCCAGTGGACGGAGGACGAACTGGTTGCCTTTAGTTTGATACTTTGACTTAAATCGTTACTACGATACCAATAGTAGGTATAAGTGTACCCGTATTATCAGTAATATTTTTTAAGACAAATCGCTGTTCAGATAATGGGGCGTCGGGATTCTGGATGATGCCTTCTCCTATAGGAAGTCCTTCGTCATCTAAAGGCCTGTCCAAGATTAATTGGTCCCTGGCTACAACATTGGAAGTCAAATTTTGGATATCTAGATAAATATTCAAATCCCACTTTTTAAAAGACCATTTTTTATCTACTCTAAGGTCGATAATACTAGAAGCACCCGACCTGTCTAAGTTTAAGCGTGTATAATCGGGGATACCACGACCATTTCTTTCCCAATTGGTAACAAGCGAAGAATTTTCACTAAAAGTTGTAAAAGGTAACCCACTTTGGTATCTCCATTTAATACCTGCTTCCCAATTTTTACCAAATTGTTTTCCCAGTGTCAAATTTATAATGTTTCTAGAATCCCAACTACTTGGAACAAAGTCGCCATTGCTATCCTTAAACTCTGAAAAACCTAAGGTGTAGGCAACTATTCCATAAAACCCTTTGTACAATCTTTGTTGATACAATATTTCTAAACCGTATGTTCTACCTTCAGAATTAGACAAAACTTCTTGCGCTCCCACCACACCAAAATCTCCACCTACATTAGCTAAAGAAATAGATTCTCTTAATAAAAAGGGATAATTATCATACTTTTTATAGTAGGCTTCCAAAGTGATTCTAGAAGACATATTGGTATTATACTCCAAACCTGCCACAAAATGATCTGCTTGGATGTAGGAGATGCCATTTTGAACATTGATTAAGTCCAGAGATGTATTTCTAAAACCTAGACTAGTATATGGAGGGAGTTGAAAGTACCTCCCAATACTCATATTGTAAGAAAACCTGCTATTAAACGTATAAGATGCCCCAATACGGGGAGAAAATTGAGTTAAAGGGTTTGACATTTCGTCGTTCAGGTTATTTCCATCTAATCTAAATCCAATAGAAACATTCAATGCTTTTTGTAAAAATGTTTTGTTAATACTCGAAAAAAGTCCGTACTTATGAAACTGAAGTTCGGAGGTAAAAACGATATCCTCTGCCCCATTCTGTCCATATATTTTGTTAAATGTATTTGAATTAAATTTTACAAACTCGTACAAAATACCCGACATAAATTCAAACGGGCCAAAATTTCGTTTGTTTTCGATACGAAACTTATTTTCTATTTCTTGAGACTTGTAGTTAAGTATTAAATTATCGGGATCTGAATCATCATTTCCAACATACTTGTTGGCTTCGTTATTCAACATATTCCGACTAAGTATATATGAGGTCACACCGCCGTTGCCGTAATGTTTGTATACCACTCCATTTGAATAGTTCCATTGTGTATTGACTGGAAGGTAATTGAGAATAAACTGATTGCTCTCTGAATCATTGGCACTAAGATTGAGAGAAAAATCATCAATGGCACCAATACCTATAAAATATATTTCATTTTTATTGTCAATTTTATGTTTGATTTTCGCATTAAAATCAGTGTAAGTAGGTAAAAAGGGTAAACCAATAGCTTTAAATAAAAATTGGAGGTAAGACCTCCTTGCAGAAACCAAAAATGTAGTTTTGGGAGATACAGGCCCCTCTAAGGTTACACCAAGGTCCGTTGCACCCACTGTGGCAATCATACCTAATCTGTCATTTCTCCCGTCTTTAAATTTAAAATTAAAAACAGAACTGAGCGTATTGCCTCTTGCGACCGGAAATGCGCTGGAATAAAAATCCACTTCCCGAATAAAATCAATATTGATAATTCCTGCTGGTCCGCCTGATGCACCTTGGGTTGCAAAATGGTTTATATTTGGTATTTCCACATCATCGATATAAAACCTATTTTCGTTGGGTGCACCACCACGAATAATTAAGTCATTTCTAAAGGATGCAGTAGATGTCACTCCCGGTAATGATTGTATGACTCGACTGATATCTCTGTTGCCTCCAGGATTTCTACGGATTTCAGAAACACCTATATTTTTTAAGGACAGCGGGCTTTCTGACACCTTTCTGAAATTTGCACCTTTACTGGTTATTTCATCCAATTGTAAGGATGTTTGTTGGATAAAAATAGGTAAAAATGTTGGTTTGGCTCCTTGAACTTCAATTTCAAACAAATCTATTGTTTCGTATCCTATATAGGAAATCTCAACATCGTACAAACCAGGTTTGATTCCATTGATTAAAAAAGTACCATCAATATCCGAAATCGTATTATAGTTAGTGCCCAGAATACTAACTGTGGCACCAATAATATCTTCGTTGGTTTTTGAATCTTTAATGACGCCTTTCATCACTCCCGTTTGAGCTGACAGCCAACCTTGAAGTCCCAAAAAACAAAGAATTATAAGTTTATATTTCATACTAATAAAATTTATGGATTCAATACAAAACAATAAAATAATTGTTCATTTTTTTCCTTAATAGTTAAACATCGTTAATCAGAAAAACCACAATAATTAGATAAAATCCAAATGAAATATTGGTATTAAAGCAAAAATGGTAGGTCAAAAAAATTTAATTTTGTCATTTATGTAGAAGTAACCAAATCCAATATATTCATATTACTAGACTTAAAAATTATAAAGATTAATTATTGTATATAATTGAAAATAGTACTAATTTGCACCAATTTTAATGGATTTTGGCAGATATTTAATATAAAAACTAGACCAAATTAACCATATCCAGCGAAGTGAAAATCAAAACAATACACGCTCATATGAGATTTATTTATTATTTTTTTATCATTGCGACAATCCTTATTTTAAGCTTTCCTTTAAGTGCCCAGATCAACTTAAAAGGTAAAGTAGTTGATTTTAAAACTAATGAAGAATTAATTGGTGCTTCAGTGACTGAAAAAGACCTCATAACTAATGGTGTAACCACTGAATTTGATGGTACTTTTGAACTAAATGTAACTTCCTTACCTGTCACTTTGGTGATATCTTATATTGGGTATGCCAATCTAGAATATATCGTATCCAACAGTAAAGATAAATTAGTCATTAAGATGGAAGAAGATGCGGTAACCATAGATTTGGGTATTGAAATCAAAGGGCAGCGAATTGATGAAAAACAAAAAGCAGCGCCATTGACTGTTGAGTCATTGGATGCGATTGCGATAAAACAAACAGCATCTACTGATTTTTATAATGGACTTGGTGCTTTGAAGGGTGTTGATTTGACGACAGCGAGCCTTGGATTTACGGTTATAAATACTAGAGGTTTTAATAGTACAAGTCCAGTACGGTCATTACAAATCATCGACGGGGTGGACAATCAGTCGCCTGGTTTAAATTTTTCACTTGGTAATTTTTTGGGTTCCCCTGAACTTGATATTCAAAAAGTGGATTTAGTAGTAGGTGCTAGTTCTGCTTTCTATGGACCCAATGCCTTTAATGGTGTAATAAGTATGGAAACTAAAAATCCATTTTTTTCAAAAGGCCTTTCCGCAAGCATCAAAGTTGGTGAAAGAAATTTGGTTGAAACGGCTTTTAGGTTTGCCAATACCCTTAAAAATAAAAACAATAAAGACGTCATAGCTTACAAGCTTAACTTCTCATACCTAGCAGCCAATGATTGGGAAGCTAATAATTACGACCCAGTCACGGAATCAAAGGACAATCAGGTATTTACCGCACTACAAAACCCAGGTCAATTTAATGGCGTTAATATATACGGTGATGAATACAGTCAATTATACGTTTCATTGTATGACGCCCGAGCAGGTTTAAATTCATTTCACCGACAAGGATATAGAGAAGTGGACTTGGTTGATTACAATACAAGGAATATCAAGACTGGTTTGGCTTTTCATATTAGAACTCAACCAAACCGAGATTTTGAATCACCTGAATTGATTGTTTCTTCAAATTTTGGATATGGTACAACTGTTTATCAAGGAGACAACCGTTTTAGTCTTCGTGGAATTCAATTTTACCAACACAAACTCGAGTTTAGGAAAAAAGATAAGTATTTTATTCGAGCCTATATGACACATGAAGATGCAGGTGACTCATACGACCCATACTTTACGGCACAAAAATTAATTGAAGCTGCAGCCGATAATGAAAATTGGCAAAATGCATATACAAACTGGTGGACTAGAAAAGGTACGACCACAGCGCCATTAGGGGATATTTTTAATAAAATGAAAGCCTTAGGTTATCCTAGTGATAATGTTGACGCACAAAGGCAATGGCAATTTGACCACAGAGATTCGCTCCTCATATGGCATCAGAGAGCATCCGCTTATGCAAATACTGGCAATTCATTGTATAAATCTAGCGACTTTTTTGTGCCTGGTACGGCAAGATTTGATTCTCTTTTTAACGACATCACATCCAGAAAAAACAACAGTACTGAAAACGGTACTAAATTTTTTGATAAATCTGCTTTATACCATGTACATGCTGAATACAGATTTGACATACCTTGGTTTAAAAGTTTTGTGGTAGGTAGCAATGGACGCATGTATCGACCATTTACAGAAGGTACCATTTTTATTGATAGCACAACAAGAATTACGAATACGGAATTTGGGATGTATTGGGGTGCATCAAAACAATGGAATAATGTAACTATTTCTGCAGCTACAAGGGTAGATAAAAATCAAAATTTCAACTTCTTGGTTAGTCCAGCAGGTTCATTTGTTTGGAAACCCAAAGAAAATAATTATCTACGTGTTTCGTTTTCATCTGCCATCAGAAACCCCACCCTTTCAGATCAATATTTAAATTTAAAAGTTGGACCTGCACAACTTGTGGGAAACTTGAATGGTTTTGACCAACTCATAACGCTTGAGTCTTTCAACCTATGGAGAGAAGATATCACCAAACCATTTGAATATAGAGATATAGATCCTATCAGACCTGAAAAAGTTCAAACACTCGAAGTAGGCTATAGGACCACCATATTCAATAATTTATTTGTGGATGCATCCGTTTATTTTAATCGATATAGAGACTTTATTGGATACCAGATTGGTTTGGTTATTCCGAAATTATTAGTAGATCAACCTCCCTTGCCTCCGATTGAGTTTTTTCAATTTTCTGAAGCAAAAGTGTATCGAATTGCGGCCAATTCAGATGAAATCGTTACCTCCAGAGGTTTCGCTATAGGTTTAACCTATTATTTTGCTAAATATTTTTCTTTGAATGGTAATTATAGTTACAATGAGTTGATTACAGATGTTCAGGATAATATTGTACCTGCGTTTAATACACCAAAAAACAAGTTTAATGTGGGTATTTCTGGTCGTGACTATCCAATAGGAAAGAAAGACAACACAGCAGGTTTTAATATCAATTATAAGTGGATAGAGGGATTTACATTTGAAGGTTCTCCTCAGTTTACAGGTTTTGTACCAACTTATGATTTATTAGATGCTCAAATAAATTTGTCTGTTCCAAGAATAAATACAACATTCAAACTAGGTGCTTCTAATATTTTGGACAATCAACAGTTTCAGACTTATGGTGGACCAAGAATTGGAAGAATGGCCTATTTTAGCATAACCTATGAATTTAAGAAAAAACAATAAATATTATTTCATTATAAAAACTTTACAACATGCGCATTTTTACATTTTTATGCTTTTTATCATGTCTACTTTCATTTTCGAATGTAAATGGACAAAATGAAAGATACCTTGATGAGGTTTTCGATGAAGTCGAAGTATCTTCTCTTGTGCCAGTGGCATCTAACTACACCATCTTAAATTGGATAGCTACTCAAGGTGCGGCTCCAACTTTAAGGCAACCTCTCGTTTGCCAATTTTATTCGCCAAAAGGAGATACAGAAACGAATCGACCACTTGTTATTTATTTACACACAGGAAACTTCTTTCCATTTCCTGCAAATGGTTCTTGTAGTGGAACGATGAGGGATTCATCCAACGTGGAAATAGCCACTAGATTGGCTAAAATGGGTTACGTAGTAGCTGTAGTTAATTACCGGCAAGGTTGGAATCCATTCCATCCAGACGAAATTATTAGAAGATATTTCCTAATCAATGCAGCTTATAGAGGTGTACAAGATGTGGCTACCTATGTTCGATATTTCCGAAGAAGTACCGCCCAATTAGGTAATCCACATGGAATAGATGCGGATAAAATTACAGTATGGGGACAAGGAACGGGAGGTTATCTCTCTTTAGCCGCTGCTTATTTAAATACTTACGCTGAAATTTTTGGTACGGCAGATCCAACTAAGTTTTTACTTCCTACACCTTCAGGTTTTATTCCAATGATTTTTGAAAAATATAATGGAAACATTGAAGGAACTGGAACAGATACACTCAATGGAATTGCAACCGTAGATGCATTGTACAACAGTATTTCGCAATTAAAAGTAGGTGATACGCTTTGTGTACCAAACCATGTAGGTTTTAGTTCTGACTTCGCATTGGCTGTTAATATGGGAGGTGCGTTAGGCGATTCTAGTTGGTTACATCAAGGTGAGGTTCCTTTAATTTCTTTTCACAACCCAACGGATCCATTTGCACCATGTGAAACGGATGTTTTAAATGTTCCTACGCCAACTGGACCACAACCAGTGGTTGAAGTTTCTGGATCATGTGATTTAGCAGAAAGAATTGAAAGGCTTGGAAACAATGAAGTTTTCAAAAAAATCACTCCTACAAAAGACCCATATGGTCAAGCTAATTCAACAGGATTTCCTGCATATTACGCATTTAAAAATACGTATAATAATGACACTTCTGCTCCTTGGGAATGGGGAGCTTCGGCTACGACTCCAGGTGGTGCAACAGGATGTAATACCGATGCTGTAGCAGCTAAGAGATATATCGACACGATTGTAGGTTATTTTGCTCCTAGAGCTTGCGTTGCATTAGATTTACCATGTCAGCACACAGTTTCAGCAAAAGATATCACTGAAAGTGACGTAAACCTTGTTGTATCTCCAAATCCAGCAAGTGATGTCATGTACTTTAGAACCAAAGATAGTGCGCCAATGAAGTCTGTTGAATTGTTTGATTTTATGGGTAGATCTTTGTTTCTAGATAATTCCATCAACCAAACATCCTACGAATTAAGAAACAATAATTTGCTTCCAGGTATGTATTATGTAAAAATTTCTTTTGAAAATGGAAATTTATTAAAGAAAGTATTGTTTTTTTAAATAAGTGATGTATCTTTGCATTGCAAAATTGAATAAAGAAGCACCCTTATATTTCAAGCCGCTTGACCCAGCCCTGGGCAGGCGGCTCTTTTTTTGTATTCTTACCTATTTTGTAACCTATTCTTTCCGCCATGTTGGAGAACTTTTTTAACTCAAACGGTAGTTTTGTAAATTACGAAACCGAACATTTTGCCACGTTACTTTTTTGGATTCTTTTTTCTGCTTACATATTATATATAGGTAGAAACAAATGGACTGAATACCAACAGAGGCTCTACATCACTATTTTATTGGTGATAGCTGCAGGTACGCAAATCATGAAAATAGTTATTAAGTCGTGGGATGGTACTTTTGATATAACCAAAGACCTCCCTTTACATTTATGTAATATGCTTCCGTTTGTTATGATATATATTATGTGGCGCAAAAATAGAAAATGGTGGGCTTTTTTCTTCTTTTGGATTGTAGGAGGATCTTCCCATTCTTTGGTAACAACTTCATTGACAGAATCATTTCCACACAACGAATTTTTCCGATATTGGGTTTTACATTCTATTTTAGTAATGTCCGCTTTATATGGGGCAATAGTATATAGGTTTGACCTGACAAAAAAGGATATAATTCATTCATGGTTGGGAATAAATATTTTAGCGGCCATTATGTTTCCTTTAAATTTGTTACTCGGTTCAAATTATATTTACCTTAATGCCAAACCTCCAGGGACTACTTTTTATGACCTACTAGGACCTTGGCCATACTATTTAATAAGCCTAGAGTTTGCTGTATTCATAATATTCACTTTAGTATATTACGTATTTAAATGGATCATGGGCGAATCAAAAGTAGCCCTTGTTACAAAGCAATCTCCCTGATATAAAATAATCTACCACTTTATTTTGGTGGCACTTGCAACGTATCTAAAGACATAGCATAACCTCCCCAGATACCGAGGCCTCCATTAATATTTGTTGTGATTCTCGTATAAGTTGAAAAAGGACCACCGCTATTAGCATTAAAGTCCCTCGTATTCCAAAAATCAAAATGAGCTTTGTCTATCGAGCACCATTTAATAATGGCTTGCGAACCTCTTTTATACAATCCGAAAGTTTCAGGTGAAAAATCACCACCCCTTCGTTCTGCTTTCTGTAGGGGAAATTCAAAGCGCATTCCGTTAAAAAAAGCATCGTCCGTTACAGACCCAAAAGGAGGTGTCAAGGGCTCATCGTCCAAAGCAGTAAAATATCGGTAGTAATTTTTCACATTGCCTGGATCATCTATAGTTGCCAATAATCTGGCTAAAGTATCATTAGGTTCGCCTGGAGGATCCTCCCATTTATATTCATTCAGGGTAACTAAAAGTGGAACTGAAGTTGTAGCAGTTAATGTTTTATCTTCTACAACCACTTTAAGTTCGTACTCCCTTCCAAACTCTTTATTTATTTGTTGGAAAATATCGACGTAAACACAAATATCTGCAGTTAAGTTTTCTATTGGAAGATTTAATGCTTCTGCCACCATTTTTTTAACTTCTTCAGGTAAGTCTTGCAAACAAAGAGGTGTCAAAACTGTGGTCTTATCACCATCAAAAACAGAAACATCTGCACCCTTAACAAACAATTCAGCAAACTTTGTTGGAGAGACCTCTGACAAATAAGGTATACTTTTTGAAACAATCACGATGACAGGACTTGCTCCCTTCCCAACTTCAACGTAACCCTCAATGACGTATTCTTGTTGGCTCTCTATTGTTGAAGGTGTATATGGTTCCTCGCATGAAAATATCGACACAAAGAAAAACATTGTCATTATGACCCACATTCTTTTATAAATTAATTGGCTCATCTGTGTGGCTATTTTTGATTCCATTTAAAGTTGTAAGTAATACTTGGAATAATAGGAAATATAGTAATTTTATTCCCTTGAATACTTGTGGTTCCCGTACTAGAATCG
>JBATMZ010000234.1:0-1623 GCA_049290115.1 Saprospiraceae bacterium | reverse complement strand
TGAAGTTGGTTCATTGTGCCTGCCAGATAGTCGGCTGATCTTACAGGGCCAAGCCCTCTTTTGCCAAACGGTGGATATTTTACGGCGTTTACCAATTCTTTTACCTGTGATATATTCACAATACCAGGCATCATCACACCAACTATCCCAGCATCCATGTATTGCAATATTAATTTTTCATCGACAGACCTAATCCTTGCCCATGGTGAGATACCAGTATTTTCGCAGGCACGTATCATGCCAACAGTCTGAGATACATCGATAGGACCATGCTCGCCATCTATCATATAAAAATCCAGCCCTGCCCAACCCAGATACTCGCAAATAGTCGGGTCAGATGTAGGGGAGATCGCTCCATACAAGATGCCGCCATTCGTGAGTTTATCCTTAGCTTTACTTGATATCATGCTTCACTTTTATTTTAAATCCTGGACTGTCCCGTCGGCTATTTTTTTCCTAATAAATTCCATCAGACCGCCTGATGCAGCGACTTCTGCCACAAAAGGTGCTACCGGCACACATTGGAATTGGAGATTTTTAGTCAGATTATATACCATTCCTGTTTCAGGGTGATATTCCAACTCGTCACCGGTTTCACATGCTAAATTCATATCTCTTGCAGTGACAAAAGACATACCGTAGTTGATGGCATTTCTGAATTGCAATCTTGCAAAACTCGTCGCAAAGACGGCTTTTATACCGGCTCCCATCAATCCCGTGATACAATGCTCAATACTCTTGCCTCCTCCTGCAAAATTATGGCCAGCCACTATAAAAGTATAACCATGATCCTTAAACCCGTTTTCTCTGTTGAATGCTTCGTCTACGCCGGCCATAATCCATTTTGCATTTTCTTCTTTATCTATCGGCGACGTCCAAAACTTCTGAATTACCATTTCATAACTCATCACATATGTTTTGGTTACCCACGCCTTTCCTCTTATTATCATATATTAAGACTTATATCGTTTGTCATTTAATGTTTCTTGGGTCTGTGATGACCCCAAAAATCGAAGAAGCTGCGACCACAGCAGGACTTGTTAAGTAGATCTGGGCATTTCTGCTACCCATACGACCTTTCATATTTCTGTTTCCGGCACTTAAGACTATATCTCCATCGCCCGCTACACCGGTGTGAATACCAGCACATGGTCCGCAACTTGGTGTTTCTATCGCTGCTCCGGCTTTGATGAGTGTTGAAAAATATCCTTTTTCTATGCATTCCAAATACACATCCTGACTGGCAGGTATACAGATCATATTGACATCCCGGTGGATTTGTTTATCCTTAAGTATATCTGCCATGATGGCAAAATCTTCAGTTCTTCCATTGGTGCATGTACCTACAAATGCTTTATTGAATTTAGTACCAACTAATGCCTCTACAGGAACAACATCGTCCAGTTTATCGGGTTTACTCACTGTGGGTCCTACATTGGTTACATCTACTTCATATACTGCGTCATAACGGGCATTTTCATCACTTGCCAACATCTGCCAGTCAGATTTTTGCACCGGTCTGAGATAATCTACCGTTTTTTGGTCCGGTGCTATGATTCCGTTTTTTGCACCCAAATCCACTGTCATGTTGCACAATGTCATTCTTCCCGCAATGCTTAATGC
>JBATMZ010000233.1:0-6173 GCA_049290115.1 Saprospiraceae bacterium | reverse complement strand
ACGGGACCACGTAGGGTCGCCTGTTCCTTTCCTTAAAACAAGGCTAGTTTCTAATGGGGCATACATGATCGGTGTAATTAAAAAATCAGTCGTGTTATTTATAGACCTGGTTCTTTCTCTCATTGGACTTTACCTCGTTTTTAATTTTTACTAGCTTACTTTGTGGTATCGCAACGTCCCGGCTCCGCCTGCTATCGCACCAATTTTGTCGT
This sequence comes from Saprospiraceae bacterium, assembly GCA_049290115.1. Taxonomy (GTDB): domain Bacteria; phylum Bacteroidota; class Bacteroidia; order Chitinophagales; family Saprospiraceae; genus OLB9. The sequence continues at coordinate 5,961 of JBATMZ010000233.1, read as the reverse complement.
TTTCATCAATAATAAACGGAACAGTTGTGTTCGCTCTCAACAAATAGCCGTTTCCGGAAGTCACGTCAGTAACTGTGCCTGACCCCACTTTCAAATACACGTCAACGTCGCACCACATATCGTAAAGACCACCAGCCGTAAACGCGGAGGTTTCGGCGGCAGATGCACTTACAGACAATGCGCCTTGAGAGTTTCCACCAAGTTTCGCCCCGATGCACAACAAATTAATCTGCGGATAAGTATGAATCCGTTCTGCGTTTGGCATAAAGTTCTCCTTTTAATTTAAATAAATAATTTAATTTGGACCATATTTTGTTATTTCTTAATTTGTTTCTTCCTAGAAATTTCTTTAAGTAATGCCAAAATTGAACCAGTCGTTGACCCAACTCCGATTGGATTAGAAATAAGAGCCCCAACAGGTCTTCGCGCGGCACCAAGAAGAGTAGCGGCAGTTCCCTGCACCATCGGAGACATCGCCAGAAGAGGCCCACCGCCCGCAATTGATCCAAGCGCGCTTTTTGCTATTGACGTACCGCCAAGTTTATTTTGAGGGAAAAGATTCCTTAAAGCATCAGCCTTAACCCCACGCGAAAACGCAAGATCGGCTTCCTTTGAAATAGTTTTAGCCACTGAATCAAATGTGTCACGCATATTATTAAATGCGTAACGGGGGACAGTCTTTTTAATAGAGTCGAGCGTTTGACGCGCAATGACAGCTTCCTGTGGTGTTAAACTTCCATCATCAGCGGCTTTTAAAGCCTCTTGGATGAGGTCGCCTGAATTTGTGGCCCTTCCAAAAGAAGGACGAATTTTTGATTTGTCCATAAATTCAGCAAACTGTTCCCCGGCCTTTTTTGTTCCAGGCGCAAACAAAAGGCTCGGATCGTTTGCCGCCTGAGTTAAAATTCCAGGAGTTTTATATTCAAGTCCAGAAATGGCCTCGGCTCCTTTTGCAATTTGACGACCACCCGCTTTGACCAGAGGGGCGGCCATTTTTGCACCACCCAATATCCCTGAGGTAACGATTGCACCACGGGAAATGAAACCAGGAGCCGCCTCCGCTAACGTATCCGCCATGATTCTGGGGGTACCTCTGGCAATATCGCCCATTGTCCCCTGAGGGATAATATTGGTCAAAGGTACTGCCGCCCTTACTGCCTTTGAAATAAATCCTTCCTTTCCAGTAGGCTCCTGGTTTGGGACAAAATCCGCCAACATGCGGAGTCCTTTCCGTGACTTCTTTTCCGGAATGGCAAGAGCGTTCCACCCTTTCCGGATCAATCCTTTTCCCGTCTGCTGTGACGCAACTGCATTGGCATTTTCAAGTTCTAAAAGTTCAAGCTCTTCGGATTCTGTAAGTGCCATAAAGTTACCTCAAAGTCCCAGAAGCTCTTTTTGCACGAAGTTCCGCCAGCCGTTGAGCCGCATTTCCAGTCAATGCGATTTCATTATTTGACTGCGATGAGGCAGTCGGAACAAAAGCTGATTCTTGGGTTACCATAGGATTAGGGTTCATCTGCTGAGGGACATAACTTACACCCAATAGTCTCGCCGTATTCTCCGGCGTATCTTCCATGACATTTGCCAGAACTTCCGAATACCAGTTATACGTCGGTTGCACTTTCTCGTTAAACGTGGAACTTAAGATTCCAGCGATTTGTCCGATTTCATCAAGTGTCGCGTCGGTAGGTTTACCTTGAGCCATACGTGATAATTTATCTGCCGTACCACGATCAAGTCTTCCAGAAGTTACGTAGCGTTTAACGTCATTGTCAGTCAAAACGCCAACCTCTCCCATAGTTCGTGCCATTTTTGCCGCAAGGGCGGCCCCTGCAACTGTATTCCCTGCTTTTGCCGCGCCGATTATTTGGTCTACATAACCAGCGTTTATTTTCTGTTGGTACAACGGTTTAATATTAGGGTCAGATCGCATTTTTGAAGCCCAATTAAGAACCATCGAGTCTTTTCTAACGTCCAAATTCGCACTTCTATTGCCTTCGGAAATATCATTTATGAAATTGAGCTTTCCACCACTCTGCTCGAATTGCAAGTAAGGGTCTGGGTTTTTCTTAAACTCGGAAACAAAAACCGACCGTGTTTGTTTTTCTTGTTCTCTCTGTTGTTTCATTTCTTGAAGACGAATTTCATTTTGCATTTTTGCAAATTGAAGACCCTGCTCTGGGTCCATTCCGTTAAGTGATCCAGGAGTCGCACCCATCGCTTTTTCAATCGCCGCCGTCTGCTGGCCCATCTTTATCAGGTTGGCGCGCTGGACCATAGCGTCCGATAAAACCTTTCCAAACATCGGAAGGGATTCACCGACGGGGTTACGACCTTTAACGGAAATAATCTGATCGAACGGCATTTCTCTCGGTCTAATATTTATTGCTGGCAAATCTCTTCGTTCAGGCATGAGCAAACTCCTTCGCATTTAGAAGTTTAAGAGACTCATCCATTGTAATCTCTTCGTAGTTGTCGTGTTCAAATTCGTCTGCAAACTCTGTCCCGTTGCTGTGAATTCTGTGGTTCTCAGTCACAAGAGAAATGACTGGTCCAGGCAAGTCTGTCTTTATTCCAAACGCGCTATTTTCAACCCGCGTCCAAACCCCGTTTTCTTTTACGGCATGGGTTCCAGTTACATTTGTCCCAAGGTAATTGTAAATCTGTCCTGGGTCCGTCATGGACATACGGATAGAGTAAACCTGCCCACCGTTGACGTTTTCACCAAGTGTAATGGATTCGATAGGTTTCATCGTCCCGTCAGCCATCTCGATCATTGTCCCAGGAGTAAAACAGAAGGCTTTCTTAAAAGCATTCTTTGCAATAGTTACTGGGGCCTTTGCCACATTTTGCACATTAAATTTTTTACCGCCAGTAAGTAAATTTTTAGCGTTTATGGCTTTACCTCCAACAGCTGTTCGTGTCGCCTTTCCAACATTTCCACCAACGAAACCACCAACAGTTCCACCAATAACAGCGCCCAATGGACCAAAATATACTGACCCAATAGTTGCTCCTGCCCCTGCTCCTACTTTCATACCACGAGAGACGGCTTTATCATTTCTTCCTTTTTCTCCGAAGGCATTTTTATTTAGTTTCTGTCCAACATAAGCACCGCCTAATGCCGAAGCGGCCCTACCAGCTATTGCCGCCCCCATACCACCCGCACCACCACCAGCACTAGCTCCGGCCCCACCTGATCCACCGAGCAGAGTCGATCCAGGAGCCAATCCAGCCGATCCAGTCAAGCCACCACCAACACTTGTGCCTGCTAACGCACCTGACCCGGCCGTCCCAGCTCCGCCGAGTCCTGCAACGCCCATCCCGCCTCCGGCAAGAGCCGTACTGCCCCCAATAGTCCCGGCTGTTGTTCCTCCTGCACCCAACATCTTTGCCATCGTATAACCTTGCAATAAATTTCCACCAAGCCCAAGAAGCCCACTCGTCATCGAATCCTTGCTCTGTTGGTCTGCCAATTCTCTGGATAGTGATTCTTGTCGCGCCTGGTCTGCCAAAGCGTAGTCGCGTTCTATCCCCATCCGCTCAAGCTCCAACGGCGTCATGGCGGCCTGCTGACGGAGATTGCTCTCCTGGTTAAAAGCATCCGTGTCAAACGCGCCAAGCGTCTGATTGTTCTTAAGTGCGATGTCAGCTAAGTAACGAGACTGAGTATTCGCCGTTTCAGTCGGAGACGTGGCAAATCCACGCGAATTCAAGTCTTCCAAAATAAATGGATTTGCTTGACTGAACTGTTCTTGGCCCTGTTCCAACAATCGTTGCTGTAACGCCTTGCGATACGCCGCCGCCTGTTTCGCATATTCGTCGGCAGACATATTTATCGTGTTCGCTTGACTCAGCCCAAAAGGTGCAAGATCGGTTACTGCTGACATAGTTGTCTCCTTAAAAAATAATTTTTACCAATACGGTATTTTTCTTTCTGTCCCATTTATATTCACACTCAAGTAACCAGCTGGATCTCCAGCCGATGGAGTGTTTGTTAGAGTCCCAGCCGAAGCCCCGGTGGAAGTCTTTCCGTTAATACGTATATTTTGATTCGTTGTATCGCTATTAGCTCCAACCGTCAAAAGAGTCCCAGGCGTCGTTTCGCCAACCCCAACTTTACCTGCTGAGTCTATCGTCAGCAGGGGCGTTGCTGTAAGGTCGCTCCCGTTACAAATAACAAAGTTATTGGAGCTATTTTTGTTGCCAGCAACCCAGTAGTTTGGCGTCGAATCTGTGTTTGTCCCGAAAGCGGCGAAGGAGTCTCCTGTCGTTGTCCTTGCATTTAGTGCCAGTGCCGCATTACCGCCTGACGGGGACGGCACGATGAGGCTAGTCTGCGCTCCCGACTGAAATACGTTTACTAGTGTGTCATCGACGGTAGTTCCAGTGGACGGGTAGTAGGCAAGGGAGCCAGATACGCCACTAGCGACCGTTCCACCCGCGCTGGCCGTCGATCTCTTCAAGTTCCCCGACGAGTCCACGTAGACGTTGGCGGCTGAGGCGTCGGTATTGGCGTAAACGCCGGGTGCTGTTATATAGCCATTCGCGGCCACCTTGAAATTGTCTGCACCTCCGGTTTTGATCGTTATGTCTGTGTCCGTTCCATTACGGGTGGCGATAATTTTAGCCGAGTTACTAGAGGCCCCAACAGGAGAGATTCGAATTCCAAGTGTTCCATCTGCGGTAGCTGTTATATTTAAAATGTCAGAATTTGGATCACCAACTACATCCAATTTGTAACCTGGAGTCCCTCCGATTCCTACATTTCCGCTACTATCTATTCGTGTTCGTTCAACACCTGCGGTGGAGACTGCCAAAGTGTCGGCGGCGGGGGCGAAGATGCCAGTGTTAACGTCGCCGTTTAGCACCAGGTTTGGTGTGCCTGCGGTCCCGGCTCCCGCTGTTTGAACCTGGTTAGTGGTCCCGTCAAGTATAAGCCTCGTCACGCCCTTTGCCGCTAAATATAGAGGACAATTAGCAGTATTATCGGTAGTACTGGCCATAATAGTAGTCCCTGAGTCCACTCCTCCATTCAGCGGAGTGATCGTTAAACTGTTTGTCTTATCTGTGTTGACCGTGCCACTAAATTTAACAACAGCCGCTATGTCTGTTGCCCCTGAAGCAACTACGGATATGGCGGGTTCAGCTCCCCCCGAGTGAGTTACTGATAAAGCCCCAGTTAGCGGAACGTAGGCGAGCCCAGAGGCGTCATCTACTACCGTGTCAGTGGATGGGTAGTAAGCAAGAGATCCAGCAACTCCGCTATTAACTGTTCCGCTTCCACCAGCAATGGTACTTATAGTTTTTATCTGAGTATCAATCGTGTCCATATTACCGTTGGCTTTGTCTGCCCATCCAGTAGTTCCAGCCTCTATCTTAACGAGACCATAATTTGTTGTGTATGTGTCTGACATTTATTGCTCCGTTAAATTTTATTCTCCGACATACATCATTCCAAATTCAGGCGATCTGTTCCCAGCGCTAATGGCATCCAACGCTCCACCACTTGTCTGATTTACTACAAGCTCAACATATTCTCCAACCGCGAGAGGGTATATCGTTGACACAGAACAAAAGGTTCCAAGACCTCCACCCATCGCTGTTTTCCCTTCAACAGCAATGTCAGTCGTCCCATTAAAATAAATTACAATCAAGCGTGAGCCAGTTGCGTTTACTGCGAATTCCACATGACCAAAGATGTGGTAAACTCCTGTGCGTGGTGCGGTCAAGCGAGATGTATTTACTGATGTGCTGTGGATTGCGAAATCGTCATATTGTTCACTGTTAAAAGTCAACGCCTGAGAAACCCCACTTGTCGTAATTGAGATATTTGCGTTATTATAAACACGGCATCCATAGTGCAAGTAGCGCAAATCATCCCAAGAAGCAACGCCTAAATTCCTGTCGTTAATGTAACCAATCGTGTCATCCCAATTTATGTTTGCCTTTTGATTTATG
>JBATMZ010000232.1:0-1695 GCA_049290115.1 Saprospiraceae bacterium | reverse complement strand
GGTGGATAGTGTTTTGTTTGGGACAAATAGCTTTGCATTGAACGACAATACAAAGCAAATTGGCGGTAATGCGCTTTGGAGCTGGAAAATTGGTCCTCGAACCACTGCCACTATCGGCGCCATGTACGCTAAATCCCAAACACTTGAAACAGTCGGAGAGAACGAAACCAAAACTTTTAGAGTCGGGCTGACAAGACAAATACAGCCCAAGCTTAATGGCGCAATTAATTTTCGACATGTCGAGCGAAAATTAAACCAACTTAGTGGTGACTCTCGAGAGAATTCCCTTATCGCATCTCTGTTAATGCGTTTTTAGCTGGAGCAACCCAATAAATGTATCAATCTTACTACGGACTAAGCGCCAAGCCCTTTCAACTCAAGCCTGATCCACAGTTCTTCTTTGGCAGCAGTGGACATAAGCGCGCCATGGCCTACTTGGAATATGGCCTGTCTCAAGGAGAAGGCTTCATCGTCATAACCGGTGAAATAGGCGCAGGCAAAACCACCTTGGTGCGCGGTCTTTTCTGCAAACTTGAAGCGGAAAAAATTCTAGCAGCACAAATCGTCAACACCAACCTTAATGCAGATGACACATTAAGAATGGTAGTCGCAGCGTTCGGACTACCTTGCGAAAACGGCTCCAAAGCCAGCCTGCTGACCAGATTTGAGCAGTTTCTTCGAGAATGTGATCAAAACGGAAAGCGCGCACTATTGATAGTGGATGAAGCACAAAATCTTTCACCCCAAGCAGTGGAAGAGTTAAGAATGCTGTCCAATTTTCAAACTGCTGACAAATCATTGCTACAGATCTTCCTGCTAGGACAGCCTGAATTCAGAGAAACCCTTCTTAGTCGCGACATGCAACAATTGCAGCAGAGGGTAATTGCGACCTACCACTTGGGACCATTAGATGCTCTGGAAACAAGAGACTACATCGAACATCGACTGCATACCGTTGGTTGGAATGGAGACCCTTCTTTGAACGAAGATGCTTTTTTAGAAATCTACAATTTTACTGGGGGCATCCCACGCAAAATAAATACACTTTGCGATCGCCTTTTTCTAATGGGTTATCTCGAAGAACGTCATAATTTCGGAAGTTCTGATGTAACTGAAGTAATAGGTGATATTCAACAAGAATTTTCTCTCCCTATATCGGAGGCCACAGCACAGAATAGACCTGACATCCCACAAACGGGACAGAAAGAGGATACTCAGGGTAATTTAGAAAGTATGGACGAGAGGATTTTTAAAATGGAAAGCTCTGTCATCTCCGTTTTGGATCTGGTTAAACGAATTCTTTCTCGCTCTAATTCAAATATCAATGACCTGACCAAGTAAATAACCACATAAATATTATGATTGTTCAATGAGGAGCGAATTAACTTGAGTGTGTAAATTGCGAATGAGCTTTAGGTAAAAAAATCAGCCCACATCAAAATACTTCAGAACAATGTTAACGCAAATGGAATCAAAAGCTGGCCTAAGAACAGCAGGGTACGACTGTCAGGTATACGCCAGCGCTCTGCGCTTGTTTCAGAGAGTTAGGGATAGCATGTAAATGCTGATCCAGCAAAAAACAATCCAAATTTATTTAAAAGAACATATTCATAGATATCAAATAATGCAAATCATTAAACCACCTGCCCCTGCACCTTATAGCATTCTATGTGTTGTAGGCGCGCGCCCTAATTT
>JBATMZ010000231.1:0-5723 GCA_049290115.1 Saprospiraceae bacterium | reverse complement strand
TCTCTATTTTGGTCAATGAAGCCCAGTTTTTTTCTTTATCGACCAATACTTCATCCGTCAAATAAAACCATAATCGCGACGGAATACCAAACTGAGGGTTTGTCGTAACCTTCTTTTTGGCAAATGTATCTCTCAAGTCGGAAATATCACGTTCGGATATTTTGGGTGCCCAATCAACCAATGCAATAAAATCATAGTTTTTGTCGGATAAAACTCTTGCTCCCCAAGCTGATGCTTTTAAAATAGCGGGGCCACTCAAACCCCAATGGGTTATCAACAATTGACCATTTGTTTTGACATTGGTGTCTTTGATTTGAACTACCGTATCGACAACAACTAGCCCCATCAACTTGCTAATTGAATGGTTAGGTAAATTGAATGTAAAAAGCGAAGGAACTGGAGGCACGATTTCGTAACCTTTTTGTTCCAACATATTCCAGACAAATGGACTACTTCCCGTGGCAAACATTACCTTTTTGGCTAAAAAGGTTTGGTTATCGGAAATTACTTCATAGGCAAACTCTTGGTCGTTTTGAATAATAAAATTTTTGACTTTGACATTTTGAAAAACTTGTATCTCGTAATCTTTTACTTCTTTCATAAAACACTGTATGATGCTTTCTGAAGTGTTGGCCACAGGAAACATACTTCCATCTGGTTCCGTATATAAAGGAACATCTCTAGATTCAAACCAATATACAGTTTCTTGGGCGCCAAAATTAAAAAAAGGTCCAAGTAATTCCTTTTGCCCTCTAGGGTAATAACTGGTCAACAATTTCGGATCAAAACAATGGTGAGTGACATTACATCTACCTCCTCCTGATATGCGAACTTTATTTAAACAATTTTTTGATTGCTCTAGGATAGTTACTGAAATCTTTGGATTAATTGTTTTGATATTAATAGCTGCAAAAAAACCAGCCGCTCCTCCACCTATAATGACGATGTCTTGTTGTTTCATGATTGGTTGCGAAGGTAGGAATTCTAAACTAAATTTTAAGCTGTCTTACTTTTTATCATACCGATATAACACAGGAGTAATATTTAAAAAGGTAGCTTCACTTAGGGTGTACATAGATTTTCCATCCATTGACCATGCTATAGCTTCACCTTGTGGTTCTCGGATATAAGGAACTTTTATGGGATTTTTAGACAAGGCTTCTACCAAAGATTCAACTATTTTTCTTCTAAAATAAAATATCTCGTCGTAACTTTTGATTATAATATCTTTACCGTCAGCGGATATATCTCCAGCTACCATTTGGGTAAAAGGGAGAACCATTAGTTTTTCTGCTACTACAGTATCAGACGTGTTGAAGGGATAGTCAATTTTGTAAAGTGCTACTTGTGGTTCCCTTTTACTCACTAAATAAATATCGCCTGTAATTGGGTCGACCATAAGCGTTTCACAATCTCTGGGTCCATCGGCAAACTTAAACACTATTTTTGATATAAGTGGAATGATACTATCTTGTCCTTGAAGTAGAATAGGTTCGGCAATAATATAAATAGTTCCAAAATGATATTGGGCTAGATTGTCTCCAAAATCTCCTATCAACAAGAGGCTTTTTTGACTTGCCACTTCATTAAATATAGCGATATCTTCCCAGTCACGATTCGTAATTCCAGCTATGGTGATTGTATTGAGGTGTTCTGCTTTTTCATTAATCAAATAAAGTGAACTATTGTCCCCAGAATCATTGTGCACCCAAAAATGTCCAGGCATAATACGGGAAGAAACCATACCCGATACTTCATTTAAATCCTTATTTGATATAGTTCCCAACGAAATCCTTGGTAAAAAAGGCATCGAGTCGAGCACCATTTCTTCCATATCATTATCTATGGGAAAAGCCGACTTTGAACAAGCATTTCCATAGATAATTAAGCCAACCATCAAAGCTGTTTTGATCAATCTCATTATAAAAAATTATAAAATATTTAATGGACAAAGATAACCTAAGACTTACTACTTTGTGAAAAAAAATTGTACTAAAACTTGATTTATTGTAGTTTTGGCATTTTAAGTAATGGTTGTATCTACACAAATTAAATTCCATGTTTTTAAATAAAAAAATTTTTATATTATCCACTATAATTATGTTAAGTGTACATGGCTGTGTGTCTCAGAAACCCATCAATGTAAAGGAACCATTAGCTCAACTTAACTACCTTATTTTAGGGTGTGTCGAAGATGATGGTGTTATATTTTCTATTAAAATGAGTGGGGAAACAAAACTTGAACTTATAATTTTCGAAGAGAAAACTAAAAAGGAAGTTGTCAAGCGGAAAATAGATTTTCCTGGACGTAAAAATTTTGTACATAAAGAAAAAATCACTGGCTTGCAACCAGAAACGGTCTATACTTATGAATTAATGAATACATCCAAATTATTACTGCAACAAGGTCGTTTTCAAACGCTACCTCTTGGTCCTGCTTCTTATAAAATTGCCTTTGGTAGTTGTGCAAATACTGGATCAGCAAGCGATATCTTTGTAAAAATCAAAGACGAAAATCCACTGTTTTTTTTAAATACTGGTGATATACATTACGAAAATATAGGTGACTCATGTTTGGAGAAATTTGACAAAGCTTATGAAAAGGTTTTTTCTTCGGTTACACAGTCAAAATTATACGCTGAGGTACCATTGGTGTACATGTGGGACGACCACGATTTTGGGCCTAACAATACAGATTCGTCTAATCCATGTAGGAAAGAATCTGTAGCCTCTTATAAAAAACATTTACCACACTACCCTATGGCCATCCAAAGTGAGATTGGCCCTATCAGTCAAAATTTTGAAGTAGGCAGAGTTGTATTTATGCTCACTGATCTTCGATCTCAAAAAGTGCGCCCTCAATTGGAAGGATGTCAAAAACTAAAACCAGGAACAAACTTTGGTAATGAAGACCATTTGCAATGGTTTTTTCAATCCATGCTCAAAACTAAAAATGAAGGAAAAGTTGTCGCTTGGATTAGTTCTTATAGCTGGATAAACGCCGAAGGCGGACCCAATTACAAGTGTACTGAAACAGACAATTGGGGAGGATATCCAGAAGAACGGCAGCAGATAGCCGATTTTATTAAAAAACACCAAATTCCCGTCTTTATATTGAGTGGCGATGCGCACATGGTTGCGATAGACGATGGAAAAAATAGTGACTATGCTACTGGTGGAGGTGCGCCAATACCTGTTTTTCATGCAGCGGCTTTGGATCGATATGGATCGTACAAGGGTGGGCCGTATTCAAATGGTTATAGTACCGTTCCCGCACAATACGGCATCATGGAGGTAGAGGATCACGGCGGCCATCAAATCTGTTTTCACTGGTATGGCAAAAATAAAGAGGGCAACATCGTTAAAAACCAAAATGGAGATGAAATAAAGTTGGACTTTTGTTTTGATTTGTCCATTAAATAAATTTCATTTAATATGCTTAAAGTTTTGAAGTATTTTGAATGTATTCAACACTTTCTTCGATACTGATTTTTAATCCATTTTGATAAGTTTTCCAATCTTTATGGTTTGACCCATTCCTTGGATCTTATAAAAATACATTCCTCCTTGCCAGCTAGATGTACTAATCTCAAATTTTGAAAGAAAATCAAAAATAAAAATAGATTCAATGATTTTTCCTTGAATGTAATAAATGGAAAGGTGCATAGGATTAGATACATTTGATGTAGTTGATACAGTCTAATTTTTCAAAAATGGAATTAGATATTGCTCTATCTGATCAAGTTGATTTTCATTTGTGTTTACGATACAAGCTTCTTTGATTTCTTCAATTGTTCTGCAGCCAGGACCATTTCATGATATTGCTAAAAAGTTTTCTACATCATTGTTTTTACAAATAATAGGCTCGGCACAATTTTTTAGTTTTAACATGTATCTGATAATTAACCTTTTAAAATTTTGAAGATTATGGATTTCGGAGATATCTTCCTTAACTCTAGATCCAATGGTCAATTGTTTTGGATCCAATACATGAATATTTTTTATTGATTGAGTAACCCACAGTGTAACAGAGAATATACCTTTAACTTTTTTAACATTTTGTAATAATTCCAGCGATTCTACATCCTCCATTTCAAAAAATTGCAATACACCTACGAAGTCGAAATTATGAAGACCATATAAGGATGTCACATTTGTATACTATATTTCGAGTGTTTCGACGTATTCTAAAGAATATAAACTTTCTAGAGCGTGTATCGTAAAACTACATATGTTTAATGTATTATCAATATGCCTACAGTCTGGATAATTAATAGGAAAACTATCTATCCATTCCTGAGTTTGGAATTGGTTTAATGTGATGGTATAATGAGTTTGACCAAATGAGTTAAGTTGTAATAATTGCAAGAAGAGTAGAGTAAAATACTATTTCATGGTTACTAAGTTTTATATTACAAATTTAATGTATTTATTGTATACCAATAATACTATTATCTGTATTACATTATAATTTGTGTTGAATTCCAATACTAATTTCTCCACTTCTTAATTTGCTTGTAATTGAACTTTCCTACTATTTTTTTTGTACTTTTGTGCCTCAAAATTTTAGATCAACATGCATCATCTCAGCGAACAAGAAGTCATCCGACGTGAAAATCTTCAAAAATTAATTGAAGCCAATATCGAACCTTATCCTAGTTCTGTTTTTCCTGTGAATGTTTTATCAACAGAAATAAAAAGTAACTTCAAAGAGGGAGATACAACGTATCAGGAAGTCTATCTTGCGGGCCGTTTGATGTCAAAAAGGATTATGGGCAAAGCTTCATTCGCCGAATTGCAAGACAGCGGTGGAAGAATTCAAATCTATATATCTAGAGATGATGTTTGTCCGGGAGAGGATAAAACTCTTTATAATGATGGTTTTAAAAAGTGGTTTGACTTAGGTGATTTTATCGGCATCAAAGGATATGCTTTTTATACCCAAATGGGAGAATGTACGGTACACGTCTTGGAATTAACCATTTTGTCCAAGTCACTAAAACCCCTACCCGTTGTCAAAAAAGACGAAGAAGGAAATGTGTTCGATGCGTTTACCGATCCCGAACAAAGATATAGGCAGCGCTATGTTGACCTAGTAGTGAATCCAAAGGTTAAAGACGTTTTTGCTAAAAGAACCAAGATGTATCAATCCATGCGTGAATACCTCAATACACGAGGTTATCTCGAAGTGGAAACCCCCATTCTACAGCCATTATATGGTGGTGCCGCTGCTCGTCCATTTACGACACACCACAACACATTAGATATGAAACTCTACCTTAGAATTGCCAATGAATTATACTTAAAAAGATTGATCGTCGGTGGTTTTGACGGAGTATATGAGTTTAGCAAAGATTTTAGAAACGAAGGAATGAGCCGATTCCACAATCCAGAATTTACACAAATAGAATTGTACGTTGCCTACAAAGACTATCAATGGATGATGGAATTGGTGGAAGAAATGGTAGAAAAAGTAGCTCTTGATATACATGGAACAACAGAAGTGCAAGTGGGCGATAATATCATCAACTTCAAAAGACCTTGGAAAAGATATACCATGTACGAGGCTATTCAACATTTTACGGGCATTGATATTAGTGAAATGGATGAAAATACGTTGAGGGAAACCGCAAAAAAAATGCATGTTCCCGTCGACAATACCATGGGCAAAGGTAAACTCATCGATGAAATTTTTGGTGAAAAATGTGAAGGGCAGTTGATCC
>JBATMZ010000230.1:0-112565 GCA_049290115.1 Saprospiraceae bacterium | reverse complement strand
AAGTAGGCGTGTGCACAGGAGAGGAAATACCTTTGGTCTTATTACCCGTACCCAATCGATAAAATGACGTAGGCAGATACTGAGAAAAAAAGGAAAAATCTTCTGAAGTCATCCGCAAAGTTAACTCTTCCACCATTTCTGTACCCAAATATTGTTTTGCGTCACTTCTCAAACCTTCTGTGAGTATAGGGTCATTAATAAGACAAGGGTAACCTACTTCTATCCGAACTTCACAACTACCACCAAAAGTTGCAGCGGTATCACTACATATTTTTTGAATGAGCGTATGGGCCTGAGCCCTCCATGTTTCGTCCATCGTTCGGAAAGTTCCTTCGATTTGCACCCTGTCGGGAATGACATTGGTCGCACCTCCTTCACTATTTATTTTACCAAAACTTAATACCGTTGGTATAGCAGGATGTGCTTTTCTAGATACAATTTGTTGGAGGTTGACTAATATCTGCCCAGCCATCAATAATGTATCGACGCAGTCTTGTGGCATGGCTGCATGACCACCTTTACCAACTACCGTCAAAAATATCTCGTCAGCGGATGCCATATATAACCCAGATTTTACACCAATGCGCCCAACTTCCATGGACGGATAAACATGTTGTGCTATTACGGCATCAATGGCATATTTATTCAAAACACCTTCTTTAATCATCATGCCAGCTCCTCCAGGCAGTTTTTCCTCACCAGGTTGAAATAATAAAATAATGTTACCTTGGATATAATCCTTCATTTCTTGTAGAATGATGGCAGCACCAAGTAAACACGAACTATGTACATCATGACCACAAGCGTGCATCACCCCTTCATTTTTGGAAACATAAGGTACTTGGTTTTTTTCTAGAATGGGAAGTGCATCCATGTCAGCCCTCAGACCAAGGGTTTTTCCTGGAATTTTACCTTTTATTTCTGCCACAATACCAAAACCCGCCCATCCTGTTGTATAGGTTATACCATGTTTATCCAATATCGAGCAAATGAACGACGACGTTTCTTTTTCTTGAAAGGATAGTTCGGGATGAGCATGTATATGGTGTCTAAAGGATTGTATATCCTTAAAAATTTGCGAAGCAATCTCCTGTATTTTTTGAAGTAGGGCCTTATTTTCCATGTAAATTTGTTAAATTTGAAAAGATAATACTCAAATCCAGCCAAGGGGAATACGTTTTGGCATATTCAGTATTTTGATTTTTAAAATGTCCTTCTTGATATAAGATATGTCTTTTTGCTAAAGGAAATGAAATGACAGCCTTTGGCAATAGAGGCAGAAATGTATAATCAACAAAATCCCCACCGTAACCAACCCAGGTTTTTTTTTGTAATATCACTAGGCCAATATTTTTTAAAAACTGAAGATTAAAAACGTTGAGTACTAAAAGTAACGGACTGAGTAAAAAAAATAATAATCCAATCAATACGTCCAAAACTAATTTACTCCTTTTCCACATCATATCGTCCAAAGGGAAATGAATATCAAGGCTGTATAAAGATTCTCCAATTGCTTTTTTACCAATGATTCCTAGGTTTTCGTCACCAGCAATTTTAAACTCTACTTCGTGATGGATGGTTGTCATACATTCCATGATGTCCTTTATAGCCAAACTCTGACTACTAAAAATAATTTGCTCGGCTTTTAATTGGGTGACCGTTTCTTGTAGATTGGAAAGATGATTAGTATAATACGCATCGTGATTAGATTTTCCAGGAGTGACAACATACATATTTTCTTCCTCAATTTTTTCTGGAAGTAATAATCTTTTAATTTTTTCAGCTTCTTCTTTTAATGCAACTATGACGGTCGTTTTGGTATTATTTTCAGGCTTCTGTAACATCCTTATTAATAATTCACTCAACAACACATAAAAAAGCGTACCTATCGTACCCAAAACTATAAGTGCCCTACTTGTTCTATAGGAAGCTCCTTCTAATGCATACACAGCTAAAATGAAAACTGCACCACTAAATACCGCCAAAATCATTCTGGAAAACTTTGATTTGGCATCATATCGACCATAAAACCAAAAACTTCCAACCCATAAAAGTGTGTAAACGACGATATTAACATGAATGGATGTGCCGTCATAGTATTCTGGATCCCTAAAATATTGAGAGGCCCAATAGGATTTGATTGAATGAAGCATCGTCCATATAACCAAACCATCAAAAGCCATTTTGATCAATGTGGATGTAAATTTTGACATTAAACTGACGAAGGCTCGGAGTTGTATCGCTATTAAAATAAAATAGCGAAAGAAGCGAGATCGATTGCCTTGATAATGTTTATTGACGTACAAAGACATAGCTCCATAAAAGGTCTTTACATAATGGAGGGATGCCTTTTTAGTGCTTTCTCCTTTAAAATGGATGATACTGGTTTCCGGATAATAAACCACTTTATAGCCTGCTTGAAGGATTCGGTAGGATAAGTCAATGTCTTCACCATACATAAAAAATCGTTCGTCGAGGAGACCCGTTATATCCAAAACGTCTTTTCTAAGAAACATAAAAGCTCCACACAATATTTCTATTTCTGCTGTTTTATTTTCAGGTAAATAGCCAAGATTATATCCACTAAATATTTTTGAGGAAGGAAACAACTTGGACAAATAAGTAAGTTTACAAAATGAATTCCACAAATCGGGAATTTGTCGTTTTGATTCTGGTAAAAAATCTCCATTCCCATCGATCATCCTCACACCCAAAGCACCAATATTCTTATCCTTTTCCATGTGATAAAAACATTGGCTGATGGTGTCTTCTTCGACTATCGTATCTGGATTCAACAATAATATATATTTGGCATTCATCTGGCGAATAGCTTGATTATTCGCTTTTGAAAAACCTGCATTAGTGGTATTTTCGATTAAGTTAACTTCCTTGTAATATTGTTTTAATAGAGTCGTAGCACCATCCATGGAGGCATTATCTACGACATATATTTGAAGGGTAATATTGTCCAACTTTGACCTTCGGATGGATTCTAGGCATTGCACTAAAAAATGTCTAACATTATAATTGACAATAACAACGCCTATATCATACATCATCTAAATTATATTTCTGAATGGTAAGGCAATCTGGCCATAATAGACCTCCCTAAGGTGAGTTCATCTGCATATTCCAATTCGCCACCAAACGATATACCTCTCGCAATAATGGAAACCTTTACGTCAATTTCTTTTAATAATTTAGAAATGTAGTAAATGGTTGTTTCTCCTTCTATAGTAGGACTAATGGCCATGATGAGTTCTTCGATATCATTCTCTTTAATTCTAGCCACTAAAGCATCAATATTCAAATCATTGGGACCGATGCCTTCCAATGGAGAAATAACGCCACCTAAAACGTGGTACATACCACTAAATTGACTGGTTTCCTCTATCGCCATAACATCTCGGGCCGATTCGACTACACAGATAATTTTGCTTCGACGTGAATTATTTTGACAAATAGCACATGTCGAAGTATCTGACAAATTAAAACAAGTGTGGCAAGTTTTAATTTCATCGTACAAGGTTTTTAAAGCATGGGCAATCTTCAAAGGTTTTTCATGTTTATCCGCTGCGAGATGTAAAGCCAAGCGCAAAGCCGTTTTTTTTCCAATACCTGGTAAACTAGACAAAGCGGTTACGGCTTCCTCCAAAATTTTCGATGAAAATTGCATAGTAAATAATATATAGTGCAAAAATAAAAATTAATGTAATATGTTTACTTCCCTAGCACATAATTGTAGCATTCTACATGGATAGATTGCAGAATGTATGAAATTTGGGTTGAATTAATTAATTTTGCACCTCTTTTATAAAAATCAGCATTTGAAACAATTGATAGAATCCATAATCGCTTATCTTGTCCGTATATATAATATGCTTAAGGAATTATGGTCGCCTGTAGGCAAAAAGATCAATACCTATACCCTTCCTGTGCAAAAAGCATGGAACAAATATGCAGAAAAAAATCCAAGGGAATCGAGATTTTTTAAGTGGATTTTACTATTAGGTGGTGGTTCTATTGCTTTCTTATTTGTACTTATTTTTTTCGTGTGGCTAGGGTTATTTGGTAGAATGCCTAGTAACGACGAGCTGAGAAATATAGAATCTGCCAATGCTTCCGAAATTTATGGTTCAGATGGTGTCCTTCTAGGAAAATACTACACAGAAAATAGAACAACGATAGACCTGGATAGTATTTCACCATATTTGATTACGGCACTATTGGCCATAGAAGATAAACGGTTTTTTGAACATAGTGGAATAGATTTGAGGTCATGGTTAAGGGTTTTTAAAGGTATTGCTACCAATAAACAAAATCTTGGTGGAGGTTCGACCCTTAGTCAGCAATTGGCCAAAAACTTATACAATCGAAAAAATTATTTTATTCCAGGATTTAGCTTGTTGATCAATAAACTTAGGGAAAACATTACATCTATAAAGTTAGAAAACATATACAATAAAGAGGAATTGCTGACGCTTTATTTAAACACCGTACCATTTGGTGGCAATCGATTTGGAATCCAAGAGGCCGCTAGGTATTTTTATGACAAAAGACCACTTCAACTGACGGCTGATGAAGCAGCAACACTCATTGGAATGCTTAAAGCTACTACAGCCCTTGACCCGACACGAAATCCCAAAAATTCGAAAGACAGACGAGATCTGGTTTTGTCACAAATGCTTAAAAACAAAGACTTTCGTTTTGATAACAAGGAAATGTCTACCATTTCTAAGATGATAACCCAAGGAGCGATTACTGAAGAACAATATGGTAAAATCATAGAAAAACCCATCACAGCGGAAGCTCATGAAGACTTTGGCAACAATGACGGACCAGGCACTTATTTTAGAGAATATTTGCGAACAAGAGAGTTACCAAAATTATTAAAAGACATTCAAAAAGAGGATGGTAAAAATTATAATATTTACACGGATGGATTAAAAATATATACGACTGTGGACAGCAGAATGCAAAAACATGCTGAATATGCCGTCAATAAACACATGTCTTATATACAAGGAGAGTTTAAAAAACATTGGAAAGGAGTCACGGATGAAAAACCATGGGGTGATGATAAATGGATAGACGAACAAGTTAAAAAGAGTCACAGGTATAAAGTACTTGCAGCTGCAGAAATACCGCCAAATGAAATCGATTCCATTTTTAACCTACCCGTTCCAATGACCATTTTTACTTGGTCTGACAAACCAGAATCAAGGGATACTTTATTGAGTCCATTGGACAGTGTTCGGTACTACTTTACACTACTCAACACTGGTTTTATGGCAATGGATTATACCAACGGACATGTTAAAGCTTGGGTAGGAGGCATTGATTTTACCTATTTTAAATATGACCACAATTTGAGTAAAAGACAAGTTGGGTCAACCTTTAAACCTGTTGTTTATGCTGCTGCATTGCTCGATAGTATTAAACCTTGTACGTTTTTTCAAAACACTGAAGTTACTATTGAAGACTGGTCACCTAAAAATTCTGATCATCAATATGGTGGGTACTATTCATTAACTGGAGGATTGACATATTCAACTAATGTAATTGCGGCTCAGCTCATCGAAAAAGTAGGCATTCAAAAAACCATAGATTTAGCCACAAAACTCGGGATAACCTCCAAATTGCCTAGAGAATATGGCATAAGTTTGGGTGCAGCGGAAGTTTCCTTGTTGGAAATGATGAAAGTGTATGCATCTATCGCAAATTACGGCTATGAAACTGACCCAATAACCGTGGTTAAGATAGAAGACAGGTATGGCAACATAATTTACGATTATGAAAAACAAAATATTAAAAAACGTACTCAAGTAATTGACTCTACTTCGTCTTATATGATGACTAGAATGTTACAAAATGTCGTTATTTATGGAACAGCTAATCCATTGAGAAGTCAATATTGCCGTCATTGTGATTTTGCAGGAAAAACAGGAACCACACAAAACCATTCAGATGGTTGGTTTATCGGTTATAACCCAAAATTATTGACCGGTGTTTGGGTTGGAGGCCCTAGTCCTGCCGTTAGGTTTCGAAGTATGACCTACGGAAGTGGTGCTGCGTTAGCACTTCCAATAGCAGGACATTTTTGGTATCAATTATCCATCGATCCTGCCTTTGCTTCATTGACAAAAGAACAATTTCCTAGGAATGAAAAGATCAATAAAGAAATGGTTTGTCCACTGAACCTGTGGTTTTCTCCCGACAAATATTATGAAATCATGAAAGACTCCACCATAAGAGATTCAATGATACGAACAGGTTTCAAAAACTTGAGAATGGTCATGGACTCTTTATATCCACCTGATACTTTAAAAACAGAGTTGGGTGCTGATGGTTTAGAAGAAGCCATAAAATCCGCAATTGGTGACGCAACCCTACCTGAAAAGAAAAAAAAGGATGAGGCTAAAGCACCTGAAAAAACTACCAAAACAGAGAAGATAAAAGATCAAAAAAAGGATAATCAATAATCATGTCTACGCCTAAAACAGTTGCATTTCATACACTAGGGTGTAAACTTAATTTTTCTGAAACTTCTACCATTAGACGTTCCTTTGAAGACAAGGGGTACAACACAGTAGATTTTGAAGAAGGCGCAGATATCTATATTCTGAATACTTGTTCCGTCACGGATTTTGCCGATAAAAAATGTAGATATGAGGTTCGCCGAGCTTTAAAGTTTTCGCCCAACGCACGTGTAGTGGTTGTAGGTTGTTACGCACAACTCAAACCCAAAGAAATTGCAGATATCCCTGGTGTTGATTTAGTTTTAGGAGCCGCTGAAAAGTTTAACATTCTTAAATATATTGACGAACTTTCCATGACTGCTGGCAAAGGAATGGTCGTCGCTGGAGATGTCAATGACGCAAATGCTTTTATCAGTTCTTTTTCCTTCGGCGATCGAACAAGGTCTTTTTTAAAAGTTCAAGATGGATGTGATTATAAATGCTCGTTTTGCACTATACCCCAAGCACGTGGCTCAAGCCGAAGTGATACCATAGAGCACGTTGTAGAAAACGTAGTAGAAATCGCTTCAAAAGGGGTTAAAGAAATCGTTTTGACAGGAGTCAACCTTGGAGATTTCGGTAATGGAACAGAGGTCATTGAAGGTTTAAAGCCAAAAAAAGAAGCATTGTTTATCGATTTAATCAAATCCTTAGATACAATAGAAGACATTTCTAGATATAGGATAAGTTCTATTGAGCCCAATCTTTGCACCAACGAAGTGATAGATTTTGTCGCAAATTCTAGGGCTTTTTTACCCCATTTTCATATTCCACTTCAATCCGGAAGTCCTTCTATTCTAAGAGAAATGAGAAGAAGATATACAGTAGAACAGTATAGGGAAAGAGTTAATTACATCAAAAATAATATTCCCCATTGTTGTATTGGTGTCGATGTTATTGTTGGTTTTCCAGGTGAGAGCGACCGTGAATTTTTAGAAACATATGATTTTTTAAACTCCTTGGACATCAGTTATCTGCACGTATTCACCTATTCGGAAAGAAATAATACACCCGCTGTAGTAATGAAAAACCCTGTTCCAATGGAAGTCAGAAGAGAAAGAAACGAAATGTTGAGGATTTTATCGCAAAAAAAGAAACACAATTTTGTGCTACCCTTCGCTGGTCAAAAGATGGACGTACTTTGGGAACATTCTAAGTCAGAGGGCTTAATGAGTGGGTACACACCTAATTTTATTAAGGTAGAAAAGGAAAAGGACGAACTGAAAATCAATACTTTGGAAAAGGTAATACTTCAAGATTATCGCATTTCTGAAGATTGTTTTTCAGTAGCTTTCGGCTAAAATATTTTGCTTTTGGTTCTTCATGTGACACAAGAAACTACTTGATATTTGACCCAATTTTCTGGATCCTCAACTAAACCTTTCCACCATTTAAGGCAATTTCATCATCAAATAAATGCAAACATATCTTGGAAATAGTACGATACCCAAAGAGTAAAAACGTCACTCTTCAAGCCTGGAATGCGGCTGATGAATACTTAATACAAACTTATCAAGAATTACAGGAAGAAAATATAAAAAAAACAGCTATTTTCCATGATCGGTTTGGTTATCTTTCTTGCCATCTTTTCAAAACAAATCCAGATGTTGTCGTTTATCTGTTTAGTCAACAACACTCCATTCAACAAAACTTAAAGAGGATTGGCATAAACAAATTACCTTCTTTTTATACACCTTTTTTGGATAATTTGGAAGAGAAATGGGATGTTGCTTTAGTACATATGCCAAAATCATTGGACATGTTTGACATGTATTTGAGGCTAATCCATCATAATTCTGAAGAAAACGTGGCTGTTCTGTGTGGTTTTATGACCAGGCATTATACAAACTCATTTCTCGAAATTGCTAGGAAATATTTTACGGAAGTACATCAAAGTAAAGCTTTGAAAAAAGCTCGAATTTTGACCCTAAAAAATAAAAAACTTTCCATAATACAACCTTCTATATTATTTCATCCTTCTAGTGACACAAAACTCGCCCAATATGCAGGTGTTTTTTCGAAAGAAAAGGTGGATTTAGCTACGATGTTTTTGCTTGAACATCTCACTGTTCTTCCCCACGAAAATAAGATTTTAGATTGGGGCTGTGGCAATGGGGTTATTGGGATAACTTTGTCTAAATCTCCAGCAGTCAAAGAAATCGTTTTTATGGACGATAACATCATGGCTATTCACTCAGTCATCCTTAATACAAGTTTTGGTCAAACCCTATGGCATGATCAGATACAAACACTTAAAGGACAATTTTTTGATTTGATCGTCACTAATCCTCCTTTCCATTTTGAATACGATAATGATATGAGTATCTCGGTTCAGTTCTTTGAAGACGTGCCCCAAATACTATCTCCAAGTGGAAGATTGGTTATTGTAGCCAACAAACATCTGAATTATATCACTCACCTTCAAAAGATATTTGAAAAAACAATTATTCTTCATGAAAATGCAAAATATATCGTCTATCAATGTCGTTTTCCTCTCGTGTGATGTCGACCTGACATTTGCGCTTTAAAAATTGTTAAAACCTTATTTCATTTTACTTTACATCACTTTTTTTTCATACTTTTACCATTTTTCCGCTTGGAAGGAATGGCTTTCAAATCTGGAAAAATATTGATTATTCAAAGTTACCATGTTTTGCCTACTTTAAGGGTTGAAATAAAACATTTTAAAAATTATAAAAAATTATATACCAAATCATGCTAAGATCACTCCTCACGTTAGGCTTTATAGGATTCATGGTTACTTTGTTTGGACAAAACAATTTTCACAGGGTGTACACAGTTGATCCGGATCATCACACTAAAAACCAAACTGCTATCCAATTAGCTGACGGTAACTTAGCCAGCCTTGACCTGTTGGAAGATACGTTGAGAAATGCAGCCAACGATCTTCTCATCACCTTATTTGACAAAAAAGGTGGAGCAGCGAGCAAATCGCAAAACCAAGGATCCAAAGCATTTAGGTTGACTAGTTTGGGTCGAAACCAAATATTTCTACCTCAATTAACCTCGCTTACGAGAATTGGCACTCAATTTTACTTTACTTCCTTATTGCAGGAAAATAATAAAATATTTAAACTGTTTGGTAGTTTAAATCCCGACGGTCAATTAACTTGGGTACACAAATACCTTCCTTCTAGAGATACAATTGGTGTAAACTCACCCTTCCTTTTAAAAGATTTTAATGAGCATATTTACCTAGCTACAAACCAACGAGTTTTTAATCGATCCCAGGTTAGTTTAGCTAAAGCCAATAATGCTGGATTGTTAGAATGGTCCAATAATTATTTGGTCACCAGAGATTCAATTTCAGGAGCCATCCTAAATAATACCGTTTCTGATTTAAGCATTACATCAGACTCAACTATGTCCATTGCCGGTTTTGTACAACAAACCACCTCTCGACTTCCTTTTCTAATGGAAAGTGATACATTGGGCAATGTTTTGTGGAGTAAAATGTATGTAGATACAACAGATAGATTACATATTTCGGCCAACGTTGAAAGTATTAAATTGGCCGATTCCACTTTTGTATTCGTTGGCAATGTTGACTCGCTCAATTCTAGTCTAACATCTTTTGGATTTATTGTAAAAACGGACACTTCAGGGACTGTGGTTTGGGCGCAAAAAATAAATTTTGGTGACAGTACCAATACAAAATTAAATAACCTCTCCGTAGGAAATGATCGGAAAATAGTAGTTTCTGGATTTATGAGAGAGACTGGTTCTGGCCCTGACTTCCCTTGGCTTGCTAAGCTGGATTTAGATGGAAAGTTAGAATTTGTTAAAAAATATCCTCGTGTCAACATCGATAGAAATATAAATGGAAATTTAGTGTCTACCATGGACAGTGGATATGCTATTTTTTCTACAGTTGATGATGGAAGCAACTATTTAAATCTTGTAAAAACAGACATTAACGGAGAGACTACTTGCGAAACAGATTTTCCAGATCAAATTTTAGAGCCCTTGGAATTACAGGGTGTTGATTTATTTTGGACAAAATTTGATACATCAAAAATTGAAAAAACAGATTTAAAAACGGACGACTACACCTTAAACCTTCCAATCATTACATTAAAAAGAGACCCAACTTATTGTCCAAAAGATACAATCAATCACTTATTTGACGCAACAGTCAAAGACGCTATTTACTACGAATGGAGTACAGGGGTCAAAGGTGATTCAGCTTCTATGATTACAGTAACTGACACTGAGTTATATTCAGTTATTGCCACCATAGACAACGGTAAGGAATGTTTCACTCTATGTGATACAGCGCAGCTTAGAAGATATGCCATGCCAATAGCCCAAGTGTCTTTTTCACTAGGAGACTTTTGTACTACAGGTTTGGTAACATTGTGGGCAAATGCTTTTGCTGAAGCAGGTATTAAATCCTATTTGTGGAATACAGGCGCAACCGTCAACAATATTAAAGTTGGTACTGCTGGTACTTATTCTGTTACTGTTACAGATAATTGTGACGAAATATTTGTTTCTTCTTATGAATTAATCAGAATGCCTCAAATCGTGACGAGTGTCAATATCACGGAAAATTTTAGTAGCATTTGCCAAACGGGTAATGGGATATTAGAGGCAATAGACAATTCATTTGGGTTGCTTCCAAAAAAATTCGAATGGAGTAATGGAAAAGGTACTCAAATCATTCAAATATCCGAAGCAGGTGAATATTGTGTTACAGTAACTGATATATGTGGAAATACAGCTTCTTCATGTATTACCATAGAAAAAGCAAAATTTAGACAAGTAAAAATAGATGATCTCATTGTAGATGAAACCAATCGATGTGTTGATAATACAGTCTTGGCGGAAGTTTTTTTCACGGGAGATGCCAATATCTTGTGGAGTACAGATCAAACTTCAAAATCAATCGTTGTTGACCTTGATATGGGAAATTTGACCGTTATAATTCGTGACAAATTGTGTCCCAATTTTCTTGACTCATTGACCATTCCTTTAAATGGTATCAATTTTTTACCGCTTATTAATATTGGAATTGAACAACCAATCAGGTGTATCAATGATTCGATAACGCTTACCGTACTTTACGATAAAAACATATTAAAACCTTCTGATGCAACGATTATTTGGAGTACTGGACAAAATACAGAAAGTATAAAAGTTAAAGAAAATGGTAATTATGCCGTAACGGTGACAGATAAAAATTGTGCCATAAATAGAGCGGGAACAGCGATTAATTTTGTTTTCCCTTTGCCGACTTTAGAGCTTATACCCGATAGTTCAGCCTTATGTACCGAAAACACCATTTTACTGTCTGCTGTGTTAAACGATGATTTGGCACCGATCAACAACCCTAATTACATTTGGAATACTGGACAAACAACCACATCAATCATCATAAATGCTAGTGGACAATATATCGTCACAGTCAGTGATCCGCAATGTGTTCAAAACACAGTTACGGGTACATTCGATTTTACATTCCCCGATGCCGGTATGAAATTTGCCTCTGCCTTTTTTCCAAACACCTTTGATACTTTAACCATGGAATACAACGCTACCTTTGGACCTTATCTTGGTAAGGCTTTATGTCCCGAAAGTATCAAGGATTATGAATTCTATATTTTTAACCGTTGGGGTCAAAAAGTGTTTTCATCAGAAAGTATTGAAGATGAATGGAATGGTAGTATGGAAAACCTCAAAGAAAGCGATAATCCTATGGAAGTGTATATTTGGGCAGTCCGATACACTTTATTTGGAATTGAATACAAAGACCATGGCGATGTGACACTAATCAGGCCATAAAAAAGGTTTTAGAGTCTATAATGTTTTGTTAAGCAGTCCAATAGGTAGGTATGATTGGCAAACTATTTTTGTATTTTTGCGTTTCCATTAAAAAATTGAAATATTATATACATGATTAGTACAGATAAAAAAGTAAATTACAAGGTTAAGGATATTGGCCTCGCAGATTGGGGACGTAAGGAGATTTTGTTAGCCGAAGCAGAAATGCCAGGTTTAATGTCACTTAGAGAAGAATTTAAGAACCAAAAACCTTTAAAAGGCGCAAGAATAGCTGGTTGTCTACACATGACGATTCAAACGGCTGTTTTAATTGAAACTTTGTTGGATTTAGGCGCTGAAGTGACTTGGTCATCTTGCAATATTTTTTCAACTCAAGACCATGCTGCAGCTGCTATTGCCAAAGAAAACATCCCTGTTTTTGCTTGGAAAGGGATGAACGATGAAGAATTTGATTGGTGTATCGAACAAACGTTGTTTGCTTTTAAAGATGGAAAACCACTAAATATGATTCTGGATGATGGAGGTGATCTTACCAATATGGTTTTCGACAAATATCCTGAATTAGTACATGGAATAAAAGGATTATCCGAAGAAACTACCACTGGAGTTCACCGTCTTTACGAAAGACAAAAAAATGGCACTTTAGTGATGCCAGCCATCAATGTAAATGATTCTGTGACCAAGTCTAAATTTGACAACAAATATGGCTGTAAAGAATCTTGTGTTGACGCAATCAGAAGGGCTACCGATATCATGATGGCAGGAAAAGTTGCTGTAGTTGCTGGGTATGGTGATGTTGGAAAAGGTTCTGCTGCTTCGTTAAGAGGAGCTGGATGTAGAGTTATCGTTACAGAAATTGATCCAATCTGTGCATTACAAGCTGCAATGGATGGTTTTGCTGTTAAAAAAATGGAAAATGCCATCAAAGAAGCCAATATCGTCGTAACAGCTACTGGTAATAAAAACATTATTACGGAAAAACACTTCCGCAATATGTCAGACAAAACCATTGTTTGTAATATCGGACATTTTGATAACGAGATTGATATGGCATGGCTAAATAATAATTTTGGTCAAACTAAAAATACCATTAAACCGCAAGTAGATTTATACAATATTAACGGAAAAGATGTCATTGTATTGGCTGAAGGTCGATTGGTAAATTTAGGTTGTGCCACAGGCCACCCTTCCTTCGTAATGTCCAACAGTTTTACAAATCAAGTTTTAGCCCAATTAGAATTGTGGGTAAACTCAGATCATTACGAAAATCAAGTCTATACCCTTCCAAAACATTTGGATGAAAAAGTTGCCCAATTACATTTGGCCAAGATAGGGGTAGAATTGGAAGAAATGACGGAAGATCAGGCTTCTTATATTGGCGTTAATGTCAATGGCCCTTTCAAACCTGATTATTACCGTTATTAATAAGAAAATTGGAATAACTAAATTAAAAACCTGCCTGAATTGGTAGGTTTTTTTTTGTCAAAATGTATGGCTTTTTGTGAAATTTTAAAATTCAAAATGTAGAAAAATCAAAATTTGTCCTTTATTTGTCCAAGTAGGGAAATATTTAAGTTTAAAATACACGGCTAAATTTGTATTTACGCATTTTTCCGTTACTTTTGTGGCGTTTTTTTAAAAATTGATAACTACACCAAATTAGATTATAAATTCAATAAATATGGCATTAATAGGTAAGATTAGAAAAAATATGTGGCTCGTCATCGTGCTTTTAGCTGTGGCGTTAGCAGGTTTTATCATTATGGATATGACCAGCGCCAATAATCGGGGTAATGGTATATTTGGCTCCAAAAATGCTATTGGGAAAGTAGACGGTCAAAAAATCGACTACATGGAGTTTCAAAAAACCGAATCTGCTTTGTATAGTGGCAGTAGTGATGTATATGGACGAAGAAATTCTCTTTGGAATTATTTTGTTGAAAAAGCCATTGTTGAAGACTATGGAGATCAATTAGGTTTAGGTGTTGCGCCTGATGAATTGAACGAATTAGAATTTGGTGCAAACTTGAGTCCAATTGTCCAAAATAATTTTAGAAACCCACAAACAGGTCAGGTTGATCGAAATCAACTAAATCAGTTTCAAGAGGCCATCAATAATGGAGAAGAATTAAATCCTCAATTCATTAGTTTTTGGAATGAACAAAGAAAACAAGTTGTCAAAAATCAAATTCAGTCCAAATTGACAAACTTGGTTTCAAAAGCTATGGTAGTTCCTACCTGGATGGCAGAATTGAACGCTAAGTCCCAGTCTGAAAAAGTTGACTTTGATTATGTTATGATAAAGTATGATGTCATTAAAGATGAGGAAATCAACGTAACGGATGAAGATTATACAGCATACATTAAAAAACATCCCGTTAAATACACCAATCAAGAAGAAGTAAGAAACCTTTCTTACCTTGTATTTGAGGTTACACCTACACAAGCAGATTCTCAAAAAATATACGATGATATTTATAGCCTTAAGGAATCGTTTGTGAATTCAAAAAATGATTCTGCCTTTGTTTCAAGTAATCAGGGAGTCTTTAACAATAATTTCTTTAAAAAAGATGAATTACCAGGCGTACTAAAAGATACTATTGGAAATTTTAGTGTTGGTAGTGTAATAGGGCCTTATATTGAAAATAACCTTTATATGATGGCCAAGATGTCAGATCGTAAAGTTTTACCAGATTCTGCAAAGGCTAGACACATTTTGCGAACAGTTACTGAAGGTGATGCTCTAGGCTTAGTAAATGCTAAATCTTATATTGATAGTTTAAAAAATTTACTGAACAGTGGCAGTGTCAAATTTAATGACCTTGCCTCAGCCAATTCACAAGATCCTGGTAGTGCGGCTAATGGTGGAGACCTTGGAACCTTTGCTCCTGGATCTATGGTTCCTCCTTTTAATGATGCTGTTTTTCTTACTGGAAAAGAAGGTGGTTTGTACACCGTTGAAACTCAATTTGGTGTTCATTTAATTAAAGTGGACAAATTGATGTTTACCACCAATGAAGCTCGTTATAAAATGGCTTTTATATCTTCTCCAATAGTTCCTAGTCAACAAACTCAAGATAGTAAGTTAGAAGAAGTATTGGCGTTGTTAGAAAAAACTAAAGACTTAGAATCTCTTGTTAATGATAAAAGTCTTAAAATAGAATCCGCTAATGGAGTTAAGAAAAATGATTTTAACTTAGGAAATTTAGGTAATGGCCAGACATCAAGAGACATTATTCGATGGGCTTTTGAGAAAAAATCTAAACCTAATACTGTTTCACCTACGTTATATACTTATGCAGATGAAGAAAATTATCACGATAGCAAGCATGTCATCGTCGGAGTAAAAAGCATAGCACCAAAAGGATTAGCTACTGCAGAATCTTTAAAAGGTACAATCGACGACCTTGTAAAAAATGAGAAGAAAGCTGAATTAATAAAATCTAGGATTACATCAAAAGACTTGATTGGCATTGGAACTACCTTTGGATTAGACCCTGCAAAGGCATCAGAGGTTAATTTTGCTTCAGGCTTTATTCCAGAATTAGGTGGAGAACCTAAAATTATTGGAAAGGCTTTTGCTTCAAAAGTTGGTGCAGTTTCAGATGCAATTGTTGGAAATACAGGTGTATGTTATATCAGTGTAACCAATATGGTTCCTGGAACTGCAGGGGAAGAGGCTCAAATGATGAAGCAACAAATGGCTCAGTCTGCTAGAAGTCAAGTATCGTATAAATTAATGGATGCATTAAAAAAGAGCAAAAAAGTAACGGATAATAGATATACTTTTTACTAATAGCTGCTTTGCAAAAATAACACTATCCAAATCAAAAAAAAGCCGTCACAAATGTTCCTGACGGCTTTTTTTATTTCAACGTGGAAATAAGTCTATTTCTTGTAGTGTTATATAAACAACATATGTGTACCTGGTCCGGATCCTTGTTTGTAAAATTCTCCTACGGTTAATACCCCATCTAATTCAGGAATTAAATTTTCTTTTTCGTAGTGAAACATGTCCATAGCCAATTTACATGCCCACAATTTTACGCCTGAAGCAGAAAGAATTTCAATAAATTCTCTTACAGGAGGAATATCCAATTTATCCATTTCTTTTTTCATCATAGAAGTCGCCAAAGCTTCCATGCCTGGCAATCCACCCAACATTGTAGGCATATGCATAGCAGGATTTCCTACTGTTGCGGTATGTAAATGTTCGAGTTTCTTATTATGAATTGCTTCAAGACCAAAAAAGGTAAAAAATATTTCTGATTGAATACCTTCCATTCTAGCACCATTAGCTAAAACAAAACAAGCATAAACGTTTTCCAAAGTTGCTTTGGAAAGAATAATCATCATTTTTTGAATTTTGCCATTATCTTCCATTATTGTCATTTTTTAAGATTAATATTTAAGATTATACACAACTAACTGGCTTAGGAATTCCAGCTATTTTTGTAGATGTTTTCAAAGGAGCATCAGGGTAGAGCGCATAAAATTCTTTAATATCAACGACACCGCTTTTACCTATTTTTCTGATACTTAAAGGACTCTCTTTTTTATATTCATTTTGAAGAAATTGTATTACTTCCCAGTGTCTTGGTGTCATATCAATATTGTTTTCTTTAGCTAAAGCTTCTCCAACAATACGATCCCACTGACTGAAATCAGTCATAAATCCTTCGTCATTTACATCTATTACTTTACCTGCGATATGTTTTTCCATTATAATTAATTTAATTGTTTAAAATTCTTTTCCCTTTAAGGACATTTTAGCTGATACAAACGGAATAGGTCTAGCCTTAAGTAATAAGTTCCAGTAAACCCATCTGAATGCCAATTTCCCCCAATGATTTAACCTAGATTCTTTTAATAATCGAAGTGGTCCTATACCTGCAATGGGGAATGTTCCTTCAACTGGCTCATGGTCGTAATTAAAATCAATCAATAACGCTTTCCCATTTCCCGTTTCCACAAAACAGTTGGCATGACCATCAAACTCAGCTGATAATGATTCATTTCTTATATAATTTAGAATATTTTCCAATAATATTTCTGCTTGAAAATGGGCAACAGAACCTGCCTTTGAAGTAGGTACATTTGATGCATCTCCTATAACAAATATATTGGAGGCAACTTTTGATTGCAAAGTTCCTTTATCGGTCGGAACAAAAGACAATTCGTCTCCCATTCCAGAGTCATCAATAACTTGACTTCCCTTATTTGTTGGAACAGTGACCAACAAGTCAAAAGGAACTACTTTTCCACCGTAATCTATGATGGTTTTATTTTCATTATCTACGGATTCTATAGCAAAATCACCTACTATTTTAATCCTTTTTTCCTGGAGTAAATATTCTAGTTTTTCAGTTGCTCTTGGTTTAGTAAATGCACCACTTAAAGGCGTAACATAAGTGATATCCACTTTTTCACGCATTTTTCTTTTTGTAAAATATTCATCTGCCAAAAAGGCAAATTCTAACGGAGCT
Organism: Saprospiraceae bacterium; assembly: GCA_049290115.1. Lineage (GTDB taxonomy): Bacteria > Bacteroidota > Bacteroidia > Chitinophagales > Saprospiraceae > OLB9. The sequence continues at coordinate 94,756 of JBATMZ010000230.1, read as the reverse complement.
ACCGGACATTTTATTGGCATTTCCGTTATATGTACTACCAATTTACCGCCTTCCCATAAACTCAATTTATTTTGCAAAGCTTTCGCTCCTTCGAATGTATAAAAATCAAAAATTGATTTCCCCCATTCTCCTTCTTTCATTCCTTTTATTTCGAGAGGGTCAATACCTGAACCTGTGGCTACTATTAAAATATTGTAGTCCAAATCTTTACCACTATGTAACATTACTTTGTTGTCGATATGTGATATTTTAGCCACTTTGTCTTGTATAAATTTGACTTTTTCTGGCAAATATTTTTTGATTGGCCTTACAATATCCTCTTCTTTGTACATTCCAAACGGTAAAAATAAAAACCCTGGTTGATAATAGTGTTTATCTTTTTCATCAACTATAGTGACACTCCAAGCTTTAGTATCGATTTCTTTCACCAATTGATTTGCCATAATCGTTCCAGCTGTACCAGCCCCTAAGATTAGAATTGACTTTTTATTTTTCATGTTGAATACTTTCTATTGATAATTGTTATAACAAATTTAAGTACCAATTCCAACAACATGGATGACCAAGATTATACTCAAAAATGATCTAACTCTTAATTTATCCCAAAAAATTTAAATGCAACATGGTTGCATTTAAAAAAATAAACCGTATCTTTGCATCAAATTGAAGAATTATGTTAAAGCGATTTTTTGGAGTACATGCGGATTCTGCTGGCTTTTTTGCCTCTTTGTTGTGTGCGATTCATTGTTCTGCGATTCCCATAATGATTTCATTGGGATTAATTGGATCAGGTTCATGGCTACATAACCATCTATTCGATTGGATTATAATAGGTTTTGGGTTTTTAATGGCTGGCTATGCTATTGTAGGAGATTACGTATCAAAACATAGAAGGATATTACCTTTATTAATGGCCATTACTGGTTTTGCATTTTTACTTATTGGTATGATTGACCATCATGGCTGGATGTTAGTTTTTAGTGTCATCGGTGGCTTGATGGTAGCTAGTTCACATGTGTTAAACTGGAAATACACCCAAACTTGTCGTCATTTAAATTCGGTGATTTTATAAACCGTACTTTTTCTGAAAACTTATTTTTAAACGATTACATAAAGTTTCATATTCTTCATTGGTAAAAACGGCTCTTTCAGCAGAAAAATTCATATCAGAAACAGATTGGATTGGTATTAAATGAATATGAGTATGTGGCACCTCAAGTCCTATCACAGACAGGCCAATTCGAGCACAATCCACTTCAGATTTTAAAATGTCAGCTACTTTTTTTGCAAAAGATATCAACCCACTTAATTCACCATCACTCATATCAAAAATGTAGTCCACTTCCTTTTTTGGCACCACTAAAGTATGGCCCATAGCCAACGGTTTGATATCTAAAAAAGCAAAATAGTCGTTTGATTCTGCTACTTTATAACTAGGAATTTCTCCTGAAATAATTTTAGTAAATATCGACGCCATTACAAACTTATTTCGACGATTTCAAAATCCACATCACCATTTGGTGTATGTATTTGTGCTAAATCTCCGACGCTCTTTCCTAGCAAGCCCTGACCTATAGGCGAATTAACGGATATCTTCTTTTCCTTTAAATTAGCTTCTGCCTCTGCGACTAACTTATACGTCATTTCTGCCCCATTTTTTTTATTTCTTATGGTCACTTTTGTTAGAACCGTAACTCGAGAAGTGTCCAACGTGCTTTCATCAATAATCCTAGAATTAGCAAACACCTTTTCTAGTTCATTGATCTTTAACTCTAACATTCCCTGAGCATTTTTTGCTGCATCATATTCAGCATTTTCCGACAAATCACCTTTTTCCCTAGCTTCAGCTATAGCTTTAGCAACGTCATCTCTGCCCTTACTTTTTAATAACTCTAGTTCAGCTTTTAACTTTTCATATCCTTCTTCTGTCATGTATGAAATTCCAGACATATATCTTAACTTTAATATGTATCAAAATAAAAAAAACGTCTCTCCTCTTAGAGAAACGTTTAAGTGTATTATATTTAAAACCCTGAATAAGGGTAAAAAGTTCAACTATATATTACAGTTCACAACTTTTATGACTCAGTTTAGAATGCGTAACGAATTCCTAAATTGTGTGTTCCTTTGAAAGGACTAGTGGTTCTATAAGCATAATCTACGCCAATATTATTTTTACCTCCTTTAGTCAAAGGTGATTCAACACTAATGCCTGCAGCTAGTCCAGTGTACACATTTTTTACTACGTCATTATTACTTCCGATATCGTACTTGTATGCACCTCTTAAAACAACCATATTGTGTATAGAGAATTCTATTCCACCTCCCAGTTGATCTCTTGAGAATGCGTTTGAGGTGAAATTTGCAATTCCTCTTAAATACAATTTTTCATTAAAATAAAAATCATAAGAAACACCTAAATTAAGTGTAGATGGCAATTCAAATTCCGCAGCTCTCGCATTATATGTCAAATTGTATGAAGTTCCGCCAGCAGGTTCTTGATTTTCTCCTTGAAATGAAAGGCCTTCTCCTCCAAACTTCATGGGACTACCTATATTATTTAATGTAATACCCAATTTAAAATTATCTTTTTCTCCACTCACGTATTGAACTCCAGCATCTATGCCAAAACCAAAAGAACTGACGTCCTGAATAGCTTCAGATATTCCTCGGAACAATATACCAACAGAAATTTTGTTCTGATACGTATAGGCATATCCCAAGGCAAGATTAAAAAAGCTAGGGCTTAAAAATCCGCCAGTTCCCTCTGGTAAATTCACTGTAGTTACTGGAATATCTCCAAAGTCAAGTGAAGTAAAAGACAATCCAATCACAGATGATTCTTTGATTCTAATACCAAAACCAAGGGCATTCATCCCCATTCCACTACCTTCGAAAAGTCGAGCATTACTGTAGGAAAGCTCGCCGCCTTTAATCCGACCTAAACCAGCTACGTTAATACGCATACTCTCAATTCCAGAAACAAAAGAAGTTCCAATAGAATGAATCCCCGAACTCTTAGCCCATGGGTTCATTAATAACTCAGAAGCACCGGCTTCACCCTGACGATCCGGGTTACCTGCTTTTATTTCTTCAACTGTGAAGAGAACACCTAATATGATTAATAAAAAGTAAAAATTCCTGTTCATTATTCGTTATTTTGTTATCATTAATTAAATGGAGTAGGGAGTTAAGTTTATGCTACCTAACTCCCAACAACTATTTTTACAATCCGTTCGGGTCAAATTGTCTTCCAACACCAAACCATTTCAATGTTCTTTCTTCATTTAATTCAGGCGCACTGATGTGAATAAGATAAACACCACTTGCTACTGGAATACCTTTATTGTTTTTCATATCCCATACAAGATCAGGATAAACCTGTGTTGTAGACGTAGGTCTATTATTGCCTGACCTGATTGCCTTTCTTTCGTCTCTGTTAAACTGTTGCACAAATTGCCCATCAATTGTGTAAATAGTTACTACGGCTCTTTCAGGTAAATTGATTATTTTAATAACATTGGTGAATTGTGAAGTTTCATATGCACTATACGCATAGTAAGGATTTGGAACTACATTTACATTCGCCAAAGCTCCTTTATAATCTTCTTGAGTAACCAGAGATTCTGATTTCACTCCTTTAAATTCAAAAGTATAGGATGGATTATCTGCAAAAGTTTCACAATCTCTTTCTCGCTCTATATTGAATTTTCTACTTTGTCCATAAGGATTATCAACCCTTAATTTAACCACCAAATCATTAGGAATTAATCCTTTATCAAGAGTTGTCATCGGACTAGAAATTATTCCCATTGGGAAGGCAGACCAAGTAATTCCGGCAGCACCTTTTAATTTTTGAATAGTAGAGGCTCCTTTTCTTAATTTAGTGGCCAATGTAGCACATTCATCATATTCCTGTCTTGTAACATAAATATAATGATGTCCCCCTGACACAGCCGCTCTAGGATCATTATTCGACCATCCATCGCCAATCAACTGAGAACTAGGATTAAAAATCATATCACCTCCTATTGGGTTGTTATCATCCAAAAATTCTGCGTTGTCACCTGAGTAAACACTATTCTCACCAAAGAATATATTAAGTCTTTTACCAGTTTCAACATCGACTGCATAACCAGGGAAATAACTAAAACCTACAGAACTGCCATCCAAAGGTTCACCATTAACACCTATAGATGGTGACTGCCTCAATTCAAAATTTTTGGCATCGCCAATCGTAGTCAAACCATTGTTGTAATAATCTGGACTAGCTGTTTCGATAACAATACACTTACTCCATTTGGTTTTGTCACTTGTAAAAACAATATCCACATTGTTTAAATCTCTGAATCTCAACGAGCGATTAACCTGATTATTTAGAATTGCTTGAAACTCTCTCGCTGCAGGACTCAAGAAAAATGGTTGTAATTGATTATCCGCTTCAAATTTGGTTGAAAAGAAAGGAACAAACATTCCATTTCCCATACTTGAAAGTGCTCCTGTTGGATCTTCTGGCAAATTACGAACAAAGTCCAAAAATGGCAACTCAACACCAACTTGAACAACTCCACCATTTGTGATTCCTCTAAACCATTTTGGTCCAGCTTCAGAAGCATAGGTATAACTTGCACCAATGGCTCCATTTTGAGGTGTTGCTCGAGTTCCAGGTTCAGCTACATTATTTAAAGTAATAGAAAATCCCAAATTATTAATAATGTACTCTCTTACTTCCGCTAAAGATTTGTCTGTTAACAAGGCTTGAGGATCATTTTCGTTGGTAATATTTGTCAATGACCAAGTGGTCTCACTATCAAACTCACATCTTTCTCTATTGAGATTGAATGGGCCTCCAATATCAAGCTTAAATTTACCTTCCTTAATACTTAAAGGGTCAACTACTTTTGCTGTTACAGGTCCCCTTCCAGCTTTGTACAATACTTCACCATTAAAGTTAGCACCTAATATTTTATCGTACATAGACGGATCCATTTCTAAGAAAATATTTGGATTTCCTTCACCACTCAACCTTGTAACTACAGGTCCATCGCCATATTGTGCTTTTAAGTTTTCATATACAATTGGTCTTGGTACTAGTGTATATGGTCGACCATTCCCTCCTGGGCCAATATTTCGTCTACCTTCTAAAAACTGGGTGGCTTGTCCCGTAATCAATTTAGCATCAAAATCTGCCCAATTATTATAGGCATAGGCCAAAACAAGAAAATGGTATTCTTTATGATTGATTAATCGTCTGTCTCCTACAGCAAACTGATCGTCTAATATCCTAAATGTGTTGGAAAGTCCAGCGTCAGTTCCTTCTGCACGTTTCGTATAAGTCCAAATAGGGTTTCCTGCCTGACTAGGTAGTGGATTCGGTAAACCTGTCCAGTTATACAATTCTTTGACGCCATTTTTAACGTCAACAGTACGGATTAACCTAGCTTTTGTTACATCATTTAATTCTTGTGTTGTTACTGATGCGTTGGCTAATTGATATATTTTATAACCTTCAAAACGATAAAGACTATCTACACCTAGTGGCGCTTGTAAGTCTTTTTCTTTGAAATTCTCATTAAAATTATTAGATGTTGTTTCATTAGACAATAATAATATTAATTCCCTATCCAATTCAATGGCTGTAACATCTGGTGCATCAGGTCCGTCAGGAATGTCAAAACAATTATCAAACAAAGCCTGTGCAATATCATCCGCAAATTTTAAACGAGTAATGTCTGGACATGGATAACTTAAATCTGGAACGAAAACAACTCCAACGATCAATTCATTAGTCGCACCTGGCTGTAATGTTAAAGGTCCAGTTGCTTGCATAGTCCTTCTATCACCATTAGGTAATGTAGTTGTACACATACTCCATCCATTACGATTGTTTGGATCATCTGGGAAGGCATAATTTGTAGTGTTGGTTGCCCCAGGATTATATCCTGTACCTCCATATGTAAGAGGATTACCATCTAACCATAAACCTCTGATATAATTAAAAAATTGTTCTTCATTACCCCTTTGAGGATCACAAGTATTTGGATTTGGTGATCCTACACTACAGTTTTCAGCATACATAAATGAAGTCATTCCTAACTCAACAAGCGTATCTTGCTCACCACTAAATAGTTTAGGGTCTGAAAGTATTTTACTCAATATAAAATTACCGTTTTCATCTAGAACATAAGCTCCGTTTTCATCCTTTAAAGTATCTAATATAAGCTGATTGGTAAGGGTGTCTCTCAAGAAAACTTTCGGAGATCTAGGACCTCTAAAATAATCCATTCCTAAAATTGGAACTGTAGAACAATATGTAGGATTTCCTATACAATCACAATTATTGATACCATCCACCGCATCTTCATTGTATACATATGCGAGAGATCTTGACACATCACATCCAATATAATCGTCAGAATAACAACCTAAATCAGGGTCAATCCAAATTGAAAAATAACATTCCCCAATATCTTCTGTTGCCTTATTGATCAATTTATACCGATAAAAAGTCATATCATTGATGGCATCATTGGTTGAGTATGCAAATGCCTGTACTTGAACTTCCATCTGTATTGCCGCTGGTCCAGATAAAGTGTGAGGTCCACCATTGTCATTGTATATCCAGAATACCATTTCATCTGGCACCAATTCTTTGGCATGTTCTCTTGAAGCTGGTTCACAACCTCTTAGGTCAATAATCGGAAAGTCTCCTTTACAAGGATCATAATCACCACTACCGTCATTATCCCAATAATTGGCTAAAGGTTGATCCAATAAAGTAAATGAAAATTTTTCATTAAAGTAAGGGTTTCCTTGTGCTGGCCAATATCGAACCTCTTCGGAAATGGCCTCACAATCGAAATTGTCTGGATCTAAATCGTATTGATTAATGATATTCAGGATGTTGGTTCCTTTTACCACAAAAAATCGATCCCAATCTTTACAAATTTGTGATTCTGTCGCACCAGTGGCTAAGTCTAAAGGACCTGAAAAGAAGTCAAAACCCAAAGATCGATATGTAGCCGCAGACAATTTTATATTACCTGCACGGTCTCTACCACCAATCCAAACCCCACCAGCAAATAAAGCTGAAACAGGTAATTCTCCAGGTGCAGGTTTTGGTACAATGTACGCTGCATCAGACCATACGTGACCTCCTACGTGCATTCTTGATCTAACATTATTAATTTGCATATCATACTGATTCGTAGGCCTGGTACAGGCAGCTCTCCATTCTGTAGATGATGGTGCTTTTGCATTTTTCCTGTTTGGATCGTCCATAGCACCAACATTGGTGACAAAACTACCCAATAAAAAAACAAATAAAAATTTTGCTAATCTCATGATTATCTTTTTTTAATTTTATTAAAAATCAAGAATTACACCAATATACATCCTTCGTGGTAAGGTGTAAAATCCTCCATTTAACAGTCTCCAGGAATAGGCATCCAAAAAGTTGTCAAGATTTCTTCCAGTGTCTACTACTCCTCTTTGACGGTCAACTCCAAAAGTGGAAGTCAAAAATCCATCGTTGTCAGGGTCAGCAGAATAACTATATACACCAATTATATTTTGTGTATTCAACAAATTTTGAACTCTAAAATACACATTGTAGAAAATAGCGCTGCCCGTTTCTTTATTGATTGTTTGTTTGAATCTTTTATCAATCCTCATATCAAATGAATAATTCCAAGGTAATCTCGCACCATTGATAGAACCAATATACCCACTACTTCCAGCTGTAACGTCTCCTGGAACAGCCCTTCTTGTAAAGGGTCTTCCAGATACAACTGTACCAATCAAATTCAACCCAGCATCGGCAAAAATATCATATCCCCATAATCTTGGTCCATTATACCTTTTGCCTGACTCAAACCGATAGTCTAAAACAGTGGTTAACCTATGTCTTTCATCATAAGAAAGCGGTAACAAGTTTCTTACTGGTCCTCTGTTGTTGATACCATTTGAAGAGTTGGCATCACTTCCAGAGCCATTAGCAAATTGGAGGGTGTATGTTGCCGTTATCTCTAAATTATTCGTTCGTCTTCTATCCAATGTAAAAGAAAATCCTTTGACCGTACCAAAGTCAATATTGTCAAATGATTTATATGAATTTACAGGAGAAGCCACATCTGTGTACACTCGTTGCTGAATCAAATTTCTAATCTCTTTGTAGTAAGCCGCAACTTTCAAAGCTGATGTATTGGTCAATTTTTGTTGGAAACCTACTTCGTAGTCAATCGTACTAATGGGTTTCAAATTAGGATTGTCCAAAGCCGCTCCTGCTGGATTAATTCTACTTACATCATTAAAATTATAATAATCCAATGCTGTAGCAATATCATCAGAACTCGGTCTCTGGTATAAAACATCATAGTGGGCAAAAAATCCAGCATCTTCAGAAATAGGGAATGAAAATGCCATTCTTGGCATAAAGTTGATTTGTGGCGTGTAATCAACAAATGATGTGTTTGGGTCAAAATCATCTGCTTGAACATCCAATACTCTATTGGTTGTTTTTCCAGCATATGAAGGTGTTACAATTCCGCCTTGGAAAATCAAGTTTCCTCCAGATACAGCTGTACCATTTGGTAAAAACCACTGATCTCCTTTTCTGAAGGCAACAACTTGATCAGAGTCGGCATCTTTGACATAAACACTATAATCATCGTTTACTGATCCAGGTTGGTTGTCACCTGTTCGAGCATAGAAATCTTTCGCATTTTCAATTTCGTATAAGGCATAAGGATCTCTTAACACTCTTGTATTGGCGTCGTAATAATCCATTCTCAAACCAAGTCTGAAGATGATATCCTTGTAGGAAAATTTATCTTGTAAAAATACAGCTCCATATATAGGTTGTGAAGCTCCCACTAGATAGGTTCTGTTTCCATTAGCATCTTTGCTTCTGAAAAAGTCGTCAAACTTAATATTAGAACCCAATTTATTGCCTAAATAATCATAACCATAATATCCTACTAAGTTATAATCTATCAATTCTCTTGGAGAAAATAAATCTAAACTCAAATCGTTAGGATTAATATCCCAAACATTAACTCTGTCTTGTTGTGTCAAAAGCGGGTTATCTCCTCGATTCTCGTTCAACAAATCCCTTACTTTTTGGTAAAATGTATAATTCCCAATAGGATTCACAACACTGTAATAAAGAGAATCTCCTAATATTGGACTCCATACTTCATCCCAGTAAGGATTATTATAATCCAAAGTAGCTATATGTCCGTTAGCTGAAATTTCAGCTGCATTCCACAAAGCAAATGGCCTTAATGTGTGGTTTCTTCTAACGGATTGTTCGTATAAAAATCCAATCTGGACATTGTGACGACCTTTCTCTTTTGTTCCGGTCAAGATATCAAAACTAGTAATAAGGTTTAAAGTGTATACGTCATCATCTGTTTTCCTAAAGAAATTATACACCTGTCCAGTATTTGCGTAAAGGTTGCTCCATGCAGAATTAAGGTTACTATTTAAAATACCATTGATCGTATTTATCTGGTCAATTCCGGTTTGTAAACCATTATATCTAGCGAGAATTGGATTTATATTTGGGTCAGCTAAGAACTCACCAACAATAGGTGTCCAACCTGTATGTCCCTGAAATTTAAAAGGAGGAACTGAAGGATCTAAAAATCCAAAGGTAGGCTGCCACTCTCTTGAGGTTCTTCCATAATAGCCATAGTGAAACAAGGAATCCTTGTGTCTGAAATCCTCTCTTCTCGTAAGTGATTTTTCGTAACCCAAAGTCAATGTGTAACTCAGGTTTCTAATTCCCGTAGAACTTCCCTCTCCTGTATTAGCTAAACCTTGTTTTCCGATTTTATGTCTAATCCTTAAATTTGCTCTGTATTTGTCAGAATACTCATAAGGGTTATTCCTCCAGTTTAATAAAGACCATGTTGATCCAGAACCAGATACTCCAGAACTACCAGGGTTAAATCGATTGGTTTTATCATTATAGTTTCCTGAAAGAGATAAGTCAATATTATCATTTACTCTTGCATCTAAACGAGCCGTTAAATCCAAATCCACGTTTTGTTCGTTTGGTTTAGCATCAAGGGGAGAACCTAATTGACTACTATTTATTGTCTCAAGGGCTGGAAATCTAGAATCTCCAATCGAATAGGTAGGATTGGCCTCTAATTGATCAATCAAACTTTCAGGAGCTCTATAAACACCCAAGGCAGAAGGCCTAGAGTCTCTTACATATCGGTATTGTCCCGAAACCCTATATCCTAATATTGTTTGATTTTTTTTGTTTTTGACAATGGGTCCAGCTAAGTTTCCACTAATCAAATTATATCCAAAGCCATCTAAGTATTCACTAGTTTCTAATTCGAAACCACCAGAGTGAACGTCAGATGGGCCTTTAGAAGTTAAAGATATTATCCCTCCAGTTACGTCTCCATACCTAGCTTCAATACCACCAATGACAACCTGCATTTGTTCAATTTCAGATTGAGGAATCAAGTTGCCCGTAACCCTAACACCATCAATAAAATATACAGTTTCATTTGATCTAGAACCTCTTACATTAATGTCTCCTCCATCAGTGGAAGCCAATCCAGCCGTAGTAGCTGCAATAGCATTGACATTTTTAGTAGGCAATGCCCTGATTTTTTCAGCGGTGACCGTCGAACCTTGAGTAGTATTGTCTATCTCAATTAAAGGAACTTTATAGGCTTTAATTTCAACACCCAAATCTAAAAGGATGGCGTCATCTGACAACTGAAATTCTACTCTGTTGGTTTTACCAGCTTTAATTAAAATTCCAGTAACTCTCTGAGCAGCATATCCAAGCAAACTAGCTTCCATTTCATATGTTCCCGGTTGTACTTCAGTGAAGAAATAAGCACCGTCCAGATCCGTTTCCGTTCCTGTTATTAATACGCCCCCTCTGTAAAGAGCAACGGTACCAAACATAATAGGTTCGCCCGTCTTAGCGTCCTTAACTTTACCTTCAATGGTGGTCTGTGCCACTAACCCACTAAAGGAAAGGAGAATAAACATTAATGAAAGTATATATTTCATCATATTATTAAATTTATATTGTTAATAAATTCTTAAGAGTCCGCAATGTTAATGATTCTCTGAATTTCAGCCAAACTTTTTCATTACTTTTCATAAAGAAATGTACCCACCATTACAATTTGTAAAAATGAACCCTATTTCGTAGGGGTAATTAAAAAAATAGGGTATATTTTAGTGAAAATTAAGCGATTCAAGCCATAATTGAAGTAAAAAAATGTTTATTATCTTTTATGGAAAAATAATTTTAATATTCCAATCCCAACTTATCAAGCAATGTAGTAGATATTTTCTTCAATGATTCGTGGGTCCACCCAGCAATGTGGGGAGTAAGAACCACATTGTCAATTGAATAAAGTTTTTGATACATGCTTACTTCTTCTAGCGTGTAAGTGTCTGGTTTTTCATTTTCAAAAACATCTAAACAAGCGCCACCCACTTTTCCAATTTCCAATGCGTGAATTAAATCTTTAGTTTGGCAGATTTTTCCTCTGGAAGTATTTGAAATAATAACGCCTTCCTTACAATCCTTCAAAAAATCACGATTTAACCAATATTTGGTCTCTTCTGTCAACGGTATATGAAAAGAAATAATATCCGACTTTCGTTTTAATTCTTCAATACCAACTTTGTCAACGAAACGAAGTTTAGACGGAAAACGCTCCTTGTATTTGTCATATGAAATGATAGAAAGTCCCCATGACGACATTTTTTCCGCCAATGCTGACCCAGTATGACCCAATCCAATGATGCCTAAAGTTTTACCACGTAACTCTGTACCTCGATTTTTTTCCCTTTCCCAAGTAAATTGACGCACCTGTTGATCTGCTTTAAGCAATCGGTTAAATAAGGCGAGCAACATACCTACTTCGTGTTCCGCTACTGCATGACAGTTTCCTTCAGGTGCATTAAAAACCTTAATTTTATTTTTTTTACAATAAGGCACATCTATTATCTCAAGACCCGAACCAAGTCTAGCCACCCATTTAAGTTTAACCCCCAAATCAATTTTACTTTTGTCCAATAAAATTTTACTATTGATAACTAGACCCGTGTACAATTGTATGATAGTTGATAACGATTCATTTTCTATATTTTGAAAATCATCAACCTCAAAACCATGTTTTTGTAGGGTCTCTTTTAAGATGGGATGTGCGTAGTCAGTGATAAGTACTTTAGGTTTCATTGGTTTTATTTAATCACAGGCCCAATTCCAATGATCTAATTTGCCTTTTAAACTTCGATAGCTATAATGCCACCATTCCGTTCTAATGCCCTTAAATCCATAATTTTCCATCATCTTTTTAAGTAATTGCCTGTTTTTTAACACTTCGTCAGGTAAGTCTTGAAAATCGGTGTGTGCTTCTGCACCAAAATAATCAAAGGCCGTTCCCATATTCAACTCATTACCCTTTTTATCGACAATAGTGAGGTCAACGGCCATCCCTCTGCTATGGACTGAACCTTTTTTTGGCGGTGTAACATAATTTGGGTCAGGTTTGATTTCCCACAATTTTTCCTGATATTCCGAAGGTCGGTAACAATCAAATAATTTGAGACCAAAACCATATCTTTCTTTTAAGTCGGTTTGAATAGCAAAAATCTTTTCAGCGATTTCCTTTCTTAAAAAACACCGTCCACAATCATAAATCTTTTGTTTCATGAAATTATTTTCGGTCGCATACCTCAAGTCAATCAATATACCCAAAGTATCTGCTTTGACTTCCTGATAGTTTTTTGGAATTTTTTCTAAAGAAAATGTCAACTTTTCAGGTGCTTTCTCTGAGTCCTCTTCTTTGACTGCTGAGTTTAATTCGTTTTCCAATGCATCCGAGTTTTCAATAGTATTATTGCTTGATTGGTCTTTACATTGAAAAAAAACTAAAAGGCACAATAAAAAAAAGAACCTAACAATTAGTACCCACTTAAAATTCATAGATGATGATTAAATTAGCGCAGATAGTTTTTGTTGAAACCATCTCATTTGTTTAAAATAATATTTTTTACAATTTATTACCCTTGTGATTCCAGACAAGAAAATGGTGGCTCTGTGTGGGAAAGGATTATCAAGTCTTTTTAAATCGGAATTTACCAACACCCATTGATCTTCATTTTCCCCAGAGATGAGCAAAAAGTACTTTTTATCCTCAAGGGTAATTCGTGGATCAACTTGACCGTTTTCGTTTATAAAAACATGCTTTTCACCTGCAACGAATGCATTGTAATTACTATCTGGTAATATTAGAAATCTAGAAAAAGTATAATTTTCTTTCAATGCCTCATGAATAGCTTCAAACTTTTGTTGATTTATTGATAACGTCCGTTGAAGATCATCCGCAAGCCTAATCTTTTGTTTTTCCCCTTCTACTTCCTTGAGTTTTGCTTTGAAATAACGAATTTTTGGAGCATTAACGGGTAGCCTTACAACGAGTACTCCTTCTTGTAATCTTTTTGCAGCTGATTTAGCGTAGTCAACATCTTCAAATTGACCATAAGTTACATTGGGAAACAATATATAAATAGGTAGTAATAACCAAAATACTAGACTCCTGTAAATCATCGTGCGAAGTTAAAATTTAGTTAACAAACTATTTAATTTCATCTTTTGTTTTTGTCAAATATAATTTTGTAGTCATATATTAAGGAATATTTTGAAGATTTTTCTTTAGAATCGAGTCAAGTTATAATAGGTAAATAAACCTGTTTATTAATGATTATATTATAAAAAATAAGTTTAATCTTTTTGAATAATCTATTTTTGTCGCCCATTTAGTCTTGTCGACTTTAAATCGATAGTATAGATGTCAATACTTAATACCATTAATCCTTTTATCAATCATGAACAATTCTCCTTTGGATTTGGAATTATTGCAGCAGCAAATCTATCTTGATAGTGCTTTTATACCAGAACTGGAAAATGAAATTTCTAAATGCCTGGTAGGTCAAAAATATATGGTAAATCGGCTTATCTTAGGTTTATTATCACAAGGCCATGTCCTTTTAGAGGGTCTGCCTGGTTTGGCAAAAACACTAGCCATAAAAACCTTAGCAGCAGCGATAGAAGCAAAATTTAGCCGAATCCAGTTTACACCTGATTTGCTTCCAGCGGATATTTTGGGCACCATGATTTACAATCCAGGAACACATGATTTCACGGTACGAAAAGGTCCAATATTCGCCCACTTCATCCTAGCCGATGAAATCAATCGTGCACCCGCAAAAGTCCAAAGTGCCTTATTGGAAGCTATGCAAGAAAGGCAAGTAACGATTGGCAAAGAAAGTTTTATTTTAGAAGAACCATTTTTAGTTTTGGCCACCCAAAATCCTATAGAACAAGAAGGTACTTATCCTCTTCCAGAAGCGCAGGTTGATCGTTTTATGATGAAAATAAAATTAGACTATCCTAATAAAGAAGAAGAACGAGAAATCATTAGAAAACATATCGCTGGTGAGACAAATCAAATAGTCAACCCAATTGTGTCTATTGACAACATATTAAAAGCCAGGGAATCCGTCAAACGAGTCTACATGGATGAAAAAATAGAATCCTACATTTTGGATTTGGTGTTTGCAACACGATATCCTGAAAAATATCAGGTCAAAGATGTTGTCAATTGGATTTCATTTGGTGCATCTCCAAGGGCAAGTATTAATATAGCCTTAGCGGCCAAAACACATGCTTTTATGCAAAGAAGAGGTTTTGTACTTCCCGAAGACGTTAGAAATGTGACCAAAGATGTAATGCGACACCGAATTGGTCTAAGTTATGAAGCTGAAGCTGAAAATATTAGTCCAGAAGATGTCATTCAAAAAATCATCAATACAGTAGAAGTACCTTAATATTAGTTTTAAACTTTTCATTTTGAATAAATTATTTTTGTCTTTCTTATTTTTAATCTTTCCCTTTTATTTGGTCCTAGGGCAATCTGCTTACCCTTCTACGCAAATAAAAGAAGAAGTTAAAGCATTGTTTGACAAAAAAGTCAAAAACATTTGGGTTATCTTGATTAGTGGCAAACTTGATGGAATCCACGTAGTCGACCTTGCTTTTGGTACAGATGGCAAATCATGTAAAGGGTTTTACTATCTGAGAAGTAGTGGTGAACGATTTGAATTGGATGGAGATGAACAAAATAGTGATATTACCTTTGTTGAAACCAATAAAAGAGGTAAATCAACTGGATTTATTATAGGGCACTTTGATGGCCAACAATTTAAAGGTAAATGGATGGATGCCTTCAAAAAAGAGTCACTAGGGTTTGAAGGAGAGGTGGTTAACAAATTTGATGATTACCATCCTATTTTGTGTGGAGGTCGAGAATGGCATCACTTCTATAAAGGGAAAATTGACAATATGCCAATTTGTGTATTTATTGACAAAAAAGAAGACACTTATACCGTTTTTTCAAAATTAAATCAAAATATATTCACCGACACACTACTTTTGGGTGACAACGAAGAAGTGATTGTTTTTATGATATCCCCCCATTACAAGGCTATTCTGACTAAAGATGCTCAGGATTATTTACTCATTGAAAAATCAGAAAATTACCAGAATTTTCTTCTGAAAAGAGAAGCAAGTGCTGTTTTTGAGTGTTTTGAATTTGCTAATTTTACAACGAGAATTGAAACAATGCGTCCTTTGATTGACCATAAAAAATTTAATCATTGGCTAGACAACGAATTTAAAAATTGGCATAATTCGAGCCACAAAAAAATAAGTGTAACCTCTGAAGAATCTATTCCTAATACCAATAGATATAAAGATATTGGATATGGTTGGGTCGAAATTTCATTTCTGAATGACGAGTTTGTAAGTGGAAATATTTTTACACAATCATCATGGAAAAAAGGCACTGATAAAAAGAGTTTTGTGTTTGATTTAAAGAGTGGAAAAATTTTGGAACCCATTGATTTTTTAGCCCTTTCATTTGAACATCCATTGGGTATAGATTCTTTAGTTCAAGTGAAAAAAAACGCATTGACTTTTCGAGACAAATCAGTAAAAGAATGGGTTTCTAAACAAAATTTTAATTATATCTGCCTATACGAAAATGGAATAAAGTTTCAAACCTGTTTTAGTAATATTTATGGAGAACATGAAGTCGAATTAAATTTTGATGAATTGAGACCACTTTGTAAATCAAAATCTATCCTCAAAAATTTTTGAAAAAAATGGATACGGTTAGCCTACTTAAAAAGGTAAAAAAAATAGAAATTACGACAAAAGCGGTGATAAAAGACTTGTTTGCCGGAGATTACCACAGTGCATTTAAAGGACGTGGTATGTCTTTTAGCGAAGTCAGAGAATACAGCCACGGTGATGATATTCGACACATTGATTGGAATGTGACGGCTAGAAGTAGCCACCCTTTTGTAAAAGTATTTGAAGAAGAAAGAGAACTAACACTTCTGCTTTTAATTGACGTATCTCCATCATCCAAATTTGGATCTTCCATACTTAAAAGTGATTTAATCGCAGAAATTTGTGCTGTATTGGCATTTTCGGCTCTTCGAAATCAAGATAAAGTAGGTGCTGTCTTTTTTACAGATAAAATTGAAAAATACATTCCACCAAAAAAAGGAAAACAAAATATCCTACACGTTATTAGGGAAATTATTCAAATTAATCCACAAGGAAATGGCACCAATATTTCAACTGCCTTAGAGTTTTTGAATAATGTTCACAAAAAGAAGACTATCTGTTTTATTGTTTCCGATTTTATGGACCAAAATTTTGAAAAATCGATAACCACCTCGGGAAAAAAGCACGACATTATTGGAATGCATATCTACGACGAACGAGAAAAACATCTTCCAAATGTTGGAATCATGGAGGTGATGGATCCTGAATCAAAACAAATACAAATTATTGATTCTTCTTCAGCCACCGTAAGGCAATTCTTTTTGTCCGCGTTTG
The DNA here is from genome assembly GCA_049290115.1 of Saprospiraceae bacterium. GTDB lineage: Bacteria > Bacteroidota > Bacteroidia > Chitinophagales > Saprospiraceae > OLB9. Next base: position 77,793 of record JBATMZ010000230.1, on the reverse strand, counting down.
AAAATCATTTAGAAGCCTTGCAAAAAACCTTTTCAAGATCTCAAGTTGATTTGATCAGTTTGTCTACAGGCGAAAAATATATTTCATCCCTACATTCGTTTTTTAAAAAAAGAGCAAAAAGATGAGCAACGTTAAATGGGTTGTTTTGTGGGTGTGCTTTTTATTTTATAGTCATGACGTTTTTTGTCAAGAAGCCTGTTCCTTTACTTCAGATGAACATACGGTATTGGTAGGACAGCCTTTTCGACTAAAACTGACGCTCACTACTATAGAAAACAATCCAGTAAAAACAATCGATTTTACCAATATTAAAAAAAGTCAAAATGCCCTATTTCAAAAAGACAGCGCATTATTCGAAATATATGCAGATATTGAATTACTTTCTTCAGACCAATGGCAAAATGTAAAAATTGATCAGCCGTTTGAAGGTTCTAATCTTCCTTTTCTAACAATAGGAAATAGGCTAGTTTACGAAAACACCTTTACCTTTGCTATTTATAATCCTGGCATTTTCAATATCTATCCCCCAGAATTTGGTTTTGGTTTAGTTTGTTCTCCAGATAGTATTATTACCATCGAGGTTATTGTACCGCCACTGGACAGTTTGAACCAACTTAGTAAAGATACTTTATATCCTATCAAGCCGATTATTATCGAACCAACGCATTGGACTGATTATTTACTGGTTGTTTATATCTTAATGGGAATCATTTTTTTATATATTCTGGCTAAATATATACAGAAAAAACCGAAAACACTTTTGGAATCTTCTCTTCAGATTCTAAAAAAATCACCCCATGAAATAGCACTTGAAAAAATACTAGAACTTGAAAAAAACCAAGCTTGGAAAATATATACAGCCAAAGACTTTCAAAGTAAAATCTCCTATATTTTTAGAGAATATGTAGAAAATCGGTACAAAATTCTGGCTTTAGAAATGTCTACTACGGATTGTATCCATGCATTACAACATGAAATTGGATTGGATTCAACTTTGCTTGTTGCCACTGAAAAAATTTTAAACCAGGCAGATTTAATAAAATTTGCAAAGGCAAATGCTTTGGATGACATTCATATAAATAGTGTGGAAAATGTTAAGACCTTCATTTTATCTACAAAACAAGATGAGGAATGACGGATTATTTTTCACACATTACTTTTGAATATCCACTAGTTTTAATGAGTATTCCACTAATCATTGGCTTAGCTTGGTTTGTTCACAAAAAAAGTATCCAACAAAAAAACTATATACTGCTACCTAAAATTGGAAAGGGAAACCAAGTCACCACTTTTAAATCGAAAGTATATCCTTACTTGCCTTTATTAGGTTGGTTTGCTCTTTTGTTGATGATTGTAGGGGTGGCACGTCCTAGAATTCCATTAACTGAAGATAAAGTAACCAGTGAAGGAATTGACATTATGATGGTCATGGATCTTTCGTCGAGTATGTTGGCCAAAGATTTTTTACCTAACAGGTTGGATGCTTGCAAAAAATTGGCGATCGACTTTGTGGACAAAAGATACAACGATCGTATTGGCATCATCATTTTTGCGGGAGAAGCGTATACATTATGTCCTCTTACCACAGACCATGCCGTTGTTAAAGATTTGCTCAGTCAGATTCAAATTGGAATTTTAGAGGATAAAACGGCCATCGGCATGGGTTTAGGGACAGCTGTCAAGAGATTAAAAGATATAGAATCAGCTTCAAAAATTATTATTCTCTTGACAGATGGTGAAAACAATGCCGGTTATATCGATCCAATGACGGCTACCGAATTAGCCAAAAAATATCAAGTTAAAATATATACCATCGCTGTTGGAACCACAGGCATAGCCATGATGCCTAGTAATATTTTTGGGAGGGGAAATGATATTCCAGTTCAAGTATCCATCGACACAAAATTATTGACAACTATTGCGGAAGAAACCAATGGTAAGTTTTACAGAGCCACGGACAACGAAAGTTTGGAAAATATCTATAAAGAAATTGACAGTCTTGAAAAATCAGAAATAGAACAACAAGTTTTTAAAAGATATACAGACGTTTATCCGTTTTTTGTAAAAATTTCGATCGTGTTAATGTTGTTGTATTATGTCCTTACTTATACTGTTTTTAAACGTTTAATGTAAAAATGTAGCATGTTTCAATTTGAAAATTCATATTATTTTTACTGGCTCTTACTAATTCCCACTTTGATCTTATTTCAACGTTGGGTAAAAATAAATCAACAAAAAGGAAGACATTCTTTTGCTCATCCTAATGTAATTCAATCTTTGTTCGTCCTACAAACCTCTACTTTTTCCAAGTATAAAAATTTCGTTTTTTTATTTGGATTGACCCTATTAATTGTATCATTGGCTAACCCAAGATACGGATACAAAAAGAAAGATATCGAGATGAAATCATCGGATATTTATATTGCATTGGACATTTCACACAGCATGAATGCCAAAGATGTTTTGCCAAGTAGATTAGAAAAGGCTAAAAAATTTACCATTGATTTGATTCATTCCTTAAAAGGAAATCGAATTGGAATAATATTTTTTGCAGGCAATGCATATCTTCAAATGCCTTTGTCCATAGATTATGCTTCTGCCCTTATGTATATACAAACAATTCAAACAGCCATGGCGCCTACACAAGGAAGTGCTATTGCTGAAGCCATTGACCTTACTCAAAAACTACATGAAGAAAAAAATCAAGGTCAAAAAGCATTGATCATTATTTCAGATGGAGATGACCACGATGGCAGTGCAATAGATGTTGCAGAAAGTGCAGCCTCAAATGGGTTAAACATTTTTACAATTGGTGTCGGAAGTCTTGAAGGAAGCACCATACCGATTATGGATGATGAAGGAGAAGATTTAGCTAGGGAACAAGATGGTTCATTAGCTATTTCAAAATTTAATCCTACGCTATTGAAAGAAATTGGTCAAAAAGGAAACGGAAGTAGTCATTTGTTGCAAAATGCAAGTAAAACTATTTCTGAGATTCAACAAAAAGTATCTTTATTGCAAAAAAAAGATGCAGAAATCAGGTCATTTACCGAGTTTAATAGTTACTACTATGTTTTCTTAATCTTAGGGATTATTTGTTTTATTCTATTTTTATTGTTGCCAGAAGTGAATAAAAAAATGATGCTTTCCACTTTTTCTTTATTAGTTTTGTATCTCCCTGCAAATACTCAATCTGCCCATAAACTCCTTCGGAATGGTGATGATTTATATGGAATGAATCGTTTTATGGAGGCGGAAAAACAATATGACGAAGCCTACAAAAAAGAAAAGTCTTTTCAATCGATGTATAATAAGGGCAACGCTTTATACCAACAAAAAAACTATCCGAAAGCAGAAGGTGCTTATACCGATGCTATTCAAAAAACATCAAACTCCATCGATTTAGGGAAAACTTACCATAATCTGGGGAATAGTTATTTTCAACAACAAAAATATCAAGAGAGTGTCGAAGCATATAAATCTTCACTTAAACATCAACCCAATGATAATCAAACTATCGAAAACTTATTAAAAGCACGAAAACTACTAAAGCAACAACGACAAGAAAATAAAAATAACAAGCAACAAGAACAGAAAAAAAATCAGGAAAAGGAAGAACAAAATAAGTCAGAACCAGATGATAGTACACAAGAAAATAATGAACAAAATCCACAAAATAATCAGGAAAACCAACCCAATCAACCAAAAAATTTAAGTAAGGAAGAAGCAGAAAAACTATTGGACATCATAGAAAATGAAGATAAGAAAGTCAATAAAAAAGTAAGAAGAGGTAGTACACCTAAAAAACCTCCCCTAAAACCATGGTAATACTGTAGTAAAAAAACTCATCAATATATGATTCTACTACATTTGTTGGATTAAAAATATCCTATTTCTTTCTAATGTAATCAGTTAAAATGCCAAATATTAAAAAAATATTAAAAAATATTTGGTTAGAAAAATATTTTCGGATATTTTTGTCCGTTATTATTCACATTTTAAAAAATAAGAAATGAGTACTTTAATTTTAAGTCGCCTTCGTCTTTTCCTTCTCCTTGGCGCCGTCCTTTTTATTGCATCTTGTAGCAAAGATGTCGAAGATGTCGAAACAAACTTTAAAAAAACCAATGAATTTGATGCTACTGTACCCTTTGAATGGAATGAATTACTTGTCGAAATAGACCGTTATTCACCAAATTACCGACCACCCGCTGCTTCTAGAATGATGGCCTATATGGGCTTAGCTGCCTATGAAGCTGCCCTGCCAGGGATGCCTTCATACAAGTCTATGCAGTCTCAATATGTTGGCTTAAATATTCCAAAAATAGAATCTGGAAAAGAATACCACTGGCCTACCTGCGTTAATGCTGCTTATGCTGAGTCATTTAGAAATTTTTATCCTCACATCAAAAATGAGGATAAAAACAAAATAACCTTATTGGAAAAAAGAATGAATGAACTATATGCCGAGGATATTTCTTTTGAAACATTCACTCGTTCCAAATTATTTGGATTGGATGTAGCAAACGCTGTTTTTAATTATAGTGCTACCGATATTTATGGTCACGAAGCATTCAAAAACCCTTTTCCATCATCTTATATCCCTCCGAAAGTTGGGCCAATTGGTGAAAAACTTTGGCAACCAACATGGCCTGATTTTACACCGGGTCTATTCCCATATTGGGGAACTGTTAGAACTTTTGCCATGAAACAAAGTGATCTTAGAGCGAAACCACCGTTAGAATATAGCGAAAATCCCAATTCAAAATTTTATCAGCAAGCTTCTGAAACAAAAATTTGGGTAGATAACTTGACTTTTGAAGACAAATGGATTGCAGAATTTTGGAGCGATGATTTTGAAGATGTTACTTTCGAACCTGCAGCCAGACAAATTGCTATAGCCAATCAAATGGTTGCCAACGATAATATTTCTTTAGAAAAAGCTGTAGAACTGTATGCCAAATTAGGAATGGCCATGGCAGATGCCGCCATCTCCATTTGGAATTCAAAATACATTTATAATGTAAGGAGACCTATCGAATATATACGAGAATTAATGGATCCAAACTGGAAACCTATTCTCAATCACCCTATTACAAAAGAACAAGGATTTACACCACCTTTCCCAGCATATCCTTCAGGTCACTCTGGATTTGGTGGATCCGGTTCAGCTATTTTAACTGACATTTTTGGCAATAACCGTTCGTTTACCGACAATTGCCACAAAAATAGATTTGAATTCCAAGGAACCCCAAGGTCTTATGCTTCATTCCTCGAAGCAGGGATTGAAAACGCATACAGTAGATTGCCCTTAGGCGTTCATTTTAGAATGGACTGTGACGAAGGAATTAGATTAGGATACTTAGCGGCAAATAGAGTTATACAATTACCTTGGAAAAAATAATACATTGTTTTTAATGAAGCTAACCATGGATAAAACTACTGTTTTTTATCCTTTCTAAAGCCCATAAAAACCTTGCTTTTTTTAACTACTCCTGACAATTAAATGGGATAAATAATTCAGCTATAATTTTAGAAAAGTGTTGCCATCATACAACCCTTTCACCATATCATTCAAAGTGGTTTCTTCAAATATATTTTTCAACTTTTCCCGTACTGGTTTATATCTTGAATGGAAAGGGCAAGGAAATGTATCAGAACATTCATTTAAACCCAAACTACACCGACGGAGAACATCACCTTCAAATACTTTAATAATTTGATATAATTTAATTTGTTCCATCATCTTAGGATCTACCATAAATCCACCCCCTGGTCCTTTGATAGACTGAATGATTTTATTTTTTACCAGTTTTTGAAGTATTTTTGAAGTAAATGCTTCTGGAGATTCTATCTTTTGAGCTACATCAGATAGACTTACTCTCTGTCCATTTGTAGATTGAGCCCCTATATATATACTGGATCGTATGGCATATTCACAAGTCTTAGAAAACATTTATAATATTTTGGAGGCAAAATAATCACTTCAAATTAAATAAAAGTGCTTTCCAAACAATTTATTCTTCCTCTTCTTTTATATTTTTTTTGATAAACGTGCCAAGTTGTTTCATATATTGCAAAAAATCTTCTGGATCTTTAAAAGACTTCTTAGATAGCTTTTTATGTAATTCTTCTATAAGCCATGAGGTCGTTGACAGCCTTTTTGTCAGCAAATGTATATCCTTTTTATCCCAATAACCTGAATCATCTTGCATCGAAAATTCATCAAAAAATTTTTCACTCAAGTAACGAATTAATTCAATAATTTGAACATAAGTAGAAGCATCGGGATTGTTGCTTTTGACTGAATATTGGTAGACAATTTCTTCCCAATTAACTTCTTTGTCATTTTCTGAAATAACGGGTTCAGGGTTTTCGTCATCGAGATTTAATTGAACTGTAATGACTTTTATTTCGTCAGATCCACCATTTGAAAGTGCTTCTTTTAAGTATGGATTCCATATTCTTCCTTCACTATTAAGCACAAAACCAATGGCTTCAAATTCAGGTGGTGAAAAAAATATTCCATAGCTTCTATCGTCAACTTTATCTTGAAATGTATTATCAGGAAATATTTGTTCAAAAACTTTAACAGGCCAATGAAGAGAATGACAAATATCCTCAACTTCATATATTAGTTCAGGCAGCAACGTCGCAGCCTTTAATTTTCCCTTATATGCAAAATGTAATCCCATCGGGACAAAGATAAAAAAATTATTGAAGCTGGTGAGGCAAGAAGAATTGTTTTCGAAGTTGCTTTTTTACTTCAAATATTAACATCAAACACCAAAAATAATAAAGGAAAAAACATCTTTAATTTACGGTTATACAATTGTTTTTTGAAACATTATACCTATCTCTTTCCCTTTTTTATACAACAAATCTTTAGCAGTAACTATTGACTCATCCAACGTAATATCACCATTGACAAGTGTAAATACTGTTGATATCCCTTTTTTAAGACTAGTACTTTTTTCAAGTTTGTTGATTCCACAAACAACCAAACAGTTTTTTTTATTTTTTTTCGCCATGAAGATAACTTCGCCAACACACTTTCCTTTAAAACTTTGAATATCCAAACTTCCTTCACCCGTAATAACTACATCAGCCTTATTGATCGCTAAGTTTACCTTGGTCATTTTTATAAAAAAAGCAGCGCCCATACCTATTTTTCCGCCAAGGACACTATTCAAAGCAAATCCTAGTCCACCAGCCGATCCAGCCCCTTTGACCAAATGTGCCGTGGTATCCTCAATTTTATGTTCGATTAACCGTCTAAAATGATCCATTCCACCTTCTAATACAAAAAGATCCTCTTTCATAGCTCCTTTTTGTTCGGCAAACATATAAGTTGACCCGTTTTTACCCAATAATGGAATTTGTACGTCACACCAACTATAAAACTGCACATCATTAAATAAATCTACATCAGGCCAATTGATGGTATCAATTTCAGACAAATTTCCTCCGTTGGGATCAAAACTCTGACCCTTTTTGTCATTAAAATCAAATCCAAGACCGGATAACATTCCTGCGCCTCCATCCGAGGTACCGCTTCCACCTAAAAAAAGGTGAATTTTTTTAACCCCTCGCTGAAGAACATCTAAAACAACCAAACCTAAACCCTTTGTACTCGTCTGTTTGGGGTTTTGTTTGTCTTTCTCCAATAACATTAATCCACAGACTTTAGAAGTTTCAATATATGCTTGGCCTTCATTGTCAATCCCATATTCCACGTATAATCTTCTTCCTATAGGGTCTATTGTTTTTACTATAATTTTGGTTAAAGAAAGGTACTTTTTCAAAATGTCCAACGAACCTTCTCCGCCGTCCGACAAAGGAAATGTCATAATTTCAGTTTGTTTAAATGTCTGAAGAATACCTTTTTTTAAGGAATCACAAACTTCTTCAGCAGATAGAGATCCTTTGAATTTATCACAAGCCACCACTATTTTTTTATTCATAATTCTATCTTTACATGTCGCCAAAGTACATTTAATATACATTCGTTTTTAATAAAAGCTAAATTATCCTATTTTTACAAATTCAAATTATATAATACAACATGATATTAAAACGTAAAATATATGTAATACTGTGCCTTTTTGTACCCTTCATTTTGGGCGCACAGATTATCACTTTAGATCCAATTGGCACTGGTCCCGACGACCAAGTTACACTTATTTTTGATGCTTCGCAAGGAAATAAAGAACTGGTAGGTGCTGATAAAATTTATATGCATCACGGTGTAGTTACTGACAAACCAACGGGGACAGCTTGGAAATATGTAAAGGGGAATTGGGGAAAAGATGATGGAATAGGGCTCATGACCAAGGTGGAAGGTGAAGCTAATAAATGGAAATTTACCTTTTCTCCTGATGTGAGATCTTATTTTGGAGTGCCACCAACAGAAGATATTTTTAGAATCTCTTGTGTGTTTAGAAGCCCGGATGGTAGTAAAAAAGGAACCATTAATTCAGGAGAATATAGCTGGGGTACCGTCACTTCAAATTTAGATATGTATGTAAATTTGAGGTCTGGATCATTTATTCTCATAAACCAACCTTCCGCTTCCTATGGTTTATATAGCATTGGAGAAAGTCTAACCATCAACGCCACAGCTTCATCAAATGTCAACGAAATGCAACTTTGGATCGATGAAGGAAATGGTTTTGAATCCAAAGCAAATGTGACTTCAGGAAAAACAATTCAATACAGTTATTTTATAACTAGGTCGGTCGAATTAGGTATAAAAATCACTGCCACTATTAATAATGAAGACATTAATAGCGAAAAAACACATGATATTGTCGTTCGAAAACCAACCGTAGAAGAAATCAGACCTGCTGATACAGATCAAGGTGTTACTTATTTTTCAAATCCCACTAAAGTCAGATTATCACTATTGGCGCCCCAAAAAGATTTTGTTCATGTCGTTGGCGATTTTACTGATTGGAAAGTAAAGGAAGCCTACCAAATGAAAAGAGATGGTGAATACTATTGGCTTGACATCGAAGGATTAGATCCCGGCAAAACTTACGTTTATCAATATTGGATCAATGGCAGTTTAAAAATTGCTGACCCATACGCTCATCAAATTGCCGACCCATGGAATGACGTTTGGATCGAATCATCCGTATTTCCAAATTTGCCAGAATATAAAAGGCAAGAATATGGAATTGCTTCTGTGTTACAAACAAGTCAGACACCTTATCAATGGTCTTCTTCGGAAAGTCATTGGCAAAGACCTGACAAAGATCATTTGGTTATCTACGAATTGCATTTGCGTGATTTTTTAAAATCCCATTCCTATAAAGATTTAACAGATACTTTGACTTATCTTAAAAGATTGGGTGTTCAAGCCATTGAGTTGATGCCTATCAATGAATTTGAAGGTAACGACTCATGGGGTTACAATCCTTCATTTTATTTTGCAGTGGATAAATATTATGGGACAAAAAATGACCTAAAACATTTTATCGATATGGCACACCAATCTGGAATGGCCGTGATATTGGACATTGTATTAAACCATGCTTATGGTCAAAGTCCTATGGTTCAAATGTATTTTGATGCCTCTGCAAATAAACCTGCTGCCAATAATCCATGGTTTTATAGGGAATACGTCGGTCCTTATCAATGGGGTTACGACTTTAATCACGACAGCCCTTATACCAAAAAATTTATCGATGATGTAAACCAATTCTGGTTGCGAGAATTTCATTTTGATGGATTTAGATTTGATTTTACTAAAGGTTTTACGAGTTCAAGTTTTAGTTTTGACGGTTACAATGCCTCTAGAATTGCTATACTCAAAAGAATGGCGGATAAAATTAGAGAACAAGATGCTGAAGCCTATATCATTCTTGAGCATTGGGGTGTTTCGAATGAGGAAAAAGAACTTTCAGATTACGGCATGAAACTTTGGGGCAACAGAAGTTATGATTACGTTCCTGCCACAGTGGGAAATCCTCAAAATGGATCTTTTGCTAATATGCATTTGACGAGCCACGTATTATTTTATAATAGTCATGATGAAAGAAGAATTGCCGAACATTGTCTTACAGAAGGCAGATCGCAAGGTTCCTACAATATCAAAAATAACGAAATCATGTACGAAAGGGTCAAAATGGCAGCTGCTTTTACTTATTTGCAGCCAGGACCTAAAATGATATGGCAATTTGACGAACTAGGTTATGACATAGATATTAATTTTAATGGACGGGTAGGGAGTAAACCACTTGCTTGGGGTAATGGTAGTCTACAATATTATGAAGATAGCTTAAGACAGTATATTTACACCACGTATAAAGCGATTCTTGATCTCAGAAATATTGTTTCTCCACAAAAATTATTAAGCGCAACCCGTAGTTATACATCCACTGGAAATACTCGAAAACTGAGCTACGCCTCCAATGATTTTGATCTACTTGTTTTCGGAAATTTTGGTATAGGAAATGAAAACATGATACCTCGTTTCACAAAAACAGGTACTTGGTATCATTATCTGAATGGAGACTCAATTGTAGTTACCAATGTCAACCAATCATTTACACTTAGACCAGGTGAATGGCATATTTACACAACAAAAAGATACTCAAATGGCTTTCATGAAGCTGTAGAAATCTTTGATAATCCTGTGACAGTTTCACCCTATCCATTTACATTAGACCAAGATATAACCATTACTTTTGATGCAAAAAAAGCTTCCAAAAACGGTAGTCAAGGTTTAGTAAACGCACAAAAAGTTTATATGCATTCTGGCAGTATATTAGATATTTTTAAACCAAATGTTTGGAATTCTACCGTAGGTACACTTCAAGATGATGGTCTAGGCCTTATGACTTCAAAAGGCAATGATATCTGGGAAATAAAAATAAAACCCAGAGATTATTATCAAGTTCCAGCCAATGAAGAGATATTGCAAATAGGTATGTATTTCAGAAATGAAGACAATACAACGTTTGGGTATGGTTTTAGAAATTCATTGATAACAATTGATGTTAAATCATCCGAACCTATTGTCACCATCACTCCGCCAAACTTCCAGGCTGAAACACCTATCAAAATTACCTATCATGCTGACAGAGGAAACCGAGAATTGATCAACGCAACAAAAATTTATTTACACAGTGGTGTAAGTTTAGTAGACAACCAAACTCCTCAAATAAATGGTTGGCAAAATGTAGTTGGTAATTGGGGCTCGGATGACGGAATTGGCAGAATGATTAAAGTACCGGGAACAAATAATTGGGAAATTTCATTTACACCAAAAAATTACTATAATTTATCAGCTGGTGAAACTCCATATTGGATAACAGCAGTTTTCAGAAATGCAGAAGGAAGCGTCAAAGGGACTGGTCCTGTTGGCCCAATGCCCAATGGATTTATAGACAGTAATTATGATTTTTTTATTAAGAACGCAGGCACAGTAAGTCAAAATAATTTTAATAAATTGAGTTTAGACATACATCCAAACCCTGTGTCAGACATATTATTTATTAATGTAGAAAATACTAATCACCAACATGTTACGATTTGGGATGAGTCTGGAAAAAAAGTACTTGATCTACAGAATCATTCAGGAAGTCAAATTAAGGTTGATAGACTTCTAAACGGTTTGTATTTTATTATCATCGAACAAGAAGGATTAATATATTCTGGAAAATTTGTTAAATTGAAATCGTAAAATATAAAGCTCAATCAATTTATTTCACATAGATGTATTATATTGCATCCTAATACTAAAGTAGAATTTTATGGCAAATAGAAACCAAATAGAAGATGCCATTCAAGATGGTTATGAATTTAGAATCGGGTACTACTTTTCAAAAGCATTCGAATATTTTAAAGAAAATGCTGGAGAATTCATTGGATTTACCTTGGTCTATTTAATAATATCAATTGTAAATAGTTTTATTCCTTATATAGGTACATTGATTTCACTCATTATAAGCGGACCTTTGAGTCTTGGTGCTATGATTTTTGCACATCGCATGAACACTAATCAATCGTTGGAATTTTCCAACTTTTTTGATGGATTTAAAAAGCTCCTTCCATTATTTACAACATATCTCATAACACTTGTCGTCTACTTAATTATATCTATGCCAATTTACTTTGTGCTTGGCAATGAATTTTTTAGTGTATTGTCTAGCAATGATCCTGAACAAATTATAGAAGCTTTTTCAGAAGTTAGTAAAAATTCTGGACTATTTTTCTCTGTTTTTATTATATTTATTTATGCGGCCGTTAGCTTGCGTTGGGCATTGGCAATGGTTTATTTTTATGATTATTCACCAATAGAAGCTATTAAACAAAGTTTTTTGATCGTTAATAAAAAATGGATTTATCATTTGGGCTTTCTTTTAGTTTGCATTCTAGTTGGACTTTTAGGACTTTTAGCGCTTTTTGTAGGATTATTGGTTGCGATTCCTATCATTTCCATAGCAGATTATGTAGGGTTTTCTGATGTTACAGGACTAGGAAGTTTATCAAATAATGAAGATGAGAATATAAGCATAGATGAACTGGTATAAATTTTCAATCAAAAATATCTTTTAAAATTTGTTTATCATTGCAGTATTGCATTACTTCGCGTCTTAATAAAGTTTAAAAATTTATTTTATGTCAACAATCGCAGAAAAAGTAAAAAAAATCATCATTGACAAATTAGGTGTTGATGCTGATGAAGTTACCAATGAAGCAAGTTTTACAAATGACCTGGGCGCAGATTCATTAGATACAGTTGAGCTTATTATGGAATTAGAGAAAGAATTTGACGTTTCTATTCCAGACGACCAGGCTGAAAAAATACAAACAGTAGGTAACGCAATTGAATTTATAGAAGCTAATACTTCCAATTAATTGTAAAAAAAAAATAAAATGTCCGGTAGAAATTTTTCTTCCGGGCATTTTTTTATTGTAATAGTTCCATTCATGCAATGGTATTCTATATTTCAAAAGATTGAATCCCACAAAAAGAAAGGTATATATTTGCATAACATGAAAAAATTGTGGATTTTTGACCTCATAATTTCAATCTATACTTATGCGTAGAGTCGTTGTAACTGGAGTAGGAGCCTTAACCCCCATTGGAAATACCTACGAAGAATATAAGGAGAGTTTAAAAAATGGCATAAGTGGAGCCGCCCTTATTACGAAATTTGATGCTTCAAAATTTAAGGTAAGGTTTGCATGCGAAATAAAAAATTCCGATTTCGAACATATTGTACCGAAAAAAGAGTCTCGTCGAATGGATTCATTTACAGTTTATGGGCTTATCACTGCTCACGAAGCCATAGAAATGTCTGGTTTAGATCTTGATAAAATAGATTTAGACCGTGCTGGAGTTGTCTGGGGCAGTGGAATTGGTGGATTTGAAACAATGGAAAATGATATTACCGAAGCAGCACTGTGGCATGGAGAACCAAGATACAGCCCTTTTCTTATACCAAAATTAATTGCAGACATAGCTGCAGGACAAATTTCAATAAAATATGGCTTAAGAGGTATCAATTTTGCTACCGTTTCAGCTTGTGCTTCATCCACACATGCCATCGCAGCTTCATTTGATTATATCAGAATTGGGCGTGCCGATATCATGGTGACCGGTGGTTCTGAAGCGGCTATTACCAAAGCCAGTGTTGGTGGTTTTAGCTCTATGAAGGCAATGTCTGAAAGAAATGATGACCCTGCTACTGCCAGTCGCCCTTTTGACGTGGATAGAGATGGTTTTGTGCTTGGAGAAGGAGCTGGTGCGTTAATTCTAGAAGAATACGAACATGCAAAAAAGAGAGGAGCACATATTTTAGCAGAAGTCATTGGTGTTGGAATGACAGCCGACGCTTATCATATGACAGCTCCCCACCCAGAAGGTATTGGCGCAAGAAATGTCATGGAATTAGCCGTCAAAGATGCAGGAATACGTTTAGAAGATGTACAATACATCAATGTTCACGGTACATCAACTCCATTAGGTGATATTGCCGAAACCAAGGCTATTCAAAATCTATTCAAAGATCATGCTTATCACCTGAATATCAGTAGCACAAAGTCAATGACAGGTCATTTACTTGGAGGAGCCGGTGCGGTAGAGGCTATTGCTTGTATCGCTGCTATGCAAGATAGTTTTGTGCCGCCAACTATCAACCATTTCACTGATGATCCAGCAATTGATTCAAGGTTAAATTTCACATTCAACAAAGCACAAGAAAGAAAACTAAACTGCGTCCTGAGCAATACCTTTGGGTTTGGCGGGCATAATGCATCTGTTCTTCTGAAAAAATTTGTATAATTTTGGACTTGATTATCCGATTATTCAACCGGTATTTATCTAAAGACAAAGACGTCGTCAATAGGCTTAGACCCATTATTGGATTTACACCTGCAAGGGTAAACTTATTTAAAACAGCTTTTTATCATCGTTCGATGAACAATGATTCTCCAAAAAAAATGTCTAATGAGCGTTTGGAGTTTTTAGGTGACGCCATATTATCTACCATTGTTGCAGAATATCTATTTAAAAAGTACCCTGGAAAAGATGAAGGGTTTTTGACAAAAATGAGGTCCAAAATTGTCAAAAGACAAACCTTAAACGAAATAGCGGATATGATGGGACTGGATGTAATTCTCGTCGATTACAGTCTTGGAAAATTAAGTAGTTCTATGTTGGGAAACGCCTTTGAAGCATTGATAGGCGCTATTTATATTGAATTCGGTTATGAAAAAACAAAAAACTATGTGATTCGAAATATTCTCATGAAATACATTGACATTCAAGAACTCGAATCCAAAGACGATAATCATAAATCTCAACTATTAGAGTGGTGTCAGAAAAATGGCAACGAAATAAACTTTATCACCCTTTCCAAGTTTAAGTTGGACAAAAGAGATTGTTTTAAAGTCGCAGTTATGATAGACGGAGAAGAAATTGCTACTGCTGAAGATTTTAATAAAAAGTCTGCAGAACAACAGGCTTCTTTAAAAGCTTTAAAACAATTGGACATCATCAACGAATAATCTAGAATGGATTCATTAACCCAAATGGTTTTAGGAGCTGCAGTAGGCGAAGCTGTACTAGGTAAAAAAATAGGCAATCGAGCGATAGTTTGGGGTGGCATTGCTGGCACCATTCCTGATCTTGATGTCATGGCAAATCTATTTATGTCGCCTATCGATGCCCTCGCTTTTCATAGAGGATTCACCCATTCCATCGTTTTTTGTTTATTGACTGCTATTTTATTGGGTTGGCTAGTCCCAAAACTATATTCATTTCAGCATCACAAAAAGGTAGCCGTTTCCTCATGGACCCTTTTATTAACTTTATTTTCTGGTTTTATTTTTTTCGCAGGAGATGTAAGTTTTGTCAAATCGGGTTTAACGATTGTTATGTTTCTTGGTCTAATGTTTTTAATGTATAAAAGATATTCCAATCCCAATTATTCTACCCAAATGGAAGCCACAAGACTTGATTGGCAAAGATTATTTTGGTGGTCCCTAATTACACATCCTCTTTTAGATTGTTTTACAACCTATGGTACACAGATATTTTTACCCTTTTCCGATAAACGAGTTGCCTGGGATAATATTTCAGTAGCAGACCCTCTATATACGATTCCGTTGATTTTGTTTTTAATTTTGGCAATGAGTTATCGATCAAAACCAAACATTAGTAAAATTTTAAATTGGACGGGATTAGGTATTAGTTCATGTTATATGATGTTTACGGTAATCAACAAACAACATATTAATAACGTATTTCAATCCTCCCTTCAACAAAATAATATCGTTTATTCAAGATTTATGACGACACCTACGATACTAAACAATGTTTTGTGGAGCGGAATTGCAGAAGGTGACACTTCTTATTATTTCGGACAATATTCTCTTCTTGACTCGAAAAAAGAATTTATTATCAACGAGGTTTCCAAAAATCATAGTTTGATTAAAGATGATATAGAAACCGATTACACCTTAAAAAAATTAAAATGGTTTTCCAACGGCTATTATAAAATAAATGCTCCAAATCAAAACGAAATCAGCTGGTATGACCTTAGATTCGGCTCATTTAGATTAACTCCTCAAGACAAGGACGAGTTTTTATTTAAATTTGATATTGATGTGGTTAATCACAAATATGAATTAAAAAAACAACCAAACAGGCCTCGTGATGGAGATATTAGTGCTATGTTTTCTGCTCTATGGAATAGAATTAAAGGAATATAATTATACGGTTTGTCTTCAAGAAAGTTTTCTTTTTTTGATTATGAAAACTATAATTTTACTCGAGTCAAATTATAGAATACACCACTCTATACTTCCGAAAATTGCATTTCGAACAAATCTTTGTAGCGGCCATTTTCTTTCTCTAATAAATTTTCATGGCTTCCTTTTTCGACAATTTTACCATGATCCAAAACAACTATTTGGTCTACATTTCGAATAGTAGATAGCCTATGGGCAATGATGATGGATGTCCGTTTTTCTATTAACTTTTCAATGGCGTGTTGAATAATCATTTCTGTCTCTGTATCAATAGATGAGGTTGCCTCATCCAAAATCAATATGTCAGGATCAAAAACCAATGCCCTTACAAAAGAAATAAGCTGTCGTTGTCCAACAGACAAATTTGCTCCTCTTTCCATGACTAAAAAATTATAATCTCCTGGTAATTTGTCGATATAAATATGAGCTCCTATTATGCGAGACGCCTCCTTTACTTTATCCAACGATATGTTTTTATCCATCAAAGTAATGTTTTCGAACACGGTTCCGTGAAACAAAAAAACATCTTGCAATACAATAGCTATCCGTTCTCGTAATGAATGTAAGGTGTACTTTTTAATGTCAATATTGTCAATTAAAATTTCTCCTTTTTGTACATCGTAAAAACGATTTAGAATATTGATAATAGTACTCTTGCCAGATCCTGTACTCCCAACAATAGCAAGTTTTTCGCCGGGATTAATGTCAAAATTTACATCCTTCAACACGTAATTTTCATCATCGTAAGCAAAAGACACGTTGTTAAACTCTACTTTCCCTTTAAAGCTAGTAGTGACGATGTCTCCCTCATCTTTGATATGATCTTTAGTGTCGAGCAATTTAAAAACCCTTTCCGCCGCAACCAAACCCATTTGCATCGTATTAAACTTGTCCGCTAAAAAACGGATAGGTCTAAATAATAAATTAAGATATAATGGAAAAGCGACTAAAGCTCCAAAAGTAACTCTATCCTGCAAATACCCTTGTGCACCCAACCAAATCATCAATGCTAAAGCTACCGCAGAAACTAATTCTACAAAAGGAAAAAATAAAGCGTAGTAGAACACAGAGTCTAGGTTGGCTGATGTATACTTTCTATTGATATTTCTAAAAACCTGTGATTCCTTCTCTTCTGCATGAAAAATTTGCACGGTTTTCATTCCTGAAATACGTTCCTGCAAAAAAGCATTCATGTTGGCTATTTGTGTCCTTACCTTTTGATACGAAACTTTTACTTTTTCTTTAAAAATATAGGTCGCTAAAATCATAAAAGGCATGGTGATGAAAACGATTAATGTCAATCTCCAGCTGGTGTACAACATGATACCCGTCACCGCAAAAATGGTGATGATATCTGCCGAAATCGTAATAACTCCTTGAGCAAATACGTTATTGATGGCTTCTATATCGTTGATAGTTCTTGTTGTTGAAGTACCAATCGGCGTTTTATCAAAATACCTAGAACGCAAGTGAATCACATGGTCAAATACCCTCGTCCTCATATTTTTAATGACATTTTGACCCAGTTTAGCCGTAATGTAAATAAAGTAGTACTTCATGACCACATTGACCAACAAAACCAAGACAAACAGTAAGGAAAGAAGTAAAATTCCCTCCTTTATGCCAGGAACAATATGTTTATCGACAATTAATTGTACTATAAATGGTTGGGCAATAGAAAAAGGTGTAATAATGATAGAGAGTACAATAGACCACCAAAATAAATTTTTGAAAGGCCTTGCTACCCTCAAAACCCTTAACAGTAAATTATAATCTGATGTCTTTGCACTATTATCTTGCATCTTGTATGAACAAGCAATCAATATTTAAGTTCATATAATGGTACATTGATAATTTAACATAAAAAAGAAAATTTATGATTGTAAAATTTTTAACTGCTACACTAGCACTCTTTGTATTAATCTGCTCACCTAAAAAGCAAAATATACCATCAACTGATCCTACTAAAATAAAATACGAATGGGTCATTCAAGATGTTGACATTCCCTGGGGTATGGCCTTTTTACCTGACAATAGTTTTTTATACACTGAAAAAGAAGGTCTTATTTATCACGTTAAACATGGAATAAAAAAAGAAGTTGGCAGACCCAATGAAATTTATTATCGTGGCCAAGGTGGTTTACTTGACATTTGTTTGGATCCAGATTTTGAAACAAATAATCGTATCTATTTAACCATGTCAAGACAGCCAAAAGGTGAGAAAGGTGGGTCCACAGCTTTGGTACAAGCCGAATTTGATGGAAATTCAATACAAAATTACAAAGTTTTATATCAAGCTCTACCTTTGACGTCTGCAGGTCATCATTTTGGTAGTAGAATCATTTTTGATGCATCTGGCTTTTTGTATTTTACCATTGGTGATCGCGGCGAAAGAGACATCAACCCTCAAAATACACAAAATGACGGAGGAAAAGTATACAGAATACATCCCGATGGCACCATTCCAGTCGACAATCCTTTTGAAAATAAAATGGGCGGAAAGAGCGCTGTTTATAGTTACGGACACCGCAATCCACAAGGCATGACATTGAATCCTATTACTAAGGAAATTTGGACCCATGAACACGGGCCTAGGGGAGGAGATGAAATCAATATTATACAAAAAGGCGCCAATTATGGATGGCCTATTATCACCTATGGAAAGGAATATTCCGGCGGCACCATTACAGACCAAACAAGCAAAGAAGGTATGGAACAACCACTATATTACTGGATTCCTTCCATTGCTCCTAGTGGAATGTGTTTTGTGCATTCAAATAAATATCCCGAATGGGAAGGAAACCTACTCGTAGGTTCTTTAGTTTTTGAATATTTAGAGCGACTTGAATTAAAAAACAATCAAGTCATCACAAGGGAAAAATTATTAGAAAATCTGGGTAGAGTAAGGAATGTTGTCCAAGGGCATGATGGCTATATTTATGTTGCAATTGAAAATAAAGGAATTTTAAAAATAACGGGAATTAAATAAATATGGTCAAGATTATTGTGATGAATGTGATCCTTGCGATACATTTTTTCTCTCCTTTTCATCAAGACCCCATGCTTCAGGAAAGTATGAAAAGAGGTAAAGTTGTATACGATGATTTTTGTGTTACCTGTCATAGAAGTAATGGAAAAGGTTTTGGAAAATTATACCCTCCCTTAGCAGAATCTGATTTTTTAGTAAAAAATCGAAATCAAAGTATCAGGGCTGTCAAGTATGGTATGGAAGGAGAAATTGAAGTTAATGGACAGAGATATAATAAAAAAATGGCACCCCTTGGACTGAGTGATGAAGAGGTGGTAGATGTAATCAATTATATTTTTAATAGCTGGGGAAATGTTTCAGATACATTGGTAACTCTTGAAAAAGTAGTTTCCATCACACAAGAAAATTAGACGTTTTTTCAGTAGAATCTCACTGGTCGTCTCAAAGCCTATTTGTAATAATTCCCCGAAATTTTTTACCTTTGCAACTCAAATTAAATAATATGAATAACGCATATATCGTGTCAGCCTTACGTAGTCCTTTAGGTAGTTTTGGAGGATCATTATCATCGGTGCAAGCCACAGAACTTGGATCTAATGTCATCAAAGCCATACTTGAAAAAAACAACCTTACTGGAACAGAAATAGACGAAGTTTTTATCGGTCATGTCGTTCAATCCAACGCTGGACAAGCTCCTGCTAGACAAGCTGCCATCAAGGGTGGTATTGCTACAAAGACGCCTTGTACTACGGTAAATAAAGTATGTGCTTCTGGCATGAAAGCAGCTATGTTTGCCGCTCAATCAATCCAATTGGGTCAAAATGATTTAGTCATTGCGGGAGGTATGGAAAATATGTCATCAATCCCATTTTATCTTGGAAAAGCAAGATATGGTTACGGATATGGCAACAATGAATTAGTAGATGGTTTGGTCCGTGACGGTCTCGCTGACGCCTATAGTGGAGGCGCTATGGGTTGTTTTGGAGATGCAACTGCTACTAAATATGGCATCTCAAGAGAAGAACAAGATGCCTTTGCCATCCAATCTTACAAAAGAAGTGCAGCCGCTTGGGAAAGTGGAAAATTTGCAGATGAAGTGGTTTCAATTGAAATTAAAGATAGAAAAGGTAACGTAAAAGTTGTCGATCAAGATGAGGAATATAAAAGTGTAATGTTTGAAAAAATACCCAATTTAAGACCCGTATTTACCAAGGATGGCACAGTAACGGCAGCTAATGCTTCTACCATCAACGATGGAGCTGCCATGTTACTGATTGCTAGTGAAAAAGCTGTCAAAGAATACAACCTTAAACCCCTTGCCAAAATCATTGCTTACGCTGATGCAGCCCAAGATCCAGAATGGTTTACCACTGCTCCTGTTCTTGCTGCAAAAAAAGTATTGGAAAGGGCAAATCTCACCCTAAATGATATCGATTATTTTGAAGTGAATGAAGCCTTTTCTGTAGTTGCACTCGCCTTTATCCAACAAATGAATATTGATCAAAACAAAGTGAATGTCAACGGAGGCGCCGTTTCCTTAGGACATCCATTAGGTTGTTCTGGAGCTAGGATTGTTTGTACATTAAACAGTGTCTTAAAGCAAAACAAAGGAAAATTTGGATTGGCAGCTATCTGCAATGGCGGTGGTGGTGCCAGTGCGTTATTAATTGAAAATATACAGTAATTCCTTAATTTTGGGCTTAGAAATAAGTCCATCTTCTTTTGGAATATCATGATTTATACTTCTTTAGATGGAGCTTAATACCTCAATTCTTTGCCCTTATCCTCAAGTTGCAAATTTTCTTTAACCCAGTTTACACATTCTGTAAAATTATTAAAAACATTTTCAATTGGTATTAAATTGGGAATGATATCCGCTCGTTCAAGCATGTAATACGGCTGTTTTGGAATACTGGTTAATAATACTTTTTTTCCACTATTCACCAATTCCATCAATGCATCTTCTATGGCAAATAAACCCGATTGATCCATATACTGCATCCGTTTCATCCTTATGATGACCACGGTGGCTGTATCAGGAACTTGTTTTATCAATTGTTGAAAATCACTGGTGGAACCAAAAAATAACGGTCCATTAATATTTTTAATAAAAACTTCATCCTTTAGTTTTTGATCAAAATCCTTTTTTTCTGCCCAAGCCTTTTTTTCGCTAAAGGTTTCAATGGCAGATTGTTTGGCTGTTAAATCGCCAATTTGTTTCATAAACATAAGTGAGGCAATAACTAAACCAATGCCAACAGCAAAAACTAGATTCCATGTTGCTGATAAAATTAAGACTACTAACACGATAGCAACTTCTTGTCGAGGCATATATGGGATAGCCCTTAGTCCTTTATAATCCATAACGTCAACTCCAACTGTAATAAGAATACCCGCTAAAACTGCAGCAGGGATTTGAGAAGCCACTGGTCCTAAAGCCAACAAAACGATAAATAAAAGGACACCTGCCATCATGCCAGACAATCTTGTTTTACCACCTGAGTTTATATTAATTACAGTTCTAATGGTTGCACCAGCACCTGGAATTCCGCCAAAAAATGCAGCAATACTATTTCCAATCCCTTGTCCAACCAACTCTTGGTTTGGATTGTGTTTTGTTTTGGTCATATTGTCGGCAACTACAGATGTAAGTAATGAATCAATGGCACCAAGTAAGGCTAGGGTTAAGGCAGTAAATATATAAGGAGCAATACGCCCAAAATTAAAAGTAGTAAATATCTCGAAATTGGGAATAGGCAATCCATTTGGAATTACCTCAATAGGACGGTAATCTAGACCAAACCCAACGGCTATTCCTGATACTACTAATAATGCAACTAAGGTACTCGGTATTTTTGTTGTAATGTGTTTAAAACCAAATATGATGATAATAGTAGCTAATGACAAAATCATTTCCAACCAGTTTATCTGACTAAATGCCCTAGGTAAAATCTTTAAAGTTCCTATCACGCCTGATGATTCATTTTGTGCTAAAGTTTGGGCTTCTTTATTAATTTGATCATCCGTGATTTGTTCTGCTCTATAAATGGTTTCTTTAAAGTCGTCCAACACCAATAATCCTTCTCCTGCTTCATCTTTTAGAATATTTTCCAAAATAATTTCTTCTGCTAAGGGCTTTTGTTGTAAAACAAAACTAGTATCTTCCTTAGGATAATAACCAATGGATGGTAAAATTTGCGTGACGATGATAATCACACCAATGGCGGTCATAAAACCAGAAACAACGGGGTAAGGAATGTATTTTATGTATTTGCCTACACCACTAACGCCTAATAATATTTGAAAAATACCCGCCAATAAAAAGATACTTAATATGATGGGCAATGCTTTACTTAAATCACCACCAAAGCCAGCAATAATTGAAGCTATGACAACCATACTTATAGCCGTCATCGGTGCAGTTGGTCCAGATATTTGAGTATTAGTACCCCCAAAAAAAGCTGCAAAAAAACTCACAAAAATTGCTCCATAAAGACCCGCACTTGGTCCTAGTCCCGAACTAACACCAAATGCCAATGATAGTGGCAAAGCAACAATCCCGGCCGTCAGACCACCCATAAGATCCCCCTTAAGGTTGGAAAAATCAATTTTAAATATATTTTCCACGAGTTGGTTTGTATTTATTAATACTTTAACAATAAAGTTACATATTTTAAATCAAAACTCATTGAAATTTAATGTTTTCTGAGATTTATAAAGTGATTGTAAAATACAACTTTTTAATTGTAAAATATCCTTACCTATGTCTTGTTTATGTAAACTTATTTTTTCAAAATTCATGCAGCATGAATATATATCTTAAATTAACATGTTAATTGGCACATTTTAGTAGTCATTTAATGATTAATCAGTATAGGTTTTCATGAATACTGTATTTGAAATTGGTTTTAGATACAAATGCGATTCCTTCGATATAGTCAGGAAATTTATTAGCAAAAAAAAAAAGACTGCTCAAGGGCAATCTTTTTTAAAGTAGTAGAATAAAATTATTTTTCTAAATTCTTAATCTTTTATTTTTTCATGTAGAGGTGTCTCTTATCTTCTTAAATTAAATCCAAAAGATAGACCAAATCTAAAGTCTTTTTTGGCTGGAATGACGTAAACATTTATAGGTATGTTTAATTTGCCAGAACGAATAGAATATCCACCTGCAAGTAAAACATAACTGGCAAATCTATATTGCCCTCGGCTATCTAGCCTAGAATAAATAGGTTCATTGGTGCCTCCTTCTTTGGCCAAAATCCATTCACCATCACTTAAAATCATGTCAGCTTTTTTAATGATGTTAAAAGAAGGCCCAATAGCAAATTCAATTCCATTTTTATTGCTCCTAATTCCATTAAGGATGGCAATACTTGGAATGAATAGACCTTGATCCATTCCCGAAATAACTGGTATAAATTCAACCAAAGCCTGCCACTTTCCTTCATTCAAATATTGGGCTTCAAATTGATAACCTAATTGGAAAAATGCTGGAAGTGCATCATACCCACCTTTATGCTTTTCGTTGCGTAATATACCAGCAGTTTCACCAGTAAAAAACGTATAACCCATTCGAGGTCCTGACAAATTTAATCGCTGAAATTCTGGATTATTAAGGGCACTTTCGTAACTTTCTTTATTAGACAGACTATTGACAATAGTTGGATCGTTGGCCATATTAAACATTTCATTCGTTATAATGGCCACCATCGTATTCAATTTCTGTGGAATATACAAGAATTCCTTGACCACCTCTTTTTCAATTTTTTCATCCTTAACATTAATCATCCTTAGTCTGAGGAACAAAGCATCTCCCAATTTATCTGCACTACCGGTCATGACAAAATCGGATTTTAAAAGACTACCTGAACTCAATAAACAAGATTGACTAAAACATTTGCTGTCATCAATTTGATTGTTTGACAACACTTCTTTAATCTCGTACCGATCCATTAATTGGAATTTTCCATGTTTGCTTACTTCTACCCTTAACAATTCTAATACTTCGTCAGGTCTGAGTTCTTGCTGATTGGCATCAAAACTAACAATCGCCATTTTTGGTACTTGTGACCATAATAACATAGGCGTAACTAAAACTAAAAAAAAGAATAAATTTTTCATTTGTTAAAATTTAAAATGGTTATTTAATACGGCAAAGTTAGATGGCCTCATCATTAGAAAATAATCTAAAATTGTATTATATTTTAATAATTCTAAAATATTACACATTAAAACATATTTATACTAAATTATTTATGATACTTTTATTTTTTTTATATCAAATGTTTATTTTATTATTATATTTTAGTATTTTTGTAAACTTAATTTATATTAATTATTAATATTTAATAATTGAAAGTACAATTAGCACTTATCAAAGCTTGTAAGGAAAAAATCGAAGGCAGTAATCTAGCTCAAGAGTTGTCTGAATTGTTGCACGTAAATGTGGATGGAGCTTATAGAAGAATGAGGGGTTCAACGGAATTGACTATAAGTGAAATACAACTTATTTGTAAACATTTTAATATTTCCTTTGACTCAATTATGTTATATCAATCCAACTTGGTTCCCTTTCATTTTAATACCATGTTTAAGGAAAGATTTCATATTGTAGAATATTTAGAAAACATTGCTTCTGCTCTGAAAGCTTTGTCGGTAGGAAAAAATGTCCAAATTGCGATGACGGCTATGGATCTTCCTTACTTTCGCCAATTTGGATTTAAAAATCTAAGCAGATTCAAATTGTTTTTTTGGCAACGGTCAGTACTCAATCTTGATTCACACAGACACAAAAAATTTAATGCGGAAGAAGTGGTTGAGGATTTTGAACAAATTGTAGAAAAAATCAACTACTACTATCATGGTGTTGATTCATACGAAATTTGGGCGCCTGAGACCATTGACAGAAGTATTAAAGAAATCCAATATTATGTTGATTCAGGTTTAATAGAATCCAAAGAAGACTTTGATAAAATCTGTGATGACCTAGATGACCTTCTTAATACGTTGGAAAGGCAAGCAGAAACTGGTAAAAAATCAATTAATAATAAATACGGGATATTGCATTCAAATTTTGAAATGTATCAAAGTGATATCTTTATTTCAAATAATTGTATTCAAGCAGAAACAAAAGATGAAACCTACACTTATATAACTTTCAATTCATTTAATCACCTCATGACATTTTCAAAGGAATTTTCAGAGGAATGCCAAAAATGGATGGAACAAATGCGTTCCAAGTCTATTCTATTATCCGAAGTTTCAGAAAAACTGAGGTATCAATTTTTTCTATCCCAGCGCAAAAAAATTACTTATTTACGTTCGCTATACCAAACAATCTAAGATAAGTACGCCTACTTTCCTAAACAAAACGAGGTGATATATTATTACTATATACAATTTTCCTTCATTAATTTTTAATCAAAACAAATGAAACTTATTTCTTGGAACGTTAATGGCGTTCGTGCCGTAGTATCAAAAAATTTTTTACAACAATTTAAAACGATAAACGCAGATATTTTTTGTTTGCAAGAAACCAAAGCCCAGGAATTTCAGGTAAAAGAAGCTTTGACTTCAATAGAAGGATACCATATTCATTGTAATGAAGCTGAAAAAAAAGGATATTCTGGTGTTTGTATCATTTCGAAAGAAGCACCATTATCCGTAACTAAGGGTATCAATATAGAGGAACATGATAACGAAGGTCGGGTCATCACCACCGAATTTAAAGACTTCTACCTTGTAAATGTATATGTGCCCAATAGTGGTGACGGACTAAAAAGATTGAGTTACCGGCAAAAATGGGATTTGGATTTTGGAAATTTTCTATCAAACTTACAAGCATCAAAACCTGTCATCGTCACTGGAGATTTTAATGTAGCACACCAACCAATAGACTTGGCTAGACCTAAAGAAAATTACAACAAAACTTCTGGTTATACGCAAGCAGAAATCGACGGTATGTCGTCCCTTTTAAATAAAGGATTTGTAGACTCTTTCAGGCATCAACACCCTGAAACTGTTAAATATTCATTTTGGAGTGCACGATTTGGCGCCAGAGCCAAAAACTTAGGGTGGCGCTTGGACTATTTTTTGGTGGATAAAAAATTGTCCTTCAAAAATTCTTTTATTATGCCAGATGAATTGGGTTCTGACCATTGTCCTATAGGATTAGAATTGTAATGTAGTTACAATACTATTCACATGTTTTGGAACGATACCCTACAATTTTTACGCAAAATTACTCTCCAAAAAGCTTGGAATGCCTCCAAGCTCATCGCCTCCTTTTATATTACTAAGTGGTTAAAAAAACCAATCCAGTGGGGCTTACCTATGACTATATCCATTGAACCAACTACTGCATGCAATTTGAGGTGTCCCGAATGTCCTTCAGGGTTGAGGTCGTTTTCGAGGGAAACAGGCAACTTGAAATCAGATTTTTTTCGAAAAATTATCGATGATGTCAAGGATTCATTGTTGTATCTTATTTTTTATTTCCAAGGAGAACCCTATATCAATCCCGCTTTTTTGGACATGGTCAAATACGCCCACCAAAACGGTATTTACACGATTACTTCAACGAATGGACATTTTTTAAATGATGAAAACGCAAAAAAAACAGTAGAATCAGGATTAAATAGACTCATCATATCTGTCGATGGTACTACCCAAGAAACCTATGAAAATTATAGGATTGGAGGAAATTTGGATAGTGTAATCCAAGGGGCCAAAAACATGGTTGCATGGAAAAAACAGCTTAAAAGTAGTACTCCACATATTATCTTTCAGTTCCTAGTCGTCAAACCCAATGAACACCAAATACCCGATATTTACGCCTTGGCCAAAGAAATTGGTGTGGATGAAGTAAAACTAAAAACGGCACAAGTCTACGATTACAAACATGGAAATGACCTTATACCTACTATTGATAAATACTCCAGATACAAACAAGAGGATGATGGTACTTATCGTGTAAAAAACAAACTCTTGAACCATTGTTGGAAACTATGGCATGCCTGTGTCATCACTTGGGATGGAATGGTGGTACCTTGTTGTTTTGACAAAGATGCCACACACAACTTAGGCAATATAAAGGAAGAAAAAAAATTTAAGGATATTTGGTTTGGTCCTTCTTACACACAGTTTAGGAAATCATTAATCAAGGGACGAAATCAAATAGATATTTGTAAAAATTGTACGGAAGGCTGTGAAGTTTGGGTGTCATAGTAGTGATTCGTCCACCAAAGGCCATAAAACATCATTGTCTGGTAAAGGTGATTTATAACTGTAAAACTTGCCATCGGTAGGACTTGTGAATTCAAGTTTATAGGAAACAAGGCAAATACTGCGATCGAGGTTGGGTCTCCTCGAACCATACTTCAAATCTCCTTTGATGGACAATTCAACCGTAGCTAGTTGTGCCCTGATTTGGTGAAATCTACCCGTAACCAATTCAACTTTGATCAGGGTATAATTGTCAAAACTTTGCACTTTTTCGTAGTAAAGTATCGCCTCTTTATATCCTTCCATTGGTTCGTCGGCCGTCATAGCTCTGTTGTGTAGTTTTTTGATATAATGTTTGAGCATAACCTTACCATCCATAGGTGTTCCACCAACAATGGCCAAGTAAGTTTTTTTAATGTCCCTTTCCTTTAAAATATCCGTAAAAGCTTCTGTGAAAGTTTTATTTTTACCAAAAATCACCAATCCTGATACCGGTTGATCAATTCTGTTTAATACGTAAATCGGTGTTTTGTATTTTTCATTGAGTATTTTTTCAAGATCCATTTGATCTTTATGTGTCGTTTGCACAGCTATACCATTATACTTATAGACTACGATAAAATCGCTGTTTTCGTCAATAACCTCGTATTGTTGTTTCTTTTTGCCTAAGGAGAGGAGTTTTTCGAGATCTGGATTACTTTTCATCCGTTACATCTTCATATTCAACGTATTCGCCATCCTGTTTTATGGCATCAGCTGGGTTGTTTTTGATAGGCGGCTGATTGGAATGCAAACCAGAGGGCTTAGCAGGAAAAAAACTTTTTAATAAAAAATAGGCAATAATTCCTAGTAATAAATATTTCAAAATAAGTGGGTATTAAATAAAGATAAAACGTTTAAGCCTATAGTTTTGTTTATCTTTAAAGTTTTCTACTCACTTTAAGTTCGTCAACACATTCTAACAACCAAGCTTTGTTTACAATGGATCGATTTCCTTCAATTTCTTTGCGCAATTTTTCAATTTTTGATTTTTCAGATGGCAAAATATACAATAATTTTTTTGTATATTTAATCAGGTTCAAATAAGAAGTCTTTCGTTCTTTTGTAAGAGATTTTTCCCGATTGATAAACATCTTGTAGGCATTTAATAAGGACTCTAAAGCGTCAAACTCTTTTAATTCATAGTAAGCAGAAACCAACATTGTTTTTGCACCCAATTGATACCAAACATCATCATAGTTTATCAATTGCAAATACTCTAACACCTTTGAATATTTTTGTTGATGCATTTCCAAGCGTGCAAAACTAAAATATACAGCATTGTCCCGAAATTTTGGGTTGACATATTTTTTATTTTCTACAATAAACTGCTCTGTCCATTCAAATTCTCCTACGCGTAGTGCGGCAATTACAATATTCCGAAAAACGGAAACAGTGATTTCATTATTCTCCTGAATAATATTATTCTCCACAGATTCTTTAAAAAGATCAAATACTTCCTTATAAAAGTCTACCCGAAATTGGTTTACTTTGTTAATACAGTAACTCAAAGCAGTAGTGTACATTTCTCTTTGCATTTCTATTGGAAACTTATCGATGTGTTCCTTCATTAAATTACGAAGCATAAAATAATGACTAGTTTCTTCTTCATCCTTAAGGGTATGTGTGATTTTTGTGTACAATTGGATTGAAGGAAATTGTGCATAATTTTCCTCAGAAATTAAATCAAACACATAATCCATAAAATGTAACTCAACATCGAGTTTGTACATTTTTTTCCAACTCAATAAAGTTACGTAAGTATTCAGCTTTTCAAGAATATAATATCGGTTAAACTTAGTCATGGCTTGTGACGTAAGAATACTTTGTTTTACTGTTCGCAAAGCGAAGTAACTATAAATGGAATTTTCAGACGAATAATCCATATTTCTATCCAAAAATTTTACAAATTCTTTTTGTAGATTTGAATAGATCGAATGAAGTTTGTTTTTATTAAGATTTTCTAATTGAAGAATTTTTTGAAATAATACCATTTCTTCAAATTCTTTTTGACCAATAAATCGATCTAAAAGATTGCCCAATAAAAAGACCAAACGATTTAATCTTTTCCCATCGTAATCAACATTAGGATACATGGCATCCCAAATAAATTCATCACTGACAATTTGTTTTTTATCCGTAAAGAGTATATGTGTTTGAAGAGTTTCAAAAAAAAGGGTGATATCCTGATGTACATTAAAATAAGGGGAATGGACAAAAACACCAAACTGATTTGTATCTGATTTATTCAATTTGAGTAATGCCGAAATAACCTTTCTTTCTACCATAAATTTTGTAATGCCATTTTATTTTAATGCTGTAGTATAGCCATAATTAACGTTTTAATTCACAAATTATATATTATTACAATTAATAATTTAATATACGTTGGAACATCTTTTATAATTCATTCATTGATTGGAGACTACATAAATGTAAAATTAATATAAATTTTTGTAAAATACCTTTGGCAATTCGGGTAATTTTAGTTTATTTTGCAGTTAAAGTGTAGAATTCTCAAATTATTAGCCAAAATGAACTCAATCACGAGAATATTTATTTTTTTACTTGCCCTGGCGACTTTCCCCCAGTTGTATGGACAATACAACCCTGCTCAGATCGATGTCGATTTGACTCAAGGAATTGTCTATCGAGATACAATACACAGTAGTTATTCCCCAACTGTTATAGTGACTAACACCTTGGTTTTGAGTGCTTCAAGTCAATCTGCTGGATTAAATAAACATGTCATAGAAATAAATATGTTGCCTAATGTACAATTTACAGGTAACGTAGATGTCACTTTGCAATATACTTCTGGCACATTTCCTCCACAACCTAGGTGGAGTATTTACAAAGTGAATTGTCAGACATCCCTTATCAAAGCCAATGATGATTATATCTACCACAACGGAAATGATCAAGTAGTTATTTTGCCAGTTGTAAATGATGAAACTACAGCAGATACCCTAATTTTAAGTGGTATTGGACAAGTTCAAAATGGTTCGGCGTTCATTCAAAACGATACGATTGTTTACACACCTGCAGACAATAAGGACGACTACATTATCTATACAATACAAGACAATACAGGTAATAAAACAAGGGGTAAAATTAATATTCTTTTTGAAGAAGATGTTACGGTGGTCCATGATACCCTATATTTTACGTTGTTGAATACTAAAGTGCAACCCATTCTATTTCCTTTTGGAGAATATACTTTGGAAAGTGGTGGTTTAAAAGGTACGATTACAGAAGTTGATAGTAGAGTTTTTGAATTCGCACCAAACAAAAATAGCACAGGAACAGAGATTTTAGAGTTTGCGCATGACAATGGTTCGTTCAGAAGGGTAGAAATTTCTATCAAAGCAGCATCTACTATTACATCAAGTGTGCGTGACGATGTGGTCTATACCCCAAAAAATACTAACGTTACATTTAATGTTTTCGACAATGATATCAGCAGAAATTTTCCCATTAATCAATATTCGCCTCAACTTACCTATTTAGGGAGTGGCAATTTTTCTTATACGCCACCAAATAACTTTGTAGGTATCAAGCAATTTACCTATCGGGTTAATTACGGTACTTATAATTCCACGGGGAAAATTACCGTTTTTGTTGATAATTGTTATCCTAAAAACGATATAGAATACCGTTTCAACTCTCCTAAAAATGTTCCACTTGCGGTACAGTATGATGTACCTATCGATGGTTACACTTTTTCAGATGTAGTAAATCCTTTATTCGGTACATTGGAATTTTTTAATAATGAAGAAGATATAACGTATGGCTGTAATAATTTATCTTCAAAAGCCATGTTTGTATATACCCCTGATCAAAATTACTACGGCGAAGATGAATTTCAAGTAAATTATTGTATTAACGACAATCAATGTGTTATCTACAAATTTTACATTACCATAAAAGATCAAGCTTTAGATACACTTTGCCATTGTGTGGGTAAAAACTGTGTTTGGCCAGGAGATTTTGACAATGACGGATTTGTAACTGTACTGGATTTACTACCTTTAGGAAGATATTTAGGGCTGAATGGGGCTGAACGGGAAGATATTGTTTACGACTATTGGAATGGTCAATCATCTAGTAATTGGGGAGTTTCTCAAAAAAATGGAACTGACATCAAGCACATTGACGCTA
This sequence comes from Saprospiraceae bacterium, assembly GCA_049290115.1. GTDB lineage: Bacteria > Bacteroidota > Bacteroidia > Chitinophagales > Saprospiraceae > OLB9. The sequence continues at coordinate 46,112 of JBATMZ010000230.1, read as the reverse complement.
ATGGCGATGGAATCTTGGACGAAAGTGATGCTGGCGCCATTGCTGTACATTTTTTAGATATACACAATGTGGTTTCTAACCCCGTCTTAACAATTAAAGATTATCCGTTTAATTTGATACCAAATCAAACGGAATTGGATTCGGGAGACTTATTGATTTTAACAGTGGATATAGGAAATAATACTTATCCATTACTAGATCAACATGGTTTGGCTTTCAATCTGGAAATCAACCCAGAAATAATGGACAGTAGTAGTCTAAATGGAGAATTTTATACGGATGGCTGGTTTGCTTATGCCAATCCAACACTGCAAATGTTCAAACAACCGTCTTTTGGAAATATACATACTGCATTCACCAGAACTGGAGGAAATGGCGTAAGTGGTCATGGACCTGTTGGTCAAATCAGTTTTATTGTCATTGATGAAATTGACGGTTGGAAAGGAGGGGACAAGTCAAAACTATATTCTTCACGTATTTTCGTCAATGATATCATTTTTGAAGATGAATATGGAGACAGAGTGGCCGTACCCAACACTTTTGTCGATATCCAAATCAGAAGAAATGGACAAGTGCCCATTCCTAGTGAAGAAAAGTTGATTGTTTATCCAAATCCAGCAAGTGACTATGTTTATCTTCACTTTAACGGAAGAAATACCATCTATGATTATACACTTGCGGATATGATGGGACGGACAGTACAAACCGTTAGAAACATCGATCAACAATCCACTACTATAAATACGCAAGCATTGGCGACAGGAATGTATTCGTTACGAGTCACCACTTCTCAGGGAGTGATCTCGAAAAAACTCCAAGTTGTCCGATAGGATATAAAAACATATACATCATATAATAAGAGGTTTTCCAAAAAGGAAAGCCTTTTTTTATGCCCATATTTATAAATGATAATAAATTTTTGAGAAATATATTATCATTGAATATTGGCATGAGGTTACAATTTAACAAACACATAAAATAAAACGTATTGGTCAGGATCTGTGTAAATAGTCATGTCAAACTTCTACATAAAATGAAACTCTTTTAGAATCAAAATGAAATTATTAAAAATAAGGTACAGCATTAATGGTTATTATGGACAAGTAACCTATACCATTTTCAGTATATAACCCAATGTTGGATGATATATATTGACCTTATTATGTATTAATAAAATATGTTAAAATGGTTCTTTTTTCCACTTTTAGTATGTATAATCAAGTAATTATATAATTTTTAATCCCATATAATATGCAAATTGTAATTTTCCTTTGGCTCTTTTCACTTTGCTAGCGAGTTATGGTGAAGAAGATGTTTATTAAGTCCAGCACCCAATGGTAGAAAAGCGGACTGTGGGTACTTAGTTTAGGGTGACTGATCTTAGTCAATCGGTCACAGTGTATTATAGTCCAAACACTAGTGTTGACCATGATGTACAGAAAGGATTACTTGTTATGCAAAATTATGGTAAAGTTTCAGACTCTTTTGTATATGCCTTAGAAGTTGAGATTATTGAAGATGAAGATGAATTGACCATTATTCAAAATCCTGGACTTTCTCAAAACTAAATACTCAGATCAGACTGAAATTATTCTCACTGAAAAGAACTATAGCTATCATAAATTTGCCATGATACCTACTAAAACTGCAACCGGAATCAGTTTTATTGTTATTGATGAACTTGCCGGCTGATAAAAAAAACCCACACAACAGAAAGGATAGACTACTATATATATTGTTATGGCAATTTATAGTACATAAACTTCCATCAATACTTTAGGAAAAGATAAAAAGGGTTGCAACTCATAATAGAGGCTTAAGAGAAACATATCCAAAGAAGAAAAATAAGATTGTAGAAGTTTTTTAAAACTTTGAATTTTAGAATTTTTCGTATTAGGTATGTCCTTAAAAAAGAAAAGGGGAGCATAAACAATCACCCGTTAAAAGATTGCTCAGCTCTCCCTACCTATATTAACAGTATTTAATTCAATTCTCTAAGTCTTTGTTATACCTGATTCATGGTTTTAAATTTAAGCTTCCGACTATCAATTTAAAAACCTATTTCTCATTAATCCACCCGTACACACCTAAAATAAACTTTCTTTCAAAAACAGCTACCCGATATTTCAAGCCGTCATGTAACCTTTATTATTAATTACAAGACAAAGTTATATGCTTTTGGGTGACTAGCATATAACTTTTATCTTTATAATATTACAACCAAAAATTAGTTGATATACTAATTTAAATTAAATAAAGTCCTGACTAACAAAACATTATAATTTTGTTATGCTTTAAATTTCTCTTGTCCCTTAATTCTATTATACCTGATTTAACCTGATTTTATTTCTCATCAGCTTAATAAAAACAAAAAATTAATCAAAAAGTGACTAGGTTTTACCTAATAACCTTCGTTTTCGTCGATGATAATTTCTAAAAGTGTACCTAAAATTTCTAATAAAGTTTCCATAAAAATGTTTTTTAGAGGTTATATTTATATTTTAAAATACAAAAGTACCCCTATGCGTTAACTTAATAAATAACAAAAGTGTCGCCTTTCTTACATTTGAAAATGCAAAAAACGTGCCATGTATTATAGTTAACTAATACATTATCAAGGAAATAAATTAAATGACTAAATTAAAAAGTGTAGGGAATAAATTAATTTTTTTAAATTTGCAAATACTTAATTGTTACAACAGTTTGTGGGATTGTTTTTAACAGCTACAAATTTAAACAATTAGTTTTTAATTATAAAAACAAATATTCTTCTTAAATTACAATATAATATCTTATATATTTAAATATTTTTACTAATTATGTTTCTGATTTTCATTTGTTTATGTTTTTAATTTTCTAAAACAATGGATGAAATAAAAATATTACTAAAACTTTCGGATCGACTAAAAGGTCCTAACGATGATAATAATCAAAATAAAGTCCATTTGTTTGAAAAAACTATCCGGGACAATATAGAGCAGTCAGAAGAAGAAATAAAAAAACTATTATTCCCCAAGAAAAAAAATAATAATTATTATGGAGTTCTAAAAACAAGACTTCATCAGGATTTATACAATCGAATATTAATAGATAGTGGAAAAAAAGAGAATGTCAATAATCGACTCAATCAGCTTTTTGAAATTCAGCGTAAATTTATTGTAGCTTCTATCCTCAATGAAAAAAATGAAAGGGTTGTTTCTATTAAAATGATGGAAAAACTATTTAAACAATCTACTAAGTGGGATTATACTTTGTACACAATGTTGATCTCTAAAGTTTTATTTGCCCATTATGCTTTTATTGAGCCTAATAAATATAAGATGCAGCAATATAAATCTGCATTTGAAGATAGTGAACAACTGTTTATTTTTGAAAATAAAATTAATACCATAAATGCAGAAATTTCTCATTTATATCAATTGAATCGGTCAGGATTTATCAATAAAAATTTGGAAATTCTGAAAAAAATGATGCAAGATGTTATATCAATTCATGGCAAATATGAATCTTACTCTATAAAAATCTATACATATGACCTAATTGCTTTTTATTATCTAACTATTAGAGAATACAATATGGTCATTAAAATTTCTGAAGAAGGCAAAAAATACTTTTCTTCTAAAATTTTTCACGATACCAGAGGTATTATAAACAATAATATTAATATCATAAATGCCAATATTTACAAAGGGTCACTAAATGAAGCGCTTACAATTCTGACAGAAACAGTAAAACTTTTGACAGTTGGTTCGAGGGTATGGGTTAGACTCAAAAGTTCTGAATTCATAATATACACACTCCAAAATAATTATAATGCCTTGTATAACGTGTATATGGAAACTAAAACCAAATTAACTTTAGACATTCAAATAGAAGAATGGCTCATTAGGTCTGCCTATATTCACTTTCTTCATAGATTAGGTAAAATTCAATACCAGAGTCCTCAAGACAAAAAACAAGATTCGTTTGTTTTAAGTAAGTTTTTAAACAGTGTTCCGTTTTATACAAAAGATAAATCAGGCTTAAATATTTCTATCATCATTATACAAATTCTATTCTATTTCCTTGATAAAAAATGGGACAAAGTACTTGATAAAATTGATGGACTTAAACAATACTCATTTCGATATCTCACAAAAGATGAATCCATGAGATCAAATTGTTTTATCAAAATGTTGATTAGTGCCGAAAAAGCAAGCTTTAACAGACAATTGACCATCACTTATACAAAATCACTGTATGAAAAAATGATAGAATCTCCTTATGTATTAAGTGAAAGTTCAGCCTTTGTGGAAGTAGTTCCTTATGAAACACTTTGGGAATTAACCCTAGAGCTGTTACCTCATGGTAGCAAACGAGCTATGTGGTAATACATAACTGTACTGATATTTGGAACATTTATTTTACTTGTTATGTACATGTTAATCTATGGAGAATTTTGTTCATTGACATTCTACTTCTTAGTTTTGTATAGTAAATATGCTTCATGAAGGACAGCCACATTAAAATATTGACCACTTTAGGTATTTTGGCCATTATTTTTGTGTTTTTGGTGCAAGTATTTTGGGTTAGACAAGCATTTACCATATCTGAAAGTCAATTTGAGCATTCTGTGACTGTGGCCTTGCGCCAAGTAGCTGAAAAAGTAGCTCAAAAAAATAAGTCAAATTTTCAACAGAAAAACCCCGTTTTTAAAATAAATCCAAGACTTTATGTAGTAGAAGTTAATAGTGAGATTGATGCCGAACTATTGGACTACCATATTTTTAATATTTTTAATTATTTTAACATCGATCAGGATGTGGAATATAGTATTTACAGCTGCCAGGACAATACAATGGTCTATTGTAACTATATTCAAAAAAAGACACCACAAAAAATAATATCGATAGATCCTTTGCCTAAATTTCAAGGTCTTGATTACTATTTTAGTGTTAGTTTCCCAAACTATCCGTTGGTTTCGTTGAATAATATTCCGATGTGGATGATTACTTCGGCCGTACTTGTTCTAGTAGTGTTGTTCTTTATATACGCTTTGTTTATTGTATTTAATCAAAAGTCAATCACTAAAATACAAAGAGACTTTATCAATAATATGACCCACGAATTTAAAACACCTATATCTACGATTTCGGTCATTCAACAAGTATTATCTGAGGAAAATATTCACAAAAATCCGACTAGAATAGCAACATACGCAAAAATCATTGGCGATGAAATCAATCGCTTAAATATGCAGGTAGAAAAAGTACTCAACATTACTACGCTTGAAAAAAAAGAATTTCAATTAAATTTTCAGGATATTGATGTCCATGAAGTAATTGAACAGGTTTTATTTACCTTCCAGAAAACAGAATATGCCAAAAAAGTTATGTTTAAAACAAATCTACAAGCTGTAAATCATACCATCCCAGCAGACAAAGTACACTTTACCAATGTTATTTATAATATTATTGAAAATGCAATAAAATATTCTTTAGAGGAAGCACATATTGCTGTGAACACTAAAAATGAAGGACAAAAATTACATATTTCTGTTGTCGATAAAGGGAAAGGAATTTCACCAAAAGATATAAAAAAGATTTTTGACAAATTTTACAGAGTTTCACAAGGGAATACACACGATGCCAAAGGATTTGGTTTAGGGCTTTTTTATGTTAAACAAATCATTCAGGCACATAAATGGAATATTACCGTCAAAAGTCAGGAATATCAAGGATCCAAATTTGTCATTACTATACCTAAAACCATCAATCGTGGCTAAAATATTTTATGTTGAGGATGATATTAATTTGAGTTATGTAGTCAAAGACTGTTTAACTGAAGCTGGACATGAAGTACATCATTTTGCTACAGGTGATGGTGCACTGGAAGCATTCCTAAAATTTAACTATGACCTAGGAATTCTAGATGTGATGCTTCCAAAACTGGATGGTTTTACTTTGGTAAAATTAATCCGTGAAAAAAACCCACACATCCCCATTATATTTGTTTCTGCAAAAGCACAACTGGAAGACAAGCTCGAAGGATTACAACTTGGAGGTGATGACTATTTATTTAAACCTTTTAGTATTGATGAATTATTATTAAAGATCCAAATCTTTTTAAAAAGAGCTAAAGCTCACACCCTACAAACGCTTGAAAAACTTCCTATTTATAATATTGGATTATATGTTCTTGATCCCAATGAAATGGAATTAAAAATCGATCAAGAAGTGATTAAACTGACGGGTAGAGAAACTGAATTACTCCTTTTTTTCCTCAAAAATAAAAACAGAATCATAAAACGGAGTGAAATACTCATTGCTTTATGGGGAAAAGACGATTATTTTTTAGGAAGAAGTTTGGATGTGTTTATTTCTAGGCTTAGAAAGTTTCTATCAGAAGATCCAGCCATTAAAATTGAAAATATTCCAAGGGTAGGTTTTAGGTTCCATGGCCAATCATTAAAAAACAGATAACATTGCCAAAAATTGACTTATTTTCGGTTTTCTAGTCTATAAATACTATAATTTCATAAAGGTCTATAACTTTGTCAACTTTTGTTGTGGCAAAAAAAAATAGCTAACCTAAAATACACATATGATTACTTGCTCGTATAAAGGCAAAAAATATTTCGGAATAAAGATACCTGTGTGTATTTTAACCATAGCTTTTATACTTTTTACTTTCTCCATAAATTCAAGTGCTCAGTGTGACAGGCAAAGAGATTCTTTGGCATTGGTTAATTTGTTTCTTACAACCAAAGGGATTGATTGGGCTAAAAATACCAACTGGAATGTACCTAATTCTCCCATTAATACTTGGTATGGTGTTATGCTTAATGCCCAAGGGTGTGTGGCAGAATTAAATTTAAACTCCAATCGCTTAGAAGGGCCTATCCCCGATGATATTGTGCATTTGCGCCAGATTACTAAGTTATTGCTCAACGACAATAGGCTTACCATTGGAAATAATACTGACTCTTTGCCAAAAGGTTGGTCATTCATGCAAAATCTAGAAGTACTAAATTTGTCCAGTAACATCCTTGGAGGACCCGTCATTGTGGAATTGGGCTCTCTGACAAATTTGAAAATATTAAACCTTAGTCTAAATTATTTTAAAAATAGTTTGCCCTCTTCTCTAGGTAATCTACAAAATTTGAAGCAATTATTACTGAATCAAAATGAAATCTCTGGTGTTATTCCTTCCACTTTTGGTCAATTATCCAATATTGAAGAAATCATTTTGTCCAAAAATCAACTTTCTGGTATTCTTCCAAAAGAATTGGGTAATTTGACAAACCTTCGGGTCCTGTCTTTGTCTCAAAACCTTTTAAGCGGCGCAATTCCCTCAGAACTAGGTTCGATCAATTCGCTTCAGTTTGTTTATATGAATGACAATAAGTTCAACGGTTCCATCCCTACTTCAATTGGAAATCTAAGCAATATCCGTGAATTATGGTTGAATCAGAATGAATTGACAGGAACGATTCCTAATGAAATTGGTATGGCTAGTAAATTGGTAAAACTTTTACTCAATAATAATCAATTAACTGGAAATATTCCTCCTATTTTGTCAGGCTTGGTCTCACTTACAGCATTACATTTGTCATTTAATCATTTAGATGGACAAATTCCTTCAGGAATAGGTGAATTAGTAAACCTCGAAAGTTTTCTATTGAATGATAATTCCTTTACTGGAGCTATCCCAGACAATATAGGATTATTGACAAAATTGGCCAATTTTCAAATTCAAAATAACCAATTTTCTGGTATGTTACCTGAGAGTTTGGGATATCTTTCGAGCCTTAAGAGAATTTATTTTCACAACAATAATTTAGTCGGTTGTTTTCCGGAGAGTTATCGTTCGTTTTGTCAACTTCCCCTAAACCTAAATACTAATGCAAATGGACATAATTTTTTTGGAAATACAACCTTAATTTTCCAAGGAGATTTTCAACAATGGTGTGCTTCATCGTATCGAGTGAATGGAGATTTTATCACCAATGCGCCACTATGCGAAGGAAATACACTTAACCTAGCTGCAGAAAGCCAAAACCTCAACTATCAATGGCAAGGGCCGAATGGATTTAGCAGTATTCTATCCAATCCATATATACCCAACTTTTCGGCCTTGCTTACAGGCACCTACTATCTCACAGTAACTGACCAAAACGGTTGTACGGGCACGTCCCATCAAGATATAGACATCATAGGCCAAGGCGAAATAATGGTAAATTCACCGTTGTGCGAAGGAAAATCTATCATGTTTTCTATTTCACAAGGACTTTCTTATGAATGGAGTGGCCCCAATAATTTTATGAGCATTGAAAGAAACCCAACGATACCTAATGCAAATAAAATGATGGAAGGTATTTATAAGGTGAAAATAATAACCGTTGATTGTACGATTGAAAAAGAGATTGAGGTGATTTTAACTACTATAGGAGAAGTCTCCCAAATCGAACCTGTTTGTTTGGAAAGCGATGCTTTATTAATGGCATCTGGGGGCAGTTCATATAGATGGACAGGTCCTGCTAATTTTACTTCTACCAACGCTACACCAACTATTTCAAATGTTAACCAAAATAAAACTGGAATATACCATGTAGAAATCAGTGATAATACTGGTTGTAAATCCAGCTACCAAGTAGCACTTGATATAGTAGAACCTTCTATTCCTGACATAAAATCTTTAGATTCTATTTGCCAAGAAGCAGATCCTGTATTATTACCGACTATCCAAGGAATTTATTCTGGATATTGGCAAGGGGAAGGTGTGATTGAAAAGGATAATCTTTATTTCTACGACCCTAAAGGAAAACAAGGATTTCAAGAAATACTTTTTATCCCAAATCCTTCTATTTTTTCATGTGTAAAAGAAGGAATAGGTCAAATATTTGTTCATTTTGTTGATGTAAGAGGCGAAGAAATAACACCCAATACTTCAGAGGATAACGACAATGCTATTTTTTCCATCACTTCATCTGGAACTGGAACTGGAAGTGACATGACGGTTGAATGGAGTGGAGCTAGTGAAGGTATTAAAACCATACGCTCAAATACTACTTTTGAAGTTGATGGAGTGCCTTCTGGACTATATACCCTTAGAGTAGAAAATGATGCTGGATGTGTGGCATTAGATACTTTTTTTGTGCGCAATTATTTTTCAAATTTTTCGATACCGAATGTCATAAGCAAAAGTAGTTCCAATTCCGAAAATAGCATTTTTACTGTTTATGGTGAAAACATATATGCGTATTCCATGGATATTTATGACCGATGGGGTAATTTACATTTTCAAGAAGAAAACTTATCACCCAATGTTATTGAAGAAGGTTTTGATGTTGGCCATAAGAATATACAATCGGGTGTCTATGTGGTCATACTTACCCTATATCTTCCTAAAGGGATAGAAAAATCAATACATAGCTTGACTATTATTGACTAAATTTTCTTTATTTTTTTGCTAGAAGAACCATTTGAAAAGGATTGTTAATGACAACCTGGCCGTCCTTTACTTTAGTTTCTGCTCTTGAATAATAATCGTATAATACCTCACCATCATTAAAATAACCTTTCACGGGAATCGTTTTTTCTCCCCTTATAAGGTCGATGCCAAAAACTACTTTATTTTCAACTTTTCCCTTTTTAAACACTCTGGCAAATACATTTTTGTTAATTTCCGTATGATTTCCTGCGCCTACGGCCGGATTATTTTTACGAAATTGCCCCAATTTTTGCCAATGATCTAAACAAATCATTTTGTCATTCTCTTCCAAACTCTTCCAGTCCATCGGTGTCCGAAGTTGTGCGTCTCCAAGAGCATTTGCTATAAGCGGCCTTCCAATTTCATCTCCATAATAGATTTGGGCTATTCCTGGGCTTAAGAGCAATTTAGTACCACTTTCCAATATTTTAGTCCTATGTTTATCGAATGGATTACCATCGTCATGAGAACTAACGTAGTGAACAAAATCAACATTAGGCAAACTTTTACTTTTAATGTCTGCGTATTTTTGGAATAATTCATCATAGGGCAATTTGGCATCCCAAACAAATCCAAAATTGATTAATGCGTCAAAACCGTGAGCAAAATAATCTACCTTTCTGTCGCCAAAATCAAAATTATTTCCATGGCTAGCATTGTAGTTGTATACTTCTCCAAGCATATAAAACCGTTCTTCTTCCTTAATTTCCGCAGGATATTTTAGTTTTGCTTTTTCGAAGACCAAATTTGCTTGCTTTTTTAATTCGGTCCAAACATCTTCTTCCACATGTTTAACCGTATCTACCCTAAAACCATCAATTCCATATTCTAAAATTAAATCTGTAATCCATTTTATTAAATAAAAATGAGGCAGTCGAAGATAACCTGTTCGTTTAAAAAAAGCATCTAATGAAGCCATTTCTTCTTCAAATCTTCCTTCAGATTTCCACTTATTTTGCAAATGGATGGGAATGTCAACTTCCTTTTGTGACTCCGTCAAAATATCAGGTAGATTGGCCACTAAGGTACATTCTACAGTAGTTTTATAATCTTTATAAGTACATCTAGGCGAAGTACGTACCCAATCATCAGGCCATTGTGTATCTAGGGAAGTCACGGGTCCCGTATGGTTAATAATTACATCCATGATGACTTTTATTCCCTTGGCATGGGCTAATTTTACCATGTCTCGAACTTCTTCTTTTGTGCCCAATCTCTTGTCGACAGCTGTCCAGTCTTTGATCCAATAACCATGAAATCCATAACTATTTCCAGTACCTTCATCTACATAACCGGCAATATTTTCAACTAAAGGTGTCATCCATAAGACATCAATACCCAGTTTCGTAAAATATCCTTCTTCAATTTTTTGGGTAATACCTAAAACATCTCCACCTTCATATCCTCGTAGTGGTGCTGGTGTCTTTTGATGCTGAAAATCATTTTTAGGATTTCCATTATAAAATCGATCGGTTAATAAAAAGTATATGGTACTATTTTCCCAGATAAACCCTGGATTTTCGGTTGACTCTACTGTAGGTGTTTTAACTATTTTTGGGTTACAACTAAGAAAAATTATAAGGCCGCAAGCCAAAACAACTTTATACAAAGTATATTGAATTTTAAAATTAATCATTACAATTTTTTAATTTTGATATTCTTAAACCAAACCTTATCCCCGTGGTCTTGAAGTGAAATATGTCCTTTTTTAAAAGTACCAAAAACTGGCATATCTTTAAATTTACTTTTGGCTATTTTTTGTTTCCAGTCGCTATTGTGCATTGTAAATTCAACCACTTTATGACCGTTTAACCAAAATGAAACCTCTCCGTTTTCACTGACTATCCTAGCCGTATTCCATTGGCCTGCTGGTTTAACGCTAGGATATTTACATTCAATCATATCGTACAAATCACCTGCTCTATGCGTTGGAAATTTTGTGTCTGGATGGCAGGTATTGTCTAGTATTTGCATTTCGGGACCAGATTCCCAAACATAGTTGAGTTTTTCATTTTCGGCTACATTAAACATAATACCACTATTCCCACAATTCGCAATTTTCCAATCCAAAACCAATTCAAAATTTTCGTAAACTTCCTTGGTGATGATATCGCCACCATCACTTGTCTGCCAATGTCCACTAGCGTTTTGTTTGGCGTTCAGGTGAATAGCATTTTGGTCTATGACCCAATCTTTGCCAATACTTTGTTTTTTGAAATTTCGAAAATGTTCGATTTTTTTACCGTCAAACAATGTTTTCCATCCATCCTTTTTTTCATCCTCTGTAAGCATATTATCGGCAAACACAAATGGAGGTTTATTGCTGACACCGGGCGTGTTTTTTGGTATGGAATTCATCGTATACCAAGCTTCCGTACTCCACAGTTGGTTTCCGTTAGCACTTACAAAACTCTTCAATAGATGAATGTACACAACATGGTTTTCTTTCATTCCCTTTAATTCGATGAAAACCTTCTTTTTATCTTCAGAAACAGTAGTCGAAACGATTTGGAGTGAACGATTATCCATCTTTGGACCACCATAATTTTCATTGGGCAGGTAGTACCATTGTTTGACATTAAAATCTTCTTTTCGCCAACCGTCTGTTCCTTGTAATGGTTCGGTAAATGTAATTTCCATTCCATTTGACCTAGCTTCTACTTTCAACATTTCGAAAGTAGGTTTACCGTTATATTTCAATCTTTGAAGGCCGTAATGCAGCTTTCCTGTTTGTCCCCAATTGCCCGGATTGCCTATTCCTCCTACGTACAAATCATCATTTGGACCCCAACATAATCGATTAATACCCGCTTCGAGACCTTGAATAAATCGGAATACACAACCTTGCAGTTGTCCGTTAACTTCTTCTACAAAAACCCGTTTCACACCTCCATTTGTGACTTCTCCATGAATCATTTGACCTTTGAAAGGGCCAATGTTTATATAGGACGGAGTACTTGGAGAGTTTCCAATTTCGTCTTGTGGTAGCCAAACAACAGGAGGCTGTTCTTTTTTGTTTTTACTACCCTCAAAGTCTACCGATCGAGATCCAAAAAATGCTCCTTCTTTGACGTGTAATATTTTAGATGAAGGCAACCAATCTCCTTCATTGTCCGAAACAAACAATTCTCCATTATATCCAATCCCTACCCCATTGGGTGTACGTAGGCCAGAAGCAATGAAGGTTGTTTCACCTGTTCTTTGGTTGACTTTCACCACTTTCCCTCTATCCTGGATCTGGGGTTGGGTACTGGCACCACCAGGGTTGATAGCTGTCGCCAAGGTAGCATAAAAATATCCATCTTTGAAGGCGAGCCCAAAGCCAAATTCGTGAAAATTGGCCGACACCTGCCAGACATCAGAAAGTGTTCTATATTCATCGATTATATCGTCGCCATCGACATCAACCAAACAAGTCATCTCTTGTTTTTGCATGACGTAGATCGTGTCATTTACAATCTTTAAACCTAGTGGTTCGGCTAAGCCAAAAGCTATTTTTTTCACCTTCATTTTGGCAGGATCACCGTCTTTTACATGGTCAATGATGTACACAGCACCATCTGCTTCCCAAGTACTAATGACTAACCTTCCGTCGGATAAAAAGTCCATTCCGGCCACTTTTGGTTTGAAGTCATCGGGGCGAGCCTGAAATAAGTCAAAGGAAGGATGCACATCTTGAATAGCAAATTGATCACCAGGAATTTTGGAAACATTGGCCATGGGTAATGAGTAACCTTGTAAATCACCTCTCATAGCTACTGTGTGATAAATATTAAAAGGTGAAATTACCTCGTATTCTTTTTTCCCTGGTCTCTTCCAGTTGAAGGATAAAAATTTGCCACCTAGTCCTTGAAAATAATCCACTTGGAAGGCATAGTATCCTTTAGCTAGAGTCATGGTTATTTCTTTGTATTCCGTACCGTGTAAACCATCATTATCCAAAATGACTTTATCCCCTAAAGTTACCCGAGAACCATCATCACTCCATATTTGAATGATGTAGGTACCGGAAGTATCTACTTTCAGATATCCTTTCCCCTCGAGGAAAAACAAGTTTTCCAAGTCTTTAAAATCTCCGCCCGAGATATTATCAAAATTGGCTAATATACCTGCATATTTAGGTTTTGAAGGTAGTTTGATATCGTCAATTTTTTGAACGGTTGGTTTGATATCGTAAATTTTTACCAATGAGCCTGGAATAAGGTTATCCTCCTTGATATCAGCCAAAGGTTTCATGTCAATACTTCCTGTTTCAGTCGTTAATTCTGCGGCATCATGTTGGTATAATCCTAGGATGTAGGTCGTCATTTTGTCCAAAACTTCTTGGGACAAATCTGGGTGTGACGTCATGGCTTGGTTGCCCCAAACACCCGATCCGCCTGTTTTAATTTTGGAGGAAAGCAATGAAACATTTTCTGGTGTATTTTTATATTTTTTGGCAATATCTGTATAGGATGGTCCTATAGTTTTAAGCGTTTTGTTGTGGCAAGTTTTACAATCACTTTGTCCAATTAAAACTAGTCCTTCGTTGGTCTCCTCTTCCTCGTCTTCTACTACCGATGCCCCAGCATTGTTGTTTGGTATCATAGGTGTTGGCATTAATTGGATGGTAAAAAACGTCTCAATATTGGGCTTTAAAATCAATGTTCCATCGACATTAACATAGGAAATATCCCCTTTTTTAGCTTCTTCATTGGAATGGGTACTCCACTGTCCGTCTGTTTTTATTTGTTGTTGTGCTACAATGCTAGATACATTAGTTTTTAAGCCTATGGACACCCCAGAAGGAACATTGGCAGTAGTAAATATTCTTTCAAATTGAGGTTGATTCGTACTAGAATGAAGGCATTCTATTTTTTCGTACATGAGGATGGGTGATGGCCAACTTGTATTAAGCAGAGCGTACATCAATTCGACTTGACCTTTAACAAAGCGGTGACCTTTGTATTTAAATTCTGTAGTTATGGTGTCCCCATTTTTATCAAGAGCAAACCACGGATTTCTATGTTGGTTAACAAAGTAAGAATCCCCTATTGATATAGGCTGGGGCCCGTGGGCCGTTGTATAAACAGGGCCATCAAACATGACATTTCCTTTCCAGACTTTGTATAATGCACCAGTTTTTACATGATAGGCAACGTACAAATCCTCATGAAGAGCTACAGTTAAGATTCTTGGATTTTGGTCTAAAACCGACCTGAATGCCCAAGTTTCCAAAGGACGGGAATGGGAGCTAGGATTTTTTTTCTGACAGGAAAATATAGTAACAAAGGCAAATAAGTACAGGACTCTTAACATGATATTAATATTGAGCCACTAATGTATTAAATCCTTAGGTTTTTTTGTGGATAGTCTGTTTAAAAAGTTCTATATTTTCTATATGAAATTATAGCTTAATCAAAGATAAACCGTTTAACTGCATTTCTATTACGAAAAAAACTCTTTCATTTTTTCAAAAAATCCCCTTTCACCTTGCTCTGGATTGGGAATAAAATTGGGCATGGATTTCAATTTTTCCATTAACGCCGTTTCTTCAGCGTTCATGGTTTTTGGTGTCCAAACATTGACGTGGATGAGTTGGTCTCCTTTATCATACGCCTGCAACGAGGGAAGGCCTTTGCCTTTGAGTCGGAAGATTTTTCCTGACTGTGTTCCTGCAGGTATTTTTACTTTAACTTTTCCTGTAAGGGTTGGCACTTCTACATTTGTACCTAAGGCTACGTCTGCGATATTGATAAATAAATCAAAAATGACATTATTGCCATCCCTTGTAAAATGATTGTGTGGTTTTTCTTCAATATTGACCAATAAGTCTCCTGAAGGACCTCCATTTTGACCAGCATTACCTTTACCTCTTACGGACAATTGAATGCCTTCTTGAACACCTGCTGGGATATCGATTTCTATCGTTTCCTCCTCCATGACTCGTCCATCACCTCGACATGAGGCACAATGTGCCGTGATATTTTTACCAGATCCATTACATTTTGGACAAACAACGGTAGTTTGCATTTGGCCTAAAAAAGTATTTTTTATCTGTCTAACATAACCCGAACCGTTGCATGTATTGCAAGTAGAAACACTACCCTTATCTTTGGCACCAGAACCACTGCAAGATTTGCAAGTAACTTGTTTTTTAACCTTTATTTTTTTACGAACACCTGCTTCGATTTCTTCCATGGTCAAAGCAACTTTAATCCTAAGGTTACTTCCTTTTTGACCACCGCCGCTTCTTGATGAAGACGACCTTCCTCCAAAAAAACTATCGAATGGGCTACCACTGTCTCCAAACATGTGACCAAAATGTTCGAATATATCATCCATCGACATTCCTTCACCTGAATGGCCTCTACCACCGCCCATGTTTTCAAGACCTGCGTGACCATATCTGTCGTATCTTGCTTTTTTATCAGCATCACTCAACACTTCGTATGCAACAGCGGCTTCTTTAAATTTCTCTTCAGCAGCCTTATCTCCTGGGTTTTTATCCGGGTGGTACTGCATCGCCAATTTACGGTACGCTTTTTTAATGGTACCTTCATCGGCATTTTTATTCACCCCTAATACTTCGTATAAATCCTTCTTCATTCTTAATTCTTAAAAACTTTATTATTTTCCTACAACCACTTTGGCAAAACGGATGATTTTGTCGTGCAGCAGGTAACCTTTTTCGATGGTATCTATTACTTTGCCTTTCAAATCTGGAGTGGGCGCAGGAATATCTGTGATGGCTTCGTGGCGATCAGCATCAAAATCCTGATGAGTCGAATCCATTTCCAAGAGCCCTTTATGTTGTAGGGTTGTGTATAATTTTTGATATACCAAGCTTACGCCTTCGGAAAAAACTTCGGGAGATTCAGGGTCATCCGCACTTTTTTTAGCTCGGTCAAAATCATCCAAAACTGGTAAAAGAGATGCTATTGTTTCTTGGGCAGCAGACTTCATTAAATCTAGTCTTTCTTTAACCGTACGTTTCTTAAAATTATCAAATTCGGCATAAAGCCTTAGATACTTATCTTTAGCTTCTTCTACATCTGTTTTCAGCTGGGCTATTTCTTGAAGTAGTTGGTCATCCACTTCTATTTCACTTTCTTTTTTAGGTTTTTTACTGGTTTTTGTACTTTTTTCTCCAGACATAAATTCTTGAATTTGTTTTAGCATAACTATAAACCTCAATTTTTTTGCCATTTTTGATTTTCGTCAAAATGTCATGATTCTAGACATTTTTTGAGTAAAAATGTCAATAATTTCCGTCTTGTCTGACTTTATTGGTCAAATAATCCATAAGTTCTTCCATGGAAGGATTGACCTTTATGATCATTCCTTCTGGATTTATGAGGTATTTTTGAGGTATTTCTCGAACCTTGTACAATTGGGCAATTGGGCTGTCGAAAGCCTTTTCTTCAAACACTTGATGGTGCCAATCCATGTGGTCTTTTGCCATGGCGGCTATCCAACTATTTCTATTTTTTTCCAAACCGATATTAACAATTTTAAATGAGGAAGCATCGACAAACGACGCATCTTTAAATTGGTGAAAAAGGTTTACCAAGTCTCTGTTTTCTCTTCGACAAGGACCGCACCAAGACGCCCAAAAATCTAATAAAACGTAATGACCTCTCAAATCCGATAAAGCAAAATCACGACCATCACCAAGTGTTGTTGTAAAATCAGGGGCTAGTTCTCCCGTTTTGTTTTTGGGCATTAAGTAGATTTTTTTAATGACAAAAGCCAGTAATAAAACCACGATGAGAATACTAAAAATATTTGATGCAATCCACTTCAAAATAAGAAATTTTAAACATCATCAACAATTTCAAATCAAATACGGTTTAAAATACCACACATTCGTTTAAATAAACTCGTATGAAAAAAGGATTTAATCCAAAAGAAATGGCGGTCAAAGATTTACATCAGATCATCATTTCGTCTGTAGCCCCACGCCCTATAGCGTTTGTAAGTACTAAAAATGAACACGGCCAATTCAATTTGGCACCTTATAGTTTTTATAATGCTTTTAGTTCGAATCCGCCGATTCTAGTTTTTTCATCTAATCGAAAAGTAAAGGACAATTCGACCAAAGACACCCTACACAACGTAAAAGTGAATAAAGAGGCTGTCATCAATGTGGTGAGTTATGACATTGTTCGACAGATGTCTTTGGCTTCTGTCGAATTTGATTCTGACGTTAGTGAGTTTGAAAAAGTAGGTCTCACCCATCAAAAATCAGTGGTGGTCGATGTGCCAGGTGTCAAAGAATCTCCTGTTAATTTGGAGTGCCGAGTCAAAGAAGTTATTACTTTAGGCGAACATGGAGGTGCTGGCCACTTAATCATTTGTGAGGTAGTACATGTTTCTGTTGATGAAGATAAGTTTACAGATGGAAAACTCGATCCCCATAAGTTGGATTTGATGGGTCGATTAGGAAGAAATTACTATGTAAGAGCTAGCGGTGATGCCTTAATGGAAATCTACCAATCTGTAACGGATAAACCCCTTGGTTTTGACCGATTGCCCGAAAAAATTGTCAAGAGTTCGATATTGACTGGCAATCAAATCGCAAGCCTTGCTTCATTACTAGAATTTCCAAATGAAACGATGCAAAAGGATGCATTAATAACTCATTTTAATGGTCAAAAACCAAAAAACAAAGAGCTACATCAAAAGGCCGCCAAACTCATTGACAGCTCTAACTCAGAAGAAGCCCTAGCCTTGTTGATGAGTTGATAAACTAGTGATAAAAATTGTCGTTTGAGATAGGTTAGGAGCTAATTTGATGGTAATATATAAAATATTTAAAATAATATCCATCATTTATTGCCATAACAATTCTTAGCATTCATTGGAACGAATGCTTCAAATCTATCTTACTAAAAAATTTATGTCTTCTAAAACATTAACAAACTATGGCATTAACACTGTCTCTTGCACTGTCAAAAGCTGCTTGCCAATCAACTCTATCTTGACCTGTCAATGTATTACAATTGCCATAAGGTTCTAACTTATTGAGGTAATTTTGGGCCGCCGCTTTATAGGCGTTACAGTTGGCCGTAGTCGGGTTTTGCCCGTAATTTTGAGCTGCTGAATTTAAGACATTAATTTCATTCTGTAAATCAAGTGCCCAATTTACAGAACATCCTTTATCATTGTCGTCAGACCCACAAGAAACAAAATTAAAGGCAAAAAAAATAGTCAATAGTAAGAAAAGTGTTTTAAAGTTCATAATGTAAAATTTTGAAAAAATGATAAAATCAAGCTAAACTATAAAGTATTTATTAATTATCAAAATTTTAATTTAATAAATTTCCTACTATTTACATGACAAAAATTTAAAAGCCTTTGAAAAATCCTTGGAATTATTGGTATAAAGAGCGCTCAAAAAATATTCTAATCCTGCTTTAAAAACGCTTTTAGTGGGTCTTCCATGAGCTTTACATTTAAATATGGTCAGATTATTCTTCTTGATGTTTAAACCATTAACAATCATCCTTGATTTGTTCTGGGGACATGATGTTCATTTTTTCAATTTATTTTTATCATTTATAAATCTGAAACCGCTGATATAAACATCTAATGCAGGTAATTCAGCCGTCCATTTAAATTCCCCCTTCTCATCAATTTCATTTAAAAAGGAACACTCCCGGTAAAAATTACCAAAATCGCATATTTTGGCTGATACCACAAAATTTCTGTTTTGATGATGTATTATCTGATAGCTTCCTACTGACGTGGGATAACGGTGTACTTTGTAGTACCCGTTTTGTGTCATAATCGTACTTAGATACAAAAGCTGAAAAATAACTATAAAAAATGATCTAATTAATAATGTAAACATGTTTTCTATATTAGTAACAGGTTACGATTTTATCAATTTTTGTTTCGATACACTTAAACCATTTATGGTTATGTCAACAAAATAAACCCCGGATTTCAAAAAGCCCGGAATTTGAGTTACATTTTTTGTCAACACTCCTGAATAAACATTTAAACCTAATTGATCAAAGACTTTAATTTCATATATCTCATGTTCGCTTATATCTTTTATGTACACCGAAAATCCTTCGTTTGATATAGGATTGGGGAAGACATGAATCTTATTTTCCTCTCTGTCCACATCTTCTGTATCTGACGTCAGATCTAAAATATTGACTTCACCACATCCGGGATCGATGCAACCAGTGGAGTCTGTTCGTAGCCAAAGGACATCAGCGTTATCATTGTTGGTATAACCCACAAGCATTAAACCACCATCTTCAAGCTCCTCTATATCCCAAAAACTGCCAATTCTTGATTCTCCATCTCTGGGATCAATATCAAAATAAACACGTTCCCACAACATTTCTCCGTCCGGACTCATACGGAAGAAAAAAGGACTCCTTCTGATGATGGGATCGTATTTTTGATCGGAATATACACCACATCCCACGATGTCACCATTCCGTGTCACCTTGAGACGGTAGATAAAACGCTCCAATGCACGATTGTAAGGCTGCTCAAACTGCCAGCTAAGGGTGCTGTCCCGATTGTAACAGCATACGCCTCCAATATCATACGTGTCATCCTTGACATTACATGCCATGATGAGTCGACCATCATGCAATTCATTGCCATAAGGATTGATCCTGTCTGACCATTTATAAGGTGTAGTTACGCTCCAAACCACTTCAAAATCAGGGTTATACTGGATAATCTTTCGGTGATCTTCGCCGGGACCATTTTCTATTTCAAGCATCAATGTAAGAAAATTTCGGCTATCTACAAACATAGTGCGAGGTGCATAAACAAATCGGTTTTTTCCAATAAGAATCGTCGTATCTATAATTCCCTCCGAATTAATTACATAAATCAAGGCTTGTGTGGAGTCCCCCAATTTACCTGCTCCCGTCACAAGTATATTTTCTTCGTACGAAGTGGCATTCAGCCAAAACATGGAATGTATGGAAGGGTCGTGCAATGGATTTTCCTTATAATACATACGATTTCCTTCCAAATCAAACTGTATATGCAGTAACTTGGTATTCTGAGGGTTATTGTTTCCAAATATATGGATTATGCCTTCTTTGATGACCATGGTATTTGCCACATCTATTTCCGGGATATCTTCTTCCCAAAGGATGGTGCCGTTTATGTCAATTTCCTGTAAGGTTGAGCATTCTCTGATAAAATTTCCAAAATCACATATCTTTACTATAAGCACAAAATATCTGCCTTGATATTCCAACATTTGACGCGCGGACGCAGAAGTTGGAGAAGGATATACCTTATACCATTCACTTTGCGCCAACCCTGAAGTATGAAACAAAAGATTACTTAAAATAAATACCTGAATATAAAAGGCAAGCTTCATCAAACCATTTTTTGTATTAAAGCTTTATCAGTTTTTCTTTTAGCAAAGCATGGCCATCCTTTGAAATTTCTACAAAATAGATGCCTGCATGCCAATCGGTTGAAATATTGGATAATCTTTGTGAAATTTTGTCAGAAAACATGACATTTCCAAGATAGTTGTACACTTTTATTGAATAATTTTGATTTTGTTCAAAATCTTTGATATACACCGAAAATCCTTCGTCTGACATGGGGTTGGGGAAGATAACCACCTTATTTTCCTCTTTGTCCACATCTTCTGTATCTGACGTCAGATCTAATATATTTACCTCTCCACATCCCGGGTCAATGCAGCCGGTAGAGTCGGTTCGCACAATTAGTAGGTCAAGAGTTTGATTTCTTGTTCTACCTGTTAGCAAAAACCCACCGTCTTCCAACTCTTCAATATCAAGAAAATTACCATTTCTTGATTCACCATCAATTGAGTTAATATCAAAATACACACGCTCCCAGAGCATCTCTCCGTCCGGACTCATGCGGAAGAAAAAAGGACTCCTTCTGATGATCGGGTCATATTTTTGATTGGAATATACACCACATCCCACGATGTCGCCGTTTCGTGTCACCTTGAGACGATATATAAAACGCTCCAATGCATGGTTGTACGGTTGTTCAAAATGCCAGCTCAGGGTGCTGTCCCTGTTATAACAACATACTCCACCTATCTGGTAGGTGTCGTTTTTTACATTGCACGCCATGATGAGTCGTCCGTCATGCAATTCATTACCATAGGGATTGATTCGGTCAGGTCGGGTGAAAGGGGTGGTCAAAGACCAAACCACTTCAAAATCAGGATTATACTGGATAATCTTTCGGTGATCCTCTCCGGGGTTTCCCGCTAACTCCAGCATAAAGGTTAATAAATTTTTACTGTCCACAAACATAGTCCAGGCAATAGAAGTCCATTTGACTTTTTGAATTGTTATATCCCTTTTGACGTTACCTAAGGTATCTACAACCAATAAAAATGTAAACATGGAATCATTCCTTCTTCCCGTAGACACCAATACTAAATCATCGTTATATACGGTCGTGACCTGCTGGTACATAGGTGCAAGCCCTCCTGTTGGGTGCAAAATCTCATGAAATCCCAATCGATCGCCATCCTTTGAAAATCTTGCCATGTAGAAACGATCCTGTATTGGGTTATTATTACCTGTGACAATAATCTGATCTTTGTAAAGGCACATTGTTTTAGTACCCACATCCAATTCAGGTAATTCAGCTGTCCATATAAATTCACCCTTCTCATCTATTTCATTTAAAAAGGAACACTCCGTGTAAAAATTACCAAAATCGCATATTTTGGCTGATACCACAAAATTTCTATTTTCAAAACTTATTATTTGTTGCCCACCAACTGCCGTCGGAAATTCGTGGACTTTATAATAACCTGATTGAGCAATAGAGAATTGACTGATAGTAAAAAATAATATAATTAATTTTAACCTCTTTAAGAAGTATCCCATATTTAAAAGAATTTAACATCCATAATGATTAATGTGACTATAGCTTGACAATCTTCTGTTTAATCAGACTTAAACCATTAGAGAATATTTCAACATAATAAATACCTGATCTCCATTCTGCCGGTATGTTATTTAATTGTTCATCCAACGATGAGTTGTAAACATTAACACCAAATTGGTCAACTATACGAAGATTATAATTTTGGGCTACATTAAAATCAGGAATAAATATGATGAATCCCTCTTCATTAATAGGATTAGGGGAAATTTTAATTTTTTTATTTTCATTATCATTTTGTGACCTCAACTCACCCTGATTATTTAAATGTGTTAAATAGATTTCTATTTTCTGTCCTGTTAGTACTCTATAAATACTTCTGGCAAAGCCAGCTAAAGGGTTTTTAGATGTACCGATAGTTCTTAAGGTCACACTATCCACATAAGAAAGGGTATAATTTTCTAAATCATCGAGATAATCGAGATATATATGTTGTGCCGAGATGTAATCAATTGGTTGAACATCATCATTAAAAGATAACGGTGTAGTTAAATGTATCAGCGCTAAATCATGATTATCGTTTGAGCCTTGAATTGTAATATCTGTTACTCCTTTCCAAGCCTCAGTAATAAATTTATCTGCGGCAATTCTCTGCCCGTTTCCTATATTATCATTGGTCTGATCTGTAGCACCCGCATGTACAATGATATTTTCAATGCAGCTATTCAAACCTCTAACACAGTGAGCTGCTGTTAGAATCCAGTTTTCATTTAATATTACCCCACCACATTCATGACTACCATTAACTTCTAAAGATACCTGCCAAGGTGCTTCATCTATCTCAATTTCCTCTCCATTAATAATATAAAACCCTGAAGGAGCCTGGGAGATAAGTTTTCCACACAAAAACATAGCGACAATTGAAATCGTCCATTTGATACTGTTTTCCATAAACATATACATTAAATTAAAAAATAAATATAAAGCTTATTTTCCAATTCAAGCCTACTAATCATTAAAATTGTCTTCTTTGACACAATTTTAAAATTATAACTCT
Source organism: Saprospiraceae bacterium (assembly GCA_049290115.1). GTDB lineage: Bacteria > Bacteroidota > Bacteroidia > Chitinophagales > Saprospiraceae > OLB9. The sequence goes on along the minus strand of JBATMZ010000230.1, from coordinate 22,729 downwards.
TATACTCTCTGATTCATGCACATAAAAAATGGATGAATACCCAAAGAATATTACCTTTTGTATGGTTAGTATAGAACTTTAATTTTAATAATACAATCCAGACCTCATCACCCCCATCTTGTTCAAGACGTGTACCAAAGACACCCTCAACACCCCTAAACCGTACTGAGTACTTCTTTTAAAATTAATGGAAGAGGCTTCCTCAAAGTATTTTGTAGGGCAGGTTACCTCGCCTATGTCGTAGCCTTTGTAAATAATTTGCGACAACATCTCATTGTCAAAAATAAAGTCGTCGGAGTTTTTATTAAAGTTAATAGATTGCAGTACTTCTTTGCTAAAAGCCCGATAACCTGTGTGGTATTCTGACAGTTTATAGCGAACTAAAAAGTTTTGCGTCATCGTTAAAAATCGATTGGCAATATATTTGTATAATGGCATTCCCCCTCTTAAAGCACCTTTGCCTAATATCCTCGAGCCTAATACAACAGGATATAAATCTTCACCAATAATATTGACCATGGAAGGAATAAGCAAAGGCGTATATTGGTAATCAGGATGTAACATAATGACGATATCTCCACCCAAGTCCAATGCTTTATTATACAGTGATTTTTGATTTCCTCCGTAGCCTTTGTTCTTTTCATGAACAATGATGTGTTTGATACCGAGGGCATCTGCTACTTTCAATGTATTATCTTTACTGGCGTCGTCACATAAAATAACTTCATCGACAAGGTCAAAGGGAATTTCTTTATATGTTTTTTCCAAGGTCATGGCTGCATTATACGCAGGCAAAACGACAATGACTTTTTTATTTTTGTACATGTAAAACCAAAAGGGTGATTAAAAAATTCGACTCAGCGAACTATGGATTTGGTAAAAAGTGACCGTTTTTTTGATAAATCCAAATCAAAAGGATAACAAATAGGATTATGGTTAAAACTATTTTTCCAAATGCAGCTCCTTTTTTTCCAAAATCATTATTAGACGACATGATGCTTAATTTAATTGGTGCAAAAATACACTTTTTTAAAAAAATCATCCCAAAGAAGACCTTTTTGTAAAAATCTTTTTCCTTCGAGACCCTAAAATGGTGAAAGGGTTTACTTTTGTGGTAAATAATAAACTATGTTTCGACATTATTTACTTTTTTGTATTACTGCTTTTATCCTCTTGGGATGTAACAATGACATCGTGTATGACAAAAAGGTGGTCTTTGATGAAGCATGGACCTACAACGACGTTCAAGAATTTACTTTTGACATCATAGATACCATTCCCGCCCACGATATATTATTGGAAGTGATTCATGACAAACATTTTGCTTTTCAAAATATTTATACAAAAGTGACGACTATTTTTCCCGACCAACAAAAAGTGGAACATCAAGTTTCATTGCAGTTGACTGATGCCCTCAATGTATGGGTTGGTGATTGTGATTCAAAAAATTGTACTGCCTCCTTAGTGCTTTCTGAAAATATTTATTTTAATCAAACAGGCAAATACATTATACTTTTAGAACAATATGGTCGGACGGATAGTCTAAAAGGAATGATGGGTTTTCATTTTAAAGTAATTCATTCTAAAAAATGAAAAAACACCCATGGATACCATAATGACAAAACTTTCTTTGCGCAACAAGCGATTTGAATTAATTGGATTTGTTGTCAGTTTCCTCTTGGTGTGTTATGTCAAGTTTTTTTGCCATGAATTATGGAAGGATGAATGGCAAGCTTGGTTTGTCGCTAGAGACAAAAGTATTTGGGATGTTTTTTCTTTCTTAAATTACGAAGGCCATCCGGCATTATGGTATTTGTATTTAAAACCATTTACATGGATTTCGTCCTTTTTGCCCATTAATGAAGAATATTGGTTGCATTTTGCCCATCTTCTTCCAGTTGTTGCCGTGTTATTTTTATTTTGGAAAGTATTTAAGTTACCAAGTATTTTAAAGTTTGGATTCTCCTTGAGTTACTTCCTATTTTTCGAATATGGAATTGTCAACAGGGGATATATTTTGGTTATTCTTTTACTATTTTTAGCTGTTTTTTATATTGAAAGAGACTATGTTAAAAGATTGGCTTGGACTATATTTTTATTATGTCAAACAGAAGTTTTTGGTGTTTTTATGGCACTTTCGCTAGGTTTGTATTTGTTTCATACAGATATTAATAAATATAAACCCGCTTTAAAGAGTCTAGTCATCGGGGTCTTGGTTTTTATTTTAAGCGTTTACCCAAGAGAATCCGGACATATTGCCAAAACGCAAGGTAAAATACTGACTTTTTCGGAAAGAGTACTAACCTCCATTCAAGGTAATCTCACCAATGCCCTCTTACCCGGAACAACACAAGATACTAGTCTCTTTGGGTGGAGTAGTCTAGGGCTTATACTATCTATTGGATTGTTGGGTGGATTGATTTGGATTTTTCGAAAACAAAAAAGTTTGATGTTGTCCATGCTTTTCCTTTTATTAATGTCTATTACATTTTCATTGTTCTTTTTTGTGGGAGGTGTGCGCCAATGGGGTATGGTTTTTATCTTTTTACTGGCTTTGTTAGGGATAGTAAATCCAGAATTTTTCAAACAGAGATATACCATGATTTTTTTACTTCTTATAGCTGGAGTACAAACCATTTATGGCCTTACTGCTATCTATAGGGACATAAATCTACCCTTTACAAATGCAAAGGAAACAGGTTTATTTATTCAAGAAAAAATTCCAGAAAAGGTACCTGTAGTGGCCATCAATAAATTTGAAATTACGCCCGTCATTGGGTATGCAAAAAGGAAATTTTTTGAACTTCCTTCTGGCGAACCCTTTAGCTATTTTAAATGGGTTGAAAAAATATATCTACCAACACAAGAGGAATTAAAACTTTTCGCCAAATTTAAAGGTGTTGGAGGTCTGGTTATCATTACACCTAAAAAACTCGAACCCGGCAGATTTAGACAAGCTAACTTGTGGAAGGAATTTACCAATAAAAACATAAAAAACGAAAACTACTTTTTGTATACTTTGTCGATTAAATAGTACAGTACTATGATAAAAATTGCATGAAATTTGCCCTAGGATATAAAAATCTATACCTTTGTATATCAGGTTAATTATTTAATACACACAACAATCATTTCATTTCCCAAAAAAATCCGCAAGACATGAAGAAGATAGGAATATTATTTGGCATGGAAGATACATTTCCACATGCTTTTGTAGAAAGAATTAATTCAAAAAACGTCAAAGGAATCGTAGCTGAGGCTGTGTCTATTGATGTGTTAGAACAAGCAAGTCCGACAGAATATGCCGTCATTGTAGATAGAATTTCTCAAGATGTTCCTTATTACCGAGCCTATTTAAAAAATGCTGCTTTAAATGGAACTGCAGTCATTAACAATCCTTTTTGGTGGAGTGCAGATGAAAAGTTTTTCAATAACTGCCTTTCGGTTAAATTGGGGGTTCCTGTCCCAAATACTGTTTTACTACCTTCTTTCGAAAGGCCAACAGATACAAAAGAGCAATCCTTTAGAAATTTAAAATATCCCACTGATTGGGAAAAAATATTCCAATATATAGGTTTTCCAGCTTACATGAAGCCATTTTCGGGTGGCGGATGGAAAAGTGTTTATCGGGTGACTGATGCCAATGACCTGTGGAAAAAACACAGTGAAACTGGTCAGTTGGTTATGATGCTTCAAGAAGAAATCGTCTTTGACCATTACTTTAGATGTTATTGCTTGGGTGGTGATCGGGTGTTTATTATGCCTTATGAACCTAGAAACCCTCACCATTTGAGGTATGTTGTCGAAAACCCAACCAAGGATAAAAAATTATTGGCTACGGTTGAAAAATACACCAAAATGTTGTGCCAGGGTTTAGGATATGACTTTAATACTGTCGAATTTGCAGTGCGAGATGGAATTCCTTATGCCATCGATTTTTGTAACCCTGCGCCCGATGCTGACGTTAACTCTGTAGGAGAAGTCAATTACGAGTGGATTGTTGAAAATGCAGCTCAAATGGCCATAGACCGAGCTAAAAAACACAAGGATGGACAAATGAATCTTACTTGGGGAACTTTCATCTCTGATATTTTTGCCAAACCAAAAAAATAACCGTTAAAAACCTTCTCCCTATAAAATTGTTTGAACGCCTTTAATAAAAAGTACACCTACATGGAGCAAAAGTTAAAAATGGCTATTTTAGATATGAACGCAGGCCGTGAAAACCAAGGAATGCGTTGTATCAGAGATATCGCCCATGTGTACCAAGGAGAATTTGATATCACCGAATTTGATGTTCGCTCCAAAGATGAAGTTCCTGATATGAGTTTCGATGTGTATATTTCTAGTGGAGGACCAGGAAACCCTCTTGATGGAAATGGGATATGGGATAAAAAGTGGTACAAACTAGTCGACGATTTATGGCAGTTCAATCAAGAAAATGAATTGGCTAAAAAATACATGTTTTTCGTTTGTCATTCTTTCCAAATGGCTTGCCATCACTTTAAATTAGGAGAAATCTCTGAACGAAAATCAACCTCTTTTGGTATTATGCCCATCCATAAAACTCGATTTGGTCAAATTGATAAGATTTTTAATAATTTACCAGATCCTTTTTATGCCGTTGACAGCAGAGATTGGCAATTGATTCAACCTAATCTTTCTGTGTTTCAAAAACATGGTGCTAGGATTTTGGCTTTGGAAAAAATCAGAACTCACGTTGAATACGAAAGAGCGATTATGGCTGTTCGTTTTTCTAAGGAATTTGTAGGAACTCAATTTCATCCAGAAGCAGATGCTCAAGGAATGCTTATTCATTTTAATAAGGAAGAAGTTCGAAGTCAGGTCATAAAAAACTTTGGTCAAACCAAATACGATGATATGATGGAACACCTTAACGACCCAGATAAAATTGAGTTAACCCACGATACCGTCTTACCTAATTTTATTGAAAATGCGTTGAATACCATTTATTCACATAGTGCGGTTTTGGTATGATCCCTTCGATTCGTCAATGGTTTAATGATAACTTTACCCAAGAAAAGTACCAGGCTTTATTGGATGATTTGGCAAGTCAATATGACAATGTACCTAATTTTAGGGTTGCAGAAAGCCCTTTTTTTATACCTGCTTTATTAAAACATCGACTTTTAGAAGCCTGCGAAGAAATCACGGAAGTTTTACTCCGTCCTGATTTAAAAAAAATCACCGAAGCCGCTTTATACGATTCCAGATATAGAGTTCCAGGAGAAGACGAACATACGACTTTCCTCCAAATGGATTATGGAATAACCCTTGATGAAAAGGGTGATCCTATGCCCAAATTGATAGAAATTCAAGGTTTCCCTTCTGTGTACTTTTTTCAAATGATGATTGGAGATACGTTTAAAAGACAGTTTCAAATTCCCGATAAATGGTCTTCTTTTTTTAAGAAGATGAGCTTAGAGGAATACAAAAACATGATGCAAGGAATCATCGTAGGAGAGGCGAACCCAAAAAATGTAGTTTTATTAGAAATAGAGCCCGAAAAGCAAACTACTTATATTGATATGTTAAGTACTTCTGTGGAATTAGGGATTCCGTGTTTGTGTATTACTAAGGTTTTAAAGGAAGGAAATCAGTTGTTTTATCAAAACCAAAATGGTGAAAAAATAGTCATCAAAAAGATATACAATCGGGTTATTTTTGATGAATTAGACCATAGACCTGATTTAAAACTAAACTTTTCATTTACTGACGATTTGGATGTGGAATGGATTGGTCACCCTAATTGGTTTTTTAGGATTTCTAAGTTCTTACTTCCATATTTAAAAGGTAAGTACGTACCAAAAACCTATTTTTTACACGAGCTAAAGGAATATCCAAACGACCTTGAAAATTATGTTTTAAAACCTTTATTTTCATTTGCAGGGGCTGGTGTTATTATTGATGTGACAAAAGAGGATCTCGATAAAGTAGAAGATAGATCTAATTATATTCTACAAGAAAAAGTGCATTACGAACCCATCATAGAATCACCTGAAGATCCTGTAAAATGTGAAATCAGGATGCTTATGTTGTGGCCAAAAGGCGAAAAAAGACCGTTTATTGTCAACAATTTGGTGCGCATGTCGAAAGGTAAAATGATCGGTGTAAAATACAACAAAGATAAAACCTGGGTGGGTGGAAGTGTTGGCTTTTTTGAAGAATAATATTGATGGAGTTTTGGTCTTTCTATTTTCCTTTTTCTATTCAATCGTCCAATCAATTGGCTTGAGTCCACTTTTCATTAAATAGTTATTAGCCTGACTGAAATGTTTGCTTCCAAAAAAAGCTCCTCCAGCCAATGGAGAAGGGTGTGCTGCTTCTAAAACCAGATGTTTTGTTTCGTCTATTAAAGCTTTTTTACTTTTCGCAAAATTTCCCCACAACATAAAAATCAGGTTTTGTCTACGGGCAGATAGCTGTTGAATGACCGCATCTGTAAAAGACTGCCAGCCTATGTTTTTGTGGGATCCTGCTTGATTTTTTTCTACCGTCAGCATAGCGTTTAATAAAAATATGCCTTGTTTCGCCCAAGATGTAAGGTCTCCATGACTCGGAATGACTAATCCTAAGTCCTCGTGAATTTCTTTGTATATATTTTTTAATGATGGAGGTATTTTGACACCTACTGGCACTGAGAAACTAAGCCCCATTGCTTCCCCTGGATTGTGGTAAGGGTCTTGTCCTAAAATGACTACTTTGACTATGTCAAAAGGGGTTAATTCAAATGCCTTAAAAATTTCTGGACCTGGAGGAAAAATGATTTTTTGTTTTTGTTTTTCTTGTTTGAGAAAATAAACAATTTTTTGAAAATATTCCTTATCAAATTCATCATTCAATACAGACTTCCATGAAGATTCTAATTGGATAGATTGTTTGGTTTTTAAAGTCATCGCCAAAAATAATAAAATAGTCTGTATTTAGAAAAGACTGACGTAGCCAAAGTGAACTTTCATATTGCCAAAGTCAAATCCAGAATTTAACCGGCTACCTGAGGCAAAACTCACATTAAAAATACCAGCCTTCGTACTAAAATTAATACCCAGCCCCAAGCCAAAGGCTTCGTCCCAAACGATATTTTCTTCCACTAGAATTCGAGTAAATGCCATATCAAAAAAAGGCAAACTTAAAAAAGAGTTTCTGTCTAAGAATAATCTAAATTCACCGCTTATCATAAAAAATCGGTCTGCCCAAATACTCTCTTCGTCAAAACCTCTCAGTGTCGCACTTCCGCCGATTCTATAAAATTCATTTTGAAGAATTCCTTTGCTGTTGTATTTAAAACCAGCCATACCTCTTAATCGAATTGCTCCATATGTTTTTATTGGAATAAAAGTTTGAATATCTACTTCAGATTCAAATTGTAAAGTTGGTTTTTGCACGGACTCATAAATATTTTCTAATCCTTCGATACCCGTAATTTGATTGTTTTTAAGGATGGACTTTTGCCCGACATTGGTTTTGAGCTCCATCGTCCATCCCCTAGAAGGATTAAACCTATAGTCCGTCTGTAAAATTTGAATTTGAGCTATTCCCGAACGATAAATTACATCGAGATTTAGGGGAAGTTTACCAGTTGATTTTATTCGTTCTAAGTCAATATCAATCAACCTTGAAGATTTGAAATGATAACCAAATTTGACATTGTTTAATCCATTAAACAAATATTGTAAACCCCCAGTAAAAAACAAATCGATATGTTGATTTCCGTTTCTGAACAATCTAAAATCACTATCTATACCAAAGGCAAAATTGTACACGAAGGGTAGTGAAAATTTTAAAATAATTTCCTGGTTTTCTGGTTGCAATTTTTTGTATTGTGCAAAAATATATTCGCCTTGACCAAATCTATTATAAAATTCAGACTTTAAATCTCCTGAAATTGTCCATTTCTTACCGCCAGATGTTGTATTATTATTGGGCAATATGCCCAAAATAAAATCAAATTTATTGACGGGAATTCTATCGATATGAAGATAGGCAGTTGCTTTGTTGTGATTAAAAACTACTTGTGGTTCTGCTTTTTGTCGTGCAAATAATAAGTTTTTAGTTCGCCGTGTCAACAACTCTATTTGACTATGATCATACGGCTGACCCGTTTTAATTTGAAAATAGCGATATATAAAATTTTTACTAATGTTTAAGTCTCCTTTAATGATGATGGAGTCATAAGTGATGTAGTCGCCTTTGTCTATAATAAGGGAAGCTGACAATTGATCTTCTAGTAATTGTACCTCTGAAAGTGTTACTTTACAGAATGGATATCCAAACATTCTAAAATAACTTGTAATGTTTTTAGCATAAACAGGCCAGTCGACAAGATTGACTTGATCCAAATTATTATGGTTTGTTGGTAAAAATTTGAGATTTGCCTCTTTACTCAAGGAATCAATATGTAAAAGTAGTTTTTTATATTGCTTTCCCACAAAAACATATCCCTGACATGTATCTGACTTACAGCGAATCGAATCAACATTTGCCGTGATATAGCCATCCTTTCCAAGATCTGCTACCACGGACCCTAAAAACAGCATCATAGACAAAGAATCTTGAAACATATTTGGTGTTTTGTTTACTGTTAGTGTAGAATCCTTCCCTTCATGATGTATGTGAAGAAAGTAGGATTTTTGGCTTTGTACCGAAAAAGTATGCAGACCAAAAAGGGTCACCAACAAAAAAAACCGGCATTCATTCATTCAAAATATTTATTTTTGCCATTGATACCAATCATTATCCAATAATATTATTCTATTTTTTAAATAAACCTAGAATAATTCATCAAAGATTGACCTTTACTTGGTTTTTCAAAAGAAAATCTGGAAGATAAATAACGAAATTTTTTATGCCTGGCGTATATATCCATATTCCCTTTTGTAAACAAGCTTGTACCTACTGTAATTTTCATTTTTCAACCAGTCTTCAACAAAAAACAGCATTAATTGAAGCTTTGTGCCTCGAAATGAGCTTACAATCAGGGTTTTTTGCTACCAAAAATATTACGTCAATCTATTTTGGTGGGGGAACACCTTCCATTTTAGATAAAGACGACCTTCAAAAATTATTCGATACTTTAGGGTTTATATTTACTTGGGACAAGGGCATTGAAATCACACTGGAAGCCAATCCCGACGATATTACAGAAGAAAAAACAAAACTTTGGTTTTCCTTTGGCATCAATCGATTAAGCATAGGCATTCAATCCTTTCACGAAAGTGAATTGGCTTTTATGTTTCGGGCTCATAATCGACAACAAGCTTTGAAGTCAATAGATATAGCCCAAGAACATGGTTTTTCAAATATAACTTGTGATCTGATTTATGGAGTGCCTGAATCCAACTTAATGTCGTGGGAAAAAAATATCGATTTGCTCATAGATAAAAACATCCCACACATCTCTGCTTATGCCTTGACAGTAGAGCCAAAAACTGTACTCCACCACAACATTAAACATAAAAAAATAGCACCTCTTAACGATCAAATGGCCGAAGAGCAGTTTTTATTTTTAATGAAAAAACTATCTAATGCAGGCTTTGACCATTATGAAATATCCAACTTTGGAAAACCTGGTCACCATGCCGTTCATAATACCAGGTATTGGTTAGGTGATTACTACCTTGGACTTGGTCCGTCAGCCCATTCTTACAAGGACAATAAAAGATTGTGGAATGTGGCTAACAATGCCAAATATATTCAGTCAATCAAGGAGGGTGTCATCCCCAATGAAACAGAAATATTATCCCAAAATGAGCAATACAACGAATATGTCATGACTGGTTTAAGAACAATGTGGGGCATTGATGAAGCACAAATCTCAAATATGGGAAAATCATTTATCGACTACTTTATGCAAAATATCCAAACCTATATAGATTCTGGGCATGTGGTCAAAAATAAAAGGATTTATACTTTAAGTTTACATGGCAAACTATGGGCTGATAGCATTGCGTCTGATTTGTTTTTGGTGTAGGAGGAAATAAAAAAAGCACATTATCTTTAAAATAATGTGCCTTCGCAATTAATTTTTATTAATAAAAATTAAAAACTTTACATTCAATCCATGTTCGGTACTTCGGTAGTTATAACCACTTTTTCTTTTCTACGTGTAGCTATTCTCAAGTTAGCTGAAGTTTTATATCGACTAATCAACCCATTCAGTTTTTCTATGATTTCGATATAAATGGCTTTATTGTCATCTACTCTAGCTAAAGACTGAATGTCTTTGGACAATTCATCATAGGCTACTTTGATCAAAGCCTTTTTTGTTTCCATTTGTGTAGGTGGAATACTTGTTTCGGCTCTTTCCAGATATTTTTGGTCAAATTCCCTATTTTGTGTAATCAATTGATTTACCCAATCTGTCAAATCAAGTGTGATAATAGCATCCATTAGCGCTGTCATGTTTGTCCAATCATAAAGCAAGGCATCCATTACGGCTGTCTCTTGTTGGTAACTAAGTCTCTCGATACTTTCACCATGGCTTTTATAATTGGCCAACAATTGACTAGCAGCTTTTATTTTTTCTGGTTCTAGCCTTAGTTGTTGTGATTCGAGAAACCATTTTATTCCTTTGATGGTATTTCCTCGTAAGGTGTCCAACAATTTTAATTCAGGTGTAATCTCGTGTGCAGTGACATTCATAAATACAGCATTCATACTTTCGGTGGCGTTAGCCAGTTCGGCGAGTCGGTGATCCAACTTCAATTTCTTTGTGTCATACTTTCCATAGATGACCATAACGTTTTTCATAAACTGAAGATATTCTCCATTACGAAAGCTACCTAAGGTAGCCGAATTAATTTTAATCATGTGTAGAATTTTAAAAAGTAAATTAATATCTGTCTAAACATGTCTAACGAAATAATAGATCATTAAATGAAGGTATTTAATATATATTTAACCAATTATGGGTCATTTGTTAATATTAAATTAATGAGTAAGATCGATAAATAGGTTTTTATTCTATTGGGAGCTTCTCGCATTTTGCAGCGTGTTAATCCAAACTTAGGAAACCATACTGCAAAATGTAGCGTGGTTTCCCAAAGGATTGGAATTGTGCTACAAATTGCAGCCATATTCCACAGAGTTGCGGAAGCTTCTCGCGTTTTGCGATGTTTATCCATAGAGTATTGGAGGTCTTATGTAAAATTCTTGAAGTACGTTCAACAAATTGATGTCTAAGTAACCTTTTGTAATTTTGGACAGATGATAATTTGACAACATAAGATGAAAATTGTACTTGAACCCTTCTAATAAAAACAAGAAATACTATTATAATAGACTATACATTTGAAGACTTAGGTCAACATTTGTAAAACATCCAACTTAAAGACTTCAAAATCATTGAATTTCAACTTTTTTTACTATTTTTATCCATCGAATGTAGAATCTCTACACATAGCTCATTAACCATTTGTAATTGATTTTTTTCAACTAACTTCATTTACATCATGAAATGGATCATTTTTTATCTCGCCTCCTTTATTTTTGTTTCCCCTGTTTTTACTCAAAATAATGAAAATCGTTCGCCCATCATATTTATATATGACGCAAGTGGTTCGATGTGGGGTAAAATATTAACCAGAACAAAAATGGAGATTGCCCGGGATGTGTTAACCACCGCCATCAACAATCTTCCAGATAATCAAAAAATAGGATTGGTCGCCTACGGGCACAGACAGGAAGGGGATTGTAGGGACGTGGAAATATTAGTAGATGTTTCAAACGGCACGAAAACGGCTGCAACACAAGCTGTCAAGACCATAAAACCACTTGGCAGAACACCCCTAGCCTATTCTGCCACACAGGTCATAAATTTGTTGCGCCAAAATAAATCAAATGCAACTATAATCTTGATAACGGACGGAATTGAATCTTGTGATGGAGATCTTTGTGGCGTGATCAAAGCGGCTAAAATTGAAGGAATCATCTTTAAATTACACATCATTGGTTTTGGTTTGAAAAATGAAGACATCCGCCCTTTAAAATGTGCCGCTGAAGCAGGTGATGGTAAATATTTTAATGCCGATGATGCCGATGGCTTAAGTGGTGTTTTGGATGAATCTACCAGAAATACGATTGATGATCCTAAAGCCAATTTTTCAGTGTATGCTGTAAAAAATGGAAAGGCCGTAGACGCCTGGGTAAAAGCTATTGATCCGTTAGGTAAAACTAAACCCATTATGGTACGAACGTATAAAGATACAGCCTATTTTTATTTGCCGCCAAGTATCTACAATTTTGATATTGCACCTTTGGAAGGCAGTGATGTTGATAAAATAACCCTAGAAAACGTCAAAAGTTATAAAGACAAAATAGAACATCGTACGTTTTCTTTTGATGCTGGAAAAATAAAAGTTACCACCACCAATAATGGAGAGAATTGGGATTGTGTTGTCAAGCTTTTTACCTTGGATAATAAGGTAGCTGCATCAGTCCGAACGTACAATTCTTCAAAAGAAGTGGAAGTCAATCCGGGAACATATAAAGTGACCATTCAAGCATTGGGTATGGAGGGAATGGATACTTATACTGAATTAAAAAACATTACCATCCAATCTGGAGGAGTTACCCCTGTTTCTCACGATTTTAAAACTGGCCATTTTGAAATATTTACAAGAGTAGCCAATGAAAATATAGATGCTGTGGTCACCATACATGATATGTCTTCAGGCAAAAACGTGGCGGGTTCCCGAACCTATACCAAAGGAAGTAAGTTCTTACTAAACCCTGGAGCTTATACGGTAAAAGTCACCCCTTTAGGTCTCCACAAGAATAAAAAAACACAAAACATATCCATAGAAGTAAAAAAAGGGGAGGTTGTCACCAAAGAGTTGAAATTCTAACGGTATGAAAAAAATTTTTACACTATCCAAATTGTCTTTTTATTTTCTCATGTTTATTGTCTTCTTTTTTATTGGAATGTACATTGCTGGTTTTATTGGGGTAGGGAAAAATCAAATGTTAGCAGGTGGCGCCATCGTTTTTGGCTGGGGGATATTATTTGCCATACTGGCCTTGATTTTTTCCTTTTTTGTTGTACATATAGTACAAGAAACTAGCATCGTCCGTTTTAATTGGTTATTGTTGATAATTTTACTCATATTATATGGTATTACACATTATAGATACATCGAAAAACAAAAAGAAAAAGATTATGAAGACTTGGGCCTTGGGAAAACAATCGTAAAAAAAACAAGGCCACTTTTATTGGACGCATCCATCAAAAGCTCCCCAGAAGACGTATATAAACCACCCCCTCATCTAACCCAAAGCTCAGAACCTAAGATGGGCATAGGGCTATTTTTTCCTCTATTTATCGAGAACCCAACCCTGTATATTTACGGCGATGTAAACCTAGAAAAAAGTATAATGGAACACACTGCCATAGATAGTGTCGTCTTTGCAAAAGATCAATACCATAACCCTACGACATCTTATGCTCCACCATGGCTTTACCCCGAACATTTAAAATTAGATTACGGAATTATTGCTTTTAAAGTATTGGCACTTGGTCACGATTTTGTAAAAATTGAAGCCAATAAACAAAACAACCAAATCACCTATCTCGACAAAAATCAAGGTACTTTTATACCTTGGTCACAATTTTTGTTGACGGTGAATAGTGTCGAATTTAAAGAAAAAAGCAATCAAAAAGTATTCGTTAAACCCTTGGATTATGCTGGTGAAGTACATATAACCTTTGAATATATGCAGGTTCTACTCGTTGAAGGAGATTGGATGTATGTGCGCTTGGTAAATGACGACTTAAAAGAAAAAGGTAAAGGATGGGTTCGTTGGATAAAAGATAATACCCTACTTATAAAGTATTCTTTCCTAAGTTGAATTTTTCATTTTCTTACAAAAATGAATACCTTTTCCCTTGAGTCAAAAAGGCACTCTTACATATAAAACTCCATAAACTCTTTTTGTTCTTTTAGTTAGAATATTTAATGTATATCTCCACAAATGATGATAAACTTTAACCCATATTAAAAGGTTTTTAGGTCCCATAGACACGCTTATTAGTTAAAGAATTTTTATACTGATAAAAATCACCATGTGAACAAAAACACTCTACCAATTATATGGTTTTTATTGTTTTACTCATTATATGAATCATACCTGACGTTGTACTAAGTCATTTTCTTTTCATACCACAAATATAAAATACATTTTAACCTAAGAAATGTTAAACCAAAAGTGATGAATATCCAAAAAATTGAAAAAGAGCTATTTCATATTCTACAATATTTGGTGGAAAATGAAGCAAACATTAATGAAGAAATAGTAGGTGTTCACAAAGATTTTGTATTAAGTGCTAAGAACCTCTTCCGTTATCTCATGTTGCGCAGTTTTGATTTAAGGAAATATCACGATTCACTTTCAGAAATTGGAATATCTTCCATCAGGACTGCTGAAGGATATGTATTGAGTAACTTATTTAATGTGGTTAAAAACTTACGATTGATTCAACAACTACCCTTTGAGTATAATACTGAAAGTACTCCTGAAATGATTGGTTATAAAAAAAGTAAAAAGTTATTAAAAAAACATTCCGATAATTTATTCCACGTAACAAAAAAAATAAATTTTACCGAAATAATGGTGACCCTTCCAAACGAAGCCGCCGATGATAAAAAAATGATCCGAGATATGGTAATAAATGGAATGGATATAGCCAGAATAAACCTAAGCCATGGAAATAAAGAAATATGGAGAAAAATGATAGCTATTATTCAAGAAGTTCGGGAAGAGACCAGTAAAAAAGTAAAAATTTACATGGATTTATCTGGTCCAAAAATCAGAACATCGGACATACAAATATTGGGGAAAAAAGGAAAAATAAAAAATAGTATTCCAATTAGGACAGGTGATCATATTATTATAACCAAAAACAAAACGTTAGGAAAAAAATCAATTTACAATGAAGAAAATGAACAACTTAAAAAGGCCGAAATAAGTGTAACGCTAGATGAGATAATCGACGATGCAAACATTGGCGATTTGGTTTTATTTGATGACGGTATGATAAAATCTAAGGTTTTTGCCAAAACAGAAGAAACTTTAGAAATAGTAATTACGGACTTTTACAAATCAAAAATATCAGCCCATAAAGGAATCAATCTTCCAAATACTAAACTACACCTTCCTGCCCTCACCAAAAAGGACATAGAGTATTTGCCCTTCATTTGCAAATATGCGGATATGGTCGGTTATTCATTTGTACGATCAGGTGATGATGTCGATAAATTATATGCCGAACTCGATAAAAATAAGGCAAAAAATATAGGTATCGTCTTTAAAATTGAAAATCAAGAAGCATTTGAAAACTTACCAGATATCTTGATTGCAGGAATGAAACGCAATAAAATTGGCGTAATGATAGCTAGAGGAGATTTGGCCGTAGAAATTGGATTTGAGCGTATCTCAGAAGTTCAAAATGAAATCCTTTGGCTTTGTGAATCTGCCCACATCCCTGTTATATGGGCCACGCAGGTTTTGGAAAATCTCGCAACTTCTGGAATTCCTACAAGAGCTGAAATTAGTGATGCCGCCCTTGGAAGTCAAGCTGAATGTGTCATGCTCAATAAAGGACCACACATTAACGATGCTATACATGTGCTTAAAGACATTCTCGTGAGAATGAAAGGCCATACCTACAAGAAAAAAAATGAACTTCGTGCCCTCAATGTGTCTAAAAGGTTTGTACAAAGATTACAAGATAAGGCTGTCGCTTCGCCTAAAGTTTTATAATATAGTTCTTAATTTCGGGACTGTTTTCTATTTATACTTCCCCATTTCTTTGTAAAAAATCAAATTCCACCCATCTGAAAGTTTGGCAAAACGCCTTTCCATGGAATAAGAACCAGATTCATCAGAGATAACTTCTATGACCATCTTTCCAGCAAGGTCAAACATTTCAACAGAAAAAGTACCATTAGCGTCATCAAACTTGCCATGAATGAACCAATCTTCCTTTTGCCATAGATGATTTAAACTAAGCGTATCACTTTCGTCTCTTGGTGACCGAATACCTTCTAATGGGAAAACAATGTGCTCCATTTGGAAAACACTATCTTTCGAAAATCTATCGTAAAATTCCATAAATTCTTTTGTTTCAAATAATGGCGTTTCAACTTTACCATCATCACCAGACTTTGATTTGCAGGAAAATAAAGTCAAGCCTACAATGAGTATTATACAACCTGATAAAAATACATTTTTCATGGAATTCTCTTTACAACAACTTTTATAATACAATTGTGGAATTGATTAGTTCAATTCCTTCTTTTTTTCTTGCCATGCTTGTACAAAAAACAATCCAAACGTACATCCGAAAACAAAAACTCCAGTTTGGGTTTCCAGATGGTTTTCATATACAAAACTAAGCGAGACAGGTATAAAAAAAGCTAAAAATATAGCTTGTTTTCTGAATTGATACATTGTAATCCCTACAAAATACAAAAGCAATAGTAATCCCAAAATACCCCCTGCAGCCCAATACAATAAAAATTGGGATATAGGCAAAAAATAATCATCTTTGGATAAAAAAGGTGTATTTTGGCGGTACCATTCATCAATTTCCTTTTGTATTTTGGCGTACCCAACCCCAAATATCAGGTGTTGTTTTACAACCTCCAATCCAGCTTTTAAGCTATAGATTCGAAGTGCATCACTTAGTCCTGGCTGGTATTCATTTCTGGAAAACAATGTCATTTCATATTCCATATATTTTACCCTGTTTTGAAAAGAGGGTATAAATTTGTAGGCCAAAAATGGGCTGAGCATCAAAAAGACTAATATACCTAAAGCAGCTATTCTATTTTTTTGAAAAATATATCCTACTACAAGAATAAACGTGGTTAAATACAAGGTCAAAAGTCCAGTTTTTGCGCCTAATATATGTAGATAGGTGAACTGAAATAAAATATACAAACCCAATAGGTTTCTAAAAAATGTATTGTTTTCTTTGACCAACCAGTAAAAAGCTAAAACGATTGAAATGACGGTGGCCCAACTCAACCTAATATGGTCTGAATAAGCCAATACCTTCATCACTTTGGCTTTTCCATAATCTTCATTAATAGCTTTAAAATGCATCAAATATTCCGTCATACTATAAGCCGAGGCAAATAGCAAACAAATGATAAAAAGAATACTAGCCCTTTTTAAAAAGTGTGTATATCTTGTACAACTCGCAAAAAACAAAGGATAAACTATCAAGGACCACTTCATCGTGTTTTGTGGGTGAAGAAAGTCCATACCATGAAAAATTAAATCATGGATTGTTGGAAAAAGTATGACGCCAAGTAGCGCATATAAAACAGAGCCTTTGGTTTCCTTCCACGCTTGGCGAACAAACAAGACAGCATGAAAGCCTGCCAACAATAACCCTATGTTGTTTATCACACGATTAAGCAAAAATCCAGTAAGTAGCAAGATAAAAGCTGTATAGGCTAATATTGTAAGACTATATTCCTTATGGAGGCTGTTGGGCATATTACATTAAAAAATAATCATTAGGTAATTCCTAATTAAACAGTCAAAACAAATAAAATATTTTGAAGAAAGCGATAAAACAAGGTATTAATCATCCTTATTTTTCACCTAAAGTTTTATGTATATCCGTTTTCGAAGCCTGATAAGCAGGAATAAAGGCGGCAACAACACCTATAAAAAGTGAAATGCCTAATAAAATCCATTCTACTTGCAGAAATGTGGCTCCTGTAAAAGTATATTTATATCCTTTTTTAAGGTAAGTAGCGAGCAATTCCATGCCGCCATGGCTCAATAAAGTACCTACGACAAAACCAATACCTGCTAGAATTAAACCTTCAAGAATGACAAGATTAAATATTTTTTGACGACCTGCACCCATCACACGCATCAAAGCCAATTCGTACTTTCGTTCCCTCATGTTTTTGAACAATGAAATAAATATACTAATTGCTGAAACCAAGGCTATGAGCACAGCCAAAGCCTGTAAAGCATCTGTCCCTACACCGATCATAGAATACAGTCTATTCATCTCAATAGCTGGCGAAGCTGCTTGCATATCCGTATTTTCGTTGATGTTTCGCCCGAAATTCAAAGCCTGAAAGTTCTTTTTATTTTTGTATTGAACCAAGACAGTGGTGATTTCCTTATCGGGATGGCGGATTAAGTCCTCATTACTATTTTGTACAATATTTTCGCCTGTTGTCGGGTCTTCTTTTACTTCGACTTCATGATTGTGGTCCTCTCCTTCCTCATGCTCATGTCCATGTTCGTGTACCAACCAAATTGAAGCGGTATTGGTTAAAATCAATTGGTCAATGACAGAACCAGTACCCCCTAAGATACCTGTGACCACAAAATGTGATTCATCGTGATTATGGTCTTCGTCCCCACCAAACCCGTGGGAACTGACAAACGTATCACCAATTTTGAGTTTTGTTTCGTCCGCAACAGCAGCGCCAATGACGACTTCAAAATCATCCTTATATAATTTGCCAGATGCCAAAGAAGCATCATACAAACCCAAAAAATCGTGATTAGTGCCAACGATTCGATAGGTCTTATAATTGTCGCCCAAAGATAGGGGAACGGCCATTTTGATGAGTGGGTGTAATGGTCTCAACAAAGGTGTTGCACTTTTTACAGAAATGTTACCGGTAGGATTGTCGATGTGGTACATACCACAAAGTATTAATTGTAATGGACTACCTTTAGCTCCTGTCACTAAGTCAATTTCGGCTAGGTTTTTATCAAACTTATCCTTCAGTTGGGCATTAAAAAGTAGTAAAAAAGAAATTAACCCAACCCCAAGTCCAAATAATAACACATTTAAGGTCAGGCTTAGTGGGTTTTTAATAATATTTTTCCAGGCTAGTATGGGAATCCTCATGGTCTCTTTTGAATCTTTATTGAAGAATAATGTGTTGAGGAATAATATCCTTCAATCGCGTATCGTGTGTCACTATCACCAAGGCGCTTCCTACATTCTTTGCTTGCTCGTGCAATAATTTTACAACCTCAATTGTATTCACATCATCCAAGGCAGAGGTGGGTTCATCTGCTAGAATTAATTTAGGTTGATTGACTAAAGCCCTTGCTATCGCTACCCTTTGTCTTTCTCCTTGACTTAAGTCTCGAATATTACTTTTTGCCTTATGGCCAATGTTGAGTCTATTCAAGAGGTCTTGACATAATTTTTTATTCACTGGATTTCCTGCAAGCGATTGAGCCAATTCAACATTTTCAAGGACATTAAGTGCTTGAACAAAATGATTGTTTTGAAAAATGATGCCAATATTTTTCCCCCTAAAAAGGTCCATATTTTTACCACTCAATTGTCCTACTTTCTGTTCTCCTATGAGTATTTCTCCTTGGGAACTTGTAATTAGTCCTCCCAATAAATGTAGTAAAGTTGTTTTACCAACACCTGATTTGCCAAGGACAAGAAGTATGTCATTCTTCTCGCATCGGATATCTGGAAAAACCATGGTTTCTCCTCTAGGGTAAGCATAAGATAAGTTTGTTGTTGCAATCATGTTGCAAAAGTATAACAATAAAGGTGAAATTGAAATATTAAATTTGAAAAAAGGATATTATAATTTTGAAGTATCCATTTCCAAAAGCAAATTTTCAATAATTTCTTGACATACCATTAAATCTTGATGAATATATCTATCATTAGTCATAAACGGTATTTTTTTTCTCACTCTTGTATAAAGCACTTCCAATTTTGGAGAACTTTTCAATGGTCTTCTAAATTCAAAAGCCTGACAAGATGTAAGTAATTCAATAGCCATGAGCATTTTGATATTTTCAATAATTTTATAACATTTAGTACCCGCATTGGCAGCCATGCTTACATGATCTTCTTGTCCTTTAGAAGAAACGATACTATCTATAGAAGCTGGTGTACAATATTGTTTGTTTTGACTCACAATGGATGCAGCGGTATATTGCACAATCATAAATCCAGAATGTAGGCCTGGAGTTGGGATTAAAAAAGAAGGTAATTCCCTTTCTCCATTTATTAATTGATAGACCCGTCTTTCTGAAATATTACCTAATTCGGCTAATCCGATGGCCATATAGTCCAATATAAGGGCCAATGGTTGAGCATGAAAATTCCCACCTGAAAGTATTTTATCTTCAATGTCAAAAATATTAGGATTATCAGTTGCAGAATTTAGCTCTATTTCAACTACTTCTTTTGCATGTTTAAAAGCCTGAAAACTAGCACCATGTACTTGAGGTACACATCTAAAAGAATAGGGGTCTTGGACACTAAAGTTCAATTGTCTAATTTCACTATTCTTTAATAGTCCGTATATTTCTGATGCTGTTAAGGATTGACCTTCATGTGGTCTAATGTTATGAATTTCTGCTTCAAATGGTGCTATTGAGCAGGCAAATGCTTCCATGGAAAGTGCTGCAATTTCATTGTACAAATGAAATATCTTCAAAGCTTGCAAACAGCAATAGGTAGCATAAGCCAATGAAAATTGAGTTCCATTGAGCAATGCCAGACCTTCTTTGGCTTTTAGGTTTAGTAATTCCAAACCGACCTCAGCGAATGCTTCTTTTGATTCTCGGATTTTACCTTTAAAATACACTTTACCGTGACCAAGAAGTGGTAAACTCATATGAGCCAAAGGAGCTAAATCTCCCGATGCACCTAAGGAACCCATTTCGTATATGACAGGAATAATATCATGATTATACATGTCAAGTAATCGTTGCACTAATACTGGCCGAACCCCTGAAACTGCTTTTGTAAAGTTTTTAATTTTTAACAATAAAATCAATTTACACAAATCGTAGGGTACCATTTTTCCCATTCCACATGCGTGGGACAAAACAAGATTATGCTGTAAGTCTGCTAATTCGTGGTCTGAAATCTTTATATTACAAAGAGAACCAAATCCTGTGTTGATACCGTAAATTATATTTTCTGGATTTGCAATTTTGCTTTCAAGGTACTCCCTGTTCCTTTTAATATCCTGAATACAACTATCATTCATCGTTAGAAAGTCTCCCATTTTCCCATTAAGAATATCAGAAAAATCTAAAAGGGTTGATCGTTTGTCAAAAATCATTTTGATAATAATTTATGGAACAAAAAACACAGGATTGTCCCAAGAAATAAAAACACATTTTAAAATAAAAACAAAGGTAAAATTATAGGTAAATATTTTTAAATCTTTGTAATTATATTAAATACTTTTACGTAAAAACTATGATTGGATGTATATTAAACCTAGCTGACATATAACTTGCATCACAGTAGTAGAAAAATATACCTTCCATTTTAATAACATTGATACAATAAAAAAGGCAGCCAGAATATTCAGGCTGCCTTTACAGTTTTTTATAAAAAACAATAGCGCAAACTACTATTTAATAATTTACCTTTAATTAACTTGAGTCAAAGTTGCCACAAATTTGAAACCTTGTTTCCAATCAGATGACATAACGATTTGTTTAGCGGCAGCATCAACTGTAAAACCAGTTAATCCAACTTCTCCACCAAATCCTCCAACTACTGTAGGTGGTCCATAGGTAAAGTCATTTGTTGCAATATCATTAGCGGTTATTGTAGCGCCTGGTGCTGCATAAGCCACACCTAAGGATCTACCAAATTCATACCATCCACCGATAACACAAGAAATCTGATATGTATTGGCTCCTGATTTTTTAATCAGAACATATTTCATATTTGTATACTGAGGCAGTGTTAATACTGCACCAGCATAACTTGTTCTAACTACTGTAGAAGTATAAAGGCCTTCTATGTTCGTTACCAAATCTCCATTACACGGTGGAATAAACACTGTTCTAAAAGCGGCACCAGGAATATTATCTACATTGGTTACAACATAACTAATATCATAAACATCAGCTGAGTTGATTGTAGTTGACCCAAAATAACGAGGATTAACGGTTATTACTGGGGTTACTGGAACTCCGTTTTCTGTAGCATCAACACCTGGATCGGTATAGCTAGTGGAGCCACAAGGTAAAGTAACACTCGAACTTCCAATTAAAGCAATTCTAGGAAGAAAAGTTTCTTTTGATTCCTCAATGCCAGGATCATTTTCGCAGCTCGTTAAAAAAAGCATAGCGAAAATTATTAATAAATTAAATGTCTTCATTTTTAATAAGTTTTAGATTAATTAATTATCCCAAAAAGCTTTGTCTGTTAAACTTCTTTGAGTAGGGGCAGATCCGTTTAAGGACATTTCAGTCTGAGGATATAACCACAAACTTGGATGCACACCAGCGGCTAATACAGATAAAGTTGGTTTTTTGAATAAACCATCTGTTGTATTATGAAATACTGGATTATCAGGCGTATTCATTCTTCTAGATTCTATCCATCCTTCATCTTCCTGCGTACCATTCATTGAAATCCACTTTTGTGTAGCAATTAGTTTCATTTTGTTTGAAGCAGAAGCACCACCAAATGCTAAGGAAGTTAAATAATCATCGGCCCCAGCTGCTCCTAAATAATCAAAATTAGAAGTTACCGCAGCAGCAAACATGGCCTCAGCATTGTCCGCAGTACCATATCTATGGGCAGCTTCTGCTCTAAGAAAATAAACTTCCCATGGACTCATGTAAACCACAGAATTTGCTTTTCCATAAGCCGCACTTCCAGCAACACTGTAGTTTGCTTTTGTATTTGTAAAAGGCTCATTGTCAATAGATCCCT
>JBATMZ010000229.1:0-3913 GCA_049290115.1 Saprospiraceae bacterium | reverse complement strand
TGGTTATACTGTCTTTTGCAACACGTCGACAGCTAGTGGCACAGTAAGGTTGGTAACGGTTTTGTGGCGATGCGAACAATCCATCAGACGAGTGTCGCTAGAGTGTACCCGCTCTATATAGCAAAAGTTGAGCGAAAAGGTCGAACGAAGCAAGAGCTCGACCAAATTATTTTTTGGTTGACAGGGCACGACGAAAAAAGTTTTCACGAAGTTTTAAGTAATGAACTCGATTTTGAGACGTTTTTTGATACAGCGCCGCGACTGAATCCTCACCGCACGCTCATTACCGGCGTGATTTGCGGTATACGAGTCGAGGAAATCAAAGATAGAATCACCCGCGAGGGTCGCTACCTCGACAAGCTGGTCGACGAACTTGCAAAGGGTAAGTCGATGGACAAGATTTTACGCGCGCCAGTATAAACTAGGATTTCGAAAGATCGATTTCGTACTTTTTCGCGATCGCGGTAACGGCATGGTAGATAGCCGGAAGGTGCTTGACGATGGCGTTTTCAGCAAATACCTTTTCTTCTTTGGTGCCTTTTTCTAGTTTATTGACGAGCTGGTAGAGGGTAGTGACGTCTTCTTCGACGTAGCCAAATCGTTCGTTGTAGCGTTCTTCGAGGTGATTGATCTTGGCTTCGAGTTGGTCGAGTCTCGAGGATATATACGATTTGAAGTCACGGAATTCATTTTCAAGTCGATCCATGCGTCCTTCGAGCTTATCCATACGACCTTCGAGCTTATCCATGCGACCTTCGAGTTTGTCCATGCGTCGATCGAGCCCATCGAAGCGCTCAAATACCATCTCGAACATCGGCATCGTCACTTCTACGACGATTTCACCGATTTCACGTTTGTCTTGAGCGGTCAGTGCCATATAGATTCATTATACGGTATAATGAGGCTGTGCAAAAGATACTTCTCTACTACAAATTTACTCCAATCGCTGACCCAGAGTCAGTTAAACTGTGGCAGAAAACGCTTTGCGATAGTTTGGGACTAAAAGGGCGAATTATCATTAGCCGACATGGAATTAATGGTACGGTTGGGGGCAGTATTGAGGCCTGCAAATCGTACATAAAGGCCTGCAAGCAGTATGCGCCGTTTGCGGACATCATGTGGAAATGGAGCGATGGCACGGGTGACGACTTTCCGCGCATGAGCGTCAAAGCGCGCCGCGAACTCGTGGGATTTAAAAATAGCGATGATGAATTTGATGTCGATATGGACGGCGTAATAGGCGGCGGCAAACACTTGAAGCCGCATGAAGTCAACGAGATGGTGGAAAAATACGGTGACGACGTAGTATTTTTTGACGGCCGCAACGAGCATGAAGCGCGTATCGGTAAATTCAAAAATGCAGTCGTGCCGAATACCAATACATCGCGAGACTTTATCGCCGAACTCGAAAGCCACAAGTACGATGACATAAAAAATAAGAAGGTCATTAGTTATTGTACGGGAGGAATTCGCTGCGAAGTGATATCTGCCATGATGAAGAAGCGCGGGTTCAAAGAAGTCTACCAAATCGACGGCGGGATTGTGAAATACGGTGAAAAGTACGGTGACGACGGGCTATGGGAAGGTTCGCTGCGAGTGTTTGATAAGCGTATGACAATTAATTTCAGCGACAACGCAAAAACGATTGGCGAGTGCACGCACTGCAGTGGCAAAACGAGTAATTTCGAAAACTGTGCGTACTCACAGTGCAATGATTTAGTATTGATATGCGAGTCCTGCAAAGAAAATCCTGAACATTTGTATCATGCCAAAGTTTGCGAAGTAGCCGATAGTGCTGCGCAGAAAGTTATGGGTTAGAAATATGAGCATAGAAGTTCCACCTATAAGCGATATCGAGGTTCTCGAATGGAAAAATCGCGAGATTGAAGAGGAATTTGTTGATGCAATCAACAAAAGCATTGTGGATTTACGAAAAGTTTTACCATCTCTGCCTTACCCAATAAAGCTACGTTTTGATGACAGGTGGCCTACTATGAGGGTAGGTGCTACAGGTCATGCAAATACACATGAAGAAATGGCTATTCAGATTAATAAAGATTTTGCCGATAGAGAAATGCAAAAGCAAAAAATTAAACCTCTCATTTTTCATGAAGGGTATCATATGGCCGATAAATTTACCTACGCAGATGGTAAATTCTCAGGTATCGAGTCAGCGATTGCCGAAGGAAAGGCTGTCGTGTTTGAGATGCGTTATGCCGAGTCGACACCGCGTTATGCGAACTGGCAAGACGAGCGAGATAAAGTGCGTGGCTGGTATAAAGCGCTAAAGACAATCGCGGCTGAGGAGTATTTTGAAGACACCGGTCAAACTTGGCAGAGGTGGGCGTTTTGGGACGAAGAAACTCAAGAGGAATATCGGGTTTATAAAGTGGGCACATGGATAGTCGAGGAAGTTCTTGAGGCGCGTCAGCTTGATGTCACTGAGCTGTGCGGTCTGCCTGCAGGGCAAATACTAGAGTGGTTTGAAGAAATATATGATGAGAGATAAGACATATACAGAGATTGTCTGGGTTTTTGGTAATAGCGCAGTCGGCAAGCAAACATTTATGGACGAGTGTAAGGTAGGTAATCTAATTGTTGAAAAGCTCGGATGGAAAGGTAGAAGCATATACGTCTCGCCAACAAGCGTAGATGTAATAGGAGGGTCTACGCAGGTGAACTTACGCGAAAAGATCATTGAAGAGTGCGATGAAGCAACAAAAGAATACGATATTATTTTGATCAAGTGGCAATATGAAGACTCTGAGACTGGGCGCATAGCAAGGCTGAAGGATGGGTTGACACAGGTGGAGCAGTCGATTCTGTTGCTAGTAGCACCCGACTACGAGACACAGCGTGAACGGCTCTTATCGAAATCGTGGTGGCATGACGGGGAAATTAGGCAAAAAGAATTTATCACCGATGAAAATGAAGATGTTTCTACAATGGTCAGAGCTGCCGAGCAAGTGCTTGGTGCTAAGGCAAGAAAGATAATAAGTATGTATGAAAGACGATATGAACTCGCATAAATCTGATCGAGAACTTGCCGAGATTATTTGGGACTACATGCGCTTCGAACAGCCACTCGAGAAGGTTGATATCATTATTGGACTAGGAAGCTCGGATATTCGAACAGCTGATTATTGTGCTAAACTCTACGCCGATGGCTTTGCGCCAAAGATTTTATTTAGTGGTGCGAGGGGAAAAATTACACGCGATGTATTCACCGAGAATGAAGCTGATGTATATAAGCGTAGGGCTATTGAGCTTGGTGTACCCGCAGAAAAAATTATAGTAGAAGATGAATCAACAAATAGTGGTGAAAATATACGGTTTGTTTATAGGCGACTTTCTGAAATAGGTGAAATGCCAACGGCAATCGCACTCGTTCATAAGCCCTACATGCTTAGGCGCGCATATGCGACCCTGATGAAACAGTGGCCGTCAAAAGATAAGCCCAGTGTGATTTGTTCGGCAATGAACGTCTCACTCGATGAGTATACGCGGAGTGAGACATATCCGTTCGGCTATGTTGCGAACGTTATGGTCGGGGACTTGCAGCGCATCAAGGAATACCCAAAACTTGGGTTTCAGATTGAACAAGAGATTCCGGCAGATGTGTGGGAGGCATATGATGAGCTTGTGCGGCGTGGATATACCAAACATTTGTTACAATAAAGCAAATGAAGCGCATTACAAAACTACTGTTTCAAGATAATACAGGCAAATACATCGTGGGGCAGCCTCCGAATGTGCCGGTTTATTTGATGCTGGTGGGGATGATTGGCAGTAATTTATTTGCAGCGGGTAGAGCTCACACATTTTTTGAACTAATATTTTTCGGCGCGGCGTTTTTGTGGAGCTACCTTGAAATTCGATTTGGCGAGGCAGGAGTCCGCCGTATTATGGGTGT
>JBATMZ010000228.1:0-2761 GCA_049290115.1 Saprospiraceae bacterium | reverse complement strand
ATCCAGCGCCGCGATATCTACAGCATGCGCAGCAAGAGCTACTTCCTACGCCGCTTGGAGAACCACGGCCGCAAGGAGCCCATCCAGATCGAGAGCCTCACCATCGAGCACGTGATGCCGCAGAATGAAGACCTGAGCGCCGCATGGCGCACCGAGCTCGGTCCGGAATGGGAGCGCATTCAGCGCGACTACCTGCACACGCTGGGCAACCTCACCCTCACGGGCTACAACCCCGAACTGAGCGACCGCCCCTTCTTGGAGAAGCGCAACATGGAAGGTGGCTTCAAGGACAGCCCCATCCGCATGAACCAGGAGCTGGGCCGCTTGGAGCATTGGAACGAAGCGGCCATCCAAGCGCGCGCCGCCACTCTCGCAGCCAAGGCCGTCACCGTTTGGACCGCACCCGACTTGACGCCGGAAGTGCTGGAGAGCCATCGCCCGAAGAAGAAAGAGGGCGCACAGTACACCCTGGCCGATCACCCGAACCTGGCCACACCCCACCTGCGCGACCTGTTCGAGGCACTGCGCAAGGAGGTGATGGCCCTGGATCCCTGCGTGGTGATGGATGTGCTGAAGCTCTATGTCGCTTTCAAAGCGGAGACGAACTTCGTGGATGTGATACCCCGCACGAAGGATCTGAGCTTGTCGCTGAACATGCCATTCATCGAAGTGGAGGACCCACGCGGTATTTGTGAGGATGTGACGGACATGGGTCGCTGGGGGAACGGTGATGTGCGTGTGGCTTTGGGGAAGAAGGAAGACCTGCCTTACGTGATGGGGCTGGTGCGGCAATCACTGGAAAGGCAGTTAGACGTTCCTGCTCAATGACCGAAGACCAGATCGAACAGTTCGCCATTGCCCGCTTGGGCGAGCTGGGCTATGCCTAGGCACGGCCCCGGCATTGCGCACGAATGAACGCCAAGCCCGAACTTCACGCCTGTGGAACTGCTGAGCCCCAAATACCTGCCCGCTTACGCGAAGCGCCAGCGCCTGACGTTGGAGAAGCACTTGGCGCGTTTGGCCCGCAAGAGTGCGCGCACCGGTGATGCCACCCGCTGGGCCACCATTGCCGGCGCCGTGGCCAGCAGCCAGATCGAAGGCAGCCGTGTGAGCCTGGATGAGTACGTGGAGGCCACCAGCAATGGCAAGCGCCGCACCCGCGATGTGCAGGAGGTGGAGGACCTGGTGCGGGCGTACAGCGATGCCCAGCGCACCCCGCTCACCGAAGCCCATTTGCTGAAGGCCCACGCCACGCTGGCCGCCACCATCTATGGCAAGAAGGGGTGGACGCCCGGCGAGTGGCGCACCGGTGCCGTGTATGTGGTGGGCAGCAACATCCTGGGGCGCTACAAGATCTACGAAGGTCCGCCCGCCGCCGATGTGCCCAAACTGATGGCCCGGCTGATGCGCGCCGTGAAAGCCTTGGACAAGGCCACCCTCACGCCCACCGAGGCCTTCTACTATGCCGCGCTGCTGCACTTGGAGTTCGTGAAGATCCACCCCTTCAACGATGGCAACGGCCGCACCGGCCGCCTGCTGGAGAAGTGGTTCCTGGCCCGGCATGTGGGTCCTGCGGCCTGGTTGGTGAACAGCGAACTCTACTACCGCAACCACTTGCAGCAGTACTACGATGCCCTGCGCCGCCTGGGCCCCGATTGGGCCACGCTGGACATGGACCAGTGCTTCCCTTTCCTGCTCTTGTTGCCCAAAGGTTTGCGGCAGAAATGAGCACCACGGCACCTGACAACGAAGGCCCCGGCCGCCTGCGCCCCAGCGGCGGGTTCAGGAAGCTGCGCGCCTTCCAGACCACCACGGTGATCTACGATGGCACGGTGGCCTTCTGTGAGAAATTCATCCGCAGCCACAAGCTGGAAGACCAACTGATCGGTGCCGCGCGCAGTGGCCGGCAGAACATCGGCGAGGGTAGCCGCGCCAACGCCACCAGCGCCGAGAGCGAACTGAAGCTGGTGAACGTGGCCCGCGCCAGCCAGGACGAACTGTTGCTTGACTACGAGGATTACCTGCGCCAGAAGCGCCACCGCCAATGGCACAAGGACGACCCCGAGGCCCTGGCCGTACGCAACGTGGCCAAAGTGCCGGACCACCGCGAGCTTACCTACGCCGACTATGCCCCCTGGCTGGACCACGCGGACCCCGCCGTGCGCGCCAACTGCCTGATCTGCTTGATCCACCAGGCCAACTACCTGCTGGACCGCTTGATCACGCGCTTGGAGCAGGACATCATCAAGCACGGCGGTCACCGGGAGCAGCTCACCGCAGCGCGCATTGCTGAGCGAGATCGGCAGCAAGGCCGCCCGGTAGTGCCCGCCGCCGAAACCCCGAACTGCCCCAAGTGCAGCAAGCCCATGCGCCTGCGCACCGCCAAGCAGGGCAGCAACACGGGCAGCCAGTTCTGGGGTTGCAGTGGCTACCCGGAGTGCAAGGGGACGAGGAAGTACGAAAGTCGATCGGACATCAATT
The DNA here is from genome assembly GCA_049290115.1 of Saprospiraceae bacterium. Lineage (GTDB taxonomy): Bacteria > Bacteroidota > Bacteroidia > Chitinophagales > Saprospiraceae > OLB9. The sequence goes on along the minus strand of JBATMZ010000228.1, from coordinate 280 downwards.
CGACGGAGCGGACTGATCCGGCGGGTCCGCCGGATCAGTCCGATAACGGGCCGATACCACCAGAGCAATGACCGAAGACCAGATCGAACAATTCGCCATTGAGTGCCTGAAGGAACTGGGCTATGCGTACGCGTATGGTCCGGTGATCGCGCACGATGGCGAGCAGCCCGAGCGCGCGAGCTACGAGCAGGTGCTGCTGCTGGAGCGCCTGCGCGCGGCTGTGCGGCGCATCAATCCGCGCATACCGGCAGCGGCGCAGGAGGAAGCCGTGAAGCAGGTG
>JBATMZ010000227.1:0-9391 GCA_049290115.1 Saprospiraceae bacterium | reverse complement strand
GAGACTGTAAAATATTTTGTGTAAACGAGAGAAAAAAGAATCAGACTTCATTTAAATAATTGTCAAATATAATTAAAATTTCATTGTGAATAGTACTCCAATTATCAATTGGCCTGGTCCATTTATTTTGAATTTGGCTGATTGCTAAATATACTGATTTCATGGCTGCCTGATCATTTGGGAAAAGAGTTTTGGTTTTGGTAAATTTCCGGATGGCCCTATTGACACTTTCCACGGTATTTGTAGTATACATCATTTTACGGATACTTGGGGAATAATCAAACATAGGACTTAGATTGGCCCAGTTTGCCTCCCAGCTCTTTATGGCATATGCATATTTTGATGTCCAATTTTCTTTAAAGGTCTCAAAAGCTATAAGAGCTGACTCCAGGTTCAAGGAAGCGTAAACAGCTTTTAGATCGGCAAGGAATTGTGGTCTATCTTTCCATGGAACAAACTTGATAGAATTGCGAATTTGGTGCACAATACATAGCTGTGAAACAGTATTTGGAAAAGCTGTCTGAATAGCCTGAGTAAATCCTGTGAGATTATCCGTACAAGCAATCAGGATTTTTTTTACACCCCTTTCTTTGAGTTCATTGAGTACAGTGAGCCAAAAAGCAGCAGACTCAGTATTACTCATCCAAAGACCTAGAATTTCTTTGACACCATTAGTTTTAATGCCTATAACAATGTAAATACTCTTGTTGACAATCTTGCTATCATGACGAACTTTGAAGCAAATACAGTCCATCCAAACAATATAATAGATGTCATCTAAAGGTCGATTTTGCCACTCATGAATGGCAGGTAACATTTTATTGGTAATGTCAGAAATAAACGTTTTTGATACCTCAAAACCATAAATCTCTTGCAATTGGACTGTAATATCATCGGTGCTCATACCTCTACTGTAAAGAGAAGTAATGACAGACTCAATCTTTTCTGTAGTAGATTGTCCTTTGGGCACAACCTTGGGTTCAAACTCACCATTACGGTCACGAGGAATGTCTAATTCAATCGGCCCTTGGGTAGTACGAACCGTTTTCTTGTAGGATCCATTGCGTGAATTGCCGGAATTAATTCCATCTACAGAATGTTTCTCATATCCCAAGTGATGCGAAAGCTCGGCCTTTAAAAGCTGCTGAACACCTTGCTTATAAAGGTCATTCATGATGTGATCAAAATCGTTTAGAGTTTTAACGTTCTGAAGAATCTCAGAGAGTTCGAAATTAAATTTGTTACTTTGCATAAACATTAAATTTGTTAGGTTAAAAAAATGTGTCTGTATGTCGAAACACAAACATATTAAAAAATTTCCATCTGTGTGGGGTACCCCACACAGATGGAAGCCTAACTCTTTCTGACTAGTTTACACAAGATATTTTATACTCCCCCATAAAATTCCTTAGTATTCTACCATGGAAAAAATACATCACTTGCATAAGCATTGATCATGATATTTTGACGACAGGTTGTGATTGAAAAAACAAAAATACTTTTCGAATTTCCGAAAAACTTTTTGATTATTTCCATATACTTTAGATATACTTAAATTTGGAAGTCTATGTTATGATAAGAACAGATTGAAAACACAAAAAAAGCCTTCCGAATACTCGAAAGGCTTTTGATTTATTAACGTAAGAAGTAATATAATTACATCATGCCAGGCATTCCACCGCCGCCCATTGGAGGCATAGGAGGATGGTCTTCTTTTTTATCACTTATGACACATTCAGTGGTCAACACCATACTAGCGATTGAACCAGCATTTTCTAAAGCCACTCTCGTTACTTTTGTAGGATCGATTACACCGGCTTTTTTCAAATCCTCGTAAACGCCTGTTCTTGCATTATATCCGTTGGCTCCTTTAGCTTTAACAACTTCTTGAAGCACTACAGATCCGTCAACACCTGCATTTTCAGCGATGATTCTCAAAGGAGATTCCAATGCTTTTTTAACGATTTGAATACCTAAGTTTTCATCTTCGTTCACACCTTTTAAGCTGTCTAAAGAACGAATCGCTCTAACAAGGGCAACACCACCTCCTGCTACGATACCTTCTTCTACTGCAGCTCTAGTTGCATGTAAAGCATCATCTACTCTATCTTTTTTCTCTTTCATCTCAACTTCAGTCGCTGCACCTACATATAAAACTGCAACGCCACCTGCTAATTTTGCAAGTCTTTCTTGAAGTTTTTCCTTATCGTAATCAGATGTTGTCGTTTCAATTTGAGCTTTAATTTGAGAAATACGAGCATTGATGTCTGCTTTTTTACCTTTACCATGAACGATGGTCGTATTGTCTTTGTCAACCGTTACTTTTTCCGTTTGACCTAGGTGCGACAATTCTGTATTTTCAAGTTTATATCCTTGTTCCTCAGAAATAACTGTTCCTCCTGTTAATACCGCAATATCTTCGAGCATGGCTTTTCTTCTGTCGCCAAAACCTGGTGCTTTGACTGCAACGATTTTTAAACCCGCTCTCAATCTATTGACTACTAATGTACCCAAAGCTTGACTATCAACATCTTCGGCAATAACCAATAAAGGTCTTCCCGTTTGAACCACTTTTTCTAAAACCGGAACGATTTCCTGAACATTAGAGATTTTTTTGTCGTGGATTAAGATGTAAGGGTTTTCGTATTCCGTGGTCATGTTTTCTGTATTTGTAATAAAATACGGAGATAAATAACCCCTGTCAAATTGCATACCGATTACCTCATCAACATAAGTATCTGTTCCTTTTGCTTCTTCTACTGTAATGACACCATCTTTAGTTACTCTTTTCATCGCATCGGCGATCAAAGAACCAATTTCTTCGTCATTATTGGCAGAAATAGACGCCACTTGTTTGATTTTATTAAAATCAGAACCAACTACTTCACTTTGTCCTTTAAGGTCAGTAATGACTACGCTTACTGCTTTGTCGATGCCTCTTTTTAAATCCATTGGGTTGGCACCAGCTGTTACGTATTTCATACCTGCGTTGACCATAGCTTGAGCCAATACAGTAGCAGTCGTTGTACCATCACCTGCAGCATCTGCTGTTTTTGACGCAACTTCTTTCACCATTTGTGCACCCATGTTTTCTACTGCGTCTTCCAGTTCAATTTCTTTAGCTACAGTAACTCCATCCTTGGTGATGACGGGAGCTCCAAAACTTTTTTGGATAACAACGTTTCTTCCTTTAGGTCCTAAAGTAACTTTTACGGCATTTGACAATTGGTCAATACCTGATTTTAATTTTGTCCTTGCATTTGAATCAAAGCTAATAATTTTAGCCATATTGAATTAATTTTAAAGTTTAACGAAATAATTAAAAAATGTCTTAGAGAATGACTAAAATGTCATCTTCTCTCATAATAAGGTAATCCACACCTTTGTGATTGATTTCCTGTCCAGAGTATTTGCCATAAAGCACAATATCTCCTTTTTTAACGGTCATCTTGTGGTCTGGTTTTCCAGGTCCAACTGAAATTACCTCACCTCTTTGCGGCTTTTCTTTTGCTGTGTCAGGGATAATAATTCCACCTGCAGTTTTTTCTTCTGCGGCTGAAGGTTTTACAACTACTCTGTCATTAATTGGCTTCATATAGTATTTACATTTTTAATTTACAATATATTATAGTGAATACCTATATTCATCATTAAATGTGCCATTCTTAAAATTGTGACAAAATGGCTTTATAGAAAGTGATTTTGTCACAATAAGGCAGAATTATTGTTTTTTATATGAAATATTGACAGCTATTTTTAGTAATGAATATTTAATAGTTAACTTAACTATCTTTTTAAATGATAGCGATATAGTAAGGTGGAACTAAGTACACCATATAGCATCACTGTAATCGAACTAACCGGCATTAATATAGCTGCAATTACAGGTGAAAGTAATGCCTGGACAGCAAAAGTCAACCCTATAATATTATACATGAGCGCTAAGATAAATGCGCCAATAATGATTTTTTTAGCATTTCGAATAAAATTTAAAATAGGAAGGAGTAATTGAAATCCTGTTGCATTCAAAATACCATCACATGCAGGCGTAAAATTGTTGGCATCATTTGAAATGACGAGGCCAACATTACTTTGTTGTAAGGCACCTGCATCGTTCAATCCATCACCTATCATCATCACTTTTTTACCTGACGACTGAAGTGATTTAATATGATCAAGTTTATCTTTTGGGCTCTGATTAAAATACATATTTTTAACCATAGGAAACAATTCAATCAGCCTTTGGTGTTCACGATCATTGTCACCAGACAAGATACTGATATCCATTTTTTTGTCTAACGCATTAAACAGTGGGGGCACACCTTCCCTTATGTGATCTTGTATGGCGTAATACCCTAAAAATTGACCATTAATTTGTATGAATACACCTTTTTTACGGCCTGAATTTAATTGCTCAAATATAAAATATTCCGAACCTATTTTTACTACTTGGTTGTTTGTTAAAGCAACGATACCTTCCCCAATGGTCTCTTCAAAATTTTGAACTGTATCTTCAAATGGACCCTCAATGCTACCAAATATAGATTTACTTAATGGGTGGTTGGACTGAAAGACCGTACTTTTAATCCATTTTTTTTCTTCTGTTGATAAAAGGGGCCCTACCCAATTGATTTCCATTTTATTATGGTCAGTGATGGTACCTGTTTTGTCAAACACTACACAATTGACGTTTTGAATATTTTCAATGATGTCTACATTTTTTAAATAACAATGATTATTCCCCAAAAGCCGAAGAACATTTCCATAGGTAAATGGTGTTGCTAAGGATAAAGCACAAGGGCAGGCTACGATGAGTACTGCGGTAAAACTATTGAAAGCTTTGCTTGGGTCAACCCAAAGCCAGTAGGATAGTGTGAGTAAGGCGATGGCCATTGTTATAATCGTGAAATATTTGCCTATTTGCGCTATTACTTTTTGGGAACTCATTTTTTGATCGCTTTGAAAGCTATTTTCATCCCATAAAGATGTAAGATATGATTGGTCTACTTTCGATAAGGCTTTCACCTGAATTGTACTGCCAACATGTTTGGCACCTGCAAATATTTTTTCGCCTACGTTTTTGTGAATCAACTCAGATTCTCCCGTGACAAAACTATAATCTAGGTGTGCTTCTCCAGAAACTATCGTAGCATCCGTGGGTACAATTTCTTCATTTTTTACTATGATGGTATCGCCAGTAGCTAATGCATCAAGTGATATAGCTTTCCATTGTTGGTCTTTTTTAACCATAGCCGAGATAGGAAAATAAGATTTGTAGTTTCTCTCAAAACTGATGGAATCAAAGGTGTAGTTTTGGAACCATTTGCCGATTAACATAAAAAATATAAAGCCAGCTAAACTATCGAGATACCCTTCCCCTGCACCTGTCAGGATATCAAAAACACTCCGTCCAAATAAAGCGACGATACCTACAGCAATAGGTATGTCAATCGTGATTTTTCGCATAGAAATGGTCCAATAAGCCGCTCTTAGATAATCAAATCCACTATATAAAACCACTGGAAGTACAAGCAAAATATTGATGTAGCCTATATATTTGCTAAAGTCTTCTTCAACAAATCCGAGGTATTCAGGAAAACTCAACAACATAATATTCCCAAAGGCAAAACCTGCCAACCCGATTTTGTAAAAAAGACTTCGGTCAATTTTTGATGACTTCTCGTCGTGTAATTGATCTAAATTTAATTGGGGTTCATATCCAATTGTACTCAGTAATTGAACCAATTCCCGCAAGGATATTTTGTCATTTCGGAAGGTTATACTGGCTCTTTTTTGAAGGAAATTAACCCTTGAGTGTACAACACCTTCATTTAGTTTTTGAATGTTTTCTAATAGCCAAATACAAGAACTACAATGGATTTGTGGCAAGGATAAAGTCAATTTACTGAGGTTTCCTTCGTTAAACTCTAAAAGTTTTTCGATTACAATAGGCTCATCGAGATATTCGTACGTTTTTTGATTCTTTTTTTTCTTAGAAATACCGGGCCTGTCCTCGTATTGATAAAATTCTTCCATGCCATTTTCGGAAAGTAAGTTATATACGACGAAACAACCTTGACAACAAAAATGCTTTTCTTCTTTATATGGATGATCCTTAGGACAGTCGTCTCCACAATGATAACACGTTGAAGTGACCAATCTCTCAGGGGTTTTTAACTCCATAATTCTGTCAACATTTTAATTTGAGGACAAAAATGAGCGTTAAAAACTCCTGTTGAGATGATCTCTATCATATGGTATCATGAACTGAAACACCTGCTAGATAGGTGTTATTTACTCTTTGACACCAGCCAAATCCAAAATAAATGCGTATTCCATGGCCGTTTCTCTTAATCTTTTAAATCTACCTGATGCGCCACCATGGCCAGTATCCATATTGCAATACAATAATATTGGGTTTTTATCCAATTTATATTCTCTCAGTTTGGCGACCCATTTAGCTGGCTCCCAATACTGAACTTGGCTGTCCCAATAGCCTGTAGTAACCAACATGGCAGGATAATTTTTTCGCTCTACATTGTCATAAGGTGAATAGGACTTCATATAGTCAAAATACTCTTTAATCTTAGGATTGCCCCATTCATCAAATTCACCTGTCGTTAGGGGAATAGATTCGTCCAGCATAGTATTAACTACATCGACAAAAGGTACTTGGGCAATGATTCCTTTCCAGATATATGGTTTCATATTGGCGACTGCACCCATCAACAATCCGCCAGCACTGCCTCCTTGTGCAAAAAGAAGGTCTTTATTGGTATAACCTTGCATGATTAAGTACTCACCGCAATCAATGAAATCAGAAAATGTATTTATTTTATTAAAATATTTACCGTCTTCATACCACTGCCTTCCCATTTCTTGTCCTCCTCTGACATGTGCAATGGCAAAAATAAACCCACGATCTAATAGGCTGAGTCTACTCGAACTAAAGTAAGGATCCATACTTGCACCATAAGAGCCATAACCGTATAATAACACTGGGTTTTTACCATTTCTTTGGGTTCCTCTTTTGTAAACAATTGACAAGGGAACCATCGTGCCATCCTGGGCTTTGACCATTTTTCTTTCTGATACAAGAATGTCCGTATTATATCCACCGACAATTTCTTGCTGTTTTTTAAGTTCTAATTTCTTCGTTGGTACGTGATAGTCATACGTTGTATTTGGCGTAGCAAGTGAAGTATATTCCAATCTTATTATTGGGGTATCAAAATTAGGATTTATGCCCATGTCAACTGTATATGCTTCTTCTTGGAATGCCACATAGTGTTCTCCTTCACTGTTCCAAGGCCTAATTTTAATTTTTGTCATTCCTTCTTTTCTCTCGGAAACGACCATAAAGTCTTTAAAAATTTCAATACCTTCTGTATAAATATTTTGATCGTAAGGTATGAAGTCTTTCCAACTTTCTTTAAGCGTTGACTGCTCAGGACATACCATGATTTTAAAATTTTGTGCACCGTCTTTATTGGTTCTTATATACCAATTGCCTTCGTAATGGTCAATGTCAAACTCAAGGTTTTTTTCTCGTGGTTGGAATATTTTGAATGAGCCTGATGGATTATCTGCTTCTAAAATTTGATACTCATTTGCCAAGGTGGTGGCACTTGCTATGACAATGTATTTTTTAGATTTAGTTTTATAAACATAGGTGCCATAGGTATCATCTTTTTCGTGAAAAACTAAAACATCTGATTTTGCAGGAGTTCCCAAAACATGTTTGAATATTTTGTATGAACGCAATGCATCGTCATTGACACTATAAAAAATGGTTTTATTGTCATTTGCCCAAGTCAACCCTCCACTGGTGTTAGAGATTACATCTGGGTACATTTTTCCAGTTACAAGATTTTTAAATCTAATCGTATATTGTCTTCTCCCGACCGTATCATCACAAAAAGCCAAGATTTTGTTGTCGACACTGATATTACGAGCTCTGACTGCATAATATTCATGACCTTCGGCTAATTTATTGACGTCTAAAAGGATTTCTTCCTTGGCTTCTAAGCTTCCTTTTTTTCTTGAGTGAATGGGATATTCTTTTCCTTCTTCATACCGAGTGATGTAGAAATACCCGTCGTAATTATAAGGTACAGACATGTCAGTTTGTTTGATTCTACCTTTAATCTCTTCAAAAAGTTTTTCTTGAAAAGGTTCTAAAGGCTTCATCATGGATTCTCTATAGGCATTTTCTGCATTTAAATAATTTAGCACCTCAGTCGTTTGCTCATCCGGTTTATTCGATGTTTTTTGTTCGTCACTCAATCTCATCCAGGCATAATCGTCATTCCAAGTAACACCATGCAATGTGTTTTTGGTTGGTTTTTTTGCTGCCACGGGAGGTTTGATTGAATCTGATGATATCATGTTGCTTTGATTGAAAGATTGGGGTTCCAATGATTTGTTTTTTAAGTTGGGGTTATTAGGTATAGTTGACACCGAAATATTTAGAATTAAAATCAATAAAGAATAAATCATTTGTATTAATTTTTTGTGAAATAATTTTATGTTAGAAAAGTGTAAATATTATGAAAGTGCAAAAATATAGTAATAACGACAATAAAACTTCTCTAATTAAAAAAAATGTTTAATATTTATGGTTTCTATGGTTTAGAATGCGCCTAAAGACTTCATATTCTCAGATTTTTTCCATTTCAATGCCCATTATGTTGGGCAGTGCCGCACAAAACTTAATTGTACTTTGTGACAGTATATTTTTATTTCATTCTTCAAGTCTTGATTTCGAAGCTTCTGGACTGGTTGGAGTTTTCTATTTGATGATTGCAGCTATTGGTTATGGTTTTTCTAGAGGAGGGCAGATACTCATTGCTCGTAGGAATGGAGAACACGACTATGAGGGTGTTGGTTCGGAGTTTCATGCGCTATTTATATTTGAAACCATTTTGGCACTGATATTATTTAGTATTTTGTTTTGGTATAGCGAGCCCATTTTTGGCTTATTTGTAAAAAACGAACTCATTCTTCAAAAATGTATTGAATATATTCAGCCAAGGAGCTTTGGTGTATTTTTTAGTTACTTAGGTGTTGCGCTCATCGCTTTTTATACGGGCATTGCCAAAACGAAGTTTATCATTTACGATACCATTGTTTTGATATCGGTAAATATATTCTTGAATTGGGTTTTTATCTTTGGAAAATTTGGGGTTCCAGCCATGGGAATTAGAGGAGCAGCCTTAGCGAGTACTTGGGCAGAGGTAATAGCTTTTATCGTTTTTGTTGTTTTTATGCTGACCGATTCTACCAATAGAAAATTTAATTTATGGAAGTTTCATCGATTCAATTTTACACACATTTCGACTACTTTTTATATTGCCTTTCCCATAGTTTTTCAATCAATCCTTGGCATGGG
>JBATMZ010000226.1:0-2373 GCA_049290115.1 Saprospiraceae bacterium | reverse complement strand
AAGCATTTGCTTTACTGAGAAATCTATTGGTAGAAAAGTAAAAACGGTTAGAATTATTACATTGAATTTATTAAATAAAATCATGGCTCGGGTTTTTCCTCCTTCAAAAGATGAAGTTGAAGCTATCGAATCATGGAAAAATGACTATTTGTCTCAATTAAAGGCCTTGGAAGAAGCTAAATTAAACGTTACGCAGCTGGATAAATTACGACAATATAAAGATTTTGATCAGAACACTGCATGGAACGAAATTCAACATAAAATACAATTGGAAGAGAAGGTGATTCCTTTAAGGAGAAATGCAAACCGTATCTATCGATGGGCAGCGATTTTTATTTTTTTAATTACTGCTGTTTATGTTGTAACCATCAGTTTTTTTGATAAAGTGGAGCCCGTCGAAATAGTGGCTCAAACCTCCATCATTGAATGGATTGCGGATGACAATTCAAAAGTTACTTTAGATACCATGTCGGTACTTGTTCAAAGGGATTACAGACAAGTTGAACTAAAAGGGAGAGCATTTTTTGATGTGGCCAAAGACCCAAATCACGTATTTAAGATTGTTACTTCCAATGCTGAAATTACAGTTTTGGGAACGGCATTTTTTGTTCATTCAACAGAGGTTTTTTCAGAAATAAAGGTGGTTGAAGGAAAAGTAGCTGTCACCAGTAAGAATGAAAAAGTAATATTGGAAGCAGGACAATCAGCCATCGTGACCGAAAACAACATTACATTAAAACAATTGGATGATAATATTTTTACAGATTGGACTAAAAACGTATTGGTTTTTGATAACATTGAACTAATTGAAGTATTAAAATCAGTAGCTAATCACTTTAATTTCTCTTTGTCTTTGCCAAATAATTTGCCGGAATCTACTTGTAAAATCAAAACCAAATTTAAAAACACACAGCTAAATAATGTTTTGCAGGAGCTAAGTCTTATTGCAAGATTTAAATATAGTATCTATCAAAATAACATCATTATTGAGAAAATTGAATGTTGAGAGATTTTTTCAGAAGGTATTGGCTGTTGGGAATATGTCTCTGTTTATTCTCTAGCCTTTCAGCTCAACAAACTTACCTTCAGGAAAAAATTCGATATACCATTTCCTCTTTAGAAAGCCAAACCATTGAAGATCAAATCAAATGGCTTGAAAGTGAAAAAAATATTACTATAAGCTATAGTTCTTCCTCTATAAATGACCAAAATGAAGTCTATATAAAGGAAGGGGTTTATTCAATCGAAGATTTTTTATATATTCTTTTGGATGATTTTAATATCACCTTGACGTTTAATCCACCTGACAAAATACTAATCCTTCCAGGAAAACTGAACAAAAAAGAAATAAATTATACACTGACAGGATATGTAAAAGATGCTTTGTCTAATGAAATTTTAATGGGTGCTGTCATTGTTTGCGGAACGTGTAGTCAATACACCATTTCAAATGCAGCTGGATTTTATAGTATGGACATTCCAAGTGGACAACAATTAATTGAAGTTCACTATCTGGGTTATAAAATTTTGCAAAAATCAGTGGATGTTTTTAATCAAACACAGTTAAATTTATATCTTCAATTTCAAAACGAATTGCCCGAATTGACGATTAGTCGAGAGCGCATCAACTATTGGAATTTTGGAGACCAGATTGACGCTTTTAAATTAAGGGAATTTAAGAGTCTTTTAGGTGAAAGCGATCCATTAAACAATGTTAAAGTAATGCCCGGAGTCCAATCAGGTGGCGAAGGACAATCAGGCTTATTTGTAAGAGGTGGTGGAGCGGATCAAAATTTAATACTATTTGAGGGGATTCCTTTATACGAAGCTTCACATACTGTAGGTATTACTTCATTATTTATGGAAGAAAGTGTAAGAGAAGCTAGTTTAATTAAAAATGGTTTTCCTGCAAGATATGGTGGTAGGCTATCTGCTGTAATGGACGTTCACTTAAAAGAAGGGAATTCGACCAAACACGAAAGATTAATTTCTGTTGGTATTCCAGGTGTTAAATTCCACGCCAACGGGCCCATCATTAAAAATAAAACAACCTACAATTTTTCAGCCAGAACTTCCTGGATAAATTACTATATTAATAAGTTTTTAGTGCCATTTACCAATTACGATGAAATAGCTTTAAATTATAAAGATATGGTGGGTAAAATCACACACCACTTTAAAGAAAATCATAAAATATCCCTTTCATTTTATACTGGTGGCGACAGGTTGTCCCTGCAGAAGTCCTTTGCCATAGATACTACGGGATACCGCTTTTTGTCTTCCGACAATAACCGTTTGCAATGGTCTAATACTCTCGGAAGTTTACAATGGTTTTTTACACCTTCCGCTAAGTGGAGCCTACAGGTCCAGGCG
>JBATMZ010000225.1:0-72546 GCA_049290115.1 Saprospiraceae bacterium | reverse complement strand
AAATGGAAATAGTGCTATCATCATTTATGATACAAAAACCAAAAAAAGTAACAAGGCGACTTCAGGATATTTTAGTGATAATTCGCCAACTTTTGACCCAGAAGGCAAGTATATTTATTTCACCAGTAATAGGGCTTTTAATCCTTTGTATAGCGACTTTGAAAGAACCTGGATTTATGCCAATTCGACGCAAATAGCCATATTGCCCTTAACAAAAGATATATATTCTCCTTTGGCAGAAAAAAATGATACGGTTGCTATCATTATAGCAGAAGAAAAGGTGGACAAAAAAGAAGATAAAAAAGATGCGAAGAAAAAGGATGAAAAATCTGAAGCTGAAACCAAAGATGACAAAAAAATTAAGGATATCTCCATAGACTTTGATCAAATGGAACAGCGGGTCATCATTTTACCTATTGAAGGAGGAAACATGGGCGGATTAACGGCCGTAAAAGGAAAAGTGGTGTTTGCCAAAGGACCTAATACTGGTGTGAGCGAACGAACAGGAGAATTAAAATATTATGATTTCGAAAAGAAGGAAGAGAAAACAATTTTAAAGGATTGTAGTGGCTATGAATTGAGTGCAGACGGAAAGTCTATTATAGCTTCCAATAGAAGTGGACAAATGGCCATCGTAAAAGTGGAAGCTGACCAATCATATGAAAAATCAATTAACACTTCCAATATGGTATGCACGATCAATCCAAAAGAAGAGTGGAAACAAATCTTTAATGATGTATGGCGGTTGGAAAGAGATTTTTTTTACGATAAAACCATGCATGGCGTGGATTGGAATTTGATGAAAACAAAATATGGTAAACTTATCGATGAATGTGTGACACGATTTGATGTCAATTTTGTTATTGGCGAATTAATCGGTGAAATGAACGCGTCCCATACCTACCGAGGTGGAGGTGATGATGAAAATGCTTCCAAAAAAAATACCGGTTATTTAGGCATTGACTGGGGCAAAAAAGATGGTGAATTTTATATCAAAAGAATCGTAAGAGCTGGAGATTGGGATACGGAGGTACGTTCTCCTTTAGCAGATCCAGGAGTCAATGTAAAAGAAGGTGATTTTATTCTCACAATCAATGGTGTGCCAATGCATGACTTTACGGACCCTTGGGCTGCGTTTGCCGACATGGCAGAAAAACCAGTAGAATTGATGATTGGCCAAACAACAGACTTGTCAAAAGCTAAAAAAGTTTTGGTCAAAACATTGAGCGATGAAACCAGACTTAGAAACTTAGAGTGGATAGAAAACAATAGAAAAATAGTGGATGCTGCATCTAATGGAAACATTGGATATATTTATGTTCCTAGTACCGGTGTATTTGACGGTCAATATGATCTAGTAAGGATGTATTATGCTCAATGGCATAAAAAAGGTTTAATTATTGATGAAAGATTCAATAATGGTGGACAAATTCCAGATCGATTTGTAGAACTACTCGGACGTAAACCACTTGCCTATTTTAATGTTCGAGACGGCAAAGATTGGCAATGGCCATCAGGAGCTAATTTTGGACCAAAAGCTATGTTGATCAACGGATGGAGTGGTTCAGGAGGTGATGCATTTCCGGATTATTTTAGAAAAGCAGGTTTAGGCCCTTTGATTGGTACAAGAACGTGGGGTGGTTTGATAGGAATATCTGGTTGCCCGAGCCTCATCGATGGTGGGATTGTAACGGTTCCTACTTTTAGAATGTATAATCCCGATGGTTCTTGGTTTCCTGAAGGACATGGCGTAGACCCAGACATAGAAGTGAAAGAAGACCCTTCGTCCTTAGCCAAAGGAACCGATGTTCAATTGCAAAAAGCCATTGAGGAAGTGATGAAACAAATCAAAGCTAATCCTACGTTACATCCAACTATTCCTATGAAGGAGGATCGGTCTAAGTAGTTCCAAAGTAAGGTTTATCGTAAGGACAAAACGTAAGCAATTAAATTCGATGTCATAATTAATAAAAATTATGATGCCGAAAGGTGTAGATTACATTCTTATGGTCGGTCAGGATTTTGGTTTCTCATGTTTATTTTGATCAACAGTAATTTAACCATCTTTCGACATGGATAAATTTGCTGCCTTTTCTGATAGTATACCTTGATAACATGATCTGAAAACACCTTACAAATTCTAATTATCTTGATTCAAAAAATATTACTATCTTTCGATTTTAAAAAAGTTCACGTCTATGTAAAAACTGTTTTTACTTCTATAAGTAAAATTTAAATATTGAAACGATTTTTACTTTCGTATGGCATTTCATCTTTTCTCTTTCGGAAATTGGGTTACATAAAAACAATATTTATCAATGTTGAAACTCCATATGGAGATTAATTTGTACAAACAAAATTTCCATAATCCCCGGGCAAGCCGAAAACCGAATTTAGAGTAGGCATAAAAATTAAATAGTTATGAATAAATTAAATCATTTCCTAGTCTTGTGTTTTTTAATTTTAAGTATGCCGTCGTTTTCGCAGGTAGGTATCGGTACTACAACACCCAATGGTAGTTCTATCCTAGACCTTTCCAGTACAAATAAAGGCCTTATGTTACCGAGAGTTGATAATACTTCATTAGTCAGTAATCCTAGTGAGGGACTTATGGTCTATGATAAAGATAAAAAAGCACCTTATTTTTATGATGGCACAAGCTGGAGGGTTATGATGGGCCCACCAACAGTTGGAATCGATTCATTGACGTATACTGTTCTAGCTGGATATACATCACCAACACCTCCTGTTGCTTCATTTACTCCCTTTGTGTTGGCTACGTACAATTTAGAAAGTTTTAATCTTGGTGTTTCCAACAACGAATTTCCAGGAATTGGGATTTTTAATATTTCTAAGATTAGAGATAGAAGTTCTAATGGTTTACTGATGCTTTTTATAGATCGAGCGAGAAATAATGTGTCAAATTCAGTTTCCATCGAGGTAAAAGTATATAAGAAAGGAGCTACATTACCATACTATTCCTATAAGTTTACCGACCTTACCATATTGGCCACCAATATGAGTACAGCAACAGGTGGTCTTGATCAATTAGAAAATTATGTGATCCAATCTCGTTTTTTTGGTTGGAAAGATCTTGTACATAACACTTCTCTTGCCATAGATGGTACAACGGGAAATTACGTAGCGTATTAAACCAGCTTTTAGGATAAACCATAGACCAAGAGATAGTTTTTAATTTCCTGTCATAAGGATAAAAATACAATAATATTTTTGGGTTGTCCTTGTCTACAATCTTGGCAAGGCCAAAGACCATTTTTCAAATTGCATACATTCAATCCTTTACCCATGTTTTTGGATAATGTTATGTATCTATACTTGATTTATAAAATTGGATAGGTGTAATTGACTTAAACCTAATGTGACATTACCTAGGGTAAGTTGAAAAAGTCAGCAATGAATCAGATTCAAGGCGTCGCGTCTTATGGAAGAAACTGGCTTACAAAAAAGATGTAAAGTAAAGAATCTAAGATACTCGAAATTTGAAGTTCTTTTATCGTGAGTATAAATTCCTCAAGATTAATGGCATCAGAATGGCATATTAAAACAAACTATCTTAAATTTGTTTTGATAAATTTATTTGCATCTTTTTATAACATTTCTCGTCTTACCTTTTGGATAAATAAATACGGATAAAAATGACCAAAGATGTGACCCAAATTTGGACAGACTTTCAAAAAGAATTGAAAGATTTCATCTTCGCTAAAACAAAAAATTCGGCGGATACGGACGACATATTGCAAGAAGTCTTTCTAAAAATCATTCGAAATATTGACAAAGTAAATCAATCCAAAAACTTACGACAATATCTTTACGGTATTGTCAGAAATAGTGTCACTGACCATTTTCGAAGTCAAAAAAACATTTCACCTGACATCCAAATTGACTTATCTTTAACGGAGGACGAAACCCAATCGCTAAACTCCTCAATAGCCGAATGTTGTATAAAACCTTTTATCCACAAACTTCCAAAAAACTACAAAGACACTTTATTGATAACTGAATTTCAAGAAGTTTCTCAAAAAGAATTAGCCCAAAAACTAAATATTTCCTACTCTGGGGCAAAATCAAGAGTGCAGCGTGGTAAAACAAAATTGAAAGAACTCATTCTAAATTGTTGTGCCTATGAAAGTGATGTTTATGGAAATTTGAGGATCAAAGAAGACAAGGATTGTAGTTGTCACTAATTTTTGCGTCTTTTTGTAAGAGATGATGTCTTTCCTTTGCAGGTAATTTTGCCTGTAATTATTAAATTATTTCAACATGAAGAAGAGCGTCATGTATGCTTTATTTGCTTTAGCGACTTCAATGGCTGTTAATACAGGCATAGGAAACATCCATTTCAACCAAAGAGGTAAAGCAAAAAACAATAGTTGTGATACATCATTATGCTGTCCTGGTGGATCGTGTAGTGACGATTGTTGCGATTTTTGTTGCGAATAAAATCGTTTTGAGAAGTGAGTCAAAGGGCTCACTTCTTTTATAAAATTTTGTTCTTATAGTTTTCAATGATTATTTCAAAAAAGTAAATATGGATATTAAACCTAAAAAAGAATTAGAAGCCAATCAACCATCAGGTTTTGGATTCAAAAGCGATTCCACTTCTCGTGACAAATTAGAAACAAAACCTTGTTGCAATTCATCAGAAAATGCTTGTTGTGCAAGTGTAAAAAAAACGGATTTCCGCAGCCCAAATAAAATTTCTTGTTGTGGAAACTCCTAAGGCAAAATTTCAAACAGCTACACGTTAATAGCATTTCAAATGGGAATAATGATGTCGAATATTTAGTCTTGTTTTAACAAACAAAAGGATAAATATTGATAGAATAAATATCTTTACTCCGCAAATTACCTACCCTTTCCATAATTCATTATTCTGTAAAGTTGCTTAAGAAAGAAAACCATTTCTAGAATAAATAAAATGCTAGTTGCACCTTTTTATTACCTTTGTCTTTTGCAGTTTATAATACAATAATCAAAATATTTTTAGCGTGTCAGAAGAAATGAAACCGTGCCCTATGTGTAATTCACCATACGGTTATTCAACAGGAGAACTACTTTATGCCTGCCCAGAATGTGAAAACGAATGGAACCCTGGGGAAATAAAAGTAGTAACTGGCCTAACGGTGCTTGACTCCAATGGAAATGAATTAAGTAACGGAGATTCAGTAATCGTCATAAAAAATCTACCCGTAAAAGGTGCTCCAAAACCCATTAAAGCTGGAACGAAAGTAAAAAATATTCGATTGACTGATGGTGACCATAATATTGATTGTAAAATTGATGGATTTGGTTCGATGGCCTTGAAATCCGAATTTGTTAGAAAAGCATAAGAATTCTATATTAAAAAATATAAGCATTTATTACGAAACTTCACCATATTACTATAGGTACAAACGTAATTATTAGATCAAAACTATAGTAAAACAATTTAAATTAAATTTGATATGAGGTTACTTATTTATCTTTTTGTCCTATTTTTTTTTACCAGCTGTACCAATAAATTTGGCAGACTAAAACTAAAGGATTATTCCTCCATCGAACGAATTCGAATAGGAATGACTATTGAAGAAGCTGTAAAAATTGCCAACAAGAAATATTTTGTTGAAAAAACAAAAGTACTAGGATATGATGACGATGCCCTAAACTTTGAATATAGTGTCTATTCTAATAAAAATAAAAAAGAAACACTGTTTTCGTTTAACGAAGGTTATGATAATAAAAGTAAAAATAAGGTTTTCCGTATAGTTATTAAAAATCCAAAATATATAACCCAGGAAGGAATTCGTGTTGATATGAGTTTAAAAGAGCTCAAAGAAAAGACTCAATTAAAATCAGCCGATTATAATAACAATGATGGTTTATATATCTTTTCTGAAAAATTTGATGGCGGTTACTGGATGTTTATTGATCAAAAAAAATATCGCACTTATAATTTTGACAAACCTAAAATAAATAAGTTGCCTGAAGACTTGACCGTAAAAGGGATCATACTATTTTAAATTGTTTATTTGGTTTTTAAATCTTTGTAATAAACTAAGTTTAGACTATTTTAAAAAATTGAACTAATAACTTTTTTTCTACTTAACTTAAATTAGGCGCACTTCGCTGTTTCAATTCATTTTATTAACTTTGGGTTTATCGTTATGGGGTTTTGCTTAACTACCCTTTAGCAAACATTTTTGATTCAATATAATTTTATATGATTTCTCCTTCCGAATTCCAACGTCCACAATTACAAAAAGGAATAGGTAAATCTGCCATGTTCAGTCTAGCGTTCGGCGCAATGATAGGTGTTGGATGGGTAACAGCTATGGGTTCTTGGCTATCTAATGCAGGACCAATGGGCGCCGTTATCGCATTTATATTAGGTGGTTTACTTATGACAGCCATCGGATTTTGTTATGCCGAAGTTACGGCAGCATTGCCCCTTTCTGGTGGTGAAGTCGCTTATGCATACAAAGCTTATGGTACTTCAAAATCCTTTATCGTGGGTTGGTTTTTAGTGTTTGGTTATTTGTCCGTTTCTGCATTTGAAGCTGTGTCTATTAGCAAAGTATTAAGTTATTTAATCCCTTCTATTGATTATTTACCCTTGTATACCGTCTATGGAAGTCCTATATATTTTTCTCACATAGTGTTGAGTGCCCTTTTTGTTTTGATCATTAGTGCCGTCAATTATACAGGAGTAAAAAACTCAGCAAGGTTTCAGGTAGGTTTGACCCTTCTTTTTATTGTATTAACCTTTATATTTGTTATTTCTGGATTAATAATGGGTGATTGGGATAACTTAAAACCGTCTTTTGCTGGTAATAATACGGCTTCCATAGCAACAGGTATCGCTATGGTGATGGTCACGGTGCCCTTCTGGTTTGTAGGTTTTGATACGATTCCTCAAGCAGCTGAAGAAGCCAAAGAAAGTATTTCGGCAAAAACTATCGGTCTTTTAATCCCTCTATCCATAGTTGCTGCTGTAAGTTTTTATATCTTGATAATCATCAGTACTTCCATTGCTGCACCTTGGAATGATATTCTAGATGACAAGCTACCTACAGCAAAAGCTTTTGAAATGGCTACTGAATCTCCTTTTTTGGTGAAACTAATATTGGTCACTGCTTTAGTAGGTCTTCTAACGAGTTGGAATGGCTTTTTTTTAGCTGGTTCAAGGGTACTATTTGCCATGGGAAGAGGTAAAATTATTGCACCTGTCCTAGGAAAATCACATATCAAGTATAAAACGCCGTATGTCGCAGTTGTATTTAGTGGTGTGGTTACATTTTTGGCTTCATTGATGGGACCAGGTGCTATGGTGACCTTTGTAAATGTAGGCTCTTTATGTATTGTGATTGCCTTTTTAGGTGTATCAGCTTCTTTTTTATCCTTGCGGAAAAAATTTCCAGACCTACATCGTCCTTATAAAACACCTGGAGGAAAATTTTTAGGTTATGTTGGCATTATTGGCTCTATATTTATTCTTTTAATAATGGGTTTTCCGGGTAGCCCCGTCGCATTGGTTTGGCCCTATGAATGGGCCATATTTATAACTTTCTCGTTGCTCGGGATTCTATTTTGGGTATTATCTTCTACTAGTCGAAATCGAGTAACTAAAGAAGAAAGAGATTATATGATACTAGAAAAATATGTTTAATATCATTGTCTAAGCATCTATAAAATAGCAAGTATAAATCCTGTTTAGCGAAAATGATCAAATTTAAATAAGAATATATGTTTAGAAAAAATGTAAAGAATATGTATACGGTATGATAGCTGAAATAATAACCAAAATATTTTTCCTTATTGCCGTCATAGATCCGTTAGGTTCTGTACCAGTATATTTGGAAGCAACGAAACAACTTGATGCAAAACATAAAAAGAAAGTAGCTATCAGGGCTTCATTCATTGCATTTTTAATACTACTTTTTTTCATCATCGTAGGTCAAATCATTCTAGAAGGGATGGATGTGACTTTAGATGCATTTCAAATTTCTGGTGGTGTCATTTTATTTCTCTTCGCTTTGACCATGATTTTTGGAGAAGGAAAACCAGAATCAGAAAAACACTTAATTAGAGATTATAAACACGTTACCATTTTCCCAGTAGCTATACCTTCTATAGCTTCGCCAGGAGCTATAATGGCTGTTGTGCTACTGACTGACAACAATATATATTCTTTTCAGCAACAAACAATCACCACATTAATGGTCTTGATTGTTGTTGTTTTAACTATGTTTATTCTACTTGCGGCTGTACATGTACAAAAGCGAATAGGTGAATATGGAATTACAGTAATTAGTAAAATAATGGGATTGATTTTAGCTTCATATGCAGTGCAAAGTATACTATCTGGGCTAAAAGGCTTTTTCTTGGTTTAGTAATAAAATCATTTTAAAATTAAAGTGTTCCCATATTTAAATTTTAATACCCTTTTTAAAAGTAAGTCTCTGATTAAATGGAACAACAATCTATTATAAAATGGTTACTCGAAGGGGATATTTCAATTCAATATCAAGTGCATCGTGATTTACTTGGAAATGATCGAAAAGACCTTCAAAAAAGAATAGCCCTAGAAGGATGGGGTAAACAGTTTTTATCTAAACGGCATGCCGACGGTCACTGGGGATTGGGGTTTTATCAACCCAAATGGATTTCAACTCACTATACATTACTTGATCTCCGGAATCTCAATATCCACCCAAAAAATAAAACAATCCAAGAAACCATTAAAATGGTTTTAGACAATTCCAAAGCAGAAGATGGCGGCCTTCGTCTAGGACCTTCCACATCGGCATATAGTGACATTTGTGTAAATGCCATGTTTTTAAATTATGCTTCTTACTTTCTAATAGAAGAAAAAAAGTTATTCTCCATTATAGATAGTATTCTTCGAGAAATAATGCCTGATGGTGGTTTTAATTGTAGGACTACCAGAAGTGGAGCCAAACATAGTTCACTACACACTACATTGTCCGTTCTCGAAGGATTAACTGAATTCCAAAAATTCGCATATTCTTATCGTTCAAACGAAATCTCAACTGCCCTTAAAAGCGCAAGGGAGTTTGTATTGATTCATCAATTATTTCTTTCTGATCGAACAGGGGAAGTCATCCATAAAGACTTTCTTAATTTTCCATATCCCTGTAGATGGAAATATGACATTCTGCGAGCCTTGGATTATTTTCAATATTCTGGTTGTTCTTGGGATAAAAGAATGTTGCCATCCATAGAAGTTTTATTAAAAAAGCGAAACATAGAAAACACTTGGAAAATGCAATCTAAATATCCTGGAAAAGAACACTTCGAAATGGAAAAAGCCGGAAAGCCAAGTAGATGGAATACACTAAGGGCTTTACGAGTTTTAAGACACTTTAAAAGATAAAATTAATAAGGATTTCTTATATTTATTTTTATTCCTTATCCGTTGCTACCACATAAGTTGGGTCTTCAATCACATTTACATCAATGATTTCTTCCGCATTTTTAATCAACTGCCGACAATCTGCGCTCAGGTGTTTTAAGTGAACCTTTTTACCTAATTTTAGATAACGTTCGGTAATTTTATTCAATACCTCAATAGCAGACATGTCCACAACCCTACTTTCTGCAAAGTCAATAATGACTTCTTCAGGGTCATTCACCACGTCAAACTTTTCATTAAAAGCGGTTACTGAACCAAAAAATAAAGGCCCATATATTTCATAATATTTTATACCCTTTTCATCTATTCGTTTTCTTGCCCTGATACGTTTAGCATTATCCCAAGCAAAAACTAAGGCTGAAATAATAACGCCAATTAAGACCGCCAATGCCAAATTATGCAAAAATGCAGTTATAAGTGTAACCATCACCATAACAAAAATGTCAGACTTAGGGAATTTGGTAAATGTCCTCAAACTAGCCCATTCAAAGGTTCCAATGGACACAATAATCATTAATCCTGTTAAAGCAGCCATAGGTACTTTTTCTATTAAACTCGAACCAAACATGATAAATACCAAAAGCATAATTGAAGCCACAATTCCCGACAACCTTGCCCTTGCCCCATTCGACACATTAATTAAACTCTGACCTATCATAGCACAACCTCCCATGCCAGAGAAAAAGCCCGATAAAATATTTGCAGCTCCTTGAGCCACCGCTTCTTTATTTCCTCTTCCCCGAGTTTGTGTCAATTCATCTACGATATTTAACGTTAGCAAACTCTCAATCAAACCTACACCTGCAACGATGCCTGCAAAAGGTAAAATAAGCATCAAGGTTTCAAAATCAAAAGGAACCATAGGGATATGAAAGGGTGGGAATCCTCCTTGGATTGAAGCTATATCGCCCACCGTTTTTGTATCCAATCCTGCAAAGTAGACAATGCCAAATACTACTAAAATCGCTGTTAGCGATGCAGGAATAGCTTTAGTAATTTTAGGCAATCCCCATATGATAAAAATAGTGAGTAATACCAAACCAAGCAAAAGATATAAAGCACTTCCTGTAAGCCACGCACCTGAAGCATCCTTAAATTGATCTAGCTGCGACATAAAAATGATGATGGCCAAGCCATTGACAAAACCAAAAATGACTGGATGTGGCACCAATCGAATCAATTTTCCTAGTCGGAAAAATCCTGCACTCATTTGTAACAATCCAGCCAAGACGACGGTGGCAAAAATATATTCAACACCATGACTTTTTGCCAAAACGACCAATACAACAGCTACAGCTCCCGTAGCACCGCTAATCATACCAGGACGACCCCCAAATACCGACGTAATCAATCCCATCACAAAGGCTGCATATAAGCCCGTTAATGGTGAAAGACCAGCAATTAATGCAAAAGCAACGGCTTCGGGAACCAAAGCAAGTGCTACGGTCAATCCCGACAACACTTCAATTTTATAGTCTACTTTTTGAGACAAATCAAATAAGTTAAAATACTTTTTCATTCAATTTTTTAAATATAAAATAATATTACCCGACAATATTTCTAGTAAAATTGTCGTAATCAAAGCGATATTGCTCTACATTAAATTTATGATACCTGAGGTGAACCTTAAATTGAGAACTAAATTCTTTTCAGGCACAAAGTTAAGATTTTATACAGTAATGTCCTTAAACTAAACAAAGAACAAGGTCCTATTTGATAAATAACAAAAGTCAAACTTTATTTAAAATTTAAAAGAATGAAAAAATTTCTTATATTAACAACACTCGTTTTAAATGTACAAGATAATGAAAATGGACTCAATAAAGACCTTCAGGAAATCAAATATTGTTACTTCTGAGGTTTTTTATGAAAAAAATACAGCTCGATAGATTTAAACAAATTGCCTTAATTTAGTAAACTTTAAAGAAAAATGAAAGAACAATTTATAAAATGGTCAGAAAATATTTATCCTTGGCTTTTATCTCATGGAATTAAAATAGTACTCATTATTTTTGGAGCCTATTTATTAAAAAGATTTATCGAAAAGTTAATCGAAAAATTTATAAGAGCGGCCATAGTTCCAGGAAATCATATTTCAAAAGAAGCCGAAAAGAAAAGGGAAGATACTTTAATAGAGATTTTTAACGGAATTCTTAAAATTACTTTAATATCAATTGCTACACTAATGATTCTTTCTGAAATGGGCTTGATGATAGGTCCAATTTTGGCAGGCGCAGGAATAATAGGTCTTGCAGTTGGGTTTGGTGGACAATATTTAATTAGAGATATCATCTCTGGATTATTCATTATTTTGGAAAACCAATATCGAGTGGGAGATATCGTTGACTTTGATGGAACAGGGGGTCTAGTCGAAAACATAAGCATTCGAATGACTACACTAAGGGATTTAAATGGAACAGTACACCATGTTCCGCATGGAGAAATTAAAAGGGTATCGAATAAATCAAAAAGTTTTTCAAGAGTAAACCTTAATTTAGGCATTGCGTATCATTCAAATCTCGAACATGTAATTTCGATTGTAAATCGAATTGGTACAGATTTGGCAGAAGATCCAATTTGGAAAGAACATATAATTATAGCTCCACAGTTTTTAAGAGTAGAGGATTTTGCTGACTCTGCCATTATTATCAAAATTCTTGGAGAAACTCAGCCAAGCAAACAGTGGGAAGTCAGTGGTGAGTTTCGAAAAAGAATCAAGTTCGCTTTTGATAAAGAAGGTATTGAAATTCCATTTCCTCAGATGGTAATGCATCGTGAAAAATGATGCGACAGGTTAATTAAAATTTTTAATACTGTCCTTTTAAAACAGTTTAGCCTATCCTCAAAACATTAGAATCCCTATAATGTGTTTTATAAACCGCATTTTGTGTTTTTAGCAAGAACTATAATAGCCGACCTTTGTCTTATTATAAAAACAGTGTGTAAATAATGTCCGAATCCATCATCAACATAAAATCCATTAGTGATTTACACGATAAGCTTGGATTAGAAAAACCAAAACATCCCCTTATTTCCTTGGTAGATGTAGCCAAAATTAAGGTTACTGAAAATGAATTGAATGCCAAAATTATCTACGACTTTTATATGATTTCTTTAAAAGACAAAAGTTGTGGCGCAGACTACGGAAGAAATTCTTTTGACTTCAGCGAAGGTGTAATGGTATTCTCCGCTCCCGGACAAGTATATACCCCAACTAAGATCATTAACTTAGGCGACATAAAAGGTTGGATGTTGTTTTTTCATCCGGATTTAATCAGAAGTTCGAGTTTGGGAAATCATATCGATGACTACAAATTTTTTCACTACGACGTCTTCGAAGCCCTGCATTTATCAGAAGATGAGGAGAAAATGATTACGTCAAATGTTGCCAATATACAATCAGAATACACACAAAGAATAGACAACCATAGCCAACGAGTGATTGTCTCTAATCTGGAATTGTTACTAAATTATTCCTTGCGTTTTTACGAACGACAATTTAATACGAGAACTCATCAAAGTAAAGATATTATATCAAATTTTGAAAAGGTATTAAAAACCTATTTTGTTAAAGGTAAACAAATAGAAAATGGACTTCCCACCATTCAATATTTTTCAGATCAAGCCCATTTGTCTCAACATTATTTTAGTGATGTTATTAAAAAAGAAACTGGCCGAGGCCCAAAAGATCACATCAATGATTTTGTCATAGAAAAAGCAAAAAACTTATTATTAAGTTCCGAACAATCTATCAGTGAAATTGCCTATGATTTAGGTTTTAACTATCCTCACTATTTTACTCGACTTTTTAAATCAAAAACTGGGACCACGCCCGTTGAATATAGACATGTAAACTAAACAAAATGACCTACAAGGTAATCATAACAGGAAGCACCGGCATGGTGGGAAAAGGTATTCTTTTAGAATGTCTAGGTAGTAATCTAATTGAAAATATTCTGGTTATTAACCGTTCAACGTTACATATGAATCATCCAAAATTACAAGAAGTTTTAATAAACGATTTTACAAAAATGGATAACCTTAAAGATCAGTTAATAGGCTATGACGCTTGTTTTCATTCTATGGGCGTCTCATCCATTGGTCTGAATGAAGAAAAATATTCAGCCTTGACTTTTCAAATAACCAAAAGTTTGGCAGATACGCTGTTTGACTTAAATCCCAACATGGTTTTTAATTATGTTTCAGGAACAGGAACTGATAGTAGTGAAAAAGGCAGTTCCATGTGGGCAAGAGTTAAAGGCAAAACAGAAAATTATATCCTTAACAAAGGATTTAAAAAAGCTTTTATGTTTCGTCCCGGATTTATCATTCCTGAAAAAGGCATACAGTCTAAAACTAAATGGTACAACTACATGTATATCCTATTGACACCATTCATGGGTTTGTTTAAAAAATCAAAAAACATCACCACTACCACAAAAATAGGATTGGCCATGTTAGCCACTTTGACAAATTCTTACGAAAATAAGCATTTAGAAAATAAAGAAATCAACATTCTTTCCGAAAGATAAAATATTCCTTTTTTCCGCATTTTATGTTGTTCTTTCTAGATTTATTGAAAGAACTACATTTTTTTCCTACCGATCTTTGTATCGAATTAAAACAATCTAAAATGACAAAAATAGATAAAACAAAACCCGTATTAGTTACTGGAGCCAATGGATATGTAGCTAGTTGGTTGGTAAAAAAATTATTAGACGATGGAATCACTGTTCACGCCGCTGTGAGAAATCCAAGTGATGAAAAAAAGATAGAACATCTGCAAAAATTAGCAAAAAATTCTAAAGGAGCCATTAAGTTTTTTAAAACAGACTTACTGAGGCCAAATTCGTATAAAGAAGCGATGGAAGGCTGTGAATTAGTTTACCATACCGCCTCCCCATTTACCCTCGATGTCAAAGATCCACAAAAAGAATTGGTAGATCCTGCACTAAAGGGAACAGAAAATATTTTGAATACGGCTAGTGAAGTTTCTAGTGTAAAAAGAATTGTCGTTACCAGTAGTTGTGCTGCTATTTACACAGATGCTATAGATACCGTAAACGCTCCTGGAGGACGATTGACGGAAGATGTTTGGAATACTTCTGCTTCGTTGGATTATCAACCTTATTCTTATTCTAAGACTATGGCAGAAAAAAGAGCATGGGAACTTGCTAAAAATCAAAGTCAATGGGATTTAGTAACCATTAACCCTTCAGGTGTTTTTGGACCAGATTTAAACCCACATAATAATACCTCCGAAAGTTTGAATATTCTTAAAATGCTCGGCAGTGGCGAAATGAAGATGGGTGCTCCGAAAATGGGTATTGGTATCGTCGACGTTCGAGACGTGGCCGACGCACACTTTAATGCTGGTTTTATTCCTACGGCCAGTGGTAGGTATATTACTTCAGCCCATAATTCAGATTTTTTGGAATTAGGAACTGTTCTATTACCTAAATACGGCCATCAATTTCCTCTGCCCAAAAAGGCGCTGCCTAAGTGGTTGTTGATGTTGGTAGGTCCTTATGTCAATCCCTTGTTTTCCAGACCTTTTATCAAAAAAAATGTAAATATTCCTTGGAAAGCAGACAATTCTAAAATAAAAAAAGAATTAGGCATTCAATTCCGACCCCTAAAAGAAACCATGGAAGACTCCTTTCAAGTGTTGATTGACGAAGGAATTTTAATAGCAAAATAAATAAAACCTAGTTGATCTAATTCTGTGACAACGATCCAATGCCTGTAGAAATTGTAATTTTGTTTTTAGATTTTCTTTTAGACATGATTTAAATTATCGCCAATAATTGACCATTTATTGGTAAATAGTTTTCCTTTTGGCAACAGCCTATAACAGAACTATGTCACTTATCGCCTAGATAGCTAAAAAACTTCAAGTTTTGATTGGGAAACACCAGTTTTAGTTTTGAATTTTCTACACTTTAGATTTCATTATCTCACATAGGTTTCATCCATGATTTTTTTAACTTTTACCACTTCTATACTCGCCAACATTCCTATAATTTTCAAATTTCTTTGTCTATCAATCGTTCTGATTTGATCAAGGGCAATCCTTCCATTGACGTTATTATTTGCTACTTTAATTCGGGTAGGATAATCCTTCTTTGTTGCCGTAATGGGTGTTATGACCACTGTTTTTAGATTATGATTCCTTTCCTTTGGTGAAATAACTACATAAAGTCTTGTCTTATTTATTTTACTGCCAAAAGTAGGTCCTAGATTAACGATGATGATGATATATTGACCTACATTCATTCCCGTCCAGATTCTTCTTCAAAAAAATCATCCACCAATAATTCATCGTGTCTATTCTTTCCCATTTCTATAAATGCTTTAGACCAATTTTTTCGTACTTGTACGACCTTTTCTATCACAATTAAATGATCTTCCTAACGAAGGTAAACAACATCTCCAATTTCTTACTTTTCAAGTAATGTTTTACTCAACCGAAGCCCTTTTGAATTACCAATCTGGATAATCTTCGTTTCCATTTGTTTTTTTTTATAGAGGTATTACATTGTAACCACATATACAAATTATTAAATGAATATGAGTTGAGGGTAGTCTGATGCCACATGATCAAGTGCTCTCTACAACAACAAAATCCTTTACTATACTCCTAAAATGAATAGAGGTTTTGAAAAATTTATTTTATGAAAGATACATACCAAACATGTATTTCAAACGTTATTATATTTTCCCAATATTTTATTAAATTCATTGTTATGAGATTTCAACGTCTTTCTAATTTGTTATTGATTTGTCTTTTTCCACTGCTAGGAAATGCACAAGGCGATTCATCATTTCCGCTGAAAATTACTTTGTACGCTAAAGCAAATACCTCCACAAAAATATGGAAAGAAGACATTAAGAAAACCTTTTCTAATTACCCTGAATTCAATAGTAAATTTGGTTACGGTGCTGGTCTTGATATTCATGTAAACTTGTCTGACAATTGGTATTTGGCCAATTCGGTCGATTTCACCCTTCGTAAAAACGGTGTATCGACTGGTGGTGTTATTCAATTTTTTGATGAAATGGGTAATCCAATTTTGATCCAATGTGATGAAATAAGCCAGAAAATCAATCAAGGTATTCTTGCCATTGGTGCAGGTTATAAATTATTTCCATTTTTAGCCATCGAATTAGCTCCCTACGCACAATGGGATCTAACCAAAGAAGAATTTAAGTTCTGTGATTATAATGATTGGAAGGAAAATGAGTTTTTTGAGAAAAATTTTGACATCGGTTTTGTACCTTCACTTAGATTATCATTGAACAATTTCAACCTAAAATTTAGCTACTTATACGGACTTGGGAATGCACAAAAAATAAAACTTACCGATGAAAATGGACATGATGTGGGTGAATATAATACTGGCTACCGTATGTTTTCTATGGGTATAGGATATACTTTTTTGTAAATAATAACTTAATGTGTTCAATTTAATTAAAATGCAAACCTAAAGGAAGTGTTCAACTTCAATCTCAAACTTTTCGAATTTGTAATTTGATTAAAAAAGCTGTGGCTAACAAACCAATACCTATATTTTCTCATTATTTTTATAATTTTATCCTTTCTAACGCAACCTTTATCTATTTTTCATGAAAATATTTTGTATCGGAAGGAATTATGCTGACCACGCCGCAGAACTCAACAACCCACTTCCCGCAAAACCGATGGTGTTTATGAAACCCTCAACAGCACTTTTATTAGACAATAAACCATTTTATCATCCGGAGTTTTCAAAAGATATTCACTACGAACTTGAACTAGTCCTCAAGGTGAAAAAAAATGGCAAACATGTATTGCCGGAGTTTGCTGCCGATTATTTCGATGAAGTGGCAATGGGTATTGATTTTACAGCAAGAGATCTACAAGAACAATGCAAACAAAACGGTCATCCGTGGGAAATCGCCAAGTCATTTGACCATTCTGCTGCTGTTTCAAACTTTTTTCCACTATCCGATTATAATCGAAACAACATTTCTTTTACGTTAAAGCTCAACGGTGAAAAACGCCAACAAGGCCAAACCAAAAATTTAATATTCCCTTTTAACGATTTGATTTGTTATATATCTCAATATTTTACCCTACAAAAAGGTGATTTAATTTATACTGGTACACCAGCTGGCGTTGGAAAAGTGGCCATCGGAGATCACTTAGAAGGATATCTCGAAGACAAAAAAATATTGGAATGTCGAATAAAATAATATTAAGAACGACATGGTACTAACCACTAAAGTTTCCCTTCCTGAAATATCCATCGCCATAAACCATACTAATTCCGTCTTATTTATTGGTTCTTGTTTTTCAACTGTATTTGGTAATAAATTGAAAGACCACAAGTTTTCTGTATTGTCCAATCCTTTTGGTACCGTTTACAATCCCGTGAGTATTGCTCAAATGATCCACAACATCGTGGACAATTTTTGCCCGTTGGAAGAAGAAATGAACGTGTACAACGACATCCATTTTCACTACAATTACCACAGTGATTTGTCCGCTTTGACCCAAAAGGAATTACTGGCAAATATTCAAACAAAAACAAATCTAGCCCATCATTTTTTACACAAAACCAACGTATTATTCATCACCTTAGGCACTTCTTTTGTTTATGTTCGCTCCGACAATAACCACATTGTAGCCAATTGCCATAAAGTTCCAACCGCTTTTTTTAATAAAAGATTGTTGTCCTCTGAAGAAATATACGCCTCTTTGTCCTCTTTGATTCAGTCTCTTCAATCCCGATTTCCTGACATAAATGTGGTATTTACCGTGAGTCCCGTCCGTCATGTCCGAGATGGTCTCATCGAAAACAACCAATCAAAAGCCAGATTGATAGATGCCGTACATAACGCTGTAGACAATTCTAAAAAGGTATTTTATTTTCCGTCCTACGAAATCTTGATGGACGAATTGAGAGACTACCGTTATTTCGAAAAAGATTTGATTCACCCCAACGAATTAGCTCATGAAGTGATATGGGATTATTTTTCTCAAGTTTTTTTTAATAGTCCAACCAAGCTGTTGAATGCTAAAATAGATAAAATCAACAAGGCAAAAAATCACCGCCCTTTATTCGAAAACCATCCCGACTATATCTCTTTTTGCCAAAAACAAATCGAAGAGATTAAGGCCCTTCAAATAGAAAACCGAGGTTTGGATTTTAGTAAAGAATATTCCTATTTTTTGTCAAAAGTTTCTTGATTAAGCAAGTATAGAATACGCCATCAACGAACCCAAATACGCCATCAAACCCATAAAAGTAAATTGGATGATGGGCCACTTCCAACTCCCTGTTTCTTTTTTAGTGACCGCCAACGTACTCATACACTGCATAGCAAAAACATAAAAAATCAACAAGGACAGTGCCGTAGCCGTATTGTACATAGGTGTGATACCGTCCTTTTTCTTTTCTTTTTTCATCTTTTCACGTAACGTGTCCGTTTCATTATCTTGCCCTATACTATAAATAGTCGCCATCGTGCCTACAAACACTTCCCTGGCAGCAAAAGAAGTGATCAAGGCGATGCCCATTTTCCAATCAAATCCCAAAGGCCGAATGGCTGGTTCGATCCATTTACCCATAATACCCGCATACGAGGCTTCCAACTGATGTTGATTGATGAGGTTTCCTGTTTCCTCTTCATTTAGATTTTGGCTTACGGCCAATAAAGTGGCTTTTTCCTCCGCTTTCGCAATATTTTCACCAGGACCAAAACTAGACAAAACCCACAATACCATCGAAATAATGAGGATAATTTTTCCAGCTTCCCGTACAAAAGACATCACTTTTTCTTTGGTGGTCAACCATACGTTTTTCCAATTAGGGTTTTTATATTGTGGCAATTCCAACATTAAATACGAAGATTCACTGGTTTTTAATATTCGAGAAAACACAAAGGCACTACCCAACGCTCCTAAGATTCCCAATAAATATAATCCCATAAAAACCAGACCCGCAGCATTCAGAAACCCCCAAACTTTGATGTCAGGAACCACAAAACCTACTAAGATGGCATAGACGGGGAGTCTCGCCGAACAACTAATCAACGGGCTGACTAAGATGGTTATCAGCCTTTCCTTTTGGTTTTGAATCGTCCTAGTAGACATAATAGCCGGGATAGCACACGCTCCGGAAGAAACAAGGGAAACAATACTTCTTCCATTCATCCCAAATTTTCGCATGATGGTGTCAAACATGTACACGGCACGACTCATATATCCCGATTCTTCCAACAAGGAAATGAGGATAAACAATATAGCTATTTGCGGTATAAATATCAAAACGCCGCTTAATCCTGCCAATATTCCATCTACAAAAAGATCCGACAAAAAGTGTTCAGGAAGTTGTTGTGAAAACCAGGTCGAAACCAAGGTGAATCCACCTTCAATCAAATCCATAGGTATGGTCGCCCAAGCATAAATTGCTTGAAAAACAAACAACATGATCGTAAAAAATAAAAAGGGCCCTATAACCCGATGGGTTACTATCCTGTCTATGGTGGATATGCGAGTTTTCGTCTCCTCTTTTTCTTTTTGTATTGCTTGGGTGACCGGTAAAAAGTCGTCGTAACAATTCATCACTTCTTTAACTTGACTGTCCATATTTTGAAATCCAAGCTTAGTCGTGATACTTATAATTTTCTCTTTGTGACTTTTACACACATTGAGCCATGCCGCATGGTGGGCCATTAATTTTGCCAAATATGGGTTTTGAACTCCTGTGATATCAGATATTTGTTGAACGACCTTTTTTTCTATTTCAGAAAGCGGACAAGTTTTTGTGTGAACGTATCGTCTGGAAATATTTTCTTCTCGAGTAAATTGAAATATTTCTTGTACGATATAGTCCAATCCTGTATTCTTAATCGTAGAAGAAGTAATTACGGGGACTTTAAGATAGTCTGAAAGGGCTTTTACATCGTGTGTTGAACTTATTAAATCCACCATATTGCTTACAAAAAACATCGGAATACCCAATTGTTGTATTTGCACTGCAAGCAGTAGGTGTCGTTCTATTTGGGTTATGTCGGCTACATAAATGATTAAATCGGGAAAATTAGGGTGATCTCGATTGGTCAGTATATCGACTACTAATTTTTCTTCTAAAGAATTTGGAAAAAGGCTATACGTGCCTGGAAGGTCTGTAATTTGTACTTGTTCTCCTCCCTCCACCGTCAAAGTGCCTGATTTTTTTTCGACAGTAACCCCTGGAAAATTAGATATTTTCTGATGTAAGCCCGTCAACAAATTAAACAAGGTTGATTTACCCGAATTAGGATTTCCTAGGAGGGCAATATTTTTTAATCGGCTCATTTTATGATTTTTTGTACATAAATAGCCGCTAATTCCTCTAAACGAAGGGCAATTTTGTGGTTTTCAAATTGTAGTATTTTTGCCCCTCCAAATGGAGCTTCATTCACAATAGTACACACCTTTCCTGGCAATATGCCTAACGACATAAACCTAGATGAAAGATGGTTTTTTTGAATCTCACAAATGACGGCTTTTTCACCGAGTTTTAGGTTTAATGCAGTATGGGTATCTTTCACTTTGGCTTCTTTAGCCGACAAATATACGATGTCTTAGGCTTGTTTTATGCCTTTTTCCACTTGATATTGCAACCACCACTTGGATATTGTTTTTCTGGTGAAGGTTGTCCTGCCAAAAGTCGGTCAAAGGCATTTCTTAGGTCCTTTCCCGACAAAGGAGTACCGCTATTGGGTCTTGAATCATCTAGTCTGCCTCGATAATAAAGCTTGTTTTCTCCATCAAACACATAAATATCTGGTGTACAAGCCGCATCATAAGCTTTGGCAACTTCTTGACTTTCATCAAATAAGTAAGGAAAAGGATATTGTAAAACCTTAGCCACAATACTCATCTTATCTGGCGCATCTTCCGGGTAATTAACCACATCATTGCTGTTGATGGCTACAAAACCTATATCTTTTGCCATGAATTCATTGGCCAACTTAACCAACATGTCATTGACGTGAATGACATAGGGACAGTGATTACATATAAAAAGTATACAAGTTCCATTTCCCCCCTTAACATCCTGAAATGAAACCTGTCGATTGGATATACTATCCCAAAGGGTAAAATCAGGTGCCTGGTTGCCCAAGTCCATCATGTTTGATTCTGTAAAAGCCATAACTATTATATTGTCGTATATAAACAAAAAAACCCGACCAATAGATCGGGTTTTTCGCGCCCCCTCCAGGACTTGAACCTGGGACCTGCGGATTAACAGTCCGTCGCTCTAACCGACTGAGCTAAGGAGGCATTTATGAGATTGAGTTTGAGTATCCTCTTTGATAAAAAAAAGCCTTTCTTTCAAAGGCGGTGCAAATTTATGTTCTTTCCAACGATCTGACAAACTATTTCCCAATTTTTTTCAGGACTTCTGTTTCGAGGTTTTAAAAAGAATAATTTTCTTAACGCATTTTTGGCCTTTTGCGCTTTCCTCCAGACACACCTGCTTGCCCAGTTTTCATACCCATACTTTGGGCTAATTTCATCTGGCCTCTGTTGTTTAAGGCAGTTTCAAACTGCTTCATTTGATCCTTTAATGATGCTTCAGTTACTTTAAGGTTTTTGCATTGGTAAAAATAATTTTTGGCTCCTGTCCAATTATTTTTATTTGCTTGGATTCCTGCCATCTGCAAAAGAACCATCGCTTTTTCGTTGTCTGTTGGTAGTTTTAACGCCAAAGCTTTGTTGAAATATTCTTCTGCTACATTGATATCCTTCCTATTAGCAGCTAAAGAACCTTTTAAAATAAAGTAAAAAGCGCGGTTAGTCACGTACAACCAATTAGGCTTAAATGTAAGGTTTAACCTGTTTTCAGCACCTACAAAATCCATTTTTTGTAGCATCTCTGAAGCTGATTGAATGGTGCCCAATAATATATAACTAACAAGCAATAAAATCCCTATAAGTATTAAAATCCAGGAATACCCAAATCCATAAAAAATGGAAAGGATAATTCCACCACCTAAAAACAAGGCGATTAAAGCAAATTTTACATAAATATTAATGATAAACATGGTACATAGCTATTAGGACTGCAAAAGTAAATAATTTTATGGACAAGCACTCAATTCTATGTCAACACATATAGATTTTAAATCATTTTCGAATATACATCCAAAGATTTGTTTATCTTTTTAGTAGGAATAAAATACCACCTTATCTCCGTGATTTTTTTACTTAATAATCCTTTAAACGCTTTTCTTAATCGTTTTCTTTAATTTGTAGTAAGTTTGCATCGTTGTATTTTCACCATCAATGTTAAACATGGAATCGCTTTCTCCTACTATCATTCTCACGATTATCCTTGGCTACTTCTTGGTATTGATTGTCATTTCTTTGTTAACGAATAAAAACTCGGACAACAAGTCTTTTTTTACCGCCAATAGAAACAGTCCTTGGTATCTCGTTTCCTTCGGTATGATCGGTGCTAGCTTGTCGGGTGTAACCTTTATTTCTGTGCCTGGTGCCGTAGGAGGAACTGGGCTTAATCAGGCCTTTTCCTATATGCAAATGGTTTTTGGCTATTTGCTCGGATATGCTGTTATAGCTTACGTACTCCTGCCTATTTATTACAAACATAATCTAACCACTATTTATGGTTATTTGGACAAACGATTTGGTCTTCATGCTTATAAAACGGGTGCCGCTTATTTTTTACTTTCCAGAATCGTAGGGTCTGCCTTTCGTTTATATTTAGTGGCCCTTGTATTGGATACTTTTGTGTTTGATGCTTTGAATATTCCCTTCGAAGTCACAACGCTTATAACTATTTTTCTAATCTGGATTTACACCTTTAAAGGAGGTATAAAGACTATAGTTATCACCGATGCATTTCAAACCATTGTCATGTTACTAGCTGTTGGATTGACCATATACTTCATTTCTACTGAATTAAATCAAAGTATTTCTGGTTTATTCCAGATGGTGAGTGAAAGCAATTACAGCCAAATTTGGCATTTTGATTCGGGATGGGATGACCCAAATAATTTTGCCAAACAGTTTGTTTCTGGTGCTCTAATCACTTTGGTTATGACGGGTCTTGATCAAGACATGATGCAGAAAAATCTCACTTGCCGAAACTTAAAAGATGCACAAAAAAACATGGTGGTATTCAGTATAGTGCTCATCTTTACCAACCTTCTGTTTTTGACAATGGGGGCTTGTTTATACCTATATAGTGATTTTTTATCCATTGATATTCCGGGAAATACCGATGTTTTTTACCCAAAAATAGCCCTTGAATATATGCCAGCATCTTTTGGCTTTTTGTTTATCCTCGGCCTTGTAGCTGCCGCTTACAGTTCGGCAGATTCTGCTCTAACTGCTTTAACAACGTCCTTTTGTGTAGATTTTTTAAATTTTGAGAAAAAAAATCAGTCAGAACAGGTCAATAAAAAAACAAGGATGATCGTACATATTTGTTTTTCCATCATTTTGGCCATAGTTATCATTATTTTTCAAAAATTAAACAATACGGCCATCATCAATAATTTGTTTAAGGCCGCAGGATATACGTATGGTCCTTTATTGGGATTATTTGCATTTGCCATTCTTACAAAACGGTCTCTCCCTGGAATTCCAACGGTTATAGTATGTCTCATTGCACCTATTCTATCGTATATGATTAATGATCAATCAGCCAACTTACTTTACGGTTTTAATTTTGGTAATATGATCATCGCCCTCAATGGGTTACTTACATTTATTGGATTATACTTCATTTCGTCATATAAAAAAATGGATCATGTCGTTTAAACGGATTACAGAATCGGACTCTTTGTACCATGGTATTGAAAAAAAGTCTATTCGTGAGATACTTACTGACATCAATACAGAAGATAAAAAAGTAGCCGAAGCTGTACAAAAATCCATACCTCATGTTGAAAATCTAGTAAAAATTATCGTTCAAAATATGGAAAAAGGAGGACGATTATTTTACATTGGCTCAGGGACAAGTGGTCGACTTGGAATTTTAGATGCTTCCGAATGTCCTCCGACATTTGGCGTTCCACACGATTGGGTCATAGGACTGATTGCTGGTGGTGATAGCGCCATTCGAAAAGCAGTAGAAAATGCCGAAGATAGTCAAACTCATGCGTGGAAAGCTCTATTGTCCTACAATATAAATACTTTAGACATTGTGGTTGGCATTGCAGCTTCGGGCACTACTCCCTATGTATTACATGGTCTTGAGGCTTGTCGCCAAAACCAAATCATCACGGGATGCATTACTTGTAATCCTGGAGCACCCATCGTAGAAATAGCTGATTTTCCAATTGTTGTCGAAGTTGGTCCTGAATACATTACAGGAAGTACACGAATGAAGTCTGGCACAGCTCAAAAAATGATTTTGAATATGATTTCTACTTCAGTCATGATTTCTCTGGGTAGGGTTTTGGACAATAAAATGGTGGATATGATGCTTAGTAATGGCAAATTAGTAGACCGTGGTACTAAACAAATTGTTCAACTGACCAATTTGAGCTATGATGAAGCAAATCAACTACTACTTGAAAAAGGTTCGGTAAGAAAAGCCCTTGATTCGTATAAAAACAAGTAACCTCCTCATTAAAAACTGGTTTTCCCAACCAATAAAATACCACCCAAAATAAGAAGAATTGCAGCTACTACATTTACCTTATCCATGATAGATTCCTTCATTCTTTTGGAAATCCATTTTGCACCCAAAACTTTAGCAGAATCGGTCAAAACTATGATTGTTAAAATAGTCAAACACATGATTAAAACATTGTTTTCTTCTGTTCGAACATCAACCATTTTAGATCCAATAACGCCAAACCAAAATACAAACGTAAAAGGATTAAATGTATTGACCATAAAACCTTTACCGAAAAATCCTACATGTCTTGAAAATCTAGTTTCCGAAGTCATCGGGATATGGGTTTTGCTTTTAAATAATTTAGCCAAACCCATAGTCAAGAGAATAAAGCCACCTAAATTGCCAATCCAATATTGAAACGATGAATCCACTACATATTCTTGTATTTTGTGTATAAAAAAATAGGCTGCTAATATAAATAAAATATCACTAAACCAAATTCCCGAACCAACAGCTAAACCAGCTCTAGCACCATATCTCATTGATGTTTCAATTAGAATCACAAAAATTGGTCCCAGCAATGTAGCCAAAGTAATTCCTAGTACTATTCCTTCGAGAATAAATTCCACTTGATAAATTTTCGTCTTGTAACAAGGATTTTCGCACCATTGTTTCATTTTTCACGTCATAGTAGTATTTGACAGCCCCATTTGTCTATAATTTTCTATATTTCAACCAAATAAAATGGATTGTCACCATAAAAATCGACCTTAATACGTTAACTTTTTATACATTTGCGCTCTAAATTTTGCAACTCCTTTCATGTTGAGTACCAAAGAACAAATAAATCTGTCTTCCTTACCTGACCATGTGGCGATCATAATGGACGGAAATGGTCGATGGGCAGAATCGCATGGAAGGCCTCGAATTTTTGGTCATAAAAATGGGGTCACTTCAGTTAAAGAAGTTACAGAAGCAGCGGCAGAACTAGGAATTCAATATTTAACCTTGTATGCCTTTTCTACAGAAAACTGGTCTCGACCCCGACTTGAAGTCAACGCTTTAATGAGTCTTTTAGTAGAAACGGTTGGAAAACAAATCTCTACCTTACAAAAAAACAATATCCGCCTACTAACTATTGGAGACATTCAACAATTACCTACAAAAACCAGAATTGCCTTGGAAGGCGCCATTGACGATACAAAAAACAATTCAAGGATGAGCCTCGTACTTGCCCTTAATTATAGTGCCCGTTGGGAAATTGTGGAAGCAGCCAAACAAATCGCTCGAAAGGTAAGTCTTGGACTATTAAAGGAAGAAGACATTAATAATGATGTTTTTTCAGCACATCTTTCCACAGCCCAAATACCTGATCCTTCTTTGATGATTCGGACTAGTGGCGAACATAGAATCAGTAATTATTTATTATGGCAGTCAGCGTATACTGAATTGTATTTTACAAACGTTTTATGGCCAGATTTTAGAAAAGAAGATCTTTACAAAGCAATATTGGATTATCAAAAACGCGAACGTCGTTTTGGTAAAACTAGTAGCCAAATTACAACAGAGTCTCATTCATGAAAATTACATCACATTGAAATATCAATTACTCATCTATTTTTTCATTAAATATACCCAACAGCATTTGAATGGTTTCGGGCGTTGGAATAATCAAATTGGTTCTAAAATGAATTTAAGAATAGGGTTTTTATCCATGTTTTTTGTTTTTACCTGCACTAGTTTCTCAAACCTCATTAGTCAGGACACCCAAAAACTATATGAAGTTGGAGGAATTCAAATCAATGGGGCAGAATCCAGAGATAGAAATGCCATCAAATCTATTGCAGGTATTCGAGAAGGGGATAAAATACAGGTTCCGGGTCCTATTCTACAAAAGGGAGTAAAAGCCTTATTAAAATTAAGTCTTTTCGATGATGTTCAGGTTTATCAGGATAGTATGGTCGGCGATATT
Source organism: Saprospiraceae bacterium (assembly GCA_049290115.1). Lineage (GTDB taxonomy): Bacteria > Bacteroidota > Bacteroidia > Chitinophagales > Saprospiraceae > OLB9. Next base: position 45,515 of record JBATMZ010000225.1, on the reverse strand, counting down.
GTATTTCTAAGCATTACATTAGTCGAAAAACCTGTTTTGTCTAGATATTCTTACAAAGGAATTTCTAAATCAAATCAGGAAGACCTTAACGATGTACTACAAGAAATACTTAAAAAAGGAGGTATCGTCACCGATGACCAAAAAGCACTAGCTCAAAGGAAAATCATCGAATTTTATGCAGAAAAAGGGAAATACGATGCAAAAGTAGTCGTCAAAGAATATCCCGACGAACAAAGACCAGGTACGATTAGATTAGAATTTAGTGTAGACCCAGGCCAAAGAATTAGGATCAACCATATTGTTTTTGAAGGCAACAAGGAAATAAAAAGTCGAAAGCTCAGAAAAAATATGGAAAAAACGAAGCAACGATTCACCCTGTTTAAAAAGTCAAAATACATTCAAAAAGACTATAAGGAAGACCTTAAAAAAGTCATTGCTTTTTACAATAAAGAAGGTTTTAAAAATGCCATTGTTGAATTTGATACAGTTTACAGGGAAGATAAAAATTTGGCCATCAACATTAAAATTAATGAAGGCAATAGGTTTTATTTTAGAAACATTTCTTGGAAAGGCAACTCTTTATATACAGAAGAATATTTGACTGCCATTTTGGGTATCGTAAAAGGAGATGTTTATAATCCCGAATTACTTCAAAATAGATTAAAATTCAGTCTTGACGGTCGAGATATTTCTTCACTTTACCTAGATGATGGATACCTAGCTTTTGAAGTTAATCCTGCTGAAATTGCCATTGAAAATGATTCCGTTGATTTGGAAATGAGAATATTTGAAGGTCCTCAATTTACCGTCCAAAATGTAGTCATTAAAGGAAATGACAGAACCAACGAACATATCATTCGTAGAGAAATCAGAACAAGACCTGGTAAAAAATTCAGTCGTTCGGATATCATTCGATCTCAAAGAGAAATCATCAACCTTGGATATTTTAATCCTGAAGCGTTGGGTATCAACACGCCTGTTAATCAAAATAGAGGTACGGTTGATATAGAATATACCCTTGAAGAAAAACCTTCCGATCAACTCGAACTTTCTGCTGGATACGGTGGATTTAGTGGTTTGATAGGAACTTTGGGTGTAGTATTTAACAATTTTTCTGTACGAAACTTAAAAGATCGTGCCACCTGGAGTCCTCTTCCACAAGGAGATGGACAAAAGCTTTCCCTTAGAGTACAGTCGAATAGCCAGTTTTTCAGAACCTACAACTTTTCATTTACAGAACCATGGCTTGGAGGTAAAAAACCACAATCTTTCACCGTTGGTGCTGTACAAACTGCCTTTGACTATAGCTTAAATGGCCAAGGTAAATTCAGTATTACCAGAGGATTTATTGGCTTGGGCTCCCAACTAAAATGGCCAGATGACTTCTTTTCCACTAATACAACCCTAAATCTCGAAAGGATAAATCTCGACAATTTTACTGGTTTTAGTTTTGGTGTGAATTCTGGTGTTTTCAACAACTTCAGCATCAAACAAACTATTACTAGAAGTAGTGTTAGTGATCCCTTATTTCCTAGAAGAGGTTCCAAGATTACCCTGAGTTTGCAGGCAACCCTTCCCTATTCTTCTTTTAGAGGTATAGAACAATCGACAACCATTTCTGATGCTGAATATGCGAATTTGATAACTAATTTAAATGAAGAGCGAGGTCCGGGAAACCCACCAACGGCCGCTGATATCGAAGCAGCAAGAAATAACCTTATCCAAGGGAAAAAATTTAAATGGCTCGAATACCATAAATGGAAATTTAATGCCGAAATGTACTACAATCTCTTTGACAAACTTGTAGTGGCCTCTTCTATAAAACTAGGATTTTTGGGACAATATAATAATGAAATTGGACTGTCACCATTTGAAAGATTTGAAATTGGAGGAGACGGTATTACCAATCAGGCTGCCGGATTGCAAGGTAAAGAAATACTTTCTATGCGTGGATATAAGGTTAATGAAATTACAGGTAACGGAACTTCCGGTGCCCCTATTTTTAACAAATATACTGTAGAGTTGAGGTATCCTTTATCCCTAAATCCCAACTCCACGATTTATGTTACTGGATTTGTTCAAGGTGGAAATGCTTTTGCCTCTTTCAAAGATTATAATCCTTTTGATATCAAAAGATCTGCGGGTCTTGGCGCCAGGGTATTTTTACCTATGTTTGGACTTCTTGGCTTTGATTATGGTTTTGGTTTCGACAAAAATCTTCCTGCCGGATCTAAATTGTCAGACTATGGAACATTCAACATTATCTTAGGTTTTGAACCAGAATAATTCATTTTGCCGCAACAATTGTAACTTTTTTTTAATTCTAAAGTTTTATTTTTAAATATTTTCCATATGAAGTTTTTATTTTCTCTTTGTTTGTCGATTTTACTTATACCTATGATGGGTTTTTCACAAAAATTCGGCTACGTCAATACTCAAGATATTTTATCTAAAATGGCTGAGGTTAAAATTGCCAATATTCAACTTGATGCTTATGAAAAAGAATTAGCCTCTAAAGGGGAAGAAATGGTGCTTCTCTTTGAAAATGAATACAAATTGTATATGAATGAAGTCAATTCAGGCAATTTATCAAAAGTACAAATGATGGCTAAGGAAGAAAGTCTCATGACAAAACAAGAAGAAATCAAACAATACGAGCAAGAAGCTGAACTCAAAATGGAAAAGAAACAACAAGATCTTTATGAACCTATTTTAATGAAAATTCGAACAGAAATCGACAAACTTGGTAAGGAGGGTAATTACACGATGATTTTTGATTCTGCTCAAGGTATATTATTACATGCTGAAGAAAGTGAAAACTTATTGGCCACACTCAAAACAAGATTAGGAATACCTAATTAAGTTTTAATTGCTTTCCTCTAACATTTGAATAGACTTTCTTAAAGCTATTTGCTAAAGATTAGAATAAAAAGAAATGCCGGGCAGTTTACTGTTTCGGCATTTTCATTTTTACTACCTTTGTATATAAACCATTTTCATGCACAAAACAACTATTCACAAAATTGAAATCATTCCCATTGAGATAGCACTTACAGAACCATTTGTTATATCAAAAGGTGCTTTAACTCATGCAAGAAACACCGTTGTCAAAATATACAACACAGACGGTACTTACGGCACTGGAGAATGTTGCCCATATAGAACCATCCATGGTGAAACCCAAACGGGAACTATCGCTTTTGCTAAAGAACTGGCGAAAGTATTACTAGGAGAAAATCCAAGAGAAATTCGTAAACACACCTCCCTTATGGACAAAATGATCGTCGGAAATGCCTCTGTCAAATGTGCTTTTGACATGGCTTTATACGACCTCGTTTCAAAAATGGACGGATTGCCTTTGTACGCTTTTTTACAAGGTGATAAAAATAAAAAAATCTATACGGACAATACAGTTAGTTTGCTGACCAAAGAAAAAATGGCTGAAAAAGCCATGAAGTACAAAGAGATGGGTTTTCCTGTCTTAAAAATAAAGTTGGGCGAAAGACCATCAGGATTAGATGTTGCTCGTATTGAGGCCATTCGTAAGGCTATTGGCTACGAATTACCCTTGCGCATAGACGCCAATCAAGCTTGGAATTATACCGAAGCTAAAAAGGCGCTTTTAGCAATGAAAGATTTTAACATAGAACACTGTGAAGAGCCCATCCAAGCTGGAAATATTCCCGACCAAAAAAGATTGGTTCTAGAAAGTCCTATTCCTATCATGGCGGATGAAACTGTTTTTAATCACAAAGATGCCATCCATGTCATTCGAGAAAATGCAGCAGATTTATTCAACATTAAACTCGGAAAATCTGGTGGTATCACCAATGCTATGAAGATAGCAGGTATTGCACAAGGACATGATATGTACTGTCAAACGGGCTCTTTTTCAGAGTCAAGATTGGGTATTTCTGCGCTGGTTCATTTTGATATGGCTTGGGATAATATTATTTATCACGATCTGGACTCGCCATTGATGTTGTCAGAAGATCCTGTTATTGGTGGCATGAATTATTCTAAAGACTGGCAGGTAACGATCACCGATGATCCAGGCCATGGGGCTGATTTTGATCCTGTTTTTTTGCAACAATTTGATAGGTGTACTATCAAGTAGTCAATTGGCAAACTTTTTGTATAACATTAATCGCACAGTTTAAATCACTCATATAATCAGCATTTTAATATGTTTAAATCCGTTTTTGTATTTACGCTATCCCTTCTTTTGTTTTCGTCTTTTCATGAAGCACCTGAAACCGCTGCTGATGAATATATCGAACAATACAAAGATTTGGCTATCGTCGAAATGTACCGAACAGGTATTCCTGCCAGTGTTACCTTAGCACAAGGACTACATGAATCCAATTTTGGCACTAGTAAACTTGCGTTAGAAGCCAATAATCATTTTGGAATAAAGTGTAAATCGTATTGGACAGGAAAAACGTACTTCCACAAAGACGATGATTTTAATAAGGAAGGTTATCTGGTAGAATCGTGCTTTAGAGCCTATAGAAATACTGTGGAATCGTATGTGGATAGATCCAATTTTTTACTGCAATCCGATCGTTATAGGGTATTATTTGACTTCGCCAAAGACGATTATGTTCAATGGATATTTGGTTTGAAAGCTTGCGGATACGCTACAGATCCAATGTATGCAGTAAAGCTGTTGGAAAAAATAGAAAAATACGAACTCTACAAATACGATCAATCAGCCGATCCATTCCAGTATTTGATTAAAGAATAAAAAAAATGGCTCATCTTGTTATCGGTGCAGGGGTAGTTGGTTTACATATAGCTTATTACTTACAACAAGCCGGTGAAGAAGTCGTCATCATCGATAAGGACAATGCAGATAATAATTGTAGTTTTGGCAATGCTGGCTACATTTCTCCAAGTCATTTTATACCTCTCGCCACACCTGGCATCGTATGGCAAGGGCTTAAATGGATGATGGATAGTACAAGCCCATTTTACATAAAACCACGTTTCAATGGCAATTTAATCAAATGGGCTTACCACTTTTACAAGTGTGCTTCGTCTAAGACTGTCAATGAAAATGCACCCCACTTATACAACTTACTTAAGTTGAGCAGGTCTTTGACTATCGACCTCCATGCACAATTAGGTCAAAGTTTTGATCTTTGGTTAGATGGCTGCTTGATGTTATATACCCAAAAGGAAACAGAGCGCCATGAAAAAGAATTAGCATACCTTGCCGAAAAAGAATATGGTATGAATGTACCCATTTTAGATTTTAATATGTTGCAAAAAATGGACGGTTTGATTAGTAAAAACGTCATTGGTGCTACGTATTACGAACTCGACTGTCACCTTCATCCCCGACAAATGATGGAGCGATTGAAGGCAAATCTACTATCTAAGGGCGTGCAATTTTGTTTACAAGAAGATGTATTAGAGTTTGAAAAAAGTGGTCAAAAAGTAAGCTATGTTATTTCTCAAAATCGAAGGATTGCTGTAAATAACCTTATTATCGCTGCAGGAAGCTGGTCGTCTTTGCTTAGTGAAAAATTAGGAATTTCACTTCTTCTAGAAGCAGGCAAGGGTTATAGTTATACCTACAAAAATCAGGAAAATAACATCAAATATCCTTCTATTTTGGTAGATCACAGGGTGGCTATGACTCCTTTTGGTAAGGATTTGAGGGTAGGTGGAACTATGGAATTAGGTGGATTAAATCTAAAAATTAGTTCGAAGAGAATACCCCCAATCATTGACGCAACCAACCATTATTTTGACCAGTTAAACCTTCCAATACCTTCGATGGATGAAGTATGGGCCGGTCTTCGCCCCGTGAGTCCTGACGGTCTTCCTTACATTGGTAAAGACGACCACCACGACAATGTGTTTGTAGCTTGTGGACACGCTATGATCGGTATATCGTCGGCAGCGGCGACAGGTCATCTTCTTACCCAAATGATTCTTGGCCAAAAGACGGATATCGAAATGAACGCTTTCAGGGTCAATCGATTTTAAATTTAATCCAGAATTGGTAAATTGGAAGGGCAAAGCCAACTTTCTTGAACAAAGATAAATATGTAGTAATGTAAAATTATTACATTAAACACTTTATTCAATATTTCAATAACGCTATACTATAGCGTGAGGATGCGACTATAAAAGTTTATTGAACTGTTTACAGGACTAATTTTCTTCATATCAAAGATTTATTTATTGGAAATAACTTAATATTTATACTAAACTAAATACCCAAAAGAAGTTGAGTGGTCAAGTCTCGACTATGATAGAATTAAACTAAAGGTATAAATGAAATACTCATTTTTCTACGGTAAAGTAATCAGTTTTTTTAAAAACCTATTTAAACTTTAGTGCTCTTATAAAATACTGCCAAGTATCTTTGAATGTGTACTAATATACAATAATTCAATATTAATTCGTATATTTGCGAATTATTTATTTATACCTATACTATAATATGGTCACTGAAAAACAAAAGTTTACCAACAAACAAGAGCTCGTAGCTAAGTTCTCAAACGCATTAGCTAATCCTATTCGAGTGGCTATTTTGGAATTACTTTCTAACCAATCTTGTTGCTATCATGGAGACCTATCTGAAGAGTTTCACATCGCTAAAAGTACGCTTTCTCAGCATTTAAAAGTGTTGAAAGAAGCAGGACTAATTCAAGGTGAAATTAATCCACCAAAAACAAAATACTGCATCAATAAAGAAACCTGGGCTTTAGCCAAAGGACTTTTAATTGGTTTTTTTAGTTAAAAATTATTTTTATTTTTTATGTTCGTATTTATGCGAATTATTCGTATCTTTGCGAAATAAAATAAAATTTTCTACAATGAAAAATATAAAAATCCTCGGCACTGGATGCCCAAAATGCAAAACAACGTACAACAATGTTGTAGAAGTTATCAAACTAACTGGTATTGAAGCCCATGTTGAAAAAATTGAAGACATCGAAGAAATTATGAAATATAATGTGCTTTCAACACCAGTATTGGTAATAGATGGCGAGATAAAAATAAAAGGTAGGGTAGCGGATGTACATGAAATCAAACAGTTATTGCTTGTTTAAAAACCTAAAAATGGATTCAAATGGATATTCTATTGGCTAAACGTAAAACAAAAAACTGTGAAGCTTTATGTCTAAATCGTACAATTAATCCCTTTTAATCATGAAGAACTATACTTTCATTAGTCAATTAACTATCAAGGGTATATTCTCACATAATCCGAGTGCCATGAAAAAAGCTGTGAAGTGGCTATTTCTTATATAAATTTAATTTTTATACGCCACCTCAATCTTCAAGTTTTTCAAAAGAACAATGAAACCAAAATTAAAATTTTTAGATCGATACCTTACCCTTTGGATTTTTCTTGCTATGCTTTTGGGTGTAGCATTTGGATATTTTTTTCCAAACATTAAAGATATATCCAATTCCTTGTCTATAGGAACAACCAATCTACCCTTAGCTTTTGGTTTAATTTTAATGATGTATCCCCCTTTGGCAAAAGTTGATTATACCTTATTACCAAAGGCATTCCAAGACAAAAAATCAATGACACTCTCTTTAATGTTAAACTGGGTCATTGGACCTATTTTAATGTTTGCGTTGGCCATTATTTTTTTGCGTGACGAACCAGATTATATGGTTGGGTTAATCCTTATTGGTTTGGCTCGCTGTATTGCTATGGTTATTGTCTGGAACGATTTAGCAGGTGGAAATCGTGAATACGGGGCTTTACTTATCGCCTTAAACAGCATCTTTCAAGTTTTCACCTATAGTTTTTATGCTTGGCTATTTATCAATATTTTACCTCAATATTTTGGCTTTGGAAACTTCAATATTACTGTGCCAATAAACGAAGTGATACAAAGTGTTTTAATATATTTAGGTATACCCTTTTTAGCTGGCTTTCTAAGTAGATATTTTTTGATCAAAGCCAAAGGTAAAGATTGGTACAATAGAAAATTTATTCCAAAAATTTCACCATTTACTTTATATGCTTTGCTTTTCACCATCATACTAATGTTTAGTTTAAAAGGAGACAAAATAATGGAATTACCCTTTGATGTTATCAAGGTTGCGATCCCATTGGTGATATATTTTTTACTCATGTTTTTTGTAAGTTTTTTTATCAATAAATCGATGAATGTACCTTATGATAAAAATGCTTCCATCTCCTTCACAGCCACGGGCAACAATTTTGAATTGGCCATAGCTGTTTCTATAGCCATTTTTGGCATCCATTCACCTCAAGCTTTTGTGGGTGTTATCGGGCCTTTAGTTGAAGTTCCCGTTTTAATTTTACTAGTCAAGGCAAGTTTATTTCTCAAACAAAATTATTACCCAAAATGAATCCTGAAATATTAAACACCATCTCTTCCTTTTCGGTAAATAAAATTGCAGATGATCGAAAGGAAATTTTATGGCCCTTCATTAATTACGTACAAGATAAGATAAATAATAATGAAACCATCCGATTGAATTTTATCTGTACCCATAATAGTAGACGGAGTCATTTGTCACAAATATGGGCTCAAACGATGGCCTATCATTTTGGAATAAAAAATATTTTTTGTTATTCTGGAGGAACTGAAGCAACAGCGATGTTTCCAAAAGTATTGGAAACTTTAAAAAATCAAGGTTTTCATATTCAAAAATTATCAGAAAATAATAATCCCGTCTATATGGTAAAATATGCACAAAACGAAGCGCCTATTATTTGTTTTTCAAAAGAATATAACCACGAATTTAACCCAAAAAACAAGTTTATTGCGATCTTAACTTGTGATAGTGCTGATCAGGGTTGCCCCACTGTTTTTGGCGCAGAGGCTAGATTTCCCATAAAATACAACGATCCAAAAGTCTATGACAACACAGTTCAAATGGATATAAAGTATATGGAAAGAAGTCTCGAAATTGGACAAGAATTGTGGTGGGTTTTTCAATCAATTAAATAGATATTGTGTTTGACTGGATTCAAAATTTTGCTGATTGGCTAATATACAAAGTGTTTCATGTAAATGAAGGCAGTAAAATAGGTGATGCATTAAGTTTTTTCGTTTATGACACGATAAAGATCCTCCTCTTATTATTTTTAATTACTTTAATAATGGGTATTATAAATTCCTATTTTCCTGTGGAAAAAGTCAGGAATTTTTTGTCTCGAAATAAACTTTATGGAATAGAATATTTATTTGCTTCTACTTTTGGCGCCATTACTCCCTTCTGTTCTTGTTCTTCAGTTCCTTTATTTATTGGATTTGTAAAAGGTGGAATTCCTTTAGGTGTGACCTTTGCATTCCTCATCACTTCTCCACTAGTAAATGAAGTGGCAATAGCGCTGTTTATCGGAATGTTTGGACTAGAGACTACGATTCTTTATGTTTCTAGTGGAATTATTTTAGGAACATTAGGTGGATATGTGTTAGGTAAATTAAATTTAGAAAAATATTTAACTCCTTGGGTCCATGGTATCATAAATAACGCTGAAAAAGAAGGGACACTCGATGAGAAAAAATTTTCTTTTGTTAAACGTTTACCCTTTATTATTAAAGAAGCAACTAGTATAATTAAAGGTGTTTTTTGGTACATAATTATTGGTATAGCCATTGGTGGGCTCATGCACGGTTTTATTCCAACAGGATTTTTTGAACAATATATTTCAAAAGAAAATCCCCTCGCTGTTCCTCTTGCTGTTTTACTTGGTGTTCCAATGTATAGCAACGCAGCTGGTGTTTTGCCCATCATACAAGTCTTTGTTCAAAAAGGTATTCCAATTGGTACTGCTATTGCGTTTATGATGGCTGTGGTGGGACTTTCCATTCCTGAAGCCATGTTGCTTAAGAAAGTGATGACCTTTAAACTTATTGCCATTTTTTTTGGTGTAATTACTTTTTTTATCATTACCTCTGGCTATATTTTTAATATTATTTTATGAAAACAAAAGCCGAAGCATTTGATAGAATCTTGTCACAAACAACTTATCCTGTTGGTCAGTTGGCCATCATTTATAATTATTCAAAAAATTAAATTATTAAAATGACAAAATTATTTTTAACACCAACATTGGTTACTTTATTGTTCCTGGTTTTTTCAAGCAGTAGCTGTGGACAAACGCCTAAAAAAGGAATATCAGAAGCAAATACCTCTCCAAATGTTCAAGTTTTACAATTTCACTCTACACACAGATGTGTGACGTGTAATCATATTGAAAAACTAACAAAAGAAACACTTCAAAAATATCCAGCAATTCCATTTATTTTAGTCAATGTTGATGACAAAAAAAATGAAAAAATAGCTGAAAAATTTGAAGCTACGGGTACAGCTCTTTTTTTATTTAATCCTAAAACAGGTTCAAAAAAAGATCTGACAGATTTTGCGTTCATGAAAGCTAAAAATAAGCCCGAGGAATTTAAAAAAGGTCTTGAAAAAGAAATAAATCTTTTCAAATAATGATGGAATGGTTAGAAAACATTGCCCAAAACAGCGATGTTCCAATACTCACAGCATTTGCATTAGGTTTACTTACAGCCATTGCTCCTTGCCCCTTGGCGACAAATATTACTGCAACAGCATACATAGCTAAAACAGTCAATAGCAAAAGGAAGGTGATTTTGAGTGGTGTTTTATATACTTTGGGTAGAATGTTTTCGTACACGGCCATAGGGACTATCATCTATTTGGGAGCGAGTAAATTTCAGGTAGCGAAATTATTTCAAGGCAATGGCGAAAAATATATCGGCTTTGTATTGGTAGTTTTGGGGTTGATTTTGTTAGATATCATCAAACTCAATTTTATAAAAGGCGGTAATTTTACAGAAAAGCTTTCTGACAAATTTAAAACCAAAGGATTGTTGGGTTCATTTCTTTTAGGTGCCCTATTTGCTTTAGCTTTTTGTCCATATAGTGGCGCACTTTTTTTCGGCATGTTGATGCCATTAACCATACAATCGGGATTGTTAATCCCAGTAGTTTTTTCACTAGGCACCAGTCTGCCTGTCATATTATTTGCGTTTATTATAGCCTTTAGTTTAGAGAAATTAGGTAAGTATTTTAAAGTTATTACACAAGTCGAAAAAGGAATGCGAATTGTCGCAGGGATAACTTTCATTCTCACCGGCCTATATTATATCAACATTTACTTCCATTTGATCTGAAATAGGGTGTCATTATTTCGTTGGAAGTTTATAACTTCAATCTCATATTCGCACATTTGAAATTCGTTTCTTCTTCTTTTGGTTTTCAATTTATTAAAAAGGGTTAATCAGCCAAATAAATTTAGCTTACCTATTAAACCAACTTCCCTATTCCAAAATCTGTAGTTTCGCAAAATTGAGCATGATCCTTTTTTCATTTTGTGGATCAACCTGTGGAAAAAGGATAGAAGCGACCATTCTTTCATCCACACTGGTGACGTTTCCCTCGCCAAACTTTAAATGCAAAACCCTTTGACCGGTTTTGATGTTTTTAGGATCGCTGGCTTTAAAATTTTCAACATCCGTCTTTGGAATTCCAGCCTGTAAGGTCCTAGGTTTAAAATTCCCCAAAATTTTGGGCTCCCCAAATCCTTTCACCACCTGTGATGTGACGATATTATCTAAATTGTCTTCAGAAATCTCCTCTATAAATCGACTCGAGTCATTAAACCGCATTTCGCCATGGTGATACCGAGCATTGGCAAAGCTCAAGGTAAGCAATTCTTCAGCCCTTGTAATGGCTACGTAAAACAACCTTCTTTCTTCATCAATTTGATTCGGATCCGACAAAGATTGGTATGAAGGAAATAAATTTTCTTCCAAACCCGTAACAAATACTGACTTAAACTCTAAACCTTTGGCAGCATGTATGGACATCAAACTTACAGAGTCTGCTCCTTCTTCTCCTTCATCTGCGTCGGTCATCAACGAAATGGTCTGAAGGTAAGTTGATAAACTTTTGTCTTGTGATATTTCTTCGTTGATGTCCAATTCATCATCCTCGACAAATTCTTTGATACCGTCCAATAAAGAGTCAATATTTTCAATCCTTCCAACACCCTCTATGCTTTTGTCCGCCTTTAAAAAAACTATGATTCCACTGTGCTTGGCTATGTATTGAACCGTAGCATAGGCATCTGAAGAGTCGGCTTTAGCCTTAAACGCTTGGATTAATTGTACAAAATCAACTAATCCTTTTTTACTGCGCTGGCTAAAATCTATTTTGGTTAATACCTCCCACATGCTCATGTCATTGTCTTCTGCCAAGGACATAATATTATCCACAGTACTATTCCCTATGCCCCTTTTGGGGTAATTGATAATTCTTTTTAAAGCCTCATCGTCTTTGTCATTGGCCACAATTCGCATATACGCAACCATGTCCTTTATTTCCTTACGGGAATAAAAACTCAAACCGCCGTAAACCCGGTAGGGTATGTTGTATCTTCTTAATTGTTCTTCGAATATCCTCGACTGACTATTGGTTCGGTATAAAATGACAAAATCCCTGTTTTTAAGATTAAACCTGTTTTTTTGTTCGATGATATTATCGGCAATTCTTTTCCCTTCTTCTGTTTCAGAAGCTGCTTTGATGACTTTTATTTTATTGCCAGCCGGTCGTTCTGTCCAAATCTTTTTTTGGATTTGTTTTTTATTAAACGTAATCACTTCGTTGGCCGCCTCGACAATAAAATGGGTCGACCGATAATTTTGCTCTAATTTAAATGTATTTAACAATGGAAAATCTGACTCAAATTGCAAGATATTTTCAATTGTTGCTCCACGAAACGAATAGATACTTTGTGCATCATCACCAACGATACAAATATTGTTTGGACTGTTGGGATATACCGTCAAAAGTTTGAGTATTTCGTATTGAAGGTAGTTCGTATCCTGAAACTCGTCGACCATGATATATTTGAACTGACGCTGGTATTTATCCCGAGTTTGGTCAGGATTTTGGTACAATAAACGAAACATTTGAAGCAATAAATCATCAAAATCCATAGCCCCAGCTCTTTGACACCTAGCTACATATTTTTCGTATATCTGATAAATCAAAGGCCTTCGATTCATCCTGTCTAATCCCATTAATTCTTCGTTGCTAACATACAATTTTGGCGTAATGAGGTTGCTTTTTGCCGCAGATATCCTAGCTCTAACTATACCTGGAGCGTATACCTTTTTGTCCAGATTCAGTTGATTGATGATTTCAGTAATCAGGCTTTTGGTATCGTCAGAATCATATATAGTAAAGTCATTGGGAAAACCCAATCTATGTGCCTCAACCCTTAATATTTTGGCAAAAAGTGAGTGAAAAGTGCCCGCCCAAACCCTCTTGGCTTCCTGACCGACAACCCCTTCAATTCTGTCTTTCATGGCACGTGCAGCCTTGTTGGTAAAGGTCAAAGCCAAAATATTTGCTGGATATACACCCGATTTAATCAAGTGGGCAATTCTATAGGTCAAGACCCTTGTTTTTCCAGATCCTGGGCCTGCAATAACCATGACTGGGCCGTCTAAGGTGGTGACTGCCTTTCTTTGCACATCGTTTAATTCTTCCAGATATGAATATTCCGGTTGTACCATGGTTTAAAGTATATTTTCGCTTTATCGCGATAAGAACATAGATCGTTTACTAGCCAGATCCCTAAAATAAGGGTCATTTAAATCTTTGATGTAATAGATCATCTCACCTGTAGACTTCATTTCAGGACCCAAATTTTTATCTACATTTGGAAATTTGTCAAAAGAAAAAACAGGCACTTTTAACGCATATCCTTCCAACTTCTTTTCAAACGTAAAATCTTTCAGTTTATTTGCCCCAATCATCACTTTCGTAGCTATATTCAAAAAAGGAACTTGGTAAGCTTTGGCAATAAAAGGTGTAGTCCTAGATGCCCTTGGATTAGCTTCAATGACGTAAACCTGATCATTTTTAATGGCAAACTGGATATTAATGAGCCCTTTAATATTTAAGGCAAAAGCCAGCTTTTTAGCATATGCCACCATCGTTTCAATGATTTCGTCGCTTAGACTGAACGTAGGTAGTACGGCCGAACTATCACCCGAATGTATACCTGCTGGTTCGATATGTTCCATGATACCCATAATCAACACATCTTCTCCATCACAAATAGCGTCAATTTCTGCTTCTTTAGCTCTTTCCAAAAATTGATCGATCAACACTTTATTATCTGGCATGTGTTTAAATATATTCAACACGTGTTTTTCCAGTTCGGCGTCATTGATGACAATCCGCATTCTCTGACCGCCTAATACATAAGAAGGTCTAACCAAAACTGGATAAGCTACTTGTCTAGCTACTTCCAAAGCTTCATCCACATCTTTGGCTACTCCATATCTCGGGTAAGGAATATGTAATGCTTTCAATAGATCAGAAAAACTCCCTCTATCTTCGGCAAGATCCATATTGGCATAATCAGTTCCAATGATTTTAATCCCTTTTTTGTGTAGGTTTTCAGACAATTTGAGGGCCGTCTGCCCGCCTAGCTGTACAATGACACCTTCCGGTTTTTCATGGTCGATGATTTCTTCCAAATGTTCCCAGAAAACGGGTTCAAAATACAATTTGTCTGCAATATCAAAATCTGTGGATACCGTCTCGGGATTACAATTGACCATAATCGCTTCATAACCTGCCTCTTTGATGGCAAGGATGCCGTGCACACAGCAGTAGTCAAATTCTATCCCTTGACCAATACGGTTGGGGCCAGAACCCAAAACGATGATTTTTTTCTTGTCTGAAGAAATACTTTCATTTTCTTCATCAAAACAGCTATAAAAATACGGGGTTTTTGCTTCAAATTCAGCAGCGCAAGTATCTACCATTTTGTAGACCCTTTTGATGCCTAATTTTTTTCTCTGCCGGGTTACTTCTTCTTCTTTAATTCGTAAAACCCAGGCAATTTGTGCATCACTATAGCCCAGATTTTTTAATTCTCTAAAAAAGTCGTAAGGAATATCTTCCGCAACATTAAAGCGTTGAAGTTTTTCTTCTGTGGTGACGAGTTTTTTAATTTGTTTGATAAACCAAGGGTCAATTTTGGTCAATTTATGCACTGTTTTTTCGGGAACACCCAGTCGGAGAGCGTCTTTTATACGGAAAATACGGTCATCACTCACTTTTTCAAGTCGTTGTAATATATCTTCGGTCTGAATCCATTCCTTCATATCTGCCCCAAGTCCACTACGATTATTTTCCTGGCTTTGACATGCTTTTTGTAGTGCTTCTAGAAAAGTTCGGCCTATAGACATCACTTCCCCTACTGACTTCATTTGTAAACCCAAAGTGGTATCCGCACCATAAAACTTTTCAAAATTCCATCGGGGCATTTTAACCACAACGTAGTCAAGTGCCGGTTCGAAAAAAGCCGAAGTTGTTTTAGTGATTTGATTTTTTAACTCATCCAAGGTGTATCCAATAGCGAGTTTAGCTGCTATTTTGGCAATAGGGTAACCCGTTGCCTTACTAGCAAGCGCAGAGGATCTCGAAACCCTTGGATTAATTTCTACGGCGATGAGTTTTTCTGTTTCGGGTTCTAGGGCAAATTGAACATTACATCCACCGGCAAAATTCCCAAGGGAGCGCATCATCAATATGGCATCATCCCTCATTTGTTGGAAAGCGGTGTCCGAAAGTGTCATAGCCGGTGCAATCGTAATGCTGTCTCCCGTGTGAATACCCATGGGGTCAAGGTTTTCTACGGTACAAATGATGACCACATTGTCATTTTTGTCTCGAAGCAATTCCAATTCAAACTCTTTCCAACCAAAAACAGCTTTTTCTACCAAAACCTCGTGTGAAGGTGAAGCTTCTAAGCCACGACGAAGGGCCTCGTCAAATTCTTCTTCTTTCATCACAAACCCGCCGCCAGATCCTCCTAATGTATAGGAAGGACGTATGACCAATGGAAAACCTATCTCTTGTGCCGCTTCTTTTCCTTCTAAAAATGAATTGGCGATACAGGAATCGGCTACATACATACCTAAGTTGACGACATGTTGTTTGAATTTTTCTCTGTTTTCGGTAAGCTCAATAGCATTTACATCGACGCCAATCATCTTGACACCATATTTTTCCCAAATGCCCATATTATCCACCTCAATGGCCAAATTGAGGGCGGTTTGTCCTCCCATAGTAGGTAGAACGGCATCAATTTGTCTTTCTTCCAGTATTTTGACAATACTTTCTGGCGTTAGTGGCCACAAGTAAATATGGTCGGCCGTGACAGGATCTGTCATGATGGTGGCCGGATTTGAGTTGATCAGCGAAACTTCAATTCCTTCTTCGCGTAAGGAGCGTGAAGCCTGAGTACCCGAGTAGTCAAATTCGCAAGCTTGTCCAATAACAATAGGGCCACTTCCGATGATGAGTACGGAACGGATGGATGTATCTTTTGGCATGTGTCGTGGAAACTAGTTATTGGGGCACAAAGATATGTTATAAAATGGTAATATTATAGGTAAACATCAAAATTATATGGGAACTTTTCCAAAAATTCTCAATACCCTGATAATCCAATAAAGTATATCTTACAACTTCACTACTTTATGGGTCATCGACTGATTTTTTCCGCTTTTGTCAATGATGGTGACATAATACATTCCAGAAGGAAAATCTATTAATGACAACTCTATCTCTGTCTGTTGATCAAATGTTTTCTGTAATAAAATATTGCCTGTGATATCACGTATATAAATTTCCACTGGTTCACCTATTTCTTTTTGAATATGAAGAATATCGGCGGTAGGGTTTGGGTAGGCCCAACTCCAATGAATGTTATTTGCAATTTCTTTATTAGATGAAATTATTCCTAGGTTTTTTGCCTCGACAACTACCGAGCTCAAATACCAATATTCCAAATTATTTTTACGACTCCTAATACTCAAATCAAAATATATGTCCCCATTGTCTAGAAAATCAGACTTTAAAATGTTGATTCTAAAATTTCCACTGTTGTGATTATAATTTAAAAATTCTCCAACTTTTTTTGTTGAATTTGAATAAGGTGCAACTTCTAAAATATCATACCTCTCTTTATTTTCCTGAAAATCATAATATCTTCCTGTCATATACAGTTTATTATTTTTAACACCAATCGGTTCTATCCTTAAATAAAAAGTATCTAACCATTTTACGTAGGGAAACGTTCCTAATATCCAACCTTGGGTGTTTAACCACCACATCCATACAAAATGATCATGTGGCAATTTAGTGTTCGGTTGCATGACTTGTGTCAAAAAAACATGACCCGGTTTAAAAATTAAACGAGGGTCATACCTAAAAGTATTTTTTTGAGGTCTTGCAAAAGCGTCGCTCACTTCTACTACTTTTAATTGTTGTATATGGTTATGGTCCTTAATATTAAACCATCGTAAAAATGCTTTTTTTGGCGAGTTAAAGTAATCTTCAATATCCGAAAGCCCTGTCAAAACAATCATGGTATCTTGATTATACAAGGATTCAATCCACGGTTTATAATTTTCATCATAAGGTGATTCTATGTCTGTATCTATTTGGTATCCGTAAAAAGGTTGTTTTCCAATATTTAAACTATCATCTACCTTATGAAAATCAATTCTGTCTTTAGTAAGACCGTCAATATTATAGCTCCAATACAGGATATTTAAATATTTATTTTCTCCCTGCCAATGTAATTTAGAACCTCCAGTAAACCGGGTATTGTCGGTTCGTGTAGTATCCAACCCATATTTAAAATCTAATTTTTGTCCTGTGATATCATCAATAGTATGTATAGCTGGTGTACCTACAAACTCCCAATAAAATTTATAGTCTTTAATCATGGTGTCCCGGTCTCTTGTAGTTAAAATCTCTATGTTTCCATTCGAATCAAAACCAATGTAGGGACTGGGCCTTTCATAATTTTTAACACCTACGTGTTGATTATGTTGATATACCCAAGCCACTTCCCCTATTTGTTTATTTAGTTTACTCAAAATAAATCCATCCCAACCACTATAACCATTGATCGCAGTAAAGGTATTCTCAAGAAGATAGATATAGTCTCCCTTTTCAATGGATTGCGCTCTTGCCATACAACTGTAAGGGGTATGTTGTAACCCTTTATTATCCTCAGGAAAATTATTGTCAAAAGAAAAATATTGCCACTTTGGATTGGTGATTTGATAGGGAGGGATATCATTCAGTCCTTGACTTATGGCTTGATTATTTAAAATTAATATAAAAATGTAAACTGTTGCAAATATTTTCATTTCACTTAATTTGGTTTGATAAAAATAAATAAGCGGGAGTAAAAAAAATACTCCCGCTTTTCTTTTATTCACATTCATGAATACAATCAGATGTATAAATTGCCCCTGATTCACAGCTTTCTGCTTGTTGTGCAAATGCACATCCAATACCATTGTATTGTTCTATTTCACTATCAAATATAATCCATTCACCATTTACTTTTTTTAGTTGATATGTATGAATGCAGCAAGCATTGCTACAACGTAATTTATCAAAGACATTGTAATATTTATCTGCTCTTGGGTCATACATTTCATAAAGACAATATTGATTACACACTGCGTTAAAAAAGTACACAGAGATGTTTGGACTTGGAGGGTTTTCAGTAGTGGCAATTTTTAAAGCCAAAGCCTCCATGATTTGAGCATTAAGTAATGCCATACAACTTGCATAAGTGCCCCCAGATGAAGTACAGTTATTTATCCATGTATCAATTGAATCGCACCCATGAAGTATAATTTTATAGTTTCCAAAATAATACCGTAAGTTACCACAATCATAAACTTCTGTTTCAAATAAAAAAGTACAAGTATCAAATAATTGAAGTTGAAGAAACCAAAGTTGAGTGTCTTTTACACAGGGCATTTGTTCTGAGTCTAAAGGTTCACACGGTTCAACCGTTCGATTTTCTAGATTTGCACCCTCATTAACGCCAACTTTTTTGACATCGTCTTGATGACAAGAAAAAAGAAATCCAGTAAACATCAATAAAACAAAAAGTCCACTACGAATGGTGGAATGGTGGAATGGTGGAATGGTGGAATTTACATAAATTTTTCATAATAAAAAAATTATAAGGGTTAATAAATAGCTAAAAACAGTAACAGGTTTTTAAAATCTATATCCAAAGCTTTTACTTGCAAAACATTATATATTGACAAAAATAAATGTATTCTTTTACATTGTCAAGAGGGAAGGAAAAAATTAATGCTGAATATACTTTTTGTATAAATCTATCACAACTTCACGACCTTGTGTGTCATAATTGGCAAATGACCCCTCTGATAGGTAATGGTGATGTGATACAAACCAGGAGAACAAGCATATCTTTTTTCAAAAAAATTCTCAATAGATCTGTTTTTTTTACAAATCCAATATATACGCCAAACTCTCTTTCATCCTTGATATTGTTTTGTCGTCGATTGTACCCACGCATTTTAACAGCCTGCGATTGTCAATGGCCCGGATCTGATCGATGAGGATTTCTGAATCTTGAAATATTTCTATGTTTTTTTTAAAAATTCTAATCCTTAAGATTTTGGTGCCCACGGTTAATTTTGTAGTCAATGGACAAATGATCGTCGATGCATGCCCCTGAGAAGTTACAAAATTATTTTGAACAACAACAACTGGTCTTATTTTACCTGGGTCAGTTCCAAAACCCGGGTTAAGGTCTGCCAACCATACCTCAAATTGTTTCATAGTCGTCTTCTAATGCTTCAAATTCTCGGAGAACTTCCATACTACTTTCCCGGATGACTTCAATTTCTTTTTTGATTTGTTCCTCCAAGTCTGCTTTTTTCTTTGCTTTTGT
The DNA here is from genome assembly GCA_049290115.1 of Saprospiraceae bacterium. Lineage (GTDB taxonomy): Bacteria > Bacteroidota > Bacteroidia > Chitinophagales > Saprospiraceae > OLB9. The sequence goes on along the minus strand of JBATMZ010000225.1, from coordinate 25,705 downwards.
ATATTCCACCACCGCTTCATTGACATATTTGTTGCGGGACATGCCCAGCTTTTTAACCATGGCATCTGTTTCTTTGAGTAGATTTTCGTCCATTTTCACAGAAATCAACTTTGACATAAAGGTATATTGTATTGGTAATACCTTTTTAACATACTTTTTGGATATATAGTTTCTTTTGTTGTTTGATTTGGTAGATTTGTTGCATTTGATTATTTGGAGAAATGCACACCTCATTACTCATTGCCCCTCTACTGACGACCTCGATTCTCGGTGTCAGCATGATAACCTAAAGGGTGCTCAAACGGATTTCTAAACATTTCTTTTTGGCTCCTTTGAGGGATGGGGAAAACCAAAAAGGAATATTTTACTCACCGAAACATCCGCATCCAAGTAAATCTCAACAATACCAGGATACCCACAAAAAACATGATAAACTGCCAGAACGGCAAAAAGGTGATGACTAGTATATGTGTCTTTTCCAATATCCACATGAAGATGATCAACAAGGATAACATAAAAATTAATTGACTGATGCGCCCAAATCCCGGGATCTCCCGAAATGAAACGTTTCTCCGAATGATGGTATAGGTCAAAAACATCGTCAAGATGGGCAATATCTGTGTATAGATATTGGTATCCATGATGCTGCCTCTTTCAAACAAAAAACGGTAAATGGCCAGACTAATCGCAAAAATACCAGGTATGCTAACAGCATAGATCAAAAAAGAATATAAATAATTCCACGGGCTGAGGTGTCCTTCATTTTTACCTAGAACACCAGCTAAAAAAGCCGTTAATGGCATCGCCACAAAATAAAATAATACGACAGAAGGTTGCTCACTAACCGCTTGAAAAAAATCGCCAAGTGTCATTTCCTAATTTTTTATTTCTCCATCTACCTCAATCCGCTTTTCTCCGTTGGCCAATTCGTAAATAGTATGAAAAATTAATTTGCCTACTTTGGCCATTTTGTCGTAATTGATCTTATCGGGTGTGTCTGTCGGTCGATGGTAGTCTTTATGTGTTCCCGTAAAATAAAAAATAGCAGGTACCCCCCTTCTAGCAAAATTATAGTGATCCGACCTGAAATAAAACTGATTTGGGTCTTTTTCGTCGTTGTATTTATAGTCCAATACAATTTGTGTATACTGCTGGTTAACTTTTTCGCTAATAGCGTGCAAATCCGAGCTCAATCTATCCGAACCAATAACATAGGTATAATCTACAGAGTCATTATAATTTCCATCTGTCCTACCTATCATGTCAATATTTACATTTACTACCGTTGAAGAAAGCGGAAATATTGGGTATTCTGTATAATATTTTGATCCAAGTAATCCTTTTTCTTCGCCTGTAAACCAGCAAAAAACAATACTTCTAGATGGCTTATTTCCTTCCATTACTGCTTGTTGGTATGCTTGGGCCATCTCCAACAATAAAGAAGAACCACTGCCATTGTCGTCGGCACCAAAAAAGATATCATCCCCTCGTTTACCCAAATGATCATAGTGAGCAGAAACAAGCACATATTCCTCTTTTTTATCTGTGCCTTCAATAAATCCTATGACATTATTACTCTTAAGCAAGTTATTTTCTTTTTCTAATACTATTTGTGTGTTCGACCTTAGTGTGACTGGTTTTGATTTACCTTTGCTGATATTTTGTCTTGCTTTTAAAATCTTTTTTTGTTTAGTCCCAATAATTTCAGTTGCCATGGTCGACGAAATAAAGATATGACTAGGATATTTGTAAACTCTCTCCCGAACATCCCCCAACTCGAGGAATGACCCTAATATTTTTCGTCGATTTGTTTCAAGTGTTTTTTTAATGTCATTATCAATAAAAAGTACAGCTTTGACCCCCTTTTCTTTAGCTATGGCAAGTTTTTTGTTGATTCCCGTACTCCAATCTGATAATTTGGCTGTGCCAGTTAATCTGGAAATACTATCGTTCAACATGGGTTCACCGAGATTGATCATAATGACTTTTCCACCTACTTTAGCTTTGTTATAATCACTGTATTGTGGATCATCAATCCCATATCCTAAAAATATAATGTCATCCGCTAAAATATTTCCCCCCTGATTTTCTGTAGGGAATACGATATAATCCCACAAATGTTTATAGGTAGTGCCGTTTATTTGAAATTCATTTTTGGACCATTTACTGAATGTAAAAGACACCGGTTGTAAAAAATTGGTGGTACCTGGAATGGGAGAAACACCCAAATTAAACAAATATCTTGAAATATATTGAGCTGCTTTATCGTTCCCTTCTGTTCCCGTTTCTCTTCCTTCAAACTCAGCTGAAGCCAATACATTTAAATGCATTTTTAATTCCCTTGGCGAAATCTCTTCCGCATACCTTACACGAGGAATCTCGACATCCGTAATTTTAGGTTTGCTAGAATCGGGAAACGTTACATCACTTTTGTACTGCCCAAAAGCAAAGGTAGCTAGGATCATAATAAAGGACAACAAACAAACTTTCACTTTCATATTTGATAGATTTTAAAAAACTTACAATTAAACATTAAATGTATAAAAAAGATGTAATTGAATAGGCTTTTGCCATGATTACAATCATGAATTGCCGTCTGATATCAATAAATCCTTTAATTTTACACTTTATTCTAAAAAAAACATGCAAAACATGATCGGCATTGACAAGGCACATTTGGATTGGTTTATTAAGGAAGCATTAGACGAAGACATTAAAGACGGAGATCATACATCATTGGCCTGTATTCCCGAAAAATCACGATCTAGAGCCAGGCTTTTGGTTAAAGACGATGGTGTTATTGCCGGAGTAGAATTGGCAAAAAAAATATTTCTTACCCTAGATCCCTCAACTGTTTTTGAAGAAAAAATTGCAGATGGCCATGATATTCGTTTTGGAGATGTAGTTTTTTACGTAGAATGTAATTCCAGAGCTCTTTTACAAGGTGAAAGACTCGTTTTAAACCTCATGCAGCGGATGAGTGGAATTGCTACCCTCAGCAATCGTTTTGCTTTTGAAGTTGAAGGATTGCCGGTAACCATCTTAGATACCCGAAAAACAACGCCTTTACTTCGTTTTTTAGAAAAATGGGCTGTCAAAATTGGTGGCTGTGAAAACTACAGGATTGGTTTGTATGACTGGATTATGATCAAAGACAACCATATTGATGCCTGTGGAAGCATCACCAAAGCCATTGACGCCGTTCATAGTTATTTGGAAAAAAACAATAAAGACCTCAACATCACAATAGAAGTAAGAAATTTGGTCGAACTGGAAGAAGTCTTAAAAAGAGGTGGTGTAACTAGAATCATGCTCGATAATTTTGAATTACCAATTTTGAGAGAAGCCGTAGCACACGTTCAAAAAAGATTTGAAACAGAAGCTTCAGGTGGTGTAAATCTCTCCACAGTTCGAAAAATAGCCCAAACTGGTGTTGATTTTATTTCCGTAGGGGCATTGACACATTCAGCAGGAACGCTCGATTTAAGTTTAAAAGTCATAAAATAAGTATGGTTAAAGCAGAATTGTCAAGAGAACAAAAAGAATTAGCGGACTTTTTTCCTGAAGCTGAATTGCCACTGATGTTGTCTCAGGATCAAATAGGCGATTTTTCGGAATGGAATAAACCTTTCCCACAAAAGTTTATCGAAGAGGTTTTAAATATTTGGGAGACAGAGGTGGACGAATTTACTGAGTTTTTGCCCTGTGTATCTTTGCCCGTTCAAGAAAAATTTGTACCGTTAATTTATTGGAAAGGTGGCTTATTAAAATACGATTTTATTCTTGTCACAATTGACAAACAGGGTGGTTTAATTAATAAAAAGCCAATTGCAACGACAATAGTGGACGGAGCGGTTGTCAAGCAGTCAGCAGCCTACATCGACGAAGATTTAAATATTACCATAGTGGCGGGACAAAATGATGAAGGTGAATTGTACGATCCTTCAAAATCAAAAAAATTCTCCATGGAAATACTGCCTAATGGGGAAATTGTCTTACTTTTGGATTTATAACATAGGATAATACATGCCTCGAAAACCACGACAACTAAAAAGTCAGGAACTACAAAACCAAATACTTAAATTATTATCAAAAAGTCCTAAAAAAAAGTTTGATACCTATCAGATTTCTAGGAAGCTTAATGTAGCTAATCCGCCTGAATCAATCCTACTGGAATTGACCAATCTCGTCACAAAAGGTTTATTAAACAAAGGTAAAAATGATTCATTTTTTATAGGCAGTACGGGTAAAAGTACGGCTCCAGCTCTTATTTTTCAGGGATATGTAGACATGACTCGCTCTGGCGCTGGTTACATTACAGACTCTAATGCCAAGGACGATATTTACGTTCCCCAAAAAAGCCTTGGTGGCGCTTTACACAAAGACTTAGTAAAAGTGGAGATCACTAAAAAAGTGCGGAATAGACGACTGGAAGGTAAGGTCATTGAAATTATCGAACGTAGTATCAGCCATGTTATTGGAACATTGCAAATATTACCACGTTTTGGTCTTGTAAAAGTAGACTATCCCAAAAACTTTCCAGAAGTGTATATACATCCAGATGAATTAGAGGATTCTTTGCAAGAAGCCACTGTAAAAGTGGAGATAACGGACTGGGGAAAAGGTCAGAACAAAATGTTTTGGGGGCGAGTTGTGACTGTTTTGGATAAAAATGATGAGAATGAAATTGCCATGCAAAATATTTTGTTGAGCAATGGTTTTGACATGGCTTTTCCCGACAACATAATGGAAGAAACCAAAAATCTTCACCTCAAGATTAATCCTAAAGAAACGGCTAAAAGAAGGGATTTTAGAGAAAAAGTATGTTTTACTATAGATCCTCTTACGGCAAAAGATTTTGACGATGCCCTTTCCATAGAAGCCTTAGGTAACGGGCACTATGAAATTGGTATTCACATAGCCGATGTAACCCACTTTTTGGAAGAAAACTCCGAATTGGATAAAGAAGCCTTGTCTCGTTCGACGTCCGTATATATTGCAGATCGAGTTTGCCCAATGCTTCCTGAAGAACTTTCCAACCATCTATGTTCATTGGTGCCAAATGAAGATAGATATACTTTTTCCGCTGTATTTGAATTAGATGAAGTAGGGAAAATCTATAACGAATGGTATGGTAAAACAGTGATTCATTCCTGCCGACGATTTACTTACGAAGAGGCCCAGGATAGAATTAATTCACAGGAAGGGGACTATGCCAATGAGGTCAATAAACTCAACCAAATAGCCTTAAAACTGCGTAAAAAGCGGTTTGATCACGGTTCCATCAATTTTGACTCAGACGAAATTCAATTCGTTTTTGATGAAAACATGGTGCCCATCAATCTCAAAATCAGAGAGCGATTAGATGCCCATATGCTCGTAGAAGATTTTATGTTACTAGCCAATAGAAAAGTGGCAGAATATGTTTATAAAAAAGCTACTCCGGCCATTCCTTTTGTGTACAGGGTTCACGATTTGCCCAATCCAGATAAACTGGCTGATTTTGCCAGTTTTGCCAGAGAAATGGGTTTTGCATTTAACACAAAAACCCCTTCTTCTATCACTGATTCTTTTAATAGATTGGCGGAAGAGGTAAAAACCAATGACACCTACAAATTATTGGAACCAATGGCTATTCGCACCATGTCAAAAGCAGAATATACGCCTGAAAACATAGGTCATTACGGATTAGGATTCCATTACTATACCCACTTTACGTCACCTATCAGACGGTATGCTGATGTACTCGTACATCGAATATTGTTTAAAAACCTAGGAGGAGAGTATCGATATGGGTTAGAAGAATTAGAAAAAAAGACCAAACATATCTCCCTTCAGGAAAGAAAAGCGATGGATGCAGAAAGAGAATCTGTTAAGTACAAATTAGCAGAATATATGTCCTTTCATATTGGCGAAGAATTTGACAGTATTGTGTCCGGAATTATTGATAAGGGCATTTTTATTCAAGTAGTGGAGACTAAAGCAGAAGGTTTTATTCCTTTTAATGAGTTGCCTGGACTTTATGTTATTTCAGATGATAAATTCAGAGCTTTGGAGAAGAAAGGAAAAAATGACTTCCATATTGGTAAAAAACTCCGGGTAAAAATAATAGATGCCGATAAAACATCTCAAAAAATCTACATGAAAATAGTCTAGGCTTCAATAGCGAAAACAGCTTTTTGCCCTAATAATTATGCTATAATTCATTTTTCTCACTTTAGTTAAAACCATAATTTGTGTTTTGATTTTTAATCATTACTTTTGTGCTGTCATCCAAAAAATCGATTTTTAATTTATACCTTAGACAACCCTTAATATGAAATTTGAAGTTTCTTCATCCGAATTGTTAAAACACCTAAATATAGCTGCTGGTGCCATTGGTTCAAATCCGGTGATTCCAGTGATGGAAGACTTTTTGTTTGATATAGTTCAAAACAAATTGACAATCACTACTACCAACTTGGAAACAACCATCATCACGAGTATGGAGGTCATTTCTGAACAAGATGGAAAAATAGCCATTCCTGCTAAAATGTTGTTGGAAACACTAAAAGCACTTCCCGAACAGCCTATTACGTTTACGATTGACGAAGAAACCAACGGAATTACCATTATTTCTTCTTTTGGTAAATATAAGCTAACTGGTGATTCTCCTGAAGATTTTCCAACCCCTCCTTCAGATGCCGATACAGAATCCCTAACACTCAAAGCCAAAAAAATTCTCAAAGGAATAACCAACACACTTTTTGCGACTAGCAATGACGATATTCGATTGGCTATGACTGGTGTTTTATTTCAAATTGATTTTAATAAAATTAATATTGTAGCCACGGATGCCCACAAATTGGTAAAATATACGGTCGGCAACCTTAAAACGGATATTGCCACTTCATTTATCATTCCTAAAAAAGGTTTGATGCTTGTCAAAAATTCTTTGCTGGAAGATGAAGATGTTCAAATTAGCTTTAACAAAACTAATGTCTTTTTTAATATGGGAAAGACTCGGATAGCCTGTCGATTGATTGATGCAAAGTATCCTGACTACAATGCGGTGATTCCTGTGGAAAACCCAAATATCGTTTCCATCAACAGAAAGGATTTTTTAAATTCTCTGAAAAGGACAGCTATTTACGCCAATAAATCGACCAATCAAATCGTATTGAATCTAGCGGATGGTGGTATGACGGTCTCCGCACAAGACTTAGACTTTTCAAATGAAGCCACTGAACAACTATCTTGTGAGTTTAATGCAGAACCAATGACTATCGGTTTTAATGGTAAGTTTTTACTTGAAATCTTAAGTGTTTTAGAAAGTGATGATGTCAAAATGATGCTTTCTACGCCAACAAGGGCGGGTTTGATTGTTCCAGCAGAAGACGAATCAGATGAGGTTTTGGTAATGCTTTTGATGCCCGTAATGACAACTCAGGCATACTAATACCGCAGTTTAACTGGTATTAATGTTAAAAAATGAAAATTGGACTTTTTTTTGGTTCTTTCAACCCAATACACGTTGGGCATCTCATCATTGCGGACCACATAGCCCAATTTACCGATCTTTCTGAAGTTTGGTTAGTGGTTTCACCCCACAACCCTTTAAAAAACAAATCGAGCCTTGCCAAGGATCATGATCGTTTACATCTCGTGCAATTGGCCATAGAAAACAACCCAAGGTTAAAGGTGTCAAGTGTTGAATTTAATCTTCCTAAACCATCCTATACCATAGATACATTGACCTATCTCCAGGAAAAACACCCACATAAAGAGTTTTGTCTCATTATGGGCAGTGACAATTTACAAAGTATTGAAAGGTGGAAAAACTACGAATTACTACTGGATTATTATGATAAATACGTGTATAATCGGGCTGGATACGATCAAATACCGGAACATCTTCAAAAAAGAGTTATATTTGTAGACGCACCTCTTTTGCAAATATCTTCGACAATGATAAGGGATCGAATTGAAGAAGGTAAATCGGTACAATATCTGGTCTCTGATAAGGTGTTTGTCTATCTTGAAGCAAGCAATATGTATAAAAATGTCAAAAACCGAGGATAAACCATTGTTTTTAAACTTTTGTACAATAATTTACACCAATTTTTCTTTAACTGAGTACAATTTTGCAAAATGTTGAAAACAAGTTTTTGGTTATTAATATCTATATTGTCCTCATTTGTTCTTAAGTCTCAATCTGATATTCCCATAGGAGAATGGAGGTCTCACTTAGGGTATAAAGAAGGAACATGGGTTGCCCAGAGTCAGCAAAATATCTTTTACGCTGCCACAAAAGGCTTAATTATTTTGGATAAAGAGGATGGCACAACCCGCTTTTTATCCAGGGAAGATGGTTTGTCAGATGTGAGTATTGATAAACTATTTTTTGATTCTTTTAACCAACAATTAATCATAGTTTATACCGATAGTAATATTGATCTTTTATTAAATGGAGATGAGATTGTGAATATTTCTGCCATTAAAGATAACCGTACTGTATTTGGTAGCAAAACCATCCATCACATACAAATTATAAACAACAGACAAGCCTATTTTGCCACCGATTTTGGAATATTGTCTTTTGATTTGGTGAGACATGAATTTATTAATACAACTTTTACATCTTTTTCTATCAATGATATTTCCTATCTCGAACCGAACATATACGCAGCTTCAGATCAAGGCATTTATGTGATTGACCAAAATGATGTCAATCCAGCAGATTTTGGAAGGTGGATTAAAATAAGTACTGAAGTTGGCCTACCACTGACATATCAATCACAACATATTGCTGTATTCGAACAAAAACTATATGCTGTCATCAATAATTCCCTATGGTACCAAAATGAAGATGGTATATTTATACGTTTTCAAGAGCCTGAATCAAATTTTGACATAGTGTTTCTATCTACGGGCACTCAATTTTTGTTGGTTGGGCATCGAAATTTTGACAACAATAAAAGCTACATATATTATATAAATCCACAAAAAGAAGTTTTCAAAGGTGCTCAAGAATGTTTGAGTAGGTTGCGATATGCAGTTGAAGATGCCTCTGGAAACTTTTGGTTTGCCGACGAGTGGAGTCCTATAAAATATGCAGAAAACTGGCAATGGGGTTGTTTGTTTTTGGATTACAATTCGCCATTAGGCAACCAAAGCGGGGAAATACATTTTAAAGGAGAAGTGGCTTATATTGCAGGTGGAGGAATTACTGAAGATTACCAAAACCCTTCAGGAAGTTATGGATTTTATAGGTATCAAGACAAAAACTGGACAAACTATATTGGTGAAAATTTGCCCGAGATTAGTCAATATGACATGGCTTATATTCAAACCGTCGTGCCTCATCCTAAAAAGAACGAGTTGTACATTGGCAGTCATTGGAATGGGTTGATGAAATGGAATCTTGAAACCAATGAAATTGAACATTATAATAAGGATAATTCAAATCGATATCTTTTACCTAGAATTGGTGATACGTTACGAACTAGAGTGCCTTTCATGACATTTGACAGTAAGGACAATTTATGGATTTGTAATTTTGGTTCTGCCAAACCCCTTGTAGTAAGGACAAAAGATGGTGTTTGGCAAAATTATACTGTACCTGGCAACAACAATTTGGCAAAGATAACTATAGATAAAAATCAAAATAAATGGATTACTGTACAAGGAGTTGGAAACGGTCTCTTAGTTTTCAACGAAGGGAATGATATTTTAAATAGTAGTGATGACCAGTCTAGATACATTACATCTGCAAATAGTGAAATAAAGGCAAATAGAGTCCACACCGTTTTTTCAGATTTAAATGGAAGTATTTGGGTTGGTACCTCTGAAGGTCCTGTTATATTTGACTGCCCTGACCCATTTAAGAGTACCTGTACAGGTGCAACTCGAAAAGTGATAGAAGATGGGATTCCTGCCATTTTACTAAAAGCCGAAGAAATATTGAGTATCGCTGCCGATGGGGCTAACAGAAAATGGTTGGGCACCCGTAATGGAATTTTTGTTTTATCGCCATCTGGAGATACTTTGATTACAAAGTTTGACCAAAATAATTCCCCATTGATTGATAATACTATCCGTTATTTGTCCTTTAATGGCGAAACTGGGGAAATGTGGATTTCTACCAATAACGGATTGCAAAGTTATCGAACCACCACAACTTTTGGTGGAAGAACGCATGAAAAAGTATATGTTTTTCCTAATCCTGTAAGACCGGGTTATGAAGGTCCTGTGGCGATAAATGGACTGGTACGAGATGCCAACGTTAAAATTACTGACATTAGTGGTCGATTAGTCTTTGAAACTACCGCTGATGGAGGTCAAGCGATTTGGAATGCGAAGGACTATACTGGAAATAGAGTCTCCAGTGGCGTTTATCTTGTTTTTTCCACTAGTACAGAACTTGTGGATTCTCCAGATACTTTGGTGACAAAAATTTTGGTCATGAATTAATTTCTTCTTCCAAAATATCCACAAAGTGATAAATATCCACAAAGGAATTGTATAAGGGAACGGGGGCAATTCTTATCACATCCGGTTCTCTCCAATCGGCGATCACATTTCTCTTGGTGATGGCTTCAAACAGCGATTTATCGGGATTCAGCATACGCAAGGAAATTTGTGATCCTCTTTGATTTTCGTCTTTTGGCGTGATGACTTCTATCTCTTTTAAATCAAAAAAATCCAACATTTCAAGTAAGAATGTCGTTAATTTAACCGATTTATCCCGACAGTTTTTCATACCCGCATCCTTAAATATTTCAAGGGAAGCCAGTATTGGTGTCATTGAAAATATAGGTGGATTACTTAACTGCCAACCCTCCGCTCCAGCCATCGGAATGAAGGTGTCATCCATCTTAAATCGGGTAGTTTTATCGTGTCCCCACCATCCACAAAATCTTGGAAGGTCAAAACTATGTTCATGTCTTTCATGTACAAAAACACCAGACAATGCCCCCGGCCCTGAATTAACGTATTTATAATTACACCAAGCAGCAAAATCTGGTCCATCGTCGTGTAAGTTTAACAATAAATTTCCTACAGCATGGGCAAGATCAAAACCAACTATACAACCTTTTGCGTGCCCCAATCTTGTAATTTCTTTGATTGGATACGCTTGCCCAGTATAATAATTAACACCACCGATGAGAATTAAAGCAATTTGATCACCTTCTTTTTCTATTATTTGTTCAATTTGTTCAATGGTTATCAAATCAGTACCTGAAGTAGGTTTTAGTTCAATAATAGCTGAGGCAGGATCAAAACCATGGAATTTAGCTTGTGATTCCACTGCATATCTATCAGAAGGAAAAGGCGAATATTCGACTAGAATTTTATAACGGTTTGATGTGGGTCGGTAAAAAGACACCATGAGTAGGTGCAAGTTAACTGTAAGGCTATTCATCACAACCACTTCATTCGATTTAGCACCTACGAGATAGGCCATGTTATCTGTTAAAAATTCGTGGTAAGGAAGCCAAGGATGGCGTGCTTGGATATGGCCTTCAACGCCCAATTTGGACCAGTCATCCAATTCATTTTGTAAATAGTTTTGTGTTTTTTTAGGCATAAGTCCTAAAGAGTTTCCACATAGATAAATTGCTTCTTCTCCAGTTTCGTTTTTAGGGATAAAAAATAACTCCCTATATCCAGCCAATCTGTCTCCGGCATCTAATTTTTGGGCTTTTTCTAAAAAAGGGTTATTCATACGTATTAATTAACTTTTTTACTTCAATGAGGGCGTAAAACCCAACCACTGACAAACATTCTCATTCCAAATCATTTGCCTTTCTTTTTCCATTATAATATTTTCTCTCACTGCGTCATCTAACACTTTACCAGGATAAGAGTCGAGGATTCCGTCCATCTCGCCCAATGGATAAGGATCGTCCAAACCTGCCACAATCCTTGAAACACCTTGGCGTTTAACCAATAGCTCAAAAGACAAAACATCGTGTACTAGTGTGTCAAAAAAAACATTTTTACAGACTATTGTTTCTTCAGGATTGGCACTTTTTTGGAACAAGTCAGGTCTTCCCTTGTAGGCTTGAACCCTTCTGCCATAACCCATTTGACCAAATTGATTTCCATGGGCAAAACAAACCCTTGTTTTAGAGTATTTTTGGGCAAAATTAAGGGCAGAAAACATGTGAAAAGCGTCTGCAGTTTGCGCACACATCCAAATTAAGTGAAACCGCCAAAATTCATCATCAAGCAGAATCATTTTTTCGCCATCATAGGGATGAATTTCTATGGCTAAAGATAATTCATTAGCTAAATCAAAAATGGGTTTTGTTTTTTCGTTCGCAATGCTTTTCCACTTTTGATCTATGTCTAAAAAATGGGTTGGCAGACATAAAACTTTTAATTCTAGTTGGTTCACACATCGATCAATTTCAAGCAATGCATCATCTATAAAAGCTGGTTGAACAACAAAACCACAGGTGAAATTATTAGGAAATTTTGTTTGAACCGAAGATTGAAAATCATTTTGAAACCGAATGACATCATGGCACAATTTCTTTTCTAAGCCATTGGCATATAATTGGGATAAGGTAATGACCACTTCGTGATTTATTTGATTTTTTTCCATCCATTCCACTTTTTCATTTAAAAAAAAGCTAGGATGCGTCACTGGTCTGCTCCAATTTTTTTGACACATATATTGGTTGTCTTCCGAAATCCAGAATACTTCTTTATTTTTCATAAAAGAAGGAATGTCTTTTTGATAAGGCAAGACATGACCGTGAGCATTGATTCTGGAATATGGGTTTGACATAAATTGAAAGAATACAGTTCAAATGGTATCCTTTGCAAAGGTAAAAAAAGTAAATCATGTTCCCAAATATGGCACAGTTTGTGTATTCCTTTGATTATGGATATACAGAAAATAAATAAGCGGCACTATATAGCGACAGACATGTATTACAGAATTAGTCTTGGCCTGTCTTCCAAACTTTTGAAGTATGATAATGGCATCATTTATCTAGAGATTACCCTATCAAAAAAATGGGCTAAAAACTATAATGCTACAGCTGCTGAACTTGCTTATTCATGGAAATCTTCTCACCCTGAGTTGTGTAAAGCATTAGGTTGTAAGGTTTATATTGTTGATCTACGAGAAGATAATAACCGACAATTTTTACAAACCCAAGGTATTACCACTCAATATGATGCGTACAAAGGTGTTATATTTAGAAAAAACTATATGAATTAGGATTTTTGGTTTTCATTCCTTACATCAAAAGTTTTAACTAATTTTACCTTAAAAACATGTCGGATTCTAGACATTATTCCAAAAAATTTTACGATAAAATATTTTCAAAAGTTGAGAGACAAAACAAAACCATTTTGTTTTTGCTTTCGGCACTTATTTCCTTAATTCTTGTTTTAATAACTCGCGACCCTTCTTTTAATACAACACAGGATTATGTTCTGTATATTTTGTTTTTTTCTATAGGTCTTTGGGTTACAGAAGCCATACCTCCTTTTGCTGTAGGAATACTAATTGTTGGGTTTTTAGTTTTCACTATGGGACAAATAGGCAATATGAATGTAAATAAATATATTCAAACTTGGTCTGATGGTGTAATTTGGCTTTTTCTAGGAGGTTTTTTTCTAGCTGAAGGTCTCAAAAAAACAAAATTAGATGTTCAATTCCTGCAATTTACTATTCCTAAACTTGGAGACAAAGCCTCTAATATCTTACTTGGTTTTATGTTCATTACGGCCGTTCTATCTATGGTAATGAGCAATACGGCAACTACCGTAATGGTTTTGGCTTCAATGGCTCCTATTTTATATACTTGTCAATCTTCCTTTCAAAAAGCCCTTTTACTTGGTGTTGCCGGGGCTGCATCATTTGGTGGGATGGGCACTATTATTGGTTCAGCTCCAAATGCCATTGCTGTGGGTGCTATAGAGTCACTTGGTATGAAAATAAGTTTTATAGAATGGATGGTTTATGGTGTACCAACTGCTTTATTCTTAACTTTAATTTTTTGGTATATTCTGACAAAAAAATTTGATCTTAAAAATCTTACTTTAGACTTAAGTAAAATTCACATTGGGAAAGAACTTTCTAGTAAAATTAAAGAGGAAAAGAATATCGATAAAAAAATAGTACTGTTTACTTTTATAACTACATTGCTTTTTTGGCTTTCTTCAGAATGGACAAATATTCCAGTAGCGGCTGTTAGTGGTATTCCAATAGTATTTCTCACCATGATGGGCATTATCGATGCTGATGATGTGAGGTCATTACCTTGGGATACGCTCATGTTGGTAGCTGGTGGGATGGCTCTTGGTATAGCCGTTCAAGAACAAGGTTTAGTGAATCATTTTATGGGCAAAATAAATGGTCTGGAAATCAATACCTTTTCCATTTTATTTCTATTTGCTTTTATTTCAGTCATTGTTTCAAATTTTATGAGTAATACTGCTGCCGTTTCTATTCTACTTCCTGTGGGAGTGTCCTTAGCAGCTATGGTGCCAAACCTTGATCCAGGAATATTACCTATCACTATTGGCCTATGTGCTTCCTGTGCCCTTTTATTACCTGTTTCAACTCCACCCAATGCTGTAGCCCATAGTTATGGCAAACTGGATCAAAAAGACTATTTGTTAGGTGGGGTTTCTATGGGTTTTATCGGACCAATACTGATTATCCTTTGGTTGACATTAACTAAGATTATTTTTTAATTTTGGATTAGTAAATTTTGAATAATGAATTGTTTTTCAATAAATTAAACCAATCCTACTTTCTAGTTCGTCCACCCAATTTGTATTGGTTTATGTATGTTGAAATCGTATGTTTTGTGAATTTTTATATTTTTAGGTACAGAAATAATATAATGAACTCTATGTTCTCTCCACTTATTAGTTTTAGGCATTCTTACATATTTTGATATAAAAATTTGACTGTCTTTTACTTCAAAAGGCGCTTTCATTGAACTTATTTGACTTAGTGCTTTTTGTTTGTTTAATCCTCTACCAAACATTGTTTTTTCAACGAGGATTTCATTTCCTTCTATTTCATTGAATTCAATATTTACATTCTGAAAATAAATACTATCTCCATAGGATTTGATTCCAATATTGTCAATTTTTGAAAATGACTCAAAGTTGATGTTTTCGTCCAACTCATGTATATAAAGTGCGTCTGCATCTATTTTGAATTTGGAGTTTTGGGTTACCGTTTGCAAATTCTGAAAATCAATAGCCGTCATAGTGCCCGCATAAAAAGTGAAAAATAGCGCTATAAACCAAATTGTCCAAACGGTAAAGTTTACTTCTTTTTGAAGTCGGACCTTAAAGGCAATTCGAAACAGAAAAGCAATAAGTCCTAAGACAGGAATGCCTATCAAAATGTATAACGAAACAAATCCTGCGGTATTTATCACCCTAGATTCAGGTCCAACAAGTGAAATAAACGGATGTACAAGGTTAAGTCCAATAAAGGAAGCAATACCAGTTACGATAAAAATTGCTATAATTATTAGGGATAAAGTCTTAACAATCGGTGCAAAAGACAACCGAATGAAGGTTAAAATTTTTCGAACAAGTGTAAAAATTCCTTCTGTAACTTTAGAGATTACTCTGACTATAGAAACCAAAGCATTTTTTACATGAACCTTTTTTTTTTACTTCCAAAGTCTTTACCCCATTCAGAAATTTTATCGCCTAATTCGCTGATTTCTTCTTCCACTTTTTTGGCAATATTTTCAACTGTGGTTGGCTCACCTTTCATCGCTAGTTTGTCACTTGATGTAACCGCCTCTGGAACAATAAACCACAGAATCAAGTACATCATGATTCCAAATCCACCAAACAAGGTGAAAAGAACGAACATTAATCTTACCCAAACAGGATCGTCAATGCCAAAATAAGCTGAAATTCCCGAACAAACCCCGGCCAGTTTTTGGTCATCTGGATTTCTAAATAATCGTTTGCCTGTTTTAATGGGTCCCTTTTGTTTAGATTTTTCTCTTCCATGTTGATAGGTAGGCTGTTCAACGGGTTCTGCTCCAAAATCTTCGGGTTTTCCCATTACTAGGATTACTTCATCGACTTCTTTCATACTGACAATGGTACGGCCGTTTAAATGTTCTTGAAACAACTCTGCCATACGCACTTCAATGTCAAATAAAATTTCATCACACCCGTCAGAGTTAGAAAAATGATTTCTAATTGATTCTAAATACATTGAAACGTATTCAAATGCATCTTCATTTATATGAAAGGGATATCCTCCTAAATTTATACTAACTGTCTTGTTCATTTTGTTTAATTTTAGATTGTGAATAAGTGACTGCCTGGTTTAAATCCCCCCATGTTTCCATCAAACCTTCCAAAAATTCGTGTCCGGAGGTGGTAATATGATAATATTTTCTAGGTGGTCCAGATTTCGATTCTTGCCATGAATATTCCAATAAATTGGCGTCTTTTAACCTATTTAGCAAAGGATAAATAGTTCCTTCCACAACAATCATTTTAGCTTCTTTCAGCTGATTTATGATGTCGGTAGGGTAGGCTGCTTCTTTGGATATGATGGAAAGTACACACAAATCCAAAACGCCTTTTCGCATTTGTGCTTTTGTATTTTCTAATTTTACATCTGTCATTATTCTGGTTTTATGTTGAAGAATAATTAAAAACAATTTATTTGTACGTCATTGATAATGCAAAGATAAATACAATTTTAGTACTATGCAATACACAGTACCCCTTTATGCCAAAGTACTATACAAACGTCTTTTTTTTATCGACGAATGTTATAATTCTTTAAGTTTTTTTTCTAAAATTTGGAATTATTAAGGTCTGTACTATTATTTTAATAACTTTGTAAAACAAAATATTTTTACCATGTTTAAATACTTATTATCACTTTTTGCACTTTGGATTTGTTTACCAGTATATGGACAGTCAGATGAAATTGTTCAACATGAAAATCTGGTGTATTATAATTCTTCCATTAAAGAATATCTCATGTATATGAAGGAAAATACTCAAGATCCTGAAATTTTAGATTTAATTAATTCCATGGAAAAATACAACTTGGTTTTGGAAGAAAAATTAGCAAATGTTGTATTGCCCGAAAGTGCTGAAATGGAAGAAGAATTTATTGATGAATCAATGCCTGAAGAAGACATGGAAGAAGACATACAAGAAGACATGGAGCAATATGGTATGCCTGAAGAAGACATGCAAGAAGGTATGGAAGAGGACTTTGAAAGTTTTGGAATGAATCGTTTTATGCCTTTCAAAAAGAAGTTTAAAACAAGTTTTGAAATTCAAGTAGGAATCAATAATATTCATAAAAACTCAGTTTCAGCAAATGCCAACGATCCAGAAATTTACACTCCTTCTTCTTGGTATTGGGAATTTGGACTTCTTACAAAAAATAGATTGGGAAGTAAAAAGAGTAAAGTTGCTTTAAGTTACGGACTTAGTTATTTGATCAATCGATTTTCAATGGACAATGACCTACGTCTTGATGTCATTAACAATCAACCAGAATTTGTTGAAATTGACAATGTAAAAAATAATCCAAAACTTAATATTGGTTATCTCAATATTCCGTTGGCTTTAGACTTTAAATTGTCAAAGGGTTTTCAATGTAGTCTTGGAGGTTTTGTTGGATATCGTGTGATGACTAAACAAAAATTGGAAACAAAACCAAATTTTGAAAGAATCGAAGAAGAACGTTTTGCCAACTATAAATTGAATAATTGGCTATACGGAGCCAAGGTTAGCCTAGGTCTCAAAGGTTTTAACATCGTAGGTCGATATTGTTTCAACAACTTGTTCAGGGATAATGACAACTACGATTTTAATACTTTTATGATTGGCACATCTTTCAGGATTTAGAGATTTTTTTTTGTTAAACTAAATGCCTTTTTAATCATTGTTTTTTTAAAATTCTAGGCAATAATTAAATGAGATATGGTTTTGA
This sequence comes from Saprospiraceae bacterium, assembly GCA_049290115.1. GTDB lineage: Bacteria > Bacteroidota > Bacteroidia > Chitinophagales > Saprospiraceae > OLB9. The sequence goes on along the minus strand of JBATMZ010000225.1, from coordinate 7,752 downwards.
CTGGTAAAAAAATAATACTATCAAAATGGAAACCTGGGATTAAAGAATCCAGAGAGGATTTTGTTGCGATAGAAGAACCTTTACAAATTAATTTGAATAGTAATCCAGTTAGTATTACAATGCGGACACCTGGTGATGACAAAGCATTAGCAATTGGTTTCTTTTGTACAGAAGGAATTATAGAAAATATGGCTGTAATTGAAGGTGTACACCAACTCGATGAAAATACAGTAAATATTATATTACAAAAAGACTCCAATATTTCACTAAACCATCTTCAAAGAAACTTTTATACGACTTCCAGTTGCGGTGTCTGCGGTAAAACTTCAGTTGATGCCATTTATAATAAGTCACCGTTTATCATTAAAGACTTTGTCTTAGAAGTATCTCCACAGACATTGATTCATTTGCACGATAAGTTATGGAATGTGCAGGAGGCGTTTCAGGTTACAGGTGGCATACACGCTGCAGTTTTATTTAATCCTAGTGGAGATTACATTTATCACAGTGAAGATGTCGGCCGTCACAATGCTTTAGACAAATTAATTGGTCGATCGCTCTTAGGAGAAAAGTTGCCGCTTAAAAACCATATATTGCTCTTAAGTGGAAGGGCTAGTTTTGAGTTACTTCAAAAATCAGCCATGGCAGGAATTTCTTTTATTTGTTCGGTGGGTGCGCCTTCTTCGCTTGCCATAGAACTGGCTGATACGCTGGGTATAACCTTAGTGGGATTTTTGAAAAAAACAGGTTTTAATATTTATACTCATGAACATAGAATCATCTCTGGTTCCGCTTAATAATGAGTTGGATGGCGTAATTCTTATTGGCGGACAGAGTAAGAGAATGGGTAAACCTAAGGCCTTACTATCTTTTAATGGCAAGTTACTGTATCAGCATTTAGCTCAAATATTACAAAACAGTTTTGATCAAGTTTATTTATCTCATAATGTCAAGCAGTTTGTACTGACAGATTCAAAATACGCCATTATAGAAGATAGGTTGCCCTCTTCTGGGCCAATTTCTGGCATTATTTCATGTCTGGAGCAGTTGAATAAACCCTTGTTTGTTTTGCCTTGCGATATGCCATTTATTACTACTGAAATCGTATTAGACATCCTTTCGAGAAGAAATACTGAAAATATGTGTACGGTTTATTTTAACGAAACAAATGGATTTTACGAACCACTGCTAGGTGTTTGGGAACAAAAATCATTGGAAATACTAAAAGATTCCTTTTCTGATGGTGTTTTTTCATTACAAAAAATTCTACAAAAAAATAAAGTTTCAAAAAATATTCCTTTAGACATTTCTATCTTTAAAAACCTGAATACGCCCGATGATTATGAATCCATTTTGTGACATAATTTACAATACTTGAAATCCCATTGCATAGGGGTCATCTTCTGAGTCTACAAGAATGGTATTGTATCCATAAATTTTAGCCCACCCTTCTATGGAAGGAACGATTCCTTTAAAATCTCCTACAGAGACTTCCTTTTCAATCTGACCTTTAAAAATACTGCCAATTATGCTTTCATGAATGAATTGATCTCCATTCTTTAACTTACCCTTAGCATACCATTGAGCCATCCTTGCACTTGTACCCGTACCACAAGGTGACCTATCTATGGCTTTTTCACCATAAAAAACTGCATTCCTTGCCGTAGCGTTTTTGTCTAATGTAGAACCCGTCCACAATACATGGCTACATCCAACAATGGTTGAATTATCGGGATGAATAACCGAATATTCTTGGTTTATTTTATTTCTAATTGCCCTACTAAATATGATCAGTTGATCGGCCGAAAAATTTTGTAACCCCGTATATTCATTTTGAGGATCCACAATAGCGTAAAAGTTGCCGCCAAAAGCTATGTCAACTCTTAAGTTTTCAAAATGTTCCGTTGTAATGTGCAAATTTTCCTTCCACAAAAAGGATGGAACATTTGTGAAGCGAACAGATCTAACTTTGTTTTTTTCTAAAACGTAGTTTACTATGACTAGCCCTGCTGGTGTTTCGACCCTTACTATATTGGGCAATTTTGATTGAATTAAACCTTCTTCAACAGCTATAGTTATGGTACCAATTAATCCATGGCCACACATGGGTAAACATCCGCTTGTTTCAATAAAAAGTACGGCTACATCATTGGTAGGGTCAGATGGTGGGTACAATATACTGCCACTCATCATGTCGTGCCCTCTGGGTTCGAACATAAGACTTTTTCGAATCCAATCCCAACTTTTTAAGAAGTCTAACCTTTTTTCAGATATGGAATTTCCTTTAAGTAATGGTCCTCCACCTGCTACTAATCGAACAGGGTTGCCACAAGTATGCGCATCTATGCAAAAAAATCTTTTTTTCATCATGTAATCGAATCTCTGGTAAATTCTCCATTTATTTTACGTAAAATACCTGTACTATTTTGATCTTTTAGGCTATCTGGTAGTAAAATCTTTGGACAATCTTGCCAACAAACCGGCCTTACCCATCTCAAAATGGCGTCAGACCCTACTGAGGTAAATCTTCCATCTGTAGTAGCCGGAAAAGGACCACCGTGTACGGTTGCATGAGACACCTCAACGCCTGTTGGAGGACCATTAAAGACAATGCGGCCTGAAAATTGACAAGCGTCTTGGATTAAATCTTTGTGTAACGTTATATCTTCATCGGTCCCAATGATGGACGTAGTCAATTGACCAGAAAATGACTTCCATACACCTTCCAGTTCTTTTACATTTTCACAAACCACAATCAGTGAGAAAGGACCAAATAATTCTTCTTGTAAATGAGCATTCTTTAAAAACTCTTTTGCTTCCACTCTTGCTAATACAGGGCTGGCTGTTAAGTCTTCTTTTTCGTGGGCATGATATACTGTTTCTACTCCTTTTTCGAAAAGAATGTGGTCTAAGCCTTTACAATAGCTTTTATATATCCCTTCATGCAACATTTTGTAGGATTTTGACATGGAAAGTTCCAAAGCTAGCAAACTAGTAAAATGGTTTAATGCACTACTTTTGATTCCGACTAAAATACCGGGATTCGTACAAAATTGTCCCACACCTATAGTAATAGATGCAGCATACATTTTTGCCAATTCTGGTGTTTTTTCCAACAACGCATTTTTAAAAAGTATAACTGGATTGACACTTCCCATTTCTGCAAAAACGGGAATTGGAACATCTCTTTCCTGCGCATAATTGTAAAGTGCTTTTCCGCCTTGTAAACTTCCAGTAAAACCAACGCCTGAAATTCCAGGGTGTTGTACCAAAAGTCTGCCTACCTCAAAAGATGAAGAAATGATATGTTGAAAAACACCTTTAGGTAAACCACTTTTAATAACAGCTACAGAGATGATATCTGCTACTTTTTGGGATGTTTGAGGATGTGCAGGATGACCTTTAACAATGACGGGGCATCCAGCAGCCAAGGCAGATGCCGTATCTCCTCCTGGTGTACTGTATGCAAGTGGAAAGTTGCTAGCTCCAAAAACCACTATTGGGCCTAAGGGAACAGACATCTTTCTCATATCGGGTTTTCGAAGAGGCTTTCTATTTTCATCCGCTGTATCAATAACCGCATTAATCCAACTACCTTCCAGAGATAAATCCCCAAATAACCTAAGTTGATAGCAAGTTCTTCCCAATTCTCCCTGAAATCTCGCCATTGGCAAATTAGTTTCACTTGACGCAATGTTACATATACTTTCACCTTCCTTTTCTAATTCTTCTGCTATCGTATAAAGAAGATTTTTACGCATTTGACCTGAAGAACTTCTAAATGTACTAAAAGCTATTTGTGCATTATTGACTATAACATTTATTTCATTGACCATAAAGTTTGATTTTAATTTAAAATTGGACGGTTTTTTTGTGCCTTTAAAATAATTTCAGTAACACTTTTGTGCTCCTGATCTATTAAAGTTAGCCTAGGTTCTCTTACATGTTCCGAACCAATTCCCTCCATTTTTTCAGCCAATTTGATATACTGTACTAGTTTTGAATGAATATCTAATTCCAAGAGAGGCAAAAACCACCTATAGATTTCAAGTGCCTTTTGATAATTACCCTCTTTTTGTAAATTGTAAATGGCCATAGTTTCTTTTGGAAAGGCACAAACTAGTCCTGCGACCCATCCATTTGCACCCATCATAAGAGACTCAAGAGCCAAGGTGTCCACACCACATAAGATCGAAAATCGATCGCCAAATCGATTCAACATTCTCGTGATATTAGAAATGTCTCTTGTGGATTCTTTTACTGCCTGAATGTTGTGGTGATTTATTAATTCTTCAAATATATCTAGTGTAACTTCAATTTTATAATCTACAGGATTGTTATATATCATGATTGGTAAGTCGGTAGAATCTGCTATTTTTGAAAAATAATTTACTGTTTCTCTATGATCTGAATGATAACGCATAGGAGGAAGTACCATTAAACCTCCCACACCCCAATTTTTTGCTAATTCTGTTTGTCGTATGGCTTCTTTAAGTGAACCTTCGGCAATATTCAAAATTACAGGTACTTTGTTTTCCGTAATGTCAAGGGTCTTTTTTACCAGTATTTCTTTTTCTCCTTGGGATAAAGTACTCGACTCTCCCAGTGTACCCCCTAATATTATTCCGTGAACACCTGCTTCTAATTGATGACGAATATTTAAAATAAAAGTAGGAATATCTAATTCGTCTTTAGGTGTAAATTTTGTGGTAACTGCTGGAAAAACGCCTGTCCAATTCATGTTTGAATAAATTTTATTGCCAAAGTTAATAAATATTCAAACCTCTTACACGATGATTGTTTGACTAAAATTAAAATAAACTATTTTGTAGTTACTTGGTTCTGTAAATACTATTTTTACACAAATTCATTTTATAAAAAATATGTACATTATAGCATTTGGAGCAAGTACCAGCAAGGAGTCCATTAATAAAAAATTTGCACACCACGTTTCTTCCTTGTTTGCCTATTCGACCTTCGAATTATTAGATCTCAACGACTATCCTCTTCCTTTATTTAGTGTAGATGTTGAAAAAGAGAAAGGTATACCTCAAAACGTTATTCATTTTTATGACAAAATCCAAACAGCAGATTTACTGGTCATCTCCTTGGCAGAACATAATGGAACTTATACTGCTGCTTTTAAAAACTTGATGGATTGGCTTTCACGTTATGTTAGTAAGTTTTTTAATCAAAAAAAATTATTGCTATTGTCGACGTCGACTGGTAAACGAGGCGGCAAAGGTGTAATGGATGCTGCGTTAATAAGATTTCCTATTCATGGAGCTGATATAATGGAAAGTTTTAGTTTTCCTTCCTTTAATGAAAATTTTACTTCATCGGGGAAAATTGTTGACGAAGAATTAAAAAATCAATTAAACTTAATCATTCAAAAATTAACCAAGCAATATGAAATGGCCGATGAACAAACAAAAACTTGAAAAAACGTTTCAAGCTAAAAGTTTTTCTGACATTGCTCAAAAGCTATTAAAAATAGCTGCTGTGTGCGACGAAATGGACCATCACCCCGATGTATATATTTTCAAATATAAGTATATAACCTTTAGTTTAGTGACTCATTCAGAAAAGAAAATTACTGAAAAAGACCACCTTCTTGCTAAAAAAATAGATCAGATTTTTGATTAATTTAGCTACTTTTGACCAAAGAAAAGCATAAAATTTTTAATTTTACTATAACTAAACATTCCAAATCTAAATGATAGTCATTTAGATTAATATTTCCCAGAAGATTAATGATATTTAATTTTTTATAATATGTATTAGTGAAGCACTACACTTTGACAATATAACTATGAGAAGCCTTTTTTTTAACAATGTTAACCCATTATTTTTTAAGCTTTATGCTCCAAAGTCAAATTAATTCTTCCTTACGTGTACTTTCACTTTTTTCAGGATGTGGTGGAATGGACTTAGGTTTTGAAGGCGGATTTTTCGTGCATAATAAATCTATTCATAATGATTTTTTAGATAAAAAGACTACTACTGACACTAATAAAGAATTTGTCAAATTAGTCAAAACGAGATTTGAAACTATTTTTGCCAATGACATAATTCCTCAAAACAAAATAGTCTGGGAGGAAAATTTTCAAAAAAATTCAAACTTCAAATCGTCATATCATGTAGAGAGTATAGTTCATTTGGTAAAATTACACCACCTTGGTATGTCTGTATTTCCTACCGATGTTGATGTGGTAACAGGTGGATTTCCTTGTCAAGATTTTAGCCTAGCTGGTAAAAGAAAAGGGTTTGATTCCTTTAAAGACCACAGCGGTGATTTTATTCATCGTATGAGTCCTAGTATTGAAAGAAGGGGTAAATTGTACATGTGGATGAAGGAAGTAATTGATATTACCAAACCAAAAATTTTTATTGCTGAAAATGTTAAAGGTTTGGTCAATTTATCCAATGTAAAGGAGATAATACAGCATGATTTTTCAAGTGATTCAAATGACGGTTATCTGGTTTTTAACCCCAAAGTTTTACAAGCAGCAGATTATGGCGTTCCACAGTCAAGGGAAAGGGTTTTTTTTATTGGGATACGGAAGTCAGCGTTGCGGCCACATATACTGAAAATACTGAAAAATGATATTAATAACGCTGACTTTTCACCATACCCACTTGCTACACATGCATATTCTAATCCTTTGTCTTCATTAAAACCTCCTGTTTGTGTCTTTGACGTACTACGAAACTTAGTTGAACCAAAAGACAGTAAGGATATATCCCATCAGTATTATTCAAAGGCAAAATTTATGGGGAAACATTGTCAAGGACAAATAGAAGTAAATTTAAAAGGTGTGTCTCCAACCATTCGTTCTGAACACCATGGAAATATAGAGTTTAGGAGACTTTCTTTAGAAAATGGAGGACAATATGCAACAGAACTGACTTCATTGCAATATATAGAAAGGAGGTTAACCCCTAGAGAATGTGCTTTAATTCAAACATTTCCGCCAGAATATACCTTTGTTATGTCTGGACAAGGCAAAAAGTTTGAGGTTAGCCCTTCAGCAGCTTATAAAATGATTGGTAATGCCGTTCCCCCATTACTTGGTTTCCATTTGGCTAAAAGACTTGAACAAATGTGGAGCGAATATTTTATTTAAGGAAATCTATCTTTAACTTTGATATTATTGCATAGATTTGCCTAACATAAAAAGAGTGGCTTGTATAGATATTTAATAAAACCGATTTTATTTCTTTTTCATCCAGAAAAAGCACATCAAATGACTGTTTGGTTGTGGAAAATGACCCTTTCCTTCCCTTTAATATCGGTTTGGGCTAAACGAATGTTTGTTTACAAAAATTCTAACCTGGAATCACAGCTTTGGGGTCTTAATTTTCAAAATCAGGTAGGTCTTGCAGCCGGTTTTGATAAAGATGGCAAATATTTCAAAGAAATGGAATCATTGGGGTTTGGATTTATTGAAATTGGAACGGTTACGCCAAAACCTCAAATTGGGAATCCAAAACCTCGCTTGTTTCGACTACCAAAAGATAAAGCACTTATAAATAGAATGGGTTTTAACAATGATGGTGTACAGCAAATGGTCCAACGCCTTAAAAACAGACAAAAAAATGGTATAATCCTTGGTGGAAATATTGGTAAAAACAAAAGCACATCTAATGAAGAGGCTATTCACGATTATTTGTTCTGCTTACATTCCTTATACGACCATGTTGATTATTTTGTTGTCAATGTAAGTTCACCAAACACACCAGGGTTAAGAG
>JBATMZ010000224.1:0-1598 GCA_049290115.1 Saprospiraceae bacterium | reverse complement strand
TTGCTGCACCGTCAATGTCAGTCCCGGTGAAAATATCCAGACCGCGATCGACTCGCTGCCGGACGAAGGTGGCTGCGTGTGTCTGAAAACGGGCGTGCACAACATCAGCACTACCATCCAGATACGTTCGTCTAACATCATTCTGCGCGGTGAGAGTCCTGGCTCCATCGTGCGCGCGGCAGGGCTGGCCAAAACTTTGCAGATCGGTGACGCCGATTCACCGGTCAGCAACATCGTCGTCGAGGGCATACGCTTCGAGGCGACTGCCGCTGCTGACGATATCGGCGCGCTGATTTATCTGGATCACTGCACGCGAGTACGAGTGAAGCACTGTACGCTTGCCGTCGCGGCCTCTCCTGATAATAAAACGACTCCACCCTACGTTGGCATCAATTTGAGCAGCGGAACCGATATTGACCTGACCGCCAATCACCTGGACAACTTAACCGTCGGCATTTTGAGCCAGGACTATCAGGGTGGCCTGCACATCACCGACAATGCCATTGCAGGCACCACTGGCGTATTTCTCGATCAAAAGGCCGATGGTTCCAATGGCCAATACGGCATCCGAATCGACACCAATTACACCCAAGCCTGCCACATCGAGAATAACCGGATCCGCCACTTCTGGGTCGGCATCTCTCTGCTCCATAACGCCGCAGGTTCGCTCATATCCGGTAATCGCATCAGCCGCAGCGCCGGTATCTCGCAAGATGATTTTCCATCCGATGCTGCACAAATTCGCAATTACCTGGACACTCGCCTCTACGCAATTGAAATAGAAGCAGCTCAATGCGAAGTGCACGGCAACCAGATCGACTTGCTCTCTACCGCATGGGGCGGCATCCGAGTTATCGGAGCCCACGCAACCATCGCCACCAACCTCCTGGAGGCGACCGTCCAGGAACGCCAATTGACAGTACCCGCAGGCATCTATTGCCACGCTGATGCAGAAAACGGTTTTAGTGCCGATCACGCCATAGTGCGCGACAATCACTTGCTGGGCCCGCAAGCGGGCATTGTTGTCTCACGCATTGACTGCCCGGTCATCGTCGGCAATCACACTGATGGCGGTGGGACTGGATGGTTCGGCGTGCAGGTGGATGATTGTAGTGATAGCCGTATCGACCAGAACGACCTGCGCGAAGTGTTCTTTGCCGTGCATCTCAGTAAGGGCGAACGTAACCATATGGTGGGTAACCACATCGATCAGGTGGGCACCGGCATCACCGCCATACAGGAAACCGATCTGAAAGTCAGCGGCAATTTTCTGCAATCTTGCTTTCTTTTAGGCATGGCGATTTTCGTGCGTGGCGCAGCTACACTGCACGAAAACCGGGTGCTCAACTGCGGCTACGCCTCCAAGTTTTCACTAGGCATAGGCGTTTACGCTGAAGAGGTGTGGACGCCTTCCGGCGCATATCTGCGCATTGAAGGCTGCGAGGTGATCGACACTGGCATCTCCACCGACAGCAGCCAGATCACCACTGACAATGCCATCGGCATTGGCGGTTGGATGCCCGCCTGCCAGATCAGCGGTAACCGCGTCGGTTACACCCAGCCCACCAAGCTAAATGTACTCAACGAACACCGCGCAC
>JBATMZ010000223.1:0-1508 GCA_049290115.1 Saprospiraceae bacterium | reverse complement strand
GGAATGTTGTTGGAATTGATTATTCAGACTCCTTGCTTTCGCGCGCTATCCAGAATTCACAGCGCAAGGGCATTAATAATATTGAGTACTGTTCGGCTGACGTTACTTCTTTGGATGCTGCTGCTTTCGCCAAGATTAAGCGTTTCGATGCAGCCATATCCATTCGCTGCTTGATCAATTTCCCATCTTGGGAGATGCAATCACTAGCGTTTAGTAAGATTTCCTCCATGTTGAATCCTGGAGCGATCTTTATTTTAAGTGAGGGCTGGCAGGAAGGCTGGGAAGGGCTGAATCTTGAACGGCAGCGGTGTGGTCTCTCACCGATCACGATCGCTGATTACAACAGGCTGATCGCTCGGAAAGATTTCGAAAGCCTGTTCAGAAGCGAGTTTGATTTGGTTTCCTATCATAGTCTGGGGCTTTACATATTCATGTCTAGGGTAGTTCAGCCATTTCTCGTTGCTCCAAATCAGCCACGGCATGATCACGAGCTCAACAGAGTGGGGGCTGAGCTTCAGATGCGTTTATGTTTATTAGGCAAATTGGAGCACCTCGACTACGCGGGGCTTTATGTGCTCAGGAAGAAGTAGCTTGTTCGAGAAGGTCAATGTGGATTTGGCGCTAGACGAAGTTCTGAACGAGTCTGTTGGAGGCAGCGGCGAGTGCACTCCTTGTTGCTGTGTCACCTCCATTCGCAAGAGGCTGCAGTGATCTTCAGCGAGAATGTTCCGACCAATCGCGAGTCAAGCGATGACGATTTCACCGTGGATGCTTATCGCGAATTGCTCGTAATCGCCAAGGAAAAATACGTTTTCGCCAGCTATGATGAAATCCCTTGGGGGCAGCGTTTTATTCTTTGGCGCCACGATTGCGACTTCTCGCTCAACCGGGCCTTTGCGCTGGCAAGTATTGAGGCCGATCAAGGCATTCGAACGACCTATTTTCTGAATCCGCACAGCGAGTTCTACAACCTGTTCGAGCGCAGCCAGTATCGCCTCGTGAGCGAGATTGTTGGGATGGGACATCAAGTCGGCCTGCATTTCGATGCAGCGTTCTACCCCATACCGGATGAGGAGAGCCTGGCGACCCATGTCCGCAATGATGCGGATCTGCTCGATGGGTTGTTCGGTACAAGGCCAGCGGCGTTCAGCTTCCACAACCCTCTCGCTTCGCATTTGCGTTCCGAGGATGACTCGTACGGCGGGCTGATTAACTGCTATTCGCGGCGTTTCAAGGCTGAGATACCCTACTGTTCTGATTCCAATGGCTATTGGCGCTTTCGTCGCCTGCGCGATGTGCTGGAGCAGGCGAGCGATCCCTGCCTCCTGGTGTTGACGCACCCGGGTTGGTGGCAGAATTGTGAGATGCCGCCACGGCAGCGTATCTTTCGCAGCGTATACGGTCGAGCTAGAGCGACGATGGCCGACTACGACGCCGTTATCTTTGCACACGGCCGCGAGAATCTTTCGGGAGCGGCCGGCGCCCTTGCATTTTTACGCGACGTCCTT
>JBATMZ010000222.1:0-1612 GCA_049290115.1 Saprospiraceae bacterium | reverse complement strand
CTATTGAAATAACTAAATAACACTCATGAAACATGTAATAACATTGATAGCTCTCTTGTTTTACGTTACAAATATTTTTTCACAGTTTGATGAAAAGCCAAGTATTGTAATACATCCTCCCTTCCTAAGCGTTTCGCCAATCGGTGTAAGGAGCAATCCTGTGGAAATAAACGGATATGACAATATTTTTCTGGGAATTGATTTTGGCGAAGCCTATATAACAACAAATCCCCGTGACCCGCTTAACAGCATTTGCGCATTTAATACAAATGGTTTGTATTATACAATTGACGGTTTCAACTGGATACGTAACACGCCGCAATTTCCCGGGTACAGCATACTTGGTGATCCTGTTATGACATTTGACAGTCTTGGGAATTGTATTTACGCTACACTTTATCAAAACGGGCCAACTTATGGCACAGTTGTAATGAAAACTACAAATAAAGGCTTAAACTGGATAGGACCGTATAATGTTTACAGTACCACAGTGGGATTGGTTGATAAAGAGTGGATTGCTGCAGACCATACAGGCGGTCCGTACAGCAACAATTTGTATTTAGGCTGGAGGCAATACGGAACAACGGGCATGAGATTTGTGAGAAGTACTAATGGCGGAGTAAACTGGTCAGCGCCTTTAACAATTCCAGGCACTCAAAATGCATATATCACTGTAGGTCCAAACGGAGACATTCAAGGCGGCAGCGTTTACTATTCCGCTACAAACAATAATTCAATTGTGGTAACACGCTCTACAGATGGTGGTGAAACATTTTTACCGCAGGTTACAGCTGCAGTTGTAGATCCGCCCGGACTGCCCTGCGCCGGAAGAAGAACGGTAAAAAATTGTATTAGAATGAATCACATTCCAAGTTTTGCAGTTGATAACGGGTATTCACAGACTCGCGGAAACATCTACGGTGTTTACTGCGGTAACCCTGTTGGCCCGGATAACTGTGATATTTTTTTAATACGTTCAACAGATTACGGGCTTACTTGGAGCGAGGGCTTAAGGGTTAATGACGACAATACTATTACTGACCAGTGGCTTCCTTCAATTACCGTAGATAAGCACTCCGGAAAGATATTCGTTTCCTGGTATGATTCACGGGTTGACCCTGCTGCGAATATTTTGACCAGAATTTATGGTGCGGTTTCCACAAACGGTGGTTTGAGTTTTTTGCCAAATGACAATATTTCTGATGTATCATTTGATCCAAACGCGATGGCGCTTTCACTTCCTGGCGGAGAAAAATACATCGGAGATTACTACGGTAACTCAGCAATTGGGAATACCAGTTACAATGTATGGGCAGACGGCAGAAATAACAACTTAGGAAGCTATGTTGGGTTTTACCCAGATTTTGCAATGACCGTTAACCCTGTACAGAGAAGTATCAATAATGGGGATAGTACTTCGTATTCAATTAAGATCCCGACTATTAAGGGGACATTTTCAGAAGTAATCACATTCACGGCACAAATTGATACTTTGCCACTTTCAGGAACAATACAAATTTCTTTCGAAAATGATAAAGACTCAATTTCTTCTATTCCAGATTCGGTTACATTGAAAATCAGAACTTCCGGAAATGTAACCAAGGGTATATAC
>JBATMZ010000221.1:0-3402 GCA_049290115.1 Saprospiraceae bacterium | reverse complement strand
GTGTTCGTTCATTTCCATTGCTGAAACCTTTACTGTCAACTATTTTTTTATCATCACTCCACAACTCTGGGCTGTTCCAATCTAAAGTGTCTTTTGCCATTTCGCTTTTGATATCTCTACAAAAGTTTATTGCACCTGCACTGCTGAATACAAAGCCAAACAAATGATGATTTTTTAAACCAACTGCCAAAGCACCAAAACCGCCCATACTTAATCCTCCAATAGCCCTTGACCGTTTAGAAGTGATGGTTCTGTATGTTTTATCTACATGATGTATTAAGTCTTTAACTAACATATCTTCCCATTGATGCGGTTTACCATCCGTTTGTCCAGTCCAGTTTACATACCAACTGTTGCCTGCATCAGGTAAAATGATGATGCAATTGTATAAAGTTGCCAGTTCGATAGGAAGTTTAGCATAGGTAATCCAACTTGTATAGTTTCCTGTATGACCGTGTAAAAGAAATACTGTTGGGTAACGCTTATTTGATTTATAATAATCCGAAGGTAATATGGTAGTATACTTAAGCTCTAAATTAACGAAAGTGGTAAAAAATGAATCAGTTATCACATGAGATTTCTGAGCATATATTTGACCATATACAAGAATATAACAAACAAAAATTATCCATTTTTTATTTATCATATTTCGCAAACTAATTTTATCAATTTTTGACCTAAAATTATTAATAAAAAATCTAAAATTAATTCCGATTGAAACATTCTATCTATACTTTCATGAACCATTGAGTAATATTATTAAGATCTGATTTGCCATAAAACCAAATAAATATTTGCGTTTTAGGATTTCGTTTGTTTTGGTAAAATGCCAAGCGCTGTTGGACAAAATTCCTTTATAAGATTGATTTTGCAATCATTTATGATATATTTTTCCACTGTTAAAAGGGATTGCTATCATTTTAATCTTTCTAAATAAGTTTGATAGGTTATTTTATCTACTTTTTTCTTATCCCAACATTCTATCACGAGCAGTTCCATTTTATTATCGATGTCTTTCTGCACTTCACTTCGATACTTTTTATAAGCATTATAATCTGTTGCGGTGATATTGTTCCATTTGTTTTGAAAAAATGATACTGGATTAAACCAATAAGATGCGGCTATTAATTGATTTTTTTCATCATTTAGACTTTCTATGTTATATACAGCAAATTTATTCATCTCATTGATTAGAGCACTAACGGTATGTTGTACGATAGACTCATCTGATATGCTATCTTGTCCATTTTTTGTATTGGCGAGTTGTGGGTAAATTGCCTTTAGCTTTTGAGCTAATGTATCTGAAGATACTTCGAAGACACTGTACGCTTCTTTTCTGTTTACATCGAGAAAGTCTGTCATTAAGTTGGCAGGATATCTGATACTTGCATATTGATGTACCGCTCCCGGGATGACTACGCAAAGTAACAACCATACACTTATCATAGTAAATGCCTGGCTACTGATACCGCTACTTTTCAGAATGATAAAATAAGATATGATAGTCCAAAAACAAAGATATAAAGTGGCAACAATCAATAAGGAAATCATCTCTGACCCAAAATCAGCGAATGCATTATTAAGTATTCCAATAGACAAGATTAAAACGGCATTAGTAACCAGGATTAGCAAAAAATAAAAGCCTGAGCGTGCTAATAACCAATGCTGAATATTTCCAACTTGAATACTTATTAATCGATCAAAACCCTGATCTTTTTCTAATCCATTGATATTATAGGTCAATACGATGAGCAATAATGGCATTAAAAAAAGAATGATAAAAGCGAAATCAATATTTCCATTTATCAGTCGTTCTGGATTGGCAAGTTCTTCGACCATATCACTATCATATGTTGTGCTCCAGTTGGATACTTGTTTGTAGAATCCATATTGTTCTGATTGACCAATGCCCAATGGAAGCAATGGTGAAGGTGTTTTAATTGTATAGGTCGGTGTATGCCACAATGCCCAAAACGGAGTAGAAACATCTATCCAAGGACGATCCTCAGGGCCAGTCTTGCCTTCATCAAACCAGCCAAGTACTTTTGTTATACCCTCCTGTATTTTTTGTTCAATACCATCTATTGTCGTTTTTTGTTTGTTTTGAAGGCTAAACCCATTATACAGAGCATATACACAAGTGGATAGAAACAATAAATAGGCAATAACCTTAGCTTTACTTTTTCTAAAATGGTTAAATTCGTAAAGAAAAATGTTTATTAAGCTCATAGTAAAGAAACTCTTTTTGATGAATAAAGAATAAGAGTAAAGAGTAGAATGACCCAAAAAGCCAACACAACTATATCAATAAGATACTTCGTCCATAAATTAGCAAAAGATGTAGTGCTATATTCGAAATCTTTTACGGACCGAAAAAAATCATTGTCAGCCTTCCATTCCCATTCTCCGGTTTTTGAGCCTCCGTACGCGTGTTTATCATTGAGTATTTTGATAAAGGCTCTTCTATACAATTCTGCTTGTTTTAAAAAATCTAAATGGTGTATCATATCCGTTCCTGCTGAGCCCATACTTAGATTTTGAAGGGAAGCAAAGGGATTGATGATACCGCTTAATTGATAATTTCTTTTTTGGGATAGCAACTGTTCGTAAAGCTGACCAAAATGTTTGTCCCAAACGGAATTACCATATTCTTCATCTGCCTGCATCACCAATCCATCAAAGTTGATCGGAAGTTGGGATAAGCTGTCTACTTTGTACTTGGCAAGCGTTGTCTTTTCTAATTCCTTTTCTCTGTCTCCTGAAGGATTGTGCCCGTCAATCCCTTTGGAACGGTCTGTTTCCATCGCCTTCTTAAATTCTACTCTTGTAGGTAGGGGTGATAATTGCTCTACGGCATTGCCCGCAATCTTGGGGAGAAATATCGTCCATAATACCCATACAGCTATTGCAAAAGTAAGTGAAGCCGAACTTGAAGAAAATTGCACTGAAAGTAATACGGTCAGTGTGGTGATGATTAAATAATATAATGCATAGCTTAATGATAGGGTAAATAAGCGGAGGAAGGTTTCTGCATTAATTCCCTGATTATTAAAAATAATTTGAATAAAGATAGCGAAAAGCAATAACAATACTCCTATCATCCATACACTCAGTATTTTGGCTAAGAGTATTTTTTGTAAACTTGTACCTTGTGACAGGAGTAATTTTATCCTTCCACTTTCACGTTCTTTTGTATATGTATTGAAAGCTAAAAATATCAGAAATAATGGTATGATAAATTGAAAAAGAAGCGCAGGTTTTAATTTCCCAAACCTAGAGATTAGCAGGGATTGTGATGCTTCTGAATACACCAAATCATTTTGTGCGTGGCCTTCCAATCTTAAAACATTGCCTGTTACGGAAGTGATACCTTCATCTATGCCATTAAGTACTGTATTAGGC
>JBATMZ010000220.1:0-8487 GCA_049290115.1 Saprospiraceae bacterium | reverse complement strand
GTTGATGGCCTACTTAATGATTCACTTGGAAAAAACGGTCAAGGATTATGTGGTGTTAATATTGATTTCAGACATCAATTTTTGGGAGACATAATTATTGAATTGATTTCGCCCTCAGGTCAAGTGGTGCAGTTAATTGGGCCTGGTGTTTCTGTTTCGGGCAATACTAGTTTTACAAGATGGAACGTAACCTTCGTACCCTGTACTGACAGTCCGAATCCTGACGCTGGCTTTTTTCCAGTATGGGACAACCTTCAATCTTGGGGTTTATTTGGAAACTATATCGGTCAATACCATCCTTTTTTAGGGTGTTTGGAGGATTTTGACACGGGATTAGTAAATGGGACGTGGACATTAAGGGTGATAGATGTTTCACAATTTGGCTCTGGAAGGATTCAAAATATTTCCTTGTTTTTTTGTAATGATGAAGGGATTGAATGCAATGAGTGTACATTAGATCCTGGTATTCTTTCTGCTGACACTGTATCTCAATGTCAAAATTCGTCGGACATTATCTTGACAAATTACGCTGAAATATTTCCTCTCTTTCCTAAAGATACGGTACATTACTTTTACAAGTGGGCCATTTTTCGCGATTCTACTTGGATCAGTTTGATACCACAAGATGTAATCCCAAGCCTTCCAGTGGGAAGTTACTCGGTTTGTAATGTACAATTGGCAAAAATTGAAGAAAGTCAGTTACCGTCACTTCCAGTGGATTTTGACAGCGAGTCTTTAAACCAATATTTTATCGATCAGTTGTTATGCGCCAGTGTTAGCCAAAATTGTATTTCTATCCATATATATCCGACAACTGATACAATTAGGATAGATACCACCTTATGTGCAGGTGATGAGCTTACTATTTATAATCAATCGTTTGACGAGCAAGGTATTTATACAATACAAATTCCCGGGCAGTTTTGCGATACCATCGTTGTCGTGCAAATTGGAATTTTTGATCTAAATGCCTCGATTACAAATGAAGCTGATACACTTTCTTGTCAACTGAATAAAATTAGTCTTTTAGGTGAGGCAGTTGATACCTTACATCGTAATCTTAGTTTTACCTGGTTTACAACAGACGGTCTTATAGAAACCACGGCCGACTCTTTCCACATTTTTGCTAAAAATAAAGGAACGTATTTTATGGTCGTTTCTGATGGGATATGTGTTGACACTACTAGCGTCGAGTTATATTTGAATGATGAATATCCCCAAGTTCAAATTGTTGGTGATGACACACTAACTTGTTCGAACGATACTATATTATTGTTGGCCGTATCTAACCAAGAAATACAAAGTGTTTTGTGGAGTTCATCAGCAGGATTTATCCAGTTAGGAAATGATATCAAAGTGTTTAATTTTGGGGAATATTTTTTAGAAATTACAAACACAGACGGTTGTATTGCTTCTACATCCATTTTTATACATCAAATCAATCAAGTCGATTCTTTAAAGTTGATCGCAGATACCATAACTTGTACAAGTGATTCGGTTTTTTTGCAAATTCAACATTCAGTACAAAAAAACTATCTTTATTCCTGGACTGGCGTTGAAATGGGTTATGAAAATAGTCAAAATCCTTTGGTAACTTATGAGGGTATAAAACAGGTTTTAATCACTGATATTGAAACAGGTTGTTTTATTTTAGATTCCGTGCAAATTTCTGATGTTCGAAAATTTCCTGTAGTAACAATAGATGCTAATGATTTAACCTGTAATCGCGATTCTGTTGTTCCTATAATACATTCTGACATCCTGATTCGAAAATGGCTGTGGACAGGTCCAGGACTTTCGTTAACTGACTCAACAGTTAGCATTACTACACCTGGTCTTTATTCATTGCTAGTGACGACCATTGAAGAATGTATGGCTGAGGTATTTTTTACCATTCAAATCGACACTTCAAAAGCCCTGATTACTGTTTATGCTGATACATTAGATTGTGTCCATGATTCTATTATTGTACGCTTAGAAAGTGATAAATTAATATCAGAATATTTTTGGTTCGGACCTAGTGGGAATATAGTGGGAAGGCAAGATAGTTTGGTGGTTTTTGTTGCGGGTATTTATACACTTGTCGTCATTGATGAAGACAGTTGTAGTGCTGAAAAAAAGATTGAAGTCCATGCTTCTGGCTCTTTACCCAATATAGTATTTTCTTACGACGAAATTTCCTGTGTGTTTGACACGATACAAATAGTACCAGATAAGTTTATGGGTTATTCCTTTTTATGGGAATTTCCAGATGCCTCAACTAGTATTGATCCGCAGCCATATGTCAATTTACAAGGCACTTACAAAGTCACGATTACCGATGAAACCAATCCCGAGTGCAAGGAGTATCAGGCATTTGACATAGTAGACATTAGAGAATATCCTCAACTAGATATTTTATATGGTTACTTTAGTTGTTTAACAGATTCAGTTTTAGTTCAAATCATTCCTAATATTGATTCATTGGGACTAGAAGTAGTCGGTCCTTCTATATTTTTAAAGGATGATTTTGAATTTTATGTTCATTCTATTGGCACTTATTATGTTTCAGCTACCAGTAAAAATGGATGTATGGTTACAGATTCATTTGAAATCGTTATAAATGACAGGCATCCAATTATTTCAATTATCAAGGACAATGATATTACCTGTGAAAACCAGCAGTCTAAAGTTCATTTTCAAAGTGATATTCAGGGAACAACCTATACAGTATTCAAAGACATGGTGAATATAGGAACTGGTTCGACGTTATTAATCAACACACCAGGAGAATATATTCTATACGGCTCTTCACCTAATGCATGTATGGATACCCTACTTTTTACAGTTGAAATTGATACCGTTAAGCCAGATGTAATGGTATTGCCTTTTGATACGATTGATTGCAATCGATTAAACACAGCTTTGGAAGCTATTTCAAATACCCAAGGCGCTACCATCAAATGGACAAATAGTGTTAATAATCCTTTTATAGTGTCTTTAGGTGGTTTTTATTCGGTTAGAGCAACCAATCCTCTTAATGGATGCTTTAATGAAACGACTGTGCAAGTGGTTGAAAACAAGGTTTTTGCAGAATATGTAGCTTCCGCAACAAAAATCACTTGTAAGAGCCCAATATCGACTTTGTCCGTCATAAAAGGAAATCATTATTTTGATATACAATGGTCAACGAATAATCCAGAAATCATTACACAAGGAACCACTATGTTTGCGACTGCTAAAGCAGGAAAATATTATTTCGAAGTGTTAAGTAGTGAAAATTGTAATCAAAGAGATTCAATTGAAATATTAGTGGATACTATGCCACCCATCATCCAAAACATCAATATTGGTCAATTAACTTGCATAGTAAAAGAAGTTGATATTTCAATCACAACGCCAAGTAACCTTGATAGTATTCTATTTATTTTGCCAAGCGGTGAGACTATTAATAAAAACAAAATGAATACATCGGTTCCCGGAAATTATGGTATAAAGCTGTTTGGGGCAAATGGATGTGTCAAAGATACATTTGTTAACATCATTGAAAATTATATTAAACCACAATTCACGGTATTTAGCGATAGTTTGTCTTGTAAAAAAGGTAAAGGTGTAATTGGCGTAAATACTACAGATGTTGGATTGCTGTATAGTTGGTCTGGGCCAGATCAATTTACATCTGTTTTATCATCCGTTTTGGTGACTTTAGCTGGAGATTATACTGTCCTTGTCACGAATGTAAATGGCTGTCAAGATTCTGTGAAAATTACGGTTAATGGAGATTATGCTGTTCCGGAGTTTAGTATTAAAGATAGTTTCCTAATTCCTTGCGATACGAGCTTTATTATTTTAAACCTCGAATCGCAAGATGTGATTGAACAATATAATTGGACGTATAACGGAAATTTTTTTAGTAATGAACAGAGTCCTACAACAAATAAAATTGGTCAATATTCCGTCATCGTAACTGGACGAAATGGGTGTAGAGCAAGTAAATCATTCGAAGCTATTCATGTTACTTTGCCAGTAGGTTTTTCATACACAACGGATACCATAACTTGTCGAAAGAGAGAAGTTGTCTTAAGCGCCTTTTCGCCACATTCTATGGCTGAATATACATGGTTGGCTCCAAGTGGAAATATCAGTATTTCCAGTAGTATCATTGTTAGTGAAGCAGGCCAATACCAATTGATTATCAAAGATGAAAATAAATGTTTGGATACAATTGTGGTGGAAGTTCCAACAGATACAATAACCCCATTTATTTTTATAGATCAACAGGGGCAAATAATCTGCAATCAACGTTCGGCACAACTTTATATACCAGATTCTTTGCTACTTAATCAATATAGCTATATGTGGCAGGGCAATACTAACCAAATATTAAGCGACCCCACCGAGCCAATGATTCATGTTATGAATCCGGGTATTTTTCGTGTTTCTGTTTTTAATGACAAAAACGGTTGTGTATCCTCGAATTCTTATACTTTGATGGAAACGGAGAGTGATTTTATGGAGATTGGTCATCAAATAATCAATCCACCTTGTGTACAATTTAATTTTGGAAGTCTAATTATTCAGCCATTAGGAGGAGTTTCACCTTATAGGATCAAGTTTAATGGTATTGAATATGTTGATACGTACCAATATAATTTGCTCAAACCAGGGATTTATAATTTATCAATTGAAGATAGTTTGGGATGTGTTGTAGATACCTTGATTACTATCAAACAAAGCATGGATATTTTATTGACGATACCGACGGATACTATAATTCTATTAGGTGATTCCGTAGTGTTTACTATCGATTTAGATAGTATAATAAACTTAGGTTTTCATGTGATTTGGTTAGAAAAAAATGACACAATATGTACACTTGATTGCCAGGATAAGTCGGTGTTTTATCCTGCATCCACCACTATTTATACTCTGATTTTGGAATCTTCTAATGGACGTTGTCGATATGAAAAAAAAGTTTTTGTAACGGTACGAGATGAAATATTTTCGGGTATTCCTAACGCAATTTATATTCATGCAGAGAAGGAAGAAAATCGTTTTTTTTACATTCCTCAAATTAGAGGTATACGTGAGATTATTTCTTTAGAAATATTTGACAAATGGGCCAACCCAGTTTTTGCTAAATATGGTTTTCCGAGTGGTAATTTAACTTATGGTTGGGATGGTAGTTTTAATGGCGAATTTGTTGAGTCAGGTGTCTACATAGTTTTAATCAAGTTGGCGTTGAGCAATGGAAATATTATCACATATGAAGGTGATGTTACTGTGTTTAAATAGTGAATCAAATCATTCTTTCATATCATATTTGTTTGTATCTTTGTAGAGAAAAAATAATATATATGGCCTTCGAATTAGATTCTTTGGGAACCAGAATTAAAAGTACATTAAAAAAAACGTTGGTATTACTGATATTTGCAGGTATATTAAGTTCGACGATTTATTATTTTTACAGAAACTGGACCGTCAGTGAAGGTACTAGGACAGGAGTTTTATACAAAATTTCCAAAAAAGGTAAAATATTTAAAACATACGAAGGACAACTACAGTTAGGAAATACACCCATTATGAGCAAAGAAAGTGTGTGGGAATTTTCGGTCGAAAATAAAGAAGTTTATCAAGAACTTCAAGAGTTTGAAGGACAAAATGTAAAACTGCATTACAAAGAAAAAGAGAATGCTTTTCCATGGCAAGGGGACACAGACTACTTGGTTTTTCAGGTAGAACTAGTTGAGTAAAACTTGTTGAGTAAGTTAAACCTCGTTTTAGTATTAAAACACATCATAACGCCCCTTGTTCATCGCTCATTAATCCTCTGTTGATATAGTGGATGAGAGGTTTTAGCGTCACAAAATCACGGATAACATTATCGACAAAATGGCTAGTAAAAACCATTTCATTGGTATAAGCTGTTCCTGTTGTAAAACTTTTTAACCTTACATAGTCAGCAAGAGGGTGGTCGGGAGAAAGTTCCTTGGGAACTTTTGCAAGCATTATATTTGGGTTTTTTTCAATATCATTATAAGTTTTAATAAAATTTTTATCTTTTAATATTTTTTCCAAATCTTCAGGAAAATGTTGGATTTCACTTCGGACTTTTTTAACTAAATCATTTGGAGGCATATAAAGACCACCGCCCACAAAACTTTGACCATCTTCCAAGTGAACGTAGTAACCCGCTAAATTCATTTTTTTACCATAAGGTGTTAAAATAATTCCAAGACCTGTTTTGTAAGGCGTTTTATCTTTTGAAAATCTTACATCTTTGAATATTCTAAAAACACAATGTTTTGCCTCCAAACCATTCAATGTCTTGTCGTGTTCTTTCATTTTTTCCAAAATTTGCGAAGCAAGAAGGTTGTAATTCTTTTTCATCACTTCATAACTTGCTTTATTAGCGTCAAACCAAGGCTTATTGTTGTTTTCTTTTAGTTCTCCTAAAAATTGAAAAATGCTTTTTTGAATCATGGTTTTATTTTTTAAATGAAATTGATGGATTCAGTTTTTTATATCAATTAAGGCTCTATGAATGGTTATTTATTACACAATTTTCCTCACCTTTTAATAGAAATATATACAATAAATGTTGAAAAATTTAAGGTGTTTTTCAGGAGAAACAATACTTATGCGTTTAATAGAGATTCAATCGAATCCCAATAGATTTTGTACTCACTAAGATTATTATGGTTTCCTTGATCAAATTCTATCATTTTTTTATCCTTGTTTTTGATATGTAAAAATAGTTTTTTTCCTGAAGAAAATGGGATTACTTTATCCATTTTGCCGTGAAGAATGATCACTGGTTTTTTAAAATTACCTATAAATTCATAGGAAAGTATATTTAATTCAATAAATTTTCCCATGAAGGGAACTTGATATTTTATGACATCACTTAAATCGAAGTAGGGTGATTCAAGGATGATTTTTGTGACATTTTTTTCATTGGAAAGGTAGGTGGCAACACCTGAACCTAATGACCGTCCCATAACGATGATATTCTGCAGACTATCTTCCTTAATAAGATGATGGAGGATTATTTTTCCATCAGACAATATGTTTTTTTCAGTTGGTTTCCCCGAACTTCTACCATACCCTCTGTAATCCCAAACCACTACATTGTACCCATATTTTGTAAATTGTGACGCTACAGGTCCCCATTTTTGAATACTCCCTCTATTTCCATGGTTATACAAAATAGTCCCTTTGCTAGAGTCCACCATTAATTTCAAAACATGAACACTATCGTATTCGCAAGGCACAAAATACTCTTTTTTATGGACAACATATTTTGAAAAAGTATCTGTTTTTATATATTTATAGGAAGTTTGAAAAATAATACGTCGAGCTAATATTTCTCGATTTAAGAATACGAAAGTGGTCAGTCCTACCAAAACTAGGGCAGTATATAAGAAAAATCTTTTGAGCTTCATCTTTCCTTTTTCGTGAAATTAATACTCGACATTTCCCTATTAAATACGATTTCGTCCATGGTAAAAATTTCACTCAATGTTTTATGATAGGATTCAAAATTATGAAGATTATTGTGCCCACCTCCTAAGATAGGATGGAGCGATGTATTTTCAGGTTTTATCGAGGCTAATTTTATACTGGACGAAAAAGGGATAAGGGTGTCTTTTGTACCGTGCATGATATGAATAGGACACGTAACATATTTAATCCATTTGTAGGTAGGAATAGGATATTTTAGCAACCAGGAAATGGGCAAAAACGGTAAATATCGACTCGTTGTTTTACTCATGCTGTAGTAAGGTGCATCTAAGATAAGCATTCTTGGATTATTCATGGACGCCAGTTTCGTGGCAAATCCAGAACCCATTGACCTTCCATATAAGATGATGTATTTTTCTTCTATTTTATCTTTAATTTTATTATAAATGAGTTGAAGATCGTCTTTTATTTCTTCTTGGGTCCTCATGCCTGTACTCTTTCCAAATCCTCTGTAATCGATCATAATCACATCATAACTATAACGAATAAAGTCAATGGCAAATTTTCCCCAACCTTTGATACTTCGGCTATTGCCTTTAAGGTAAAATACAACTCCTTTGGGATTGGCACATTTAAAACGAATTCCAGAGATGGTGACACCTGGTTTAAGTTCTATTAAATATTCTTGAAAGTTTAAGTCTTTGTAGTTAAATTCGAATCCGCCAGGCAATTTTTCCGGTCTGAATAGAATATAGTCTTGGATAAAATAAACAGCAATACTTATGCCCAAGTAGATGACGAAAGCAATGATGAATATTGTACCGATATGTAGGCCTAAAAATGTCAGTTTGAGTACATGTTTATTGATTAGTCAAAAGTATCAATAAAATATGATAATGTACTTATTTACCATAAAAGAGACTGTAAAATATTTTGTGTAAACGAGAGAAAAAAGAATCAGACTTCATTTAAATAATTGTCAAATATAATTAAAATTTCATTGTGAATAGTACTCCAATTATCAATTGGCCTGGTCCATTTATT
>JBATMZ010000219.1:0-9693 GCA_049290115.1 Saprospiraceae bacterium | reverse complement strand
ATCACCCTTTTCATTAAATACTTATTTCAACCCGAGTAAATTTACCATCCCTCAATACAATTTCAGATTGGGATATTACTTAAAAGAGCATTGGGATATTTCTTTTGGTATCGACCACATGAAGTATGTTGTAAGACAAAATCAAGTCACCGAAATTTCAGGCTACATCCATAAACCTGAATCCATCTATGACGGAGACTACGAAAAAAACGAACTATTATTGGTTGAAGATTTTTTAAAATTTGAACATACAGATGGGCTGAATTATATAAATATCGAGTTAAGACACTTCAATAAACTGATGGATATCGGCAAAATAGAAATCAGTTTGAAAGAAGGATTTGGTGCAGGTTTATTATTGCCACGGACCAACACCACTTTATTGGAAAATGTACGATACGACGAATTTCACCTATCTGGCTATGGCATAAGCGGAATCCTAGGCGTAAACCTGACTTTTTTACATCACTTTTTTGTACAATCCGAAATAAAAGGTGGCTTTATAAATCTTACGGATGTGCGAACAACCAATTCGAAAACAGATAAAGCAAACCATAGCTTCTTTTTCTCACAAATCAATATTGTTTTTGGTGCAAATATTAATTTGAAGCCTAAAACTAAAGTAGATAAAATTTGAGTTGGAAATCCTGTATCCCTTTTGGTTCAAACAATGGGGAGTACTACAAAAAAAATCGAATGGAAAATAAAAACAAAACCTCTATTCCAGAATTAACTACAGAAAGATTAATTCTTCGACAATTATTAGATACGGATGTCCAAGAAATATTTCTCCTTCGGTCAGACCCAGTAATAAATAAATATCTAGACAGACCTCCGTGTAAATCCTTAGATGATGCATCAAAGTTTATCGACAAAATAAAAAACAATGGTACATTGTATTGGGCTATTTCTTTGAAAGAACACGAAAAACTTATAGGTACGATTTGTTTGTTCGACATTTCAGAAGAACTAAAAAAAGGCGAAATAGGTTACGAGCTTTTACCCGAATTTCAAGGCAAGGGAATCATGAACGAAGCAACCAAAAAAATAATGGAATATGCCCTTCATCCCCTTGGACTTACAACCATAAATGCTTTTACACATAAAGACAATAAACCTTCGATTAGTTTGCTTATAAAATTGAAATTTGAGAACCAACATGCTAGGGGTGAAATAAATGATGACATGGTTTTGTTTCAATTCCAAGAAAAATCATAGGTATAACCATCAAATACGACTTAACAACCATAAAATAGCTTTTTTTTTAAATAGCCCGCATCCAAATCATGTTTAAAGAATTTGATTATAACCCCATTGTTCAAGGCAGAGGATCCGCAAGTTTAATAGGGTGTTTTTGGTTGCAAAAACTGAGGTTACCACATCTTTTTGTTATTCTACCCAAAGATTAGTATTTGATTACTACCTTTTTAAAAAAAATGTGAAAACCCATTAATTGCGCTGATTACAGATTGTTTGAATTCCTCAATTGATATAACAAAAGACTACGTCGATATATTAACGAAGGAACACACTTCCTTTCGAACAAAATTAGTTTTAGTTGCGTCAGTTTTAAATTTTAATCCCTCCTCAATTCATAAACGATCAGAGGAAAAAAACATCCATAATACCGTATGAATTCGGACATACTACCAGGATTTGGAAGTTAAATCAAATTACCGTCAATTACTTTTAGAAAAAATTTAATGCCTGGTGGTTTTTATATGGTTCCCCTTCAACTCAATCTTTATAACGTAAATCTCGTTGTCCGAAATGATGTAGTGAAAAAAAAATTGAATTTAAGGACTGAATTTGAAAAACTCATTGAAACAAATGGATATTTAAAAACAAGTTTTAAACAGGCCACAAGGGTAAGCAGTTTTTTAGGAAGTTGTCTTATCTTGGGAACGAAAAAAAGGTCGAACAATGGATACCAGTATATGTTGTTCAGAGCTTGTGCAAGACTTATTGACTTCATTTCGGCCAAAGGAATACCTCAAACAATGTTAAGCGTATAATTAGCAGCACATCAAACAATGTTATTTATATCAAAGGATAATTACTCTAAAAAATGGTGTCCAATTACGAAAGGGATTTATTAAGATTCATCAAAAATGACTTATCGGTCGGAAAGCTTCTTAACTCAATATTAGAATAGAATTTTGTGGTTTTATTTCATGAAAAACGTCAAAGTTATGGTCACCATCCAGATTTTATTATTTTTGTCTATGCGATGGTAAAATATGGTTTTATTGCCAGAATAAAAAAGTGTACCCTTTATGAATAAAGTAAATATCTTCGAAAAACTTGCTTTGTTTTCAGACTTTTGGAGTCCAAAAATTGTAGGAGAATTAAATGGTCAACACGTAAAACTTGTCAAATTAAAAGGAGAATTTATATGGCACAAACACGACCATGAAGACGAACTTTTTTACGTAATCAAAGGCAGTTTTAAAATGGAATATCGCAACAAGACCATCGTTGTCAATGAAAACGAATTTTTGATTGTTCCAAGAGGTGTTGAGCATCGACCAGTAGCCGAAAAAGAAGTCTCTATAATGCTTTTTGAACCCGCAACTACGGTAAATACAGGAGACGTAGAAGGTGATTTGACGAAACACATCCTAGATAAAATTTAAAATGAAAGCAATGGATATGTCCATAAGGCAAATTTTTCCCTATCGATTTCGGTATCACCATGACCCATTTTGGTTTTGGCCATTCCTTGTTTTTGCTGGCTTTGTACTTCCAAGTAAAACATTTACTCAATCAACCCAACTTCCTTGGTTGAACAAAATTGATTCTAAAAATAATATTGAAAAAATTCACACGATAAGTACACATGCAGAAGTGACCGTTTCAGATGGACTATCCTACAAAACAAATACATTATATCACGATAAACAAAGGGCCATTTTCCAGCGATTATATAAAGATCGAAACATTACGCAAGGTATCGAAGGCAAATACCTCTGGAGTTTTGATGGTTTGAAGGAAGCTGAGGCTCAAAGCTTTGTTGAAAATATTATTTTAGGCCACCAATTTCATGCACAAATTTTATTTTTTGACCGAATTCATTTGACGCTTGATTCTGTACAAATAGCAGAATTTGATGGAAAACCTTGTTACGCTTTATCGTGCAACAACGAAGATTCCAATTATAGATTTTACTATGAGGAAAGTGGCCATCCTTTGGGTTTTGAAATAATACAATTGAAAGAAAAAAATATAGTCTTCACATTTGATGATTGGCGTTCCGTATCCGGAATAGAATTACCTTTTATCGTATGGATTGATGATGGGGACAGAAAATTTTTATACAAGTTTTTGGATATAATATTGAATGAGGGTTTCGTAAATAATTATAAAGCCCCAGATTCATTATTGACTGAGGAACAAAAATTAATTCGTAAACATAGAATAATCATGGATGGTCATTTATTTGGGCAAACAAACGAAATAAAAAACCTGCAAAGTGATTCTATGTTTATGGTAAGTGATGGTGAGATTTATCATTTGACGGGCAATCAATCTGATGAAATGATGGATAAAATGATGGTATCTCGCGACTATACTTCCTATGACGATCTTGTGCGGCCAATAGTCAAAATTTCTGAAGATGGAAAACTTGGTTGGGTTATAGCTAAAGTTTATGCAAAAGGGATACGATTGGATGAAAATGGAAGACCAACAGGTCCACTCGAATTTGTGAGTTCTTGGATAGAACTGTACGAAAAAATCAACAAGGAGTGGCAGCTAAAAGGAAATGTTTCAAACTTTCAACCTGGAAGAAAATGACCCTTTTAAAATAAATGATCATGTTTATAAAAACTTACCTTGTTGATACATTCACCGACCAACCATTTAAAGGAAATCCAGCAGGAGTTTGTTTACTAGAAAATGTATTGGACGACTCGATGATGTTGCTAATAGCTAAAGAATTAGGGTTGTCAGAAACGGCATTTGTGCGTAAATTAGACGATCAACCTAATTATTCTATAAGATATTTTTCACCCAAAATGGAAATTCCTTTGTGCGGTCATGCGACTTTGGCCTCTTCAGAAGTGTTGTTTTCAAACGATCCAAATTTGATAGAAATTCGCTTTAGAAATATGCAGGATTTGACCCTCATTTGCACTAGGTCAGAAGATGAAATTATGATGAAATTTCCGGTATACGAAACAGAATCATCAGACTGTCCTATGGCGCTAATCAAAGCCCTTGGATTAAAAAGTATCTTAAACTGTGCCTACAATAAAGAAATGAATATTCTACTTTTGGAAATCGCAGACAGTCAGGTTTTACGTGATTTAACGCCAAATTTTGAGAAACTCTATCATGCACACCAATCGATAAATGGAGTGTTGGTTACAGCCCCTTCCCAAAAAGAAAATTTTGATTTTGAGTCTCGCTATTTTTGGCCTTGGAGTGGGACCAATGAAGATCCAGTGACTGGAGGCACCCATACTTTTTTAGCTAAATATTGGCAAAAAAGAACAGGCAAAAAAAAGATGAATTCCTTTCAATGTTCGGAAAGAAGTGGGTTTATGGAAGTTGAATTAATCGACGAAAATACAATGACGATTAAAAGCACTGCCCAAATTATTTTTGAAGGAAACTTAATGATATAAATCTCCATAGTATATAAAGTAATTTCTGTCACCCGCTTAGTAAGATTCAATGAAAATGGATTATCTTCAAACTTTTTGAGCCTTTTCTACCATCGGCTCTTCATAGATTATTTTTAAAAAAAAAGTGTACCTGTGTGATTTTTAGCACTCCGCTGCGAATAATAAAGAAAAGACCGATATTTCATTATTAATTTTTACAAAAATGGAGTATAATAAAACAAGATTTTTCATAATCACCTTTAGGACAGTAAGCGTACTTTTATCGGGAATTAGTTTTACTATAATAAAAAATTATGGTCAAAGAAAGCTAAAATATACCGTCCAAAAAGATAAAACACCAAATGTAATTAATTCAGATTACCAATCACCCAAAACACATGGCCATCAAAGATAAAGCTATCTATTTTCTAGATATTATTGGGAAAAACAAAGGCATTTTGTATAAAGTATCCAATATTTATTGTCGGAGTTTTGAAGATAGAAAAGACCTAATTCAGGAAATTATTTTACAATTATGGAAATCATTTGATAACTATAATGATCAGTTTAAATATTCCACTTGGATATATCGAATTGCTTTGAATGTAGCCATTTCTTTTTACAGAAAAGAGGTTAGAAGGAGTCAAATTTCAAATGCACTCTCCACAGATATTTTAGATTTTCCTGATGATGAATTGCCACAAAAAAAAGAAAGTAACTTGGGATTACTTAACCAATTAATTTCACAATTAAATGATTTAGACAAAGCTTTGATACTGCTTTATCTCGAAGAAAGGAACTATAAAGAAATATCCGAAATCATTGGTATTACAGAAACCAATGTCGCCACAAAAATTAGTAGAATTAAAATCAAGTTACAAAAAGAATTCAATAAATCTAAACATCAATAATATGGAAAATGTAGAATTTATCAATATTTGGAAAGAACAAAATGCCAAAATAGAAAAAACATTGGCTATTAATAAATTGCTTCTAAAAGAGACCATAAATCGTAAAGCAGAATCCTCATTATCCCGTTTGATAAAACTAAAAACAATGGGAATAATGGCCTTTATTGTGTATCTTTTATTGTTGGGGTACGCCTTATTTTATGCAATTTCAAATTATTCTTCTGCAAATAATTATTTTATTGTTTCTGTTTTATCCATCGCTTTGATCAACTTAAAAGGGTTTGCTGACTATATTAAACATGTAGTTTGGACAAAAAACATCAACTACAATGGCAGCGTCATAGACATTCAAAAACAATTATCAAAGTTGCAACTTTCCATTATTGACCACTCAAAATTTATGTGTTTGCAGTTCCCCTTTTTTACCACTTTTTATTTAAGTGACCGATGGTTTCCTCAAGAAATGGGATGGCCTTATTTGATCTTCCAAATAATCTTAACTGGTAGTTTTATTTACTTATCATTTTGGTTGTATAAAAATCACAAACCCGAAAACTTACATAAAAAATGGTTCAGAAATTTAATAGCTGGATCAGGAGGAAAGTCGGTAAAGAATGCCCTCGAATTTTATCAGGAAATAGAAATGTTTGAAAAAGAAATCGATGATTAACTCAATCTCTTATTTGTAAATTAATGTAAAACCAAATTGTTATTCCTGTTTTTTAAATTTCGAATATATACTTTTACCCTTATCTAAAAATGGAAAACATGGTTTTAAAATCAGAAATGTACCTTCTTATACTTATTTCTTTGTTAGCTTTTACTTCTTGTAATGGCCAATCCAATAAAAAAGATCCATCGAAAGAGCCGCTTGGCCAAGTTGTTGAAAAATTAGATGATGATATTTGGACTATTTACCAAGATAAAAAAGACCATTATTGGTTTGGTAGCAATACCAACGGAGTTTATCGTTATGATGGAAAAACGTTGGTATTATTCTCCACACCAGATGGACTTATAGATAACTCCATTCGGGGTATAAAAGAAGATACGGCTGGAAATCTATTTTTCGAAACGCCGTCAGACATTTATAAATACGATGGTAAAACAATTCAATCATTAACGCCAATATTCTCACCGAATAACCAATGGAAGTCTGAATCAAATGACTTATGGTTTAACTGTATCGGAAATAATTTATATAGATATGATGGTGAAAATTTATTTGAATTGAGACTTCCTGAACAAGATTTAAAAAAAGCATTTGGCTATGAGGTTACCGGCGTTCCATTTCAGAACATGAATAACAGCCCTTATGCGGTTTATGGTATTGACAAAGACAAAGCAGGCAATCTTTGGTTTGGAACAGTTACGGCTGGGGTTTTTCGTTACGATGGAAAATCGTTTTTGTGGATTGCCGAACAAGAACTTTCGACACTTCCAGATGGGCGAGTACCTGGCGTTCGTTCTATTCTAGAAGACAAAACAGGTCATTTTTGGTTGAGCAATTTTATAAGTAAATATAAAATAATTGACAATGATTCTATAGTCACTTATGAAAAATTTCAGCGTTTTGACCCTTCAAACCAAATATTTAATGGCAGATTAGCTTACTTCAATTCTGGACTTGTAGATGTCGATGGAAATTTATGGATGACTACATATGGTGGAGGCGTTTGGTTTTACGATGGGGTATCTCTTCAAAATTTTCCAGTTAAAAAAGGGGAAGACGACGTTTTACTCATTTCAATTTACGAAGACAATACCGGTGTTCTTTGGTTAGGGACTCACAATGGCGGGGTTTATAGGTTTAACGGTAAAAAATTTCATAAATTTGACATAAATTAAACGAATATGAATTTTTAACCAAACGGTAGCACTTTGGAAAGAAGAGAATTTACCAAAAAAATGTTAGGTACCATTACAAGCTTTGCTTTGATGGATGCTTTATTCTCTTTGAATGCTTTTGATAAAAAAATTAAACCTATTGCAGATCATTGGGCATTAAGTTTACAAGAATTTTGCTCCGATTTAAAATCGGAATCCATTACCCCTATACAATGGCAGCAAAAAATTGAAGAATTATATACTAAAGTCGAATTAAAGGAAATCCTACAGTTCATAGATTTTGATAGACTCATAAAAGGTTTTGAATTTCCAGACTTAGGGGTTACAACTAAACCGATTAAATTTCCTAAACTTGTAGGCCTTCCAGAAAAAACGACGTTTGTTAAAAAAATATTTGGCATGAAGAAAGATAGGGCCATTATTCCGCATGGACACAGCAACATGGCATCTGCTCATTTAATTCTCAGCGGTGAAGTACACCTTCGACATTATGAAAAAATTCAACAGGATGGCCAAAACTTAATCATAAAACCTACGATAGATAGATTAGCAAAAAGTGGAGACTATTCTTCCATTTCTGATGAAAAAGATAATGTACATTGGTTTATTGCCAATACACCTACCTCCTTTACATTTGATGTTATTATGTTAGACTTACATCAAAAAAGTTATGATATTCATAACCTGGACATGTACAATGCAGAAGATTTGAAAAACGGGATGTTAAAAGCGCCCATTTTGGATGTTCAGACTGCCTTGAAAAAATATGGAAAACAACATCATTAAGAAAATAAATTAGGTTTTATTTGATCTAATATTTTTTCATTTTTCTACCTTCAAATAAGATATGAATACCTCGTAGACCATCATATTTTTCAACTAAAATATCCCTCAGATTAGACTTAAAATTATTTTAATTTTTTTTTACTTAATTTTAAGCCAGTTTTTAACTAACCTTTATAACATTTATAATGAAGTCCACATTTCTTCTCTTAGTATTTTCTATAGTATTTTATTCTACACTTGATGCTCAAATGAGCGCCAAATTAATCCAGTTTCCCGATGTGTCTCATGATCAAATCGTATTTACATATGGAAATGATCTTTGGCTGGTAAACAAATCTGGAGGACAAGCTTCGAGACTTAGTTCGCCAATTGGTAGAGAAACAAATGCTAAATTTTCTCCTGATGGAAAAACCATTGCATTTGAAGCCAATTACGATGGTAATAATGATCTATATACAATGCCAGTCATGGGCGGAGTTCCACAAAGAGTGACTAGTCATGGTATGAATGAAAATATCAAAGACTGGTATGCCGACGGCAAACATTTATTATTTACAAGTTCAATGGAAAGCGGGAAGCAACGGTTTAGTCAGTTTTATAAAGTTAATGCAGCAGGTGGTTTACCAGAAAAATTGCCCCTAGCTATGGGCGAAAATGCTTCTCTATCTTCCGATGGATCCATGATAACATTTACAGAAAAATCAAGATTATCGCGTACCTGGAAAAGATATAGAGGCGGTACCGCAGCGGATATTTACATTATGGATCTTAAGACATTGGATTCTGAAAATATCACGAATAGCGATGCAAATGACGAAATGCCAATGTATCATGGAACAGATATTTACTACCTTTCTGATAGAGATACTTTAAAAAAATTCAACATCTGGAAGTATAATACCCTTACCAAACAACACGAACAAATTACCAAATTTACGGAATACGATATTCATTACCCATCTATAGGGCCCAATGATATGGTCTTTGAAGCAGGAGGAAAGTTATACATATTAGATTTAGCCAAAAAAACAACCAAGGAAGTTATTGTAAATGCAGTGGGTGATTTTAATGCAATAAAACCCATGACTAAGTCGGTAGGTGGAAATATCGCTTACTTTAATATTTCTCCAGATGGAAACAGAGCAGTAGTGGAAAGTAGAGGAGATGTTTTTTCACTACCAAAAGAAAATGGAATCACACAAAACTTAACCCACACTTCAGGCGAATTTGAAAGATATCCAGCTTGGTCACCCGATGGCAGGTATATTGCCTATTTTAGTGATCGTTCTGGAGAATATGAATTGACCCTTAAAGATCTAAAAACCCATACCGTCAAGACTGTGACAAAATTGGGGCCAGGCTTTAGGTACAATATTTATTGGTCTCCAGATAATACAAAAGTAGTTTTTGTGGACCAAACCATGAATATCAATCTTACCGAAATTGCGACTGGAAAAACCGAAGTAATTGATCACGACATAGCCCTTTTTGAAGGAGGATTGCGCGGATTCAAAGCATCTTGGTCTAGTGATAGTAAATAC
>JBATMZ010000218.1:0-17014 GCA_049290115.1 Saprospiraceae bacterium | reverse complement strand
ATATTGATCAATTTTTCATAAAACATAAGCTTGGACATCAAATAATTCCCTATAAATGTGATCTGATATTTTGTAAAATTATCCATTGGCATCGTTTAGAAAAAACCTGTTTGAGGTTGATTTTGATTAATACAACAATTCAATTAATGGTTGAGTGAAAAAAAATCTATTTGCCCGAACAGGTATTCAATAAACATATTACATTTTGATTATATTTGTTAACTTTGCCATGTCAGGTAAAAACAAGACTAAATGAGTGATAGCGTAAAAGGTGGGCCGCCAGTTGAAGTAAATAATGGTGGTGATTTGGTAACCTTAAACCACATGTATAAAGAATATTTCCTGGATTATGCATCATATGTAATCCTTGAAAGAGCCGTACCTGATATAGACGATGGACTGAAGCCTGTTCAACGAAGGATTCTACACGCCATGAAAGAAATGGATGATGGCAGATTCCACAAAGTGGCTAACATTATAGGTCAAACAATGCAATTTCATCCTCATGGCGATGCGGCCATTGGCGATGCTTTGGTCAACTTAGGACAAAAAGATTTATTGATTGACTGTCAAGGAAACTGGGGAGATGTTCGAACGGGTGATTCGGCAGCTGCTCCTAGGTATATTGAGGCAAGATTGACAAAATTTGCCTTAGAAGTATTATTTAACCCACAAACTACTGATTGGCAATTATCTTATGATGGTAGAAAAAAGGAACCTATTTGCCTTCCAGTAAAATTTCCCCTAGTTTTATCCCAAGGCGTAGAAGGCATTGCTGTGGGATTGTCTACAAAAATACTGCCGCACAATTTTATAGAATTAATCAAAGCTTCCATTAAAATTTTAGAAGGTAAAAAAGTTAAAATTTATCCCGATTTCCAAACTGGAGGAATGATAGATGTTGGCGATTACCAAGATGGAAAACGAGGGGGTAGGGTCAAGGTGAGGGCTAAAATAAAAATCATTGACAAATCCAATATATCCATTGTGGATCTTCCTTTTGGTGTGACAACCAATACGATGATTGAATCGATTCTCAAAGCCACCGATAAGGGACAAATTAAAATAAAAAAAGTCATTGATAATACAGCAAAAGATGTAGAGATTTTACTTGAATTAATGCCCGGTGTATCTCCTGATGTCACTATGGACGCTTTGTACGCCTTTACCGATTGTGAAGTTTCGTATTCGCCTAATGCATGTGTTATTGTAGACCATAAACCATTGTTTTTAGATGTGATAGAGATTTTAGAGATTTCTACCCGACAGACCAAGGATTTATTAAGACAAGAATTGGAGATTAGAAAATCCGAATTGGAAGAGAAGTGGCACATGGCTTCCTTGGAAAAAATATTTATTGAGCATAGAATATACCGAGATATTGAAGAATGTGAAACTTGGGGAGAGGTTTTGTCTTCAATAGATATTGGTTTAAAAAAATATGTAGCAACGCCTTCTGATCCGCTATCTAAAGGGGACAGCAGAATTCTACTCATGCGGGATGTCACGGAAGAAGACATCATTCGGCTGACAGAAATTAAAATAAAACGAATTTCAAAGTACAATTCTTTTAAGGCGGATGAAGTGATGACAAACCTTTTAGCCGAACTAGAAGAAGTAAAACATCATCTGGCACACCTTACGGAATATGCCATTTCGTATTTTGAGAACCTTTTGACTAAATACGGAAAAGGTAAAGAGCGAAAAACCATTATTACCAATTTCGAAACCATCGAAATAAAAGAAGTAGTAGCCAACAATGCCAAATTGTACGTTGATCGTCAAGAGGGATTTATCGGCATGGGTATGAAAAAGGACGAGTTTGTATGTGACTGCTCCGATATAGCTGACATCATCGCATTTACAAAAGATGGTAAATTTAAAGTAGTGCGAATCGCCGACAAGGTATTTATTGGCAAAGACATCATACATGTCGATGTTTGGTTGAAGTCCGATGAACGAACGACCTACAATATGATTTATGTCGATGGGGCGAGTGGAAAAGCCATGGCAAAACGGTTTAATGTCAATGCTATCACGCGCGACAAGGAGTACGACCTGACCATGGGTACAAAAGGAAGTAAATTATTGTATTTTACGGCCAACCCCAACGGAGAGTCCGAAGTGGTAAATATACAATTGTCGCCGGGTTCTACGGCCAAGAAAAAACTTTTTGAATTTGATTTTGCCGACCTGGCTATCAAGGGTAGGGGATCGCAAGGAAATGTAGTGACCAAATATCCGGTGAAAAAAGTTGTTCAGATTTCTGTTGGGAAATCCTCCCTAGGTGCCATGAAAATTTGGCTGGACGAAGTGTCCGGAAGATTGAATCAGGACGAACGGGGCAAATACCTGGGCGCCTTTGATACGGGATGTAAAATTGTGGTCTTGTACAAGGATGGACATTATGAGGTCAACGAACTCGACTTGACTAAAAAGTTTGACGTCAACAACATCATGGAAATCGGCAAATTTTCATCAGAGACGGTGATAAGCGCCATTTATTATGAAGGGGAAAAAAGTTGGACCATGGTCAAACGATTTTTCATCGAAACCTCGACCCAGGATCAGAAATTTTTATTTTTACCGGAAAGCGCCGGCACCAAATTGTATTTTGCTACCATGGAGACCAATCCTTTAGTGGAATATGTGTACAAGGTGAGTGGTAAAAATGAAGAAAAACAAGTCAATCTCCTGGAATTTATTGATGTAAAGGGTTGGAAAGCCTTGGGCAATAAATTGTATGAAGGCAAATTATCAAAGGTGGTTTTGCTGGGATCAGACGAAGAAAAAGAGGAAAAACCCGCCTTGGAATCCAAGTCACCTGGAAATCAACCCGACACGCCCAAATCCCCAATGCCAAAACCGGAATCGACGGTAAAACAGGCTTCTTTGTTTGACGAAACAGAAGAAAAAAGCAAATCTCAAAAAGAAAAAGACCAGCTCAATCCGGGAGATACGATAGAATTTGATGTGTAATAACTAGGTTTGAATGATTCAGTTATTTCAGGGAAAGAAGGCAAAATACCTGTAATTTAGAGGGAGTTAGCAAAAATTTATGCGACGAAGCATTGTTATAATATGGAAAGTTAATTACTTTTGCCTATTAAATTTTATAATATACTAGTATATGAGATACTTTATTCTTTACATTTGCCTGGTATGGCATTTATTTCCAGGGATTAGTCAGAAAAGATATGACATTCAGTTTTTATTTGAAGGAAAAACGAGAGAATTAATTGTTTCTGTACCGACAAAAACAGCACCCCCCAATGGGTTTCCGGTCGTTTTTATGTTGCACGGAACATCCGGAGAAGCGTCCACTTTTTACAACGCCAAAGGTTGGCGCGAATTGGGTCAGGAAGAAAACTTTATCACTATTTTTCCGTCGGCACTACGGTGGTGTTTTATCGAAGATGGTGAGGTTAAAAACAACTCCCGTTTTGTGTGTGGCAATTTACTTGATTCAATCTGTCCGCAGGAAATACCCAATCTGGTGGATGATATCAATTTTTTTAGAAAAATTGTTGATGTTCTTCAGGATACAGTAAAACTGGATCAAGAAAAAATATTTTTATGTGGATTTTCAAACGGTGGAGGCATGGCGCATAAATGTTCGATGGATGCGGGTGATTTGTTCCGTGCTATAGGTGCTTGTAGTGGTCCATTACATCCTTTGGATTCTCTTACTCCGGCCAATCGAATACCCGTCTTGTATATGTTTGGGACAAAGGATAACCGGTACTTTTCGCCTAATTTTCCAAATGAGGTCCCCTTCGGCGGGGATTCTGTGCTGGTATATCATTACAAACCATTAAATAGAGCACTGATATGTCAGGGTCTAACCAATAAATATATAAAAACCGAAACGGCCACCAGTAAAATGTATGTTTTTTCGGAATGTGTAGTGGGGCAGGATTGTGCACCCTATGTACTCGTGGTCAATAAAGGTCAGGAGCATCAGTTTCCAAATGGATTGAATTACCCATTGGATGGTCCACGTATCTATTGGAATTTTTTCAATAATCCTCCCAAAACAACCATGGCGACTCATATTGAAAACCAATACAATGAAGATAAAGTTCATTTATTCCCAAACCCTTCATTTGATAAAGTTACCATTGAAGTTGCATTGCCGGAGGGTGAGAAATGGTCATTCTCGATACTAGATATACATGGCAAAATGATTTATCGTGAAGCTACCATGAAGCTTCCCAAAACAGAAATATTGGTGGGGGATTTTCCGAAGGGTATTTACCAAATTTGTGTACAACATTCATCTTTTTTTACCGCTAAAAAATTTATAAAGCGGTAGCATTTTATTTGGAAATAAAGGATATGGTATTAGCGTAATATAAAGTTGCTACGTTTATTTGCCCGTATGTATGTCTGACAGGATCACCCTGTGCATTGGTAAAGTTTAGGTGGAGTCCCCATTTTAACTGATCTGTAATTGTAACGGTATAGTAACCGACTTTCAAACCTACTCTATTTTGTCCTGTTTTATTATCACTCCAAATGAAACTATAAGGTGGAGTACCATTTAACGTCGATACAGTTATTTCTCCATTAGCATAATTCTTTGCAACACAATTTGAGTTTGTTTTGATAGTGGCAGTTATATCGATGTGATCATCAATCTCGACCACTATTTCAAAGGTCTGAAAACAGCCGGATTCATAATCAAGCCATACAATAACTGAATAATGACCAGCTTCAAGATCTTCAATTATTATGGAATTTGACTCCATATCAAAATCTCTAAATTCATTGGTGTGCATACTTTCTACCTCTATGTACCAAGGTAAAGGAAAAGATGTTAATCCTTCGGTTGTAGCCGTGATTGTTAATGCTCCGGAATTATAAACACATGGTGTTGATTGTACTGAATATTGAAAATTATCACTTTGTTGTGAAAACAACACAAAATAATTCAGTAAGAATAAAAGGGAGAAAAGAACACTTTTCATTTGTATAATTTTACTTGGTTTTTATATACGAGAAATGGTTGATTGTTTGAATGGTGGTTCAGAATTATCACTCCTGGCCGAAATCTTTAAGTTTGATTAAACCTTTGTCGTAGGCTTCTTTATATATTTCCCAATACATTTTGGCATCCATTTGTATATATTCTCGTGAGAGTATTCCTAATTCAATCATTTCTGGTTTCCACATTTCTTTGTATTTAAGTTTTAGATAGGAATCAATAGAAATTCCGTCAATAGATTCTATCATATCGACTAAGACGTGACAGTTAAAATTAAAAAATGTCGTATAACTTAATTCACCATCATAAGTATTTATAAATTCAAAATTGTGCAACTGCTTTAAAACCACTTTGAACAATGTATCTCCTCTAAGTTTTTTATTGTATATATCAAAAGGACTCCTCATCAAAGGAATGATTATTGCTATATGTCTACACGCTTCGTTATCACCTTGAAAAGCCTTTTCTCTCAGACAATAATAAATATCTATATCTCTTGGTGGAATTTGTTTTAACTTTTGGTCAACAATAATTGAATCTTTTCCACAATAAATTTTTAGTTTATCATAATCATTCTTGTCTAAACTATTGATTTTTTCAATATTTTTAGGCTCCACTTCTGTAGCTGGATTTATACTTTTTTTGCCAGAAACACAATTTGATATGTGAAAAATTAATAAAAGTTTAATAACTAGGTAAAATATATTTTTCATGTAAGTGATATTTAATGATTCATTTGAATTTTTTTCCATTGGTATCTCTGAATCCTTAATTCTGAACTACTACTGACCGACCAATTAAAAAAAGCAAATCCACTGTTCGTAATATTGCATTTATCTAGAACACTTTTCATTTGTATAATTTTACTTGGTTTTTATATAACAGAACCGGTTTATTGTTTGAATGGTGTTTCAGATTTATCACTCCTGGCCGAAATCTTTAAGTTTGATTAAACCTTTGTCGTAGGCTTCTTTAATAACTTCCCATTTTATTTTTCCAGATTTTTGCATGTATTCAGGGGAATATAATTCTATTCCCATTAATTCATTATTAAACCTTTCTGGATAATGATTTTGTAAGTAATTAGTAACGGAAATTCCATTAATTGATTCTATCATTTCATATAATACACGTGCATGAGAACCAAAATATGTATAAAAATCCATATCCCCCCCTGGCCCTGGTATAAATTCAAAATTGTTCAACTGGTCAAGTACAGCTTTAAAGAGTATATCTCCTCTAAGGTTTTTATTGTAAACACTAAACGGAATTCTCATTAAAGGAATGATTGTGGCTATTTGCCTACATGCTATGGTGTCACCTTGAAAAGACTTTTCTCTTAGACAATAGTAAACATCTATATCACTCGATCGAAGAAGGTTTAATTTTTTGTCAAAAAATATTGAATCTTCTTCACAATAAATTTTCAAATTATCATAATCATTTTTAAACAAACTATCGGTTTTTCCAATAAAGGTTGTTTCCTCAAATAGATCTGTATTTTTACTTTTTTTGACAGAAGTACAAAATGATAAGTGAAAAATTAATAAGAATAAAAGACTTAAATAAAAGACATTTCTCATTGAAATTATATTTAGTTGTTCGTTTGAATTTTCTTCCATTGATATCTACGAATTCTAAATTCTGAATTATTAGATGCTGGTATAAGACCAAATAATGGGCCACTATTCATTAAATTATATTTATCGGTATCAACTTTTTCAAGCATATCTAATTCATTATTCCAATCATCATCAGGGTGATGTAAATCATATTTCGCATGACCTATTTCGTGAGGTATGGTTCGGAATGATGGCAAACTGGTTGATGTATTTATTGTGGCTGAGTTTAAACCAAAATCAGTAGTGCGTCCAAGTGCAGTTCCAGATCCACTATATAAAATGGAATTCACTCTCCAAATTATGGTTTCATTTGGCTTTAACATATCCTCAGGGAAATCACCATGATATCCAACAAATTGCCAATGTAAATAATTTTGTTCCAGAGAACTAATTCTTTCGTCATCTGGATTTTTAAGGTCAAAATTAATGTTTCGATATCCCATATCTTCTACGATTACAGAGATTCCGGCTTGATTGTAGATGATGTTTAAATCTGAGCGAAGTGCATCTAACTCTGCAGGCGTCATTAGATCAGGACACGCAATTCCGTTAGCTTGAGGCAGGCTGTTGCAAATGTATTCGTTAGTTACGCTATTATATCTTGGTCTTATTTTTAATTCATGATAATATGGGGATGTATATATAAGCTCATCATGAGGTTTACTGGGATCATATCTGTTTGCCTCCCAAAATTCTAAGTCAAGAAACCTGTCCAATGTGAGATCTGCACCAGGTTTAATACATTCATGCAAACTTGAAGTGATGTTTGTACTACAACCCAGCATTTTCCACGGTTGTGAGAGGCAATAATTAATTTCATCATCATCACTCTCACATAAAGTGTATATCTCGACCATCATTGTTTTTTGGGGATAAATATCAACATCAAGTAAATTAATATCAGGAGTGCATGCCTTGATTGTAAATGTATTATTCGTCTCAGTATTAACATGAGTCAATTCAAGCTCATCTCCTGATTTAAAATAAGACAAATGATCTGGAGTTAGGTCGCTAAAAGTCACAGCATTTAAGACCTTAGTTTTACTGGATGATCCTTTCAAATTCAAATTTAATTTTACTTTGTCAGTTCCTTGAGCAAGTAAAAATTTAGAAGGTAAACCAGATCCAGAAAGTGGATAATTGTCAAAATCATTTTCATCAAAACCTTGCAACGCTACGGAATGACTGGTTTGTTTATGAATGCTTACATTTTTTTCCTTGATAATTAAAATGTTATGGTTCATAGAATAATCACTTCCTTGTGTATGAAAGAAAACTTTAGTCATGGCTTTGCCACTCTTACTGTAAATCAAAGTAGTTACCTGTATAAAAGCATCTCCTGGTGAATTATCAGTTACATTACCTGAAAACATAATATTTGTAGCATTTATTGTTGGTTATGAATGGGTACCAATGTTGCAGCATCCACTATTTAAATATACAGACTATCTCCTTTACAAACAAATTTTTTTTCTTTGTTTTATTATATTCTTCTTCAATTAAGAAACCAACCTCATTTGATATGCATTCAATATTTGACACAGCTAAATTTCTTAAGGCTTCAATTTTTTTATACTGCCCATTTACGGTATGCACAAACAGAAAAAACCCAAAATAACAAGAAATTACTTTGTATTTTCTAAATATATTTTTTCATAAAATTTTTTGAAATTTCCAAATTTATCTCATTAATTTTAAGCCTTTTATTAAGCTTAAATGACTTTTTATATTAGGTAAAATTGCTTACCTACCACTTCTACGTAAATTTTCCTGTTAAAGAATAAATTATAAAACTATTGATAGTCATTGCTTTTAGCAATCCTTTACTTTTTGTCAACATTTCATGGTGGTTGCTCTCTTCTCCTTAATCTACAGTATTTTTATGCCTCCGTATGGTATGTTGTCTTTACTGTTTTTTTCTGAAGTCTTCACCCTTTTGGGTTAGAGTTGCCAACAATAGTGCCAAAAATTTGATAAACAATTATATATACATAACCATATAATGTATATGTTATTTTTAAATATGTTTAATAGATGAAACGTGACTAAATTTTGGGGAGTGTTATCCAGACTTTGGTGGTGACTTGATTAAAGTTATCTCCCCGTTGCTATGGGACCGACTATCGGAATTACATCAAGACATTATTTATATAAGCCACTCTACGATCTCCACGTCAATCTCTTTGCGTGCTTAGCGAGAATAAAAACGTCGCCTGAATTCACCTAAATTAATTGTAAGAATGGGCGTATCCCAGAAACTGTGCGTGTAATATATAGCCAAATCAATTTTTAATTGAGCTTGGAAAATATGGTAAAATAATCGGCGTTAATACATATCTTTTCTGTGCCCTACATCTATGATATCAACGATGCGAATTTCATCGAACATTTCATAGATGATTCGATAATCAGATACCCGGATTCGGAAGCTATTCCTTTCTCTTCATTTTTTATATCCATTGGGACGAGGTTCTGCCCCTAAATTTAAAATAGCTGCCTTTAGTTTTTCATAATAAGGTGAAGGAATGTTCAGTAGCTTTATCTGGGCATTACATTCAACTCTGACAGTGTATGACATTATGTTTTTTGACTTCTTTTTTCTTCGATTTCTTTAAATGCTTGTTCGGCCACCACAAACTCCTGATCTCCCAGTTTTGCCAAATCATACATTTTTATGTCTTCTACCTCTTGCAATTCCTCCATGAGCGCTTTAAAATCCTCTATCGAAAGAACAACAGATTTTTTTTTACCATGCTTGTCCGTGATAAATTGAGGATTAAGTGATATCATTGTAAGTGAAGATTGATATGTTTAACAAACACACTTGAAGGAGTATAAGTTTCATATTGGACAATTTATAAACATGGTTTTTAGGCAAATCAACGTTGTTTTCAAAAAAATCAGAAACATCAAAAGGAAGGTTGAGGTTAAAATGATATTTAGGTCTGTACAGTATCCAGAGACGGATAGATTCTTATGTAAAACAAACTACCAAATCGCCAAATCAGCAAATCGACCATAATCGGGGTTGTCCATTGCATTTTGGGGAAAAAATAAGAAAAGCCCCGCATACACTACCCAGCGCTTTTCAGATAAAAAGTGAATATACCTGTAAGCCGGATTCTGTTCCTCGTCAAGACGAAGCCTCTATCATTTATCTAAGCTGCCTACCCCTCCTGCACGACTAAGGTCGAATAAACGAGCCGTTTACTTCCCAAAAGGAATCAGGATATACATGACATTTCAACCCACAAGGTTTATCCCATATCGATATTACTACCGATATCCGTGGGCTCTTACCCCACTTTTTCACCCTTACCTCACCTAAGTAAGGCGGTTATTTTCTGCGACACTTTCTGTACTTCACCTTCGTGAAGCCCCACGAGTTACGTGGTGTGGTGCTCTACGTTGTCCGGACTTTCCTCTCTCTCCGACTAGTCGGAAATAGCGATAGAGCGGTATATTCACTACAAAGGTACGTT
This sequence comes from Saprospiraceae bacterium, assembly GCA_049290115.1. GTDB lineage: Bacteria > Bacteroidota > Bacteroidia > Chitinophagales > Saprospiraceae > OLB9. Next base: position 6,923 of record JBATMZ010000218.1, on the reverse strand, counting down.
AAATATTATTTGGAAGTTACTCTTGCCACAGGATATACTTTAACATGGGGTTCGTAGTAAGGCGAATTTTTGTATATAAAGTCTAATTGTAACCTCCCATCCTTGGCAAAATCAGGATCATCTTTTTTCTTTAATTCGAATTTTTGTCGTAAACCATCGTCTTTTTTTAACAATTCAACCGCCAAATCTTCAAATACATAGGCCGAATAGTATTCTTTTTCCATGAGAATGGCATCAAAAAAATTCCAGGAAAAATAACTATCTGGTGCCTGTGGTTCTAACGTTTCAATTATAAAACGAACTCCTTCCTGATCTGTAGAAATAAAGTAATCTCCTTTGTAAAATGTTTGTGTTACTTTAAATGATTCGACTTCAATATCAGAATGAAGATAATGTCCTTCGTAAGCTTCCTTGGTCGTTTTAAAGGATTTTATTTTATATTTTTCAACTTCAATCGCTTTATTCTCTTGCAACTGCTCAATAATAATTCTGTTGGACTTTAGTTTTTCTACCACTTCTTTGTAAGCTTGTGGAATGATATAAGCCAATGGTTTTGAAACTGATAAGGTGGGAGAATAACGTTGATAATATGGAATCTTTTTTTCAAATGGTTTGGTACGATCATAATATAGTCGACTTTGCCCAGAAATTTCACTCGGTTTATAACTTGCTTCATAACCTTTGAATAAAAGGGTGTCCACCTTAGTCTCATCCATTTTGTAATTCAAGTGAAATATTGATTGTTTTTGACTTTCGTTTTTCCATAATTTCCTAGTAAGAACAAGTTTTTGGCGGTTTTCTACCATAAATTCAGTCACCACTTCTATAAAAGCCAAAGTACTGTACACCCTATCTTTGTATGGTTTCAACATGTGGGCCTCGGGCATAAAGGACCATGTGTGGTTTAATGCTCCAAACCCCGATGAATACCTAGGATAATCCAAAAATGTTTTGATGCCAAAATCCGGAATGCCTTTTGAAATGCTTTGAACGTAAGGAATCATTTCCCAGTTTTTATCTTTCATGGATTTGTAGAAGTAGGGTAGTATCTCTTCATCTTGAAAGATGTGTCCTATTGGTCCCAATTTATCACCTTGTGATGAAATTAATGTCATGGTGTACTGGTAATCAGCTCCATTTGACGTATGGGTATCTACAAAAAAATCAGGATCCCACTTATGAAATATAGTGTGAAAGGTTTGTGTGTTGGTGGCATCTGATTTGATGAAATCACGATTTAAATCGTAGTTTTTGGCATTACCCCTGAATCCGTATTCTTTGGGCCCTTCTTGATTAGCTCTGCTGGTACTACTTCTCATCAAAGTTCCACCTATATTATATACAGGAATAATGACAATAACCATATGATCTAGAATGGCCATGTATTTTTGATCTTGTAATACGTTACGAACAAATAACATTGAAGCGTCTATTCCACAAGGTTCACCAGGATGGATCCCGTTATTGATAAAAAGAACTGGCATGTTTTTTTGCTTTATTTCCATTGGATCAAAACCAAATTTGGAAAGCACAATTTCATGTAGGGGAAAACCACTATCGGTTGGTCCCATTGGGGTAAATTGGCAGTAGGGTTGATTGGATGTTATTTGTGTATAAAAATCAACAATTTCGAAATAGGTGGGGGTATAATTTTGATCTTTTTCAAATAAAGTTTTCATGGTAATTGAATTTTGAGACCATAATAAAGAACTTGTAAACATCAGTAAAAAAAGAAAACTTAGTTTCAAATTCATGATAAGACTTTTATTAATTTGATGGTAAACGTTGTTTTTTCAAACGGTTTTGATGCCTTGACAAATATTTTTCCTTTGTGGTATTCTTCCACGATTCTTTTGGCGAGAGAAAGGCCCAAACCCCAACCCCTTTTTTTGGTAGAATAGCCAGGTTTAAAAACGGATTTAAATTTATTTCCGACTATACCATGTCCCGAATCGTGTAAATCAATTGTGACCATGTCATCTTCTTCATAAATGTGAATGTCAATGTTTCCCTTTCCTTCCATGGCATCTAAACTATTTCTCATTAAGTTTTCGATGACCCAAGCAAACAAATGTCTATTTATATTGATGAACAATAATTTATCAGGACCAGTTATACTAAACTGTATTTTTTTAGGAGACCTTCTTTGGATATAATCTTTTACTTCTGTTAATTCTACAAGTACATCGCATTTTTCCAAAACAGGCTTAGAGCCAATTTTAGAAAACCTGTCTGCTACTAATTCGAGACGGTCGACATCTTTTTTGAGTTCTTCGACAATAAATTCCTGGCTTGGGTCATCTTTAAACAAGTCTTTTAAATACTCTACCCAGCCTATAATAGCACTAATGGGGGTGCCCAATTGATGGGCGGTTTCCTTGGCCATTCCAGCCCATACTTGGTTTTGTTCTGCTCTTCTAGACACATTAAACAAAAAATACCCAAAGGCGATAAAACTACCTACTAATAAAGCTTGGACGACGGGAAAAAACTTGATGTGTTGGGTCAAAGGAGAGCTAAAAAAGTAAATTTTGGTAGCGTATCCAGATCCAAGTAATGGTTCTTGCCCAGATTTAATAAATTCTGTTCGCTTTTTTCGTAAAAAATCTGCGTTACTGTTGTTTTCAACGGAAAAATTTTGACCTTCAAGTAGGCCGTTTTCATCTTCAAAAATGATGGGCAGTGGAAATGACCGAATAATAGTATCTAATAAAGTGATATCCCTGTTAAGATCAAATTGCATTTGTGGGTCATTACCACTTTCGGCTAACATCATTGACTCCTGTATAGACGACATTTCTGTCAACGCTTGCTTAAAAATGTAAATATTTTTTTGTTCGTTTTCCTTCAGTTTATTGGCAAGGTAGCTAGCATAAAACAACGTTATAATTAAAATGATTGATCCTGTGATCAATAAGATACTTTTGAAAAAATTATTTTGTTTGTATAAATCCATGCCTCAAATAAACGGTCTCGAATGGTAATTGGTTTAAACTACATTACTACTATAACTTTGAAGTAGGTGATACATATTATTATTTACGTTTATTTAATCCTCTATCTTCTCATTCCATCGATAAGTTTCTACAGGAAGGTTGAGCAAATCCATTACCCTGTCTACAACGGTATCTACTACTTTTTCTATGGTATCGGGTTTTGAATAAAAGGATGGACTCGCTGGGCAAATCACTGCACCGGCTTCTGTCATTTGTTTCATATTATTTAGATGAATCAGGTTGTAGGGTGTTTCGCGGGGAACAATCACAAGTTTTCTTCTTTCTTTCAACATCACATCGGCTGCTCTTGTAATCAAATCATCCGAAATTCCATTGGCAATGCGAGCTAAAAGCCCCATCGAACAAGGACAAACGACCATTGAATCGTATTTTGCAGAACCCGATGCAAAAGGGGCAAAAAAATCTTTGGCTGAATAAAAGGTGTATGGCCAATCCTCTTTTTTAAATTCGCCTAATTCCAAGGACCAGTTTATTTTTGCATTTTCGGTCAACACAATTCCAAGTGTTAGATTTGGAATAGATATACATTTTTGCATAAGACGAAAAGCGTACACCGAGCCACTGGATCCTCCGATAGCTAAAACAATTTTTCTATGCTCATTCATGTTTATAAAATTTCGGCAACGACAAAGATACTCCCTCCTACAAATAAAACGTCTTCTTTTTTTAATGCTTTTTTGGCAACACTAAAGGCTCTTTTGACGGAAGAATAAGCTTTTCCACGTAAACCAAAACTGTTGGCCAACTCTTTTAATTCTTTGGAAGGCAAACCTCTAGGAATATTTGCTTTTGCAAAATAATAGGTGGCATTTAACGGAAAAAGATGTAAGAGTTTGCCTATATCTTTATCATTTACAAAACCTAGAAGTATATGACATTTCCCACGTTTTTGTTGCTCCAGAAACTCAATAATATAACGTAGACCAGCTTCATTATGTGCACTATCTGTCAGAATGAGGGGCTCCGTGGATAGAATTTGCCAACGACCCATAAACCCAGTATGTTGACTAAGGCGTGGAAAAAAGCTTACTATTTTTTGGTCACTCCAGTTTATTGTATTTTTTAGAAAATGTAAAGTGGCCATAGCAGTAACCAAATTATTTTCCTGAAAAGGACCATTCATATCTATCGGAAGGGAGGGAAACCAAGTGTCTGACCCATGACGAATGGCGTAAACTGATGGATTACTTTGTGTGACTTGAATAAGTTTTTGAGCATAAATTAGTGGTGCTAGTTTAGCTTCAGCTGTTTTTTCAAAAACAGAATTTACTTCTTCTTGATATTCTCCTATTATGACGGGCACATTTGATTTAATGATACCAGCTTTTTCAATGGCAATTTTGGGTAGAGTATCACCTAACATATTTTGGTGATCAAAACTAATGTTGGTAATAATACTAACAATAGGTGTAATCACATTGGTGGAATCTAATCTACCTCCTAAACCAGTTTCTATGACGGCAAAGTCAACTTTTTGCTGTCGAAACCAAGAAAAGGCTAATGCAACCGTCATTTCAAAAAATGAGGGCTTAATTTTTTCTAAATCATCATAGTATGTATTTATAAAATATTTAATATAAGATGATTTAATGTAGACTCCATTTATTTTAATCCTTTCCCTAAAATCTTTATAATGGGGAGACGTATATAGACCTACTTTATACCCTTGAGCCTGTAATCCTCCAGAGATCAAATGGCTTGTACTGCCCTTGCCATTGGTTCCTGCTATGTGAATGGATTTGAATGATTGATGAGGCTGCCCAGTTATTTCCATTAATAGCAATGTATTCGTTAAGTCTTTTTTGTACGCAGGTGCACCTAATCGTTGATACATAGGCAACTGGTCAAACATGTATTTTAGTACATCTTCGTATTTGGTAAACCTATTCATATTTAATAGAGCGTAAGATCAGCGGCCATTCTTTGTTGTTCGTAAATAGAAGCATAGAAGCCATTATTTTTAATCAAGTCGTCATGACTACCTTCTTCGACCAATCTTCCATTTTCAAGCACGATAATTTTGTCGTATTGAAGTAGATTATTAGCTCTGTGTGTAATGATAATGCCTGTTTTGTTGTCAAGAGCTTTTAAAAAGTATTGTGAAATTTTATGTTCGGTATTACTATCGACAGCCGAAAGACTATCATCTAAAATCAACAAATCTGGGTTTTTCATCAATGCTCTGGCGATGGCTATCCTTTGTTTTTGTCCTCCGGATAGGGTAACACCTCTTTCACCAATCAGTGAGTTATATCCATGAGGCAAACGGATGATATCGTCATGTACTGCGCTGGCTTCTGCAAAAAATTGAATTTGTTCTTGGTTTTGTTCCTCAACCCCAAATCCTATATTTTGAGCTATAGTGTCCGAAAAAAGAAAAACGTCCTGGGGGACATATCCCATTTTTTTTCTCAATAAATCGAGATTATGTTCTTTGATATTGAGCCCGTCGATAAGGATTTCGCCATCGGTAACATCAAAAATGCGGAAAATCAAATCTACCAAAGTAGTTTTACCAGAAGCAGTCTTCCCAAGAATGGCCATTTTTTGTCCAGCTTCTAGTGTAAAGGAAACATTGTCCAATGCTTTTACACCTGAATCAGGGTAAATATAGGTGACGTTTTTAAATTCTACTTTTCCTGGCAATGAATATTCTTCCTGATTTTGATTGTTGATGACTGGTTTAACTTCCAACAATTCGTTGATTCTTTTTTGAGAGGCCTCTGCTTCCTGAACCACCGATGCAATCCAACCAATACTTGTTACTGGCCAAGTCAACATATTTACATAAAGTATAAACTCGGCAATATTTCCAGCAGTTAGTTTACCTTCAAATACCTGTAATCCTCCTACAAAAACAACTAAGAGTGTGCTTAACGCTATCAATAAAATCATCAATGGTTGAAACCAAGCCTCAACTCTGGCAAGGCTAAGGGCTCTTTTTTTATATTCTTCACTTTGATCCGTAAAAAATTGGAGAAACTGGTTTTCTTTTACATAGGATTTGATCACTCGGATACCCGAATAGGTTTCCTGAGAAGTACTAGTCAAAACGGATAACTGTTGCTGGATTGCTGTACTTTTTGTATTTATTAATTTGCTGACGTAGTAAATCGAAATAGACAAAAAGGGTAGGGGGAGTAGCGCAAAAAATGTCAATAATGGGTCGACTCTCAACATAGCATAAATAGTCATTACAAACAAAGTAATCATATTGACAGCATACAAAACACCTGGCCCAAGGTAGTTTCTTACTTTCGAAACGTCTTCTGAAATTCTGGCCATGATATCACCAGTTTTACTGGATCTGAAAAAAGCTTGATCCATTTTTGTCATGTGATGAAATATTTCCTTTCGAAGATCGTATTCTATCAATCTCGACATCACAATGATGGTTTGACGCATAAAAAACATCAAAACTCCTTTTAAAATCACGAAGGCCACTACGGTTACGGCAAATATAAGTAGGGCATGGCTCAATTCATCAAACATCGTATTTTGAGCTACATCTTCCAGTTGTTTGAAGCTTTTGATTTTACCTTGGACTAAATCTAGAGCTTCTCTAATTTTTTGGGGAATCAAAACACCAAAATAGTTGGAACCAGTCACAAATACTAAACCCAAAATAAAATGAAATTTATATTTCAAAAAATAATGGTTCAACGAAAATAATTCCTTCATGTATTTGTGGATAATTAGTTGTAACAACACTCAAATAGAAAAAGTGTTTGAGGTGATATTTTACAAGGAGAATTTATTTGAAATATAACACTCGTTTTTCTTAAAAATGAACCTTGTTATGCTAATTGTTTTAAAAATTTAACTACTTTTGCGGCTGTTTTAAGCCCGGGTGCTGAAACTGGTAGACAGGCATGTTTGAGGGGCATGTGTTCGTTAGGACGTGAG
>JBATMZ010000217.1:0-2481 GCA_049290115.1 Saprospiraceae bacterium | reverse complement strand
GTGTTGAGCAGTATAGCTCAGGATTTAAACTTAAATTAGCACCTCATCAACTTCAAACCCCTTTCCTTTGGAAAAAGAAGAAATTGGTATTTGTAAATTCTATGAGTGACTTATTCCATGAAGATGTACCATTAGAATATATCCAAAAAGTATTTTTTACTATGAACGCAACAGAACATATTTATCAAATATTGACAAAAAGGTCAAAAAGATTGTTAGAATTATCCCCATACTTAAATTGGACACCAAATATTTGGATGGGAGTTTCTGTAGAAAATCAAAATTTCACGTATAGAATTGAAGACTTATTGAAAACGGAAGCATTTGTTAAATTTTTATCAATTGAACCACTTATAGGGAAAATAACAGAGATTGAGCTAAATGGAATTGATTGGGTAATAGTTGGCGGAGAATCAGGAAGAAAAGCAAGGCCTATCAAAAAAGAATGGGTTGACATAATAAAATTGAAATGTAACTCTTTAAAAATCCCATTTTTCTTTAAACAGTGGGGAAAAAAAGAGTTTAATGCTAACCCCAATGACCCAACAATTGATTCAAAACATATACAACATGCTAAAGGTGGATGTCAAATGGATGGTAAAATAATTCGTGAATTTCCAGAAATTACCTGTGTATAACATTGGCTATGATGAACAGCTTCCCTATCAGGCAGCCGTCACATAGCCTTGGACGTTGTGCATAATTAAAACCCAATAATGGCGAAGAAGAAAATTGAAAAAACAAATTGGAAACCGACAGATGACAGGTTTGTTGCATTTTTAGATATTTTAGGTTTCAAGGATTTAGTTATGAGAAAATCTCACGAAGAAATTTATCAATCATTAAATCAAATTTCAAAAAGCAAAAAACTGATTGAAAAAGCAGCATTGGAACTAGATAGTGTCGGAGACGCAGAGGTATATGTAGTAAGTTTTTCAGATTCAATTGTGATATTTTCAAAAAATGATAGTATCGAGAATTTCCGATATTTTCTTTTTGCGACACGCTGGCTATTTACTGGAGCATTCAATAAACAGATACCTATAAAAGGAGCAATCGCCCACGGAGAAATTAGTCTAAACAAAACGGAGCAAATCTATTTTGGTCAGCCAATAATAGATGCCTATTTGATGGAAGAGGATGTTAATTATATGGGAGTTGTTGCTCACAACAGTATAGATGAATATGTAGCGAACATAAATAATCAAGAAGAAAAAGACAAATTTAAGAATCTACTAATCGAAGAAAAAACCCCATTAAAGTGTGGTCTTTTAACACATACAAATCTGAATTGGTTCAGAATAATCAAACCAAAAGACAAAGACAAATTTGACATTCAAGACATTAAAGATAAAATCAATCTATTCAAATATTCTGCATCTGGCACTGCAAGAAAGTATATTGACAATTCTATAAGTTTTCTTGAAAAAATTGAGAATAGAGTATAAAATAACTATGCACAACAATGGCTATAAGTAATTGCTTGTTTTCGCCTACTGCTGAAAATCCTTGCGGATTTTCAGCTAGGTACGTACTTGCAAAGTTAAATGCTAACCCACGCAACTACTCATAGCCGAGACCGTTAGCTTTAATATAACAAAACCTAAATGATATATTTAACTATAAAAACAAAATCTGACAATAAGGTCTTCACTCCTATTCCTATATGTTCTGATTATTATTTGAGCATGTTCTTAGCAAGTAAATCTATTGAAAGTTTTACGATTTTTGATATGACATCTGAAGAAAGATTAATTCCTCCAAACTTCAATCATGAACAAATTAAAAAACTAAGGCCAAATGGAATAATTGATCCTGATATGCAAAACTTCTATAAATCGCAACCTGAATTTTTAGAAGAACTTAAATGTGGAATTGCATTTGATTGGATAGCTGGAATTAGAGTCTATAATGATACGTTCGCTAAATATGAACAATGGTTAAACCCTAGAGAGCTAGAATTAATTATTGAAGAACTAACAAACTTCTTTCATAAAAATATTAAAACTAAAAGTGAATTACAATCAGCATTATATTGTTCCTTGAAAATATCAGGGGCCATAATTGCTTTGAAAAGCCTTTTTGATGAAATTGAAATAGCTTTTTGTGATGGAGAATAGTACTAAAGCTAACAAGCCGTAGCACGATCATGCCACCTTTCAGGATGGCACGCCGGCTACGGCAACCGTTATCCCTCACCTTACCTGAAAGATACGAAACACGTAAACAACTAAATCGTATTCAATAAATGGACAAAAGTAAAAAAGTAGTAACCACAACGGTTCTAATACCTGACGACATAGAAGCCGTAAAAAAATGATGATCTGACTATTTAGTGTGAGGTAACCACAAAATGCAAGAACTCTATGGCGTCCATCCTCATAATCCCAAAGAAGTGGTTAACCAAGACATCCTACAAATTAGTAAGTTTCAACCACCTTATGGACAGCTAATTCTTGCCATTAATGAAGGCAAAATTTG
>JBATMZ010000216.1:0-4205 GCA_049290115.1 Saprospiraceae bacterium | reverse complement strand
CATACCAATCTTAGCCAAATATGGATTTGGTGATATGGAGGCTTTAAATATTTACGTTCAAGCAGGGCCATACATAGGCCTTGGATTGGGTAAAATCAAACTTAAAGCTTGTTTAGATGGGGAATGTGAGGATGATGAACAAGAATATGGAGACGGAGAGGATGGACCTAAATCGCTTGATTTTGGAGCCCAATTAGGTGCAGGCGTCAACATCACAAAAAATTTCTCCGTTGATGCTCGTTATATTTTAGGTTTAAACAATCTGACTACTGAAGACAATTCAACTTTTAAGAACAATAGTATTTTTGTTTCCCTAGGATACAGATTTTAATAAATAATAGTACGTTTTACTTTTATATAAAATAAGAGAGGTAAATTATCTATTTAGTTTACCTCTTTTTTTTTTGAAAAATTTCTACATTTGATTAAAATAAATTTAGCGTGAAAACAATAAATAAAAAAGTAATCATTTTTTTGGTTCTCTTGTTGGGCTTCGTTTGTTTTTTTAGTTTTTATTTATACCCTCGTCTTTCTATCGCTACAGGTTTTGCGGCTAAAGCCATGTGTTCCTGCCATTTTGTAGCAGGAAGAGAAGTTGCTGAAATTCAAAAAAATGTTTTGTATCATAGCCTGCTTCCCTATGTTAGTAATGTGGTCAATGAAACAGCCAAAGAAGTGACCTCAACCTTTTTGGGCATGAAACCTAAAGTAGCTCGTTATAAAGAAGGGGTTGGTTGTTTTTTAGTTTCTTCGGAAAATAGTGGTTTTTTGTATACTATAGACACGACAAATTTTAACACAAACACCCTCCAACCTTCTTTCCAATGGATTTCAGGAAAAACATTTGGCACCAACATGTCTGGTTTAGAAACGGCTGTAGAAAACGCTTTTGATCTCGGAAGAAAAATAGATATCAAAAAAACAACAGCTGTTCTTGTTATTCACAAAGACACCCTCATTGCAGAAGCTTATGCCAAGCCATTTGAAATTAATTCCCTTCAGCTAGGATGGTCCATGACTAAAAGTCTCATGAACACTTTTATTGGACTCATGGTGATGAACGGTAAAGTGGATTTGTCACAGCATTCTTTATTTCCTTCCTGGAAAAATGATGACCGAAAAAACATAACGCTAAATGACTTATTACACATGAGTAGCGGTTTGTCGTGGGAAGAAGATTATACCAAAGTGAGTGACGTAACCAAAATGTTGTACGAAGGCGGAAATGTAACGTTAATTCCACTCAACAAAAAATTGAGCCACCCTGCGGGAAGTCACTGGTTGTATAGTTCGGGAACATCCAATCTTATTTCACTATACATTCGAAATCAATTTTCTAACGATGAGGCCTATTTTTCTTATATGAAAAGAAGATTGTTTAATGTCCTTGGCATGGAATCTATAATTATGGAGACAGATCAGAGTGGCCATTTTATCGGCTCGACTTATACTTATGCTACACCTAGAGATTGGGCAAAATTTGGCCTGCTTTATTTACATGATGGCGTTTGGATGGGTAAAAGGTTATTGCCCGATTATTGGGTTAATTATTCCAAAAGTCCGGCCGAACATTCCGACCATAAATATGGTGCTCATTTTTGGATTAATAAAAACTTTTCACACTATAAAGATGCACCTGAGGATATGTTTTTTGCCGATGGATATCAAGGCCAATTTGTTTTCATCATCCCCTCCAAAGATTTGGTTATAGTTAGAATGGGCATTGCCGATAAAGATTTTGATGTCAATACATTCTTAAAAGAGATATTGCAGAATATACAATAAAAGTTTTCCAATTAGTATAAGAAAAAAATTCGGTTGAAATCATGGACAAGTTTTACCTTTTGTTAAAGTTTTTAATTCCACGATGATAATAGAATGGATTTGCCTTCCATCTTCGTTGATTTGGCTAGTTTTTTCACCTTCAAAATGGATGAAAACCCAAGTACCTCCTTCAACCAATGCCAAATATTTTTTTTCTACTTCCAAGTAATCATATTGATGTTCTACCCTCAAAACCGTCTCAGTATTACAAGCCTTAAATACTGCGGCATCAGCCATATACATAAAATATCCTTCATACGATTGCAAGGAATTTGACATGGACTTGTCTTTGATTTGTGTTTTGGGGCTACATTGGAAACTAAAAAGCACACTACAAAATACCAAAAAGATCATTTTCATGTTAAAGAATTTAGTGCATGATTTTCAGAAATGTCAATCGCCCTTGGTTTGTCAAATGTAAAAAAATAAACGGACAACAATAAGGATACTAAAAAGTACGACAAGGTCAAAACATTGGCAGTACTATTCCATGATTCCATGCCAAACCAAATAAAAGATCTTGGGTACAACATGTTGGTTACAAAAAATATTTTGACAAACTCTCCAACTACTCCCAAGTAACTACCATCCATTAACGAAGTGAACGCAAATATTTGTATGAATATAAATATTCCGTAAAGGAAAATATCAACGTTGGACAAATGGCCAAAAATCATAAAAAAGTACAACGTGAAAACCAAGGTAATAAGTAACTGGAAAGTAGACCAAAATTGAAAAAAATGTGAGCCTTGGGTTTCGTATTTCTTTTGATGTTGTATGTCTTTAATGGATTCGACTGGATATTTATAAACGACATCGGATGGCCTCCAACCCGTAGGTTTAAACCAAATGACCAACTTATCTTTCCATGAGGTGGTTCTAAAAAAATCTTTCCATAGTAGTAAAAGATGTTTAAAGTTTATTAACCAAGGATTCCAAGTTTTGACTGCTCTTGTCACCCCATAAACAGGTTTTATTTCTCTTTTTTCTTGTTGAAATGTTCCAAACCACTTGTCCCAAAAAATGAAAATTTGGCCATAATTTTTATCCATGTATTCGGGATTTATAGCATGGTGTACTCTATGATGTGATGGCGTAACGATGATTTTTTCTAACCAACCCATTTTATGAATAAGGCGGGTGTGGTACCAAAATTGAGCGAACAATTGTAATGGAGCAACAATTCCAATCACCATCACAGGAACACCTAATATTGCCAAGGGAATATATAAGATAGTGAAAATAGCAAAGACTTCAGAAATGGATTGACGTAAAGCACAAGAAAGATTAAATTCTTCACTACTATGATGAATAATATGTCGGTTCCACAGTACATTAATCTCATGTGAAAATCTATGACTCCAATAGCCAGCAAAATCAATTCCCACAAAGGCAATAAGATAGGTATACCAATGTGTTTCCATCGAAAATAGCGACCAATGGTTTTCCATATAAGAATACGAAATAATCACTATACTCAATCCTAAAACATCTTTGACAATGTTTGAAATGCCAGAACTTAAGCTAGAGATCACGTCAAAAAGCCGGTTGATTTTTTCTCCCCGATACAGAGCAATTCCTTGTTCTAATAGAATCAAAATAACAAAAAAAGGAATCGCATAAAGTAAAATGGAAGCGTAAGCCAACATTATTTAAAATTTAATAAAACGGTAAACTGTTCTGTTTTTTTGGTTAGGTATTTGTAAAAAATACATACCAGAAATAAGGTTTGAAATGTCTACAGAATGATTAGTAATATGGAATTGAAAATCACGAACTATTTGTCCTTGCGTATTAATGATTTGAATTTGTTGAATTGGATTTTCCGTTTTTATATACAACATGTCATGAGCTGGATTTGGATATATTTCCAAAGGTGACAAAAGGTCTTCCACGGCGTTTGTAGTGGGCAATGAATACTGCTTAAAAAAATTCCAAATTTCTTCATTGGCATTAATGTCTCGATTGGTGACTCCTATAGAAAGCGTAGCCCCTGGCCATGTATGTCCACCTCCAATTACTTTATATAAAACAACTTTATGGTCATTTTTACATAAAAAATGGGTATGTTTTTCAACGGTACTTTGATCTTGAGTATTGGTGTTAGGTAAGAACTCAACACTGATTGAATCAACACATTCATTGTTATTTGCCCAAAAAGATTTAACAGATTCTACAGATTCATTTAAAGTTGAATTTCCATTGTACAAGACTACGTCATCGGCTGTGCCGTGGATTTCTAAAGCAGGAATTGTTCTACCGGGATTACATTTTGCGAAAGCGCCAGGTACCATACTGCCAGTTACAGAAGCCACTGCTGCTATTTTGTTGGAAAGATTACAAGCTAAGTGATAACTCATAAATCCGCCATTGGACATACC
>JBATMZ010000215.1:0-31992 GCA_049290115.1 Saprospiraceae bacterium | reverse complement strand
ATCTACGTACCAAAGAAGGTTTGACCCAGGAAGAATTGGCCAATAGATGTGGTACGACTAAGAGTTATATCTCTAGAATTGAAAATAATGCTTCCGATATAAGATTGTCAACAATCATGAGAATCTTTAGAGAAGGTTTTGGTAAACAAATTATACTATCAATCAATTAAATAACGCATCATAACAATGCACTGGACGGACAGACTTGCTATCGCTGCGTCCGTCGCTAGTACTCAACGTTACTTGCTATGATAAAAGAAAATAACCCAAAATTATAGTTCCAAAAAAGGAAACATTGCTTATCTTTGCAATATGAATCATTTGAAGAACGAAATAGAAGTTGAATTGCTTGAAGAAGCTGAACAATACTTCTTAGCTTTAAATGAGAAAATCCAAGCAAAATTCTTAAGATCTTTTGACAAAACTGTTTCTGGCTTAAAAGGTCCTTGGTTTGAGAAATTAAAGTCAAAAGAAGGGATTTTTGAATTTCGGGAAAGAGACCAAGATAAATTTTATAGGATTTTTGCATTTTGGTATGGAGAAGCTGAAACCAAAACTTTAATTCTATGTACTCACGGTCTTGATAAGAAAACAAATAAAACCCCTAAATCCGAAATTGAAAAAGCAATAAGAATCAAACAACAATATTTTAAAGATAAAAATATCAAGAGATGAAGTCAATAACATTATCAGAACTAAAAGATAAAACACTTGGTAAGGTTGGAACGCCAAAGCGTGATAAATACGAACAAGAATTGAAAGTTGAATTGCTTGCAGAACAAATCAAACAATTGAGAATTGAGCGAAATCTTACTCAAGAACAATTGGGTGAATTAGTTGGAGTTCAAAGAGCACAAATTTCCAAAATGGAGAATAATACTGGTAACGTTACTATCTCAACATTAATGAAAATATTTGGAGCTCTTAAAGCAAAGGTCACATTTGAAATAGAAAAGGAACAATTTGAATTATCTTAAGATCACTCAGCAAGTAACATTGGCTATGATGATAGATTCGCTGTCGCTTCATCCATCACATAGCCTTGGACGTTAAAGGTAAGGCGGTCAGACAGAAAATAAAGACCGCGTAAATTCTTCAATGTGGACACAAACTAAAATTATTGACATATAATCATTGACTCTCAATTATGAGACAATTCATAATACTTTTAGCGCTAATTTTTAATTCATGTAACTCGATTAAGAGTTTAGAAAGACCAGAGCAACTAAATGATGGAATTGAGACAGCCACACCTCAGGATGTAGGAATAGACCCAGAGTTTATTAGGCTCATGATAGACTCCATTAGTGGTGGGGTCTATCCTAACATTCACAGTGTATTAATTCTACGTAATAACAAATTAGTGTATGAGAACTATTGGGCGGGTCATGATGAGAATAGAGAAACAAATTTTTTAGGAGTAGTTAACCATCATCGTGACAGTCTACATGACGTAAGGAGTATAACAAAAAGTGTAGTAAGCTCAGCAGTAATGATTGCACTTGCTCAAGGGAAAATCAAGAGCTTAGACCAAGAAATATTTGAATTCTTTCCTGAATTTTCAAGTTTTGCAAATGGAGTAAAGCAACAAATCACTATTAGGCACCTACTGACAATGAGTGCCGGTCTAGATTGGAACGAAAGCTATAATGATTCAATGAAGATGGAGTCAATAGCAGATACTTATAAATTGATATTACGAAAATCGATGGTCGACTCTCCAGGGGAAACATTTGTATATCGGAGTAGCTATACTCAATTACTCAGCAGGATTGTAGAAAAAGCAACTGAAGTAGATATCGAAACATTCACTAGAATTAATCTATTTGAACCGTTGGGAATAAAAAATTACGTATGGACAAAGGAGAAAAATGGTTTAGTGAGTGCTTGGGCAGGGTTACGGATGCGTTCAAGAGATTTACTAAAATTTGGACTCCTTTATCTGAATGGAGGTAAATGGAATGGGAAACAAATCATTCCAGAGGAATTAATTAGTGAGTCAATACAAACCCATATCGAAACTGAGCCAAACTACGGCTACGGTTACCAGTTTTGGACTCTATTTGATACCGTAGCAAATCAGTCTGTAAGGACCATAGAGGCATCAGGTAACGGTGGACAAAAAATTGAAATTAATAAATCTGAAAACCTAATTGTGATAATTACGGCTGGTAATTATGGCAAAGGAAATCTTAGAAAATATTCCTATGACTTGTACCTTGACTTCATTATCCCATCTCTAGTCAAGTCATAATATAAAACACTGTTACGGTGGACAGTTCCGTCTGACCTAATTTTGAACTGCCGACAAAGACTCATTTGACTAATTCGACTTCAACTAACGACAAAGTTTCGCTTATTGTAACGGTCGACAGAACCGCCTTACCTGCGACAAAATGTTTGTGCAATAGTGGGGTTCAGTGTAAGCTCAAAGTGTTATCTTTGTTCAACGTTTGGTTATGTGGGACAATGAAGTATTTCAAAGTCCCACCACTGCGCAAACACAATCGTTGGCGTTAATTTGAAAACATGAAACGTAATATCCGAACCACAATATTCAGCTCGTTGCTTATTTTGCTCACATCTTATGCTGTTGCACACCCAACGGGAAATATGGTTGCTTTTGGTGAAAATGTCCTCTGGTCGTATATAAACCCAATAAACGACCCAAACCATTTTGCCTGTGTAATGATTTGGACAGAAGGCTCCCAGCCAAAAGTCTATATTCAATCTGAGTATGCTGCAAGTGACTTTATGCTTTATAACAACCAAAATGAGCTATACATCATAGAACGGAGGTTTTTGGAAGCATCCGATGAATTTCAAGTAAGAGTTTTAAAATCTACAATTGGCGAGGAACCAAGGGTTATATGGGATTGGTTCAAAGACAACTACAGGATTGGGGAAGGTGGATTTTTTATGCTTTCCGACAATCAAATGGTTTTTAGCAAATACCCTGAAATATATAGCTTGAAAAAAGGAAAACAGCCAACAAAGTATTTCGAATTTGAGCATCCAATGACAAGAATCAGGGCTGTTGAGTATAACCAAATCCTTTTATTGGGAGATAACGCTTGCTATTTAGTACAACAAAATGGAAAAATCCTTGGCCAATGGAATGACCTAATTGACCAGAAGGTAGAGAATCCACCAATGAACAGAAATCAGGTATTTGACGCAGATTATTCTAATGGAGAATTACTGCTTTCGTATTGGGGAAGAAGGTCTTTTGATTTATTTGATGCCAACAGAAAACGTCAAATTATTCTTCAACAATCTGCACCATTGACACCTCACTGGGTAGCCTTTAGGAACAAGGAAAAATTATTATTTTCTTCTAAACTTGTTTTTGACGGCAGTACCCCAAAGCCTCATTTAGTTTTACTGAATGATAAAAACCAAACTCGAGTGGTATGGAACTGATAAATAAACAAAAGTAAAATAATAACTTCCACCTACAATATATATGAAATAATGCTCCCTTTCGCTTGCACTATGATTATACTCTCCGATAAGGGTCATTAAAAATGAATAATATATGTTAAATATAACCTACAAAATTGATGTAAGACCAGATATAGAACAATTGGTTGATTTATTCAATTGTTCAGATTATTTCCCCATAAAAGATAAAACCGATTTAACAAGAATTGAGAAAATGTTCAAGAATTCAAATATTGTAATTACAGTATGGGAAAACAGGAAGTTAATAGGTTTGTCAAGAGCGATTTCTGATTTTAGCTATTGTTGCTATTTGTCAGATTTATGTGTTCGGGATGAATATAAAAAGAATGGAATCGGAAAAGAATTGGTTATGCTTACAAAACAAACAGCAGGTGACGAATGTAAACTGATTCTTCAATCTTCCCCAAATGCAAAAGGTTTTTATAAAAATATTGGTATGGAAAATATCGATTCTGCATTTATTTTTCAAAGAAGAATCTAAAATAAATAAACTTTTTTAATCAATGAATTATGAAAATTAAAACCAAAATTGTTCAAACAGGAAACAATACAGGAATAGA
The DNA here is from genome assembly GCA_049290115.1 of Saprospiraceae bacterium. Classification (GTDB taxonomy): domain Bacteria; phylum Bacteroidota; class Bacteroidia; order Chitinophagales; family Saprospiraceae; genus OLB9. The sequence goes on along the minus strand of JBATMZ010000215.1, from coordinate 27,967 downwards.
AGTAACCGAACAACAGCTTGTCAAATTGGGAGGTGGTAAAAAACCATTGGTCGTAGTTACGCTTAATAATTATTCCTATCGAAGTGCTATTGGTAAAATGGATGACAAATTTATGATAAGCTTGAGTGCTGAAAATCGTAAAAACGCAAATGTTAAAGGTGGTGACAGCCTTGAAATAAATATTGAATTGGACACTGAACCTAGAACGGTAGAGATACCAATTGACTTACAAAAAGAATTTGCCAAGAATAAAGTAGCTAAAGCCAATTTTGAAAAATTAGCACCAAGTAAAAAGAAAGAAATGGTACGTTCTATAAATGACGCCAAGACTGAAGAAACAAAAATCAGAAGAATTGAAAAAGCAATTGAACTATTATTAAGCTGACCAATGACAACTACAGAAAAAATAAAACAAGCAATAACAGACTTTGTTAAAGGTGGCGACAACAGCGATATCGATATGTTGGATAATGTTTTGCATAATGAATTTAGAATAACTAACAATGGTTTTATGGGAACAAAAGGTGTTACCATAATCGACAAACAAAAATATTTAGCAAACATAAAAGATGGTATTTTCGGTGGCTTACCCAGAATTATGAAAATTGAAAATATTGACGAAAACGAAACTATTGCGACAGTAAAATTGCGATTAGAAAGTGCTAAAAATCATTTTATTTCATATAATTCGTTAGTGCTTGACATTGACAATAAATGGAAAATCATCAATAATCTTGCTGTTGTTGAAGCAAAGAAATGACAAACCAAATCAAACTAGAAAAAATATCATTGACGAACAATAAATAGAAAAATATGAGTAAAATAATTTTCGATTGTGGAATATCTCTTGATGGTTTTTTCGCAGGAGATAATAGAAGTCCTAACAATCCTATGGGTGGCGTTTCAGGACAAATACATTCTTGGATGTTTAACCAAAAAGCTTTTTGGGAATACCTCGGAATTGAAGGTGGCAAAGAAGATGGAGTTGACGGAAAATTCATTAGAGATACAATTGCAAGAACTGGTGCGTTCATTATGGGGAAACGTATGTTTGAGGAAGGCGAAGCTAGTTGGCCCAATGACCTTTATAAGGCTGACGTTTATGTTTTAACACACGAAAAACGACAACCTTGGATTCAAGAAGGAACGACAATCTTTTACTTTATAAATGACGGAATAGAAAGTGCTTTGGATAAAGCAAGACAATCAGCAAAAGGAAAGGATATAAGAATACAAGGTGGAGCAAATACGATTCAACAATTTCTCAATGCAGGACTTGTGAACGAATTTTTTATTCACATTGCACCTGTATTTTTAGGAAGTGGTATCCGACTATTTGACGGTATGGATAAAGACAAATATGCCTTAAAAATTGAAGAAGTAATACCGTCAGACTTGACAACTCATTTAAAATATAAACTGATAAAGAAATAAAACAATCAACCCTAATCGAGTAGACGGCCGTGAGCAATAATACCCACGGTGCACCTCTCATGCCACCGTACGTACCGTTCTTGTATATGGCGGTTCGTAAATCATCACCTAAAAGCTCTTTTCACCTGTTTAGGTTATCCATTTCTTTAAGAATTGGTTAAGAAAGTCTTTCCTATTCGAATTTCTTGGAGAAATACCTTCAGTCCTTCCCCAATGTGAGACTTACTAGGTATGGTTTGCTCCATCCCAGACTCGTTGCTATGGGTACTTTGATCCCGCAATGCTGCGTGACTGACTTCTCTGTTACTTTTTAAAAATAGGTTAATCCCTAGCTGCAAGCCGTGGTTTTCAGTTCCCTCACTAAATCGTGATTTCATATCTCGATTTTGCTACGCACCGTTCAGTTATCTAGGTAAGACAAATATCTTTCAGTCAATCGCTGCCGAATCTACTCATCAGGTATCAAAACTTCGGGCGTTAGTATGACTTCCCACCCGCTTTCGCAGTTCCATCCCTTGAAGTACTGTCGTACTTCACCCTTCGGGGTCGGTCAGTCATCTTACCCAACCTGACAAGCCTCCTATCCGACCGCTAAGCTCTTCTCTTCGGCAGTACCAACTTTTGAAGTCCTGCTTACCTGCCCGAATCGTGTGCTGGCGTGATTCAGTGCATGGATCACTCCAAACCACCTTGTAGCTTGCTAATACTTTCGGGCGTTACACCAGCGTATGAGAGACGTTCGCTCTCCAGATAAACTGTTTCTATAAACAGTTTGTACATCTCATTACTGAGTTGTACATTTGCCATTCAAGGCACACACAAAACAGTGAACAAACAGCCTCATTATCGGTCGTCCTTCGCCAGTGCTAATCGTTTAAGATGAAATAAAAAAAATGAAAAATGAAAAATCAAATTTTAATTTCACTGTTGTTTATCTTCATGGTAATTGTTGTTGGTTGCCAATCTTTATCAGACAAGAAAGAGCCCCAAAAAGAGAATGTGTTATTCGATGAAGCAGCCGAAACAGAAGCCATTATGAACGTTATTGAAGGTGAAACGAAATGCTTTTTTGATGGAAACTATGAATGCTGGGCAAAGCATTGGAGCCATGAAAATTATGCTTTACAAGCGTGGAATAATAGTGACGGTACAGCATATGCTGCGGTAGGCTGGGAAAAAATTAATTCATAAGGTAAAGATTGGATTGAAAAATACTATAAGAATGGGACAAATATAATCCATCCGGTAGTAAAAAGAGAAAAGCCTACAGTGAAATTTTTTAATGAAAAAACGGCCTATCTAATTTGGCTCCAATATAATGCAGATAAGGAAAAGACAAATTACCGGACAAGCCAAGAAATAAGATTAATGGAAAAAGACGGAGAAGGGTGGAAAATTGTAAATGTTTCTGCGTTTTGGGATACTCAATTAAAAATTCCATTTGATAGTCTCAAAATAAATTAAAAAATTCATCTAATACCAGCTACACCGTTTATAGCGGCTAAACGCCACTACGTTGTGCAGCTAACCGTTGTGCTTCAATATGACCAACCATTAATTAATGATAAAATTCTTTAGAAAAATTAGACAAAAAACTCTGATTGTAAATAAGTTCGGAAAATATCTGACTTATGCTATTGGAGAAATAATACTTGTAGTTATAGGAATTTTGATGGCACTTTCAATTAATAATTGAATGAAAACCGAAAACTTCAAAAATCAAAAACTGAATACTATAAACAGTTATTAGAAGAGTTGAATTTATATGTTAAAGAAACAGACCCTAAATTAAAAAGAATAGAAAAGAGCATAAGCTCCTACAATGCTTATTTGGCAAACTTCGAGACACCCAATTTACCATTTGATTCTATATACCAAAATATTAAAAAGGTAACCCCAATTTTTAACCCAACAAGATTTAATACAAAAACTATTGAAGTTTTGAAAACAACAGGAGACATAAAACTGATGCCTAAAGCTATTAGAAATCTTCTGGTAAGTCTCGATAATCAACAAAATTTATACTATGAAGTAAATGATGTAAACTATGGCTTGTATTTGAATACAGCAAAAGATGCTTATCTTATTAATGTATTTTCTATTCAGAAGATGTTGGTTAATCAGGAACAGCTTTCTAATGCTTTGAATATTAAAACAAGCTTGGCTGACCAAATAGCAAAATTGCATTTGGCAATAACTCTTAAAAATTTTGCGGAAAAAAATGAAATAAATAGTTTGAAGGATAACTTAAACATAACACACGAATTGAAGAATATGATAGAAAAAGAAGTTAGCTCACTTATAAATGATTCATTTGAATAACGAAAGCACCACACAGTAAATAAGCTATGGCTCGGTAGATCCGCACTTGGTAAATCCCACGGATTTTCCAAAGCCAGTTTTTATCTGGAGAGGTTCTTCCTAAGTCACGCCACATACATGAACCGTTAGGATCGACCAAAATAGAAACTTTCTTGAATATAAATTTGTGTCCTAATAAAGAAACTATTATTTTTGTATCATGGTTAACTAATCAAAGACGTTTAAAGTCAAATTTCTCGAAGAAACCAAAGTATTCCTGGACTCATAGGACGACAAACCTAAGGATAAAATAGTGTACAACATTTGGAAATCTAAAAGTATAAAAGACGATGAACTTCTGAAGAAACGCGAAGATGACATTTGGGAATTCAAAACTTTGTTTAACAAAATTGCTTATCGATTATTTGCATTTTGGGATGAAACAGAGAAATCAATGTTAATAGCCACACATGGAATCATCAAGAAAACCGATAAAACACCAAAAAAAGAAATGAAAACATATAGTTTAGAAGAGTTGACAGATCAATATATTGGCAAACGTGGAACGCCAAAGCGTGAACTTTTTGAACAAGAGCTTCGACTTGAATTGATAGGAGATGCTATAAGGAAAGCAAGAAAAGCAAAGCATCTAACACAAGAACAACTTGGCGAACTTGTGGGTGTTCAAAAATCACAAATTGCAAAAATTGAAAATTCAACCACTGATGCAAGATTCTCTACAATACTAAAGGTATTCGATGCTCTAAAAGCAAAAGTGAAATTTAGTGTAGAAATCGACGAACAAAAATTGATGATTAGTGAATAAGAATGGCCTGATCATAACAATGGCTATGATAATAAATTCGCAATCGCATCATTCATCACATAATTTAGACGTTAGCTGTCATTTTCAAAAATTAACGAACGCTTATGAAAAAATTTATAGTTGCGACATCTCTTTTGTTCATTTTATTGATTAAAGTTCAAACCCTCTTTTCCCAAGATACCGCAAAGTACTTTACCCTCAGCATCATTGATCAGGAAACTGGAAGAGGTGTTCCAATGGTGGAATTAAGAACAAGAAGCAGACTTAGTTATTTTACCGATAGCAATGGTATTATTGCTTTTAATGAGCCTACCCTAATGAATCAATTCGTCTCCTTCAAATTGTTCAGTCATGGTTATGAAGGAAACGAAGATGGAATTATTCTCAATACCATCCCTGGAACAAAAGTAATTATAAGGATCAAACGCCTCAATATAGCTGAACGACTTTACCGCATCACAGGACAGGATATATATGGCCATAGCACTCGTGTTGGTTTGTCCATCCCTATAAAACATCAGGCGCTTAATGGAAAAGTTATGGGACAGGACACATACATTGAAACCCTATACAAGGGGAAGCTTTACTGGTTTTGGGGAGATACTGAAAGCCCGAATGGGTTCAATGGTGAGGTCACTGGAGCAACATCTGAGTTGCCCAATAAAGGAGGGCTTGACCCTGGTGTAGGAATAGATCTTAATTACTTTACGGACGAAAACGGCTTCATCAAGCACATGTGTCCTTATCAAGGTCAAACATTGGTTTGGATACAGTGGCTGGTCACATTGAACGATGAAAAAGGAGATGAAAGATTGTATGCGTTATACAAGCGCATTAATAGAGACGGCAATCCAGGAGAAGCAGGATTTGTGGTGTTCAACGATTCAACAGAAAATTTCGACCGCATCAAAGTAATTGATGAATGGTACGGTATAGGTCATCGCTCTGGACATCCTTTTTTTGCCAAAACCGATGGTCAGGAATACATGTATATCATTAATCATACGGGTATTGAACGTGTCCGGGCAGATATCAGATACCTAACGGATCCGGCAAGTTATGAACTATTTACCTGTTTCGCACCTATTACTTTGCAGGATACCACTTCATCAAAACTAGATCGGAATGGCGACAACCGACTCATTTATGATTGGAAATCAAATGGAGCATACTTAAACCGCCACCAGCAGCATGATTTGATTAAATCAGGTAGAATCCGTAAAGAGGAGGGTTTGTGGCAAATGGAGGATTTTGTAACAGGAAATCCTGCTCACGTGGACCCTGCTTCTGTGTTTTGGAACGACTACAAGAAACGTTGGATTATGATCGCATATGAATTTGTTGGCGGAGTTTGGTTTTTTGAAGGTGACACTCCAACTGGGCCTTGGGTGTATGGAAGAAAAATAGTTGCACATGACAATTATGATTTTTACAACGTCGGGCAACATCCCTTGTTCGATCAGGATGGCGGGCGACTGATTTATTTCGAAGGGACTTATACAAAAGGGTTTTCCCAAAATACATATGCGACCCCTTTGTATGATTATAACCAGATGATGTACCGGCTAGCCCTAGACGACCAGAGACTTTCGCTTCCTGCTCCAGTTTACCTTGTCAAGAATGATATTGCCAAAGAATTATACCTTATGCGGGAAGTCGTTGACTCTCTTAACTTGTGGGAACAAATTCAGAGTATTCCTTTTTTTGCTATTCCGAATTCAACCAAAAATGATGATTATATTCCTGTATATGCGAGCGAATCAGAACATGGAACCGTACTTTCAACGTTGCCTCCTTTATCCGAAGCAATAGCGCCTCTATTTTATGCCTTGCCTGAAGTCGCTATCCCACGTTCAGAAAAGGATCCCATAACAGGAACATGGAAATGTAATACTGTACCTGAAGGTTCAAATTCGGATTTTGAGCTAAGACTTGAGTTTGATGGAGAAAAAGTTATAGGAAGTTATGAAACGGTAGGATACTTTAAGAACGACACATTAAGAATCTCGTCTAGGATTGATGATTTTTCGTTGACTGGAAAATTAAATGACGGAATTTTAATTGGTGAATACAGGAAGGATGACGGCACAGAAATGGGTGTCTGGAGTGGTACACGTCAAAAAATAGATCAAGATGACGCTATATCTTCTTCCGTAGTTTTTCTCTACGAATATCGAAAAGTTGGTGGGGAAGAGCATTTTTACTCAATTGATCCAAATTTTACAAGCAAGTCTTATACACGTATTGAGAAACCAATTTGTCGAGTTTGGAAAAATCCTTTATCTGTGCTTGCCTTAGACTACAAAGCAAAACCAATTCACCCAGTTAAATAAATTATACAGAATGCAAACACCAGTTATCAAAAGGCTATCAAAACAAATCGCCAGGATGGTTTGGGGTGTTATAATTTTGAAGGAAAAGTATTAAGTTTAGTTCAACGTTAAAACATTGGGCCAAAGGGCGATTCGATTGATAGCCCAAGCGTTATACCCCGTGAATAGTGATCCGGCCAAAGCCTGATTTTTCGTTCAACTGTTTTTTAGAATTTAAAGAAAGATTTTTCCTAGAAAACTACCAATGACCTAACCAAGAAGCTCAATTTCCCGGCTTGGCTAACCTTTTAATAAAAAGGATGTCTTAAGCGGACATTTCTTGCGTTTTAACCAATAAAAAACAGCCTTGAAATTGCACAAAATTGAACATAAAACATTGATAGAAGTGGCCAACATCATCAACCTCAGCACCAAAATAGTCGAATCTTTGATACAACGTGCCAAAACAAACCTTTCAAAAAAAAATCAAAAAAAACGAAGGATAACAAATCAAACATCGTCTAATCATTAAACCATTAAAATTGGACATAGAACGCCTTGGCAAGATTCAAAATGTAGAAGCCCAGCCCTTTCTATTCACAAGAATTAACCAAAAAATAGTAAAAATAAACAAAGCCCAATGCCAAAACAATTTGCCATGGCATTAAGCTTTTCAATAGCTTTACTTTTTGCGGTAAACGTGATTGTATCAAAAAACTACAACTATAAACCAAATGTTACCCAAGAGTATGCCTTATCTATTCATTTATTATCCAACCATACACTCTACGAATGAATAAAATAAAAATATTGAGTTTGGTTTCCGCAGCTTTGTTTCTCGTAAATCTTGCCTTAATCTGTTTTTTAATTGCCTATAAACCTTCTCGTGGAAAAGAGAAAAACCCAAAAGAAGTCATTATAAAAAAATTGAATTTTGATGGCCCTCAAATCAAGGAATATGAAAAACTTATTGAATGGCATCAATCCAACATTCTACAATCAGAAAAAAATCTTTTGAAATTGAAAAATCAATTGTATTCCAACTTAACAAAAGATATAAAGGAAAATTTTACTGATTCCCTTTTGACAGAAATTGGTAAATTACACATAGACATGGAGCAAATTAATTACAAACATTTTTCAGAGATTAAACTGCTTTGTAAACCGGAACAAATGACTTCCTTTAATGCCCTATATGCCGACATAAACAGATTGTTTGAAAGGAAAAACCCTGCGGGATGATAAAAAATAAATCATTTCTATGGCTTTTAGTGCTGTTTGTGTGTCAATCTTTATTCGCCCAACCTAATCCAATTCAGATTACCATATCTGCCACCTACGGAAGTAAAATGTTGAATTTAGCTGATTCGGCTTTTCATACAAACGATACCCATCACATACAAATTATGGTATTGAAGTTTTATATTTCTAACATTCAATTTCTACAAAAAGGTAAGGTGGTTTTGCAAGAAAAAAACAGTTTTCACTTGGTAGATCTGGAAGCAAAAAGCACAAAAGTAATCTTGTTAAAAAATGAAAACAAAATGGCATTTGATGAATTGAGATTTAACCTTGGTATCGACAGTACGACCAATGTGTCCGGAGCGATGGGCGGCGATCTCGACCCCACCAAAGGAATGTATTGGACATGGCAGAGTGGCTATATCAATTTTAAATTGGAAGGCTCAAGCCCCATTTGCAATACAAGAAATAATGAATTTCAATTTCATTTAGGTGGTTATAAAAAACCCCATTATTGTTTGCAAATGATAAGTTTACCGGTACAAAAAACACAAAATATTCAATTAAACTTAGACATTCAAAAAATTTTAAGCCCCATTGATTTGACAATACTAAATCAAATTATGTCGCCAAGTGAAGAAGCCGTTTCTATGTCAATAATGGCTGCAAATGCCTTTACAATACTTGAAAATTGAAACAAAATTTATTTTTATTCTTTTCGTTTTGTTTAGTGATCTTTTCTTTTAGATCTAAGGATAAGGGCTTATTTATAGTGCCAAAACATTTTCCAAAACCAGCTTACGATTTTTCAAAAAACCCACTCTCAGAAGATAAAATTTTATTAGGAAGGGCCTTGTTTTATGACCCCATTCTTTCCAGAAACAACACCATTTCATGTGCCAGTTGTCATTCACAATTTTCGGCATTTACACATGTTGACCACGCCTTGAGTCACGGCATCGAGGATAAAATTGGTTTTCGCAATGCACAAACCATTATGAATGTGGCATGGCAAAAATCATTTATGTGGGATGGTGCTGTCAGCCATTTGGATGTTCAGGCACTTGCGCCCTTGCACAATCCGGTGGAGATGGATGAAAACATGGCAAATGTCGTGTCAAAATTGCAACAGAACCATTTGTATCCACCATTATTCTATAGAGCTTTTGGCGATTCAATCATTACCGGCGAACATACTTTAAAAGCAATTTCTCAGTTTATGCTGACACTTGTGTCGAGCAATTCGAAATATGACAGCGTCATGTCAAAACAAGCTACCTTTACAAAACAAGAAAAAAACGGTTACGTGTTGTTCAAAAAAAATTGTGCTTCATGCCACACCGAACCACTTTTTACCAATGATGATTTTAGAAACAACGGCTTGCCTGTGGATACGACATTACATGACTTTGGCAGATATCGCATTACAAAAAATGTGGCCGATTCTTTAAAGTTTAAGGTACCCACATTGCGCAATATTGAATTTTCATATCCCTACATGCACGACGGACGATTTAAAAAATTGTCACAGGTATTAAACCATTATGTCCAGGGTGTTCAGCAAAGTAATAGTCTTTCCGGCGAACTAAGACAACCAATTTTGCTCACATCAGATGAAAAGGTCGATATCATCAGTTTTCTACTTACATTGTCGGATAAAACCTTCCTTTTCAATCCAAAACATTATTATCCGAAAGAATTATTTTCAACTGCCCCAAAGGATTAAAACACATCTGTCGTCTAATAACCTATAATCATTAAAGAAAAGTAAATGTCAACAAAACTCCTTTTTGTTTCGCTTCTTTTTGGAAGCATTTTGTCTCAAGCACAAACAAACCCGGCCATCACCTCCTTTTTGCAGAACACCACTACAACAGGAACTTATTATGTGTCGGGTAACTCAACAGCCATTTCTAACGGCATTTTGGTCAATTGCCAATTGGTAGAATATTCCGACAACAATGTCTATATACATACATCCGGAGTTCCGGCCTACCCGACAGGGCCATTTTTGGATGGCAACCCATCAAGGGCAACTGACCAAAACGCTATTTTCAAACTTCCCCTGAGACCAACTAAAAATACGGGAAATCCAACAGCAACTACACCTGGCAATATTGGTATTTTTATCAATGGTGTCGCCTTGTTTGATTATCGCGATGGCGTTTCGTGGGATCCGGCAACACAAAATATTTGTGGCGGCCCTGGTAATACAATGTGTACCGGTGGAATGGGTGTTTCCTTTGCTTGGAACAGGGATGCCATTCCAGCTGAAAGAGCAGGTTTCGATTGTTCAAAAGCACACCCCGCCATGGGTAATTACCACCACCATCAAAATCCATCTGCTTTCAATCTAGACTTGAAGGTGATTTCTACCATTTGCAATCTTTACGACGCCGATGGTTTATATACTATAGATAGTACGCAACACTCTCCGCTAATCGGTTTTGCCTATGACGGTTTTCCAATTTATGGAGCCTATGGTTATGCCAATGTTAACGGTACAGGCGGGATTGTGAGAATGAAGTCAAGTTACGCTTTGACAACAAACACGACCCGGCAAAATGGACCTAACATGAATGCTGTTAAAGGAAACCAAACCTTTTTTAATGGCTATTTTAGAGAGGACTATATTTATAACCCGACCTCGTCCGATACGCCGGATTATTTGGATGCCCACAATGGAAGGTTTTGTATTACACCCGAATATCCCAATGGAACCTATTGCTACTTTGCGACGGTAGATGCCAATTGGAATTCAGCTTATCCTTACGTAGTGGGACCCACTTTTTATGGCGTGTATGCCAATAGAAAAGTGACGTCCGTCAATGAAGCCACAACGGCATATAATCTTACGACAGGAACAAACGATCATTATGGAGTTACGTTAAATGTCAACATTTTCCCAAATCCTTCCAGTGATTTTATCGCAGTTCAAGTGATAGGCTTGAATAAAGAAAATTTGCGTATTGAGTTATTTGATAGTTCTGGAAAATTGGTTCAGTCATCAACCATCCATGCTGGCGCAACCAATACATACTTAGATACCAACACATTGTATGCAGGTCAATATGTAGTCAAGGTGACTGGTGCAAAAGTATATGCCAATAAAAATATTGTTATTATTAAATAAAGACGTAATAACGACTAGTTTTAAAAACCCTTTTATGGTCTTCATTAAAGGGTTTTTTTATATCTCTTAAGGTGCTCAAGAAAATGGATTACATCATAAGAAATCATCATAGAAGACACCAAAGTTTACAAACATAATGGATATATTTTAAATGAATAAAATCAACTACTTGATATTTGGCTTTTGAATATTTTTGGTAGATTTGTTTGGAAAACTAAGTTAATCTACCTAAGTTAGCTTTCCAGTTTTTGACAAAAGAATGGTTTTATAAGTACAAATACATAGGAATGTGTTTTAAGCATCCGTAAATGATATATCAAGATAGAAAAAGATGATTTACCCTCCATATATAATGAATGTATACGACATAACGTGCGTATATACGGATGTTAGTATACACTAAAAATAGAAAGGCAAGTACTTACGTAATTAAATTGTAATTGTGGGAATAAATAATAAAAGTGAAATTTGCAATAAAAAAATATGATACTTGAACACAATTTCGCTTGTGACCTATTAGAAAATATTGAAGATGAGCTAAATCTCTACGGTAGGGATATTGGAATTAAGGTGAATAACATTTCCATAACTAAGATGAACCCTAATTTTGAATGGCTTACAACAGTTCAAAATTTCAGTTTACCAATTTTCACAACTGGAGCAACTAGAATAATTCAAATATCCAAAGAGTATTACGAAATTTTAACAAGTAACTGGGCTAAGGACCATCCGAAATTGGTGATTAATGGATTAACAGAAACTATAGAATCATTGATGCATGACGATCCTAAAGATGCAATATTCACTGCCATTACTGATAAAATATCAAACCTAATATATGAATATGATAGAGTTTTGGCAGCAACTAAAGAGACTAACCATTTATTCGGAATCGAAGACGAAGAAAAAATTTTGTTAATACACTTAAAAAGGTATAGTGATATACTCAATTCCGATACTGCGCAAATTGACTTTTTAAAAGGGATCACTTTAAGTAAAAAGATAAGCGATTTAGTTCTTGAAATTTACATCAGGTTCATAAATATGCGACTAAGTTTACTCAATCCAGAAACCACAAAAGTAGAGATTAAAAGGAACCAAGCACTGCCAAAAATCCCATGGAAAGGTGAACAAAAAGATTTGTTGGAACTTTTTGTTGAATTGCAATCAAAAGGCTGGATTGAAGAATTCAAATACGGAGAAATAAAAAAGACATCCGATTCAATAGGTAACTTAATTGATTTAACTCTTACAAAAAAGGGGGAAAGAAGTGACCCTGAAAATTCATTTTATCAAATACTAAAAGGAGTACAGAATCCAAAAACAATAAAAAGAGAATATGGTGAAATTTTGAAAAGCGAAAAAGAAAGAAAATGTAGTAATATAAAAGAAAATGTATGCTAACAATACACTTGACACACAAACTCGCTGTCTCTGCGTCCGTCGCCAATGTTGGCTGCTATGCGTCATTGACAAAACAACACAATTCTACAAAAATGATGAAACCATATTTCCATAGACCAATCTATTTAATGTTTTTTACATTGATACTTTTTACCTCATGTAATGGACAAGACAATTTAAAATTAAAAAAAAACAACGCTGTTGAACCAATAACTATAGGAACCAAACATAACAAAGTCAAAAAAACGCGACCCACAAAAAACGGCCCTGCTCAAAGTGTTTTTTGCAGCCTACAAGATAAAGCGGGAAACCTCTGGTTCGGAACAATAGGTCATGGAATCTTCAAGTATGATGGTGAAACTTTTACAAATTACACCACCGATGATGGGCTGAACAGTAATTTTATTTGGAGTGTTTTAGAAAATAAGAATGGGCATATTTTGTTCGGCACAGGAGAAGGTCTTTCACGATACGATGGAAAAGTATTTACCAATTTATCCGTGCATGAAGATTTTGGCAACAATGGAATAGGTAGTTTGATGGAAGACAAAAAAGGCAGGATATGGTTAGCGACAAATCAAGGCATTTATATTTATGATGGAGAATCCTTTACCCCTTTATTAGCTGATGAAAATGTCATTAATAATGATGACCTCAAGTTAAACGATGTTGCAGATATGTTGGAAGATAAATCGGGAAACATTTGGTTTGCCTCATGGGCCGTTAGCAATGAAGGGGTTTGCCTGTTTGACGGAAAATCATTGATCCATTTTAATAAAGAACATGGCCTTAAGGATAGTCTGGTTCATTCTATTTTAGAAGATATTAATGGAAAACTTTGGTTTGGTACCAGGGATTTCGGAGTTTACTTCTATGATAAAAATTCTTTTACCCAATTATCTGAAAAGGAAGGACCGGGTGACGCTACTATCTATTCTATGTTAAAGGATAAGAATGGAAACATTTGGTTCACTACAGACGAAAATGGTGTTTATCGGTATGATGGGAAATCTTTTATGAATTTTACAATCGAAGACGGACTTCTAAATAATTCCGTATTCTCCGTTGTTGAAGATAATGCGGGGAATTTATGGTTTGGCACCAGAAATGTTGGATTAAGCCGCTATGACGGAAAATCTTTCGTCAGTTTTTCGGAGTATTGATTGGTTGCGGAAAATTTTTGAAAACTCGAATGTTTCGGCAAAGTTGATACCAAACTCCATACTTAGTTTCTAATTGCCTTTTGTCTGTTATAATGGCTATTTTGACTTCTGGAAGATATGAGTTCGAATTTAATTTACTGCACTTACTTTCTGGTTTAGATCCTTAATAAATAAGGATATAATTATTATTAAAAAATAACGATGGGCCCTACATCTAATTTTCATCCTAAACCAGGAATTTTTATACTCTATTAGATATTTAAACGCTGGCCATTATGTTTGATCAAAAGGATTAAAACCCTTTGGTAAAACTACCTCATCAAACATATAATATTTGCTACTGGTAGAAGCCGGGTAAGTTTGATATCTTTTGAAAACTGCGTTCTTAATGCAAAATTCAATAGTATATTTCTATTGAGTTTGAAGTCACCGCCGTAGGAAATGGTATATTGCGTTTTAGTATCTGTGTTATTAAAATCTAACCACCCGGAGCCAATATCCTCAATGTATTTTCCGGCAAAATATTCCTCTTCATCAAAAGCAAACTCTTGATTTGGGTCATAATAATTTCCTAAATTTTCATAGACTACTTCTGCATAAAAATTGTACCGCTGACTACCATACCTAAAATTCAATCCAAACATTTTGTTAGAACTATCTATAATCCTGGTATACCTAAACAAACCACTCATAAGGCCATGATCCCCCATCTTGAGACATCCATTTATCCACATGGAAAAACCTGCTTTTTTGACTTTCAGACTATCTATAGCGCCATTGTCATAAGTATAGACAGATCCAAATGCCACATCTATCATCGTATTATTCCAGTTTTCAGCATTGTACTGCTCGAGAATATTTCTATATTTCATGATTGAAACCTCCTGCGTGTTTTTCATCTCATACCTGACGACATCAAGTTCTCTTTCTATTTCATCTTTGCGTTTAGGGTCTGTGGTTTGATAGCGAAGAATGACTAAAGAATCTATTTGTTGATTAAATTCATCTAATTGTCGTCGATGTTCTGTTGTTAACTGTTTGATCAGTACGGTATCATTGATTACATCATGTTTTTTATACAAATTTAGTTTGACTGAATACGAAGCGTGATTGACATTGTCAATCTTTGCCGTTCCGGCGGAGAGACTCAAAGTAGAAAGTTTTTTGGCAAATTGACTTGCAGAAGCATACTCGTCAAATGGTCTTCTTTTATAATAAAAATGCCATAACGGTTGTGCTTCAAGTGCAAGATCCGGCGCTAAGTTATAGTTTTTAACACGCCAATCTACTTTGAAACTTTTTAGGTCAGCGGGTCGCATCACCAATTCAGGATTGACGCCAAGCATGGCAAAAGCGGGTGCAGACGGAATAGACATTTCAATATTTTTTACTTCGTCATATATTTCTTCAACTTGAGCGTGAATTGATAAAATTGATATCATAAAAGTTGTGAAAAGGAATAATATTTTCTGCATGCTGTCTTTGTTTTGATATTATGACTGAATAATTTTATAATTCTTAATTTATATTTCAATGTGCTTTAATTGCGGTCAATGTTTTTTATGGAACTCATTCTGGTCAGCAACTTTAGCAGACATTTCTGTATTCTTCGTCTCCAAGTCAGACAATCTTGATTGAAGATATTCTATAATTTTCTGTTGTTCTTGTATGGCTTTGACAAGCACCGGAGTAAGCTTCTCATAATCCATACCCCAAATGCCTGATGATAATCTAATGTGATGAAAAGCTTAATTTATCGATGCATTATATTCTTAAGAATTTACCTCGGTATTTCCAACCATTTTTTGCCATGGTTACAATATAGAGACCAGAAGGAAGATCGGATACATCTACTTGATTTCCAGATATCGTCTTGATGAATGAATTTCCCATGGTATTTGTGATATTCACATGTGTGCCATCAGAAATATTTTCAAAAAATAAATGTCCATCTGTAGGATTAGGGAATGATGATAACTCTCGGTAGTTATCCTTTTTAGTTTCTATACTGCTAGAAGGTTTTGTGTTTAACCTTTCTATGACGCCACCTGTACCTGCAATTATAATCGAAGAAGATGTACCAACTCCTACTTTGTGTGGCACACATCCACTATTAACTCCTTTGTTAGCCAGCAAACCTGTAAATTCGTACATGAAGGTGGCAGAACTATTGGCACCCAGACAATATGTTTTATCTCCACTTCGGAGAAATCTAAGTCCATTGTATGGTTTTGCTGTTTCCTGTACTGTGACAAATCCATCATCTGTACCATACATTTTAGAACCAGAAAACCAAATACCTTCATTTTTTGACTTGAATGATGCCTGGGTGATATTGGCATTAAAATTATATAGTTCTTCCCAACTACCTCCTCCATTGTCTGTATAATATACATGACCATTATATGTGACAATGACCACTTTGGTATCAGAAATAAAATCAAAAGAAATAATTTTTTCATCATTTTCTATGGCTACTTGCCAAGTGGCACCATTGTCTTCAGATGCATAAATTATTCCTTTAGTGTCATTAATTACATTAAAAAGTTTCCCATCATTACAATATAAATTAAATGAACCAGGATTAAACTGAAATGTGTTTAATTCATTTCCTGATTTATCAATATAATGTCCTCTACTTATGACATCAACATAATAAATATTACCATTTGGTAATGGTTGAATATCTACAATTCTTTCTCTGTTGCCGGTCACATCTGTCCATGTCATACCATCATCATTAGAGAAAGAAATACCACCTTTATCACCTCCCACAGCAACATTATGCTCATATGATCCTATGGCCACAAAATCTTCTAATCTTCCATTTTGCAATTCCCAGTTTTCACCTTGATCAGAAGAATGTAAAAACTTTAACGAATTACCAAAAGCATAAATTTTTCCATCACCACGAACACTATATCCCTCTATTCCATTGATCATTTTTTCCGTAAATGGTAAGATATTATAAGTGGTACCTCCATCTTTTGTTATCGTAACATTCCTTTCGTTAAAAAACACAAAATGATCTTTATTAATAATCAGCGGGATATAACTAAATGTAGTCGGATGATTGATTTCATTAAATGTTATGCCTGCATCTGATGATATGAACACTGTATTATCTAATAAGCTTAAGATCAATAACCCATCTTTATAATCCATGCCGATGATATTGCTTTGAAATATCTCCATGGTATCAAAAGTAGCAACATTGTCCAATGACCTTATCAATGTTTTCCCTGCAGCACAAAACAAAGTTTTATCTTCGAGTTCGTAATTTGATGCTGAAAAGCCTACCACCCTATTCCATGAAATCAAATCTTTGCTAATCGCACTTGCACCTCTGCTCAAAAAAAGAAAATCGCCATTTTCTAGTTGGATTATCGACCTTCTCAAACCATCTGTAGGAATGCCCACATAACTGAAAGGTTGGAAAGTAAGCCCACCATCATCAGAGGTATAAGCTGCATAAGTTCCAGAGATTAATATTTTTTTTGGGTCATTGTCTATGAATATTATATTGTTTTGAGAAGCCATACCAGCTATCTCTATATACGTCCAAGAATTGCCATGATCTGTAGATCTCATGATGCCATCACATCTAAGTAAAGCAATTGCCAAACCTGAATCATGAAATGCTATTTGGTTAATAGAAGACACATACTCACTTGGATATACTTGTTCAAACTGTCCATAAGAACTTGTATGAATTCCCAAAACGAATGTAAAAAATGTAACTATTTTTAGAATGGTTGATTTAAATTGGTTCATCTGTTTCTTTTTTATTTGATTAAGAATATTTAATTCAAAGCGTCGTCAATTAAGGTTGATTTTTGCTTTAATTTCGGTCAATGTCTTTTTGATCCATTCGTTTTGATCATCTAGTTTAGCTGACATTTCTTTATTATTTATTTCAACTTCGTTTAATCTTGATTGAAGATTTTCTATAATTTTCTGTTGTTCTTGTATGGCTTTGACAAGCACAGGTAAAAACGTCTTATAAACGAGTAGAAGGTGCTGAAATGCCTATCTTTTGTGCCGAATTCATCCTTGTGAATAAAACTCCTTTGATATTGATCCAATATCTAAAGCAGCACTATTATCGGGAACGAGCGTATTCATTCCACCGGATTGTGCATGAACCAAAACCATTGAAAAACAGCACAGTATTGATGTATTAATAAATAAATTTTTCATTTGTATGATCTTTTAAGATGATACACAAATGTCAGGGTAAATCAATCACCAGACATCACCCATATGCCGTATATTAAGCCTATGTTTGGATTCAACATTTCACCTATTTAGGTGATGACCATGTGTAAGTAAGCCACTAATTTTGCATGAACATTAACATTAAAAATTAAGTATCATGTTTACAATTCTTTTTTTCCTTTTCAGTTTTAATGCTATCAATCCGACGGCTGGTTCTGTTGACGATTGTAATTGTTTGTCCACAGCAGAAAATGTTCAGAAAGCAACATCAGCCAATGAAGCGGTCATGGCTTATGCTGATTTTCAAATGGTCCATTTACAGCAGTTATCGGATATTATAGACGGGTTTTTGAGTTCCGGACACACGACAGGAAGAAATATTAAAAACTATAATACAGCCAATAATACTCTTAAACAAGGAATTAGAGAACTGAACATGAAAAAAGCAGCCATCTCAAAAATGACAATTAAAAACGTTGAATCATATACTGCATCTTTAATTCAGGTATTCGACCTTGGGACAGATTATTTCGACAGGGCGACTAATTTGATTGGCTTAAAGAAAAATGGACAAAAGGAATTTACATCCAATAGTGACATAAAAATTTTACCGGAATGTATTCGGGTAGGTAGTGATATGAAAACGGCTTGTCTTAATGGTATTCAAAGAATGGTAGATTGCGGTATTTACACGGTATTAGGTCTTTCAAGGTTATTGGATGATCAAGCTAAATGTGATGGAAAAGCTGCGTCAGCGATTCAGATTTGTTCGCAATCCGGTGGCTACTTTGATTCTTCTGGTGAAGCACATTCTGAAATGATCAAAGCAGATATGGCTTGTGAAGAACATGCAAAAATTGTGGGCGGTGGCTCAAAATTACAAACACAAACCTGGGACGGGTTTTAGATACCTTTATTTGTGAATAGAGAACATAGTTTATTATACCCAAATATCTGATTTCTATACAACCTGTAACCCTTAATTTTATAAAATATATAAAAATTTATTATGAAAAATCAAAATTTCAAATTTGGAATTGTTAAGGCTTTTCTCTTATTCATGATCTTTCTGAACGTATTACATGGACAAAGTCCAAATTATCTGGGTCAGACGAATACAACTATTGAATCAAAAGATGTATACACAAAAAAACTAAAGCTTAAACCGAAGTCTTCGCAGAGCTTTTCACTAAAATTAGAGGAAAGAAAGATGATAACTGTTCAAATTGCCGGTGGAGACCTTGGTTCGGGAAGAATAGTCGCAGAAGTTTATGATCCGAATGGAAATATGGTAGCAAGTGGATCAAAGGAATTTTCGTTTAATACAAAAAATATAAAAGGTAACTACAAATTCGTTGTCACAAACAAGACGGAAGACCACCAAAGCGTAGTAGTTTCTGTAAATACATCAGGAAATTATAAGATGTAATTAGTTGTGTAAGAAGATAGAAAAATACGAGTAATACTAAATTTTATAATAAATGTTAAATTAATAAAATCATGAAAAATCAAAATTTCAAATTTGCCATTGCTTTTGCCATTTTACAGTTTATGTTCTTTGAGTGTTCACTTTATGGGCAAGGTGTCAATGGTGGATATCCAGGCCCGGGAAATACAACGATTTATGATCGCCCGGGCAGTGTCGTTGCAGTCGACGAAAGTGATGGAGGTAATAATATCACATGGGTAGATTGTGATGAGCATCCAGACATATGCGATAAATTAAGAGAAAAAAATCCTAGACCCGGTACACCACCAGAGGACCCCAAGGAGCCAAAAGACCCTAAAAAGCCTAAAGAACCTAAGCAACCTAAAGAACCTAAACAACCAAAAAAGCCTAAAAAGCAATCTTTGCCATCTGGTATTACAGATGAAATGATTAATGAAGTGAGGCGATCAAGTAAATCAGGCATGGCGGTCATAAAAAATGGAAAATGGGTTGACATTTTTGACTTTGACGGACATATAGAATCTTTAACTAAAAATAAATAATTTTATCATGAAGAGTACAACATTTATATTAATGATTATTTGCTTTTGTTGCTTTTCCTTGCAACTCTCAGGTCAGGTATTTGATCCTTCTAAAGGCACAACTCACTACGGTAATGGAACCACTTATCACTCAAATGGAGGTAGTAATGGTGTAGTGACGACAGATAAATCTATGGTTGATTGTGCGACGTTTCCAGAACTTTGTAGAGGACTATTAGAAGAGGCTGACGAATTGGAAAATCCAAGACCCGAACCAGCACCAACAGAACCAAAAGACCCCAAAAAGCCTAAAGAACCTAAAGAACCTAAAAAGCCTAAAGAACCTAAAAAACCTAAAAAGCAATCTTACAGCAGCCTGCCACATGAAGACCAAGTGGCTATAGAAGAATATTATGAAATCTATCAGGCAAATCCTGGAGTTTGGTTCAAGCAAAGTGGTGGTAAATGGTTTAGAATCAACAATCATTCAGCACACACAGCTAAGATTATTGGTTTGATTACAAAAAAATAAAACTACACTTTTATTCTTTTTTTTAATGCTAAAGTAAAAAACCATGGGTTTGACTCATGGTTTTTTTTGTTTTTAAACTGTTTAATATCTGAAAGTCTGATGCACTTATTAATGACAAAACTATGGTATCAAACGGAAAACCAAATAGGGTCTGCTGAAATTCAAAAAAATAATGGATGATCAAATAAATATCTATAGATTCTTACAAATAA
Source organism: Saprospiraceae bacterium (assembly GCA_049290115.1). Lineage (GTDB taxonomy): Bacteria > Bacteroidota > Bacteroidia > Chitinophagales > Saprospiraceae > OLB9. Next base: position 7,219 of record JBATMZ010000215.1, on the reverse strand, counting down.
ATGCCATAATTAAATTATGCCCTATTTGAGTTCTCTCACAAACCGAATTAACTCCGGTTTACTATGAACACCCATTTTACTATAGATATTTTGAATGTGAGTTTTTACCGTATTTACTGATATAAATATATCTCTGGAAATTTCAAGATTACTTTTTCCATTCCAAAGTTCAGATAAAAGAGTGTATTCAGATGGAGTTATTTTGGACAATAATTTTTGATTAATTAATGAAAGAGAAGGTAACCTTTGCATCCTGTCACTTTGTTTTCTTACTAAGGCCATTTTCACGGCTGGTGCCAAATCATCCTCTTTAAAAGGCTTTACAAGGTAACTTGCTGGAAAAGTATGGGCAGCGCTATTTATGGTATCTTCATCAGCATACGAGGTTACAAAAATAAAAGGAATTCCATATTCTTTATCTATTCTAGAAGCCAAGTCTATACCCGTCATGTTTCCATCGAGATTGATATCCAACATGACCAGGTCAATGGGTTTTGAGGTCAATAATTCCAGCGCACCTTCAACATTATGACAAATACCGACAATATGATAGCCATGCGCTTCTAAATTAAATGCAATATCACAGGCAATCGAAACTTCATCTTCGACTATTAAAATTCTAGCTTGCGACATTTTGGATTGCTTTTAGGTTAGATTTAATATTTGGCTTACTAAAAGTAAACTTAAACTCAGTTCCTTTAAAATTATCTATCTCAATTTTTGACTTTATCTTACCGGCAAATGATTTAATCAATTGCATGCCCATGGATTTGGATCTTTCGGGCAACTCCGTAAAACCAATACCTACACCATTGTCTTTTACCATCAATCTAACCATATTGTCAGACTCTTTGATACTAAAAGACAGTTCACAGTGATTCGTATTTTCATAGGCATACTTTAAACAATTAGTAATTAATTCATTTGATATCAACCCCATAGGCACAACTACATCTACATCAAGTTGCAAATCTTCAATATCAAGAATGAGGTCAACTTCTTTACCAAAAAGTGGAAATCCCTTTACTAAACTCAAAGCCAATTCTTCAAAATACTTTTTAATATTGATGCTGTTCAAATCTTCATTCAGGTATAAACTTTGATGTAATAAGGACATTGACTGCACCCGGTATTTGCCGGTATTGATGGCTTTTATTACAGTGTCGTCTTGCTCAAATCGACTCTGAAGGTTTAATAAGGAAGACACTACCTGCAAATTATTTTTCACACGATGGTGTATTTCTTTTACCAGCATTTTATTGCTATCGAGCGCTTCCTGTAATTGAATATTTTTATCATTTAAAGTTTTATTGGCCTTGATCTTAGTGCGGTAAGCCAATATAAATGAATATAAAGCAAATATAGCCAGTAACAATCCTGCACCAAAGTAAAATAATTGTTTATTCTTTTTTTCAATTTGTAAGTTCTGAATTACACTATTTGAATTCAATAATGATATTTCATGGTCTTTTTCAATACTCAGATATTTTGTCTCCATTTCTTTGAGAAGTTCCCGACTTTCTTCTTTCACTTGATCTTTTGACAACTTGATATAATTTTTGAGATAAACATTGGCCTCTGCATGTCTGCCTAATAAAGTGAGGGTTGTCGCTTTCAACTCTGAAAAATCAATCCGTTGAGGTGAAAGATCTGAAGAATCCAAAATGGGTTCAATTTGATTCAGCGTCTGGAGGGCCTGCCGGTACTTCTTCTGGTTTAGATAGGATTTTGCCAGGTTAGCGTATAATATGTACTTAGTAGTATGGTCTATCCCTTCTATTTGTTTGTTATTCAATAGGGGTTCAAGTTTGGATATGGCATCGTCATATTTACCCATTTCAGTCAAAACTTCTCCAACCGCAATCTGATTAATCAATAAATCTTTAGAAGACGCCAGATAAATATATAGTTTTTTGGATTCGGTATAATTTTCCAAGGCCTTTTCATATTGACCCATTTTGTAAAAAGCAACGCCCATATTATGTTTGACACTGGCAAGACCAATCGTGTCCTTATTGGCTTCACGAATAGACATAGATTCCTTATAAATTTCGATCGCTTCCTTATGTCGATTCAGCGAACGGTAAAAGATGCCGAGATTATTGAGCAACATACTACGTTTATCCTCAAAACCATGTTCCCGGGCAAGATCAACCGCTACTATATAACTTTCGATGGCCTTGCCTGTAAATCCCGCAAAATGATGCGCCGCACCGATGTTAATCAGAAAATCAATCTGATTCATTACCGGAAGTTTTTCAGCTTCAATCATGTGTAGTCCTTTTTGCAAGATTCCTAAGGCTTCTTCATATTTTCCCAATCGACCCAAAACAGCGCCCATGCTACGCCAATTAAGTATTTTCCCTCTGCTGAAATTGAGTTTTTCAGCGATGTCAGCACCCTTTTCAAAAAAGATCAAAGCAGAATCCATAGACGAAGAAAATAGCTTTTTCCCTAATTCGTAACAAGCAATAGAAGACGAAGTATCATAATCAACCCTACTTTTTTTTAATAGATTGTCCCCATTTTGAGCATTGGAAAAATAGGTACATAGAAGGAAAAAAGTTATGGCCAAAACTCGTGAATTCATGGTCATACTAAGGGGTAAATTCATATATATTGATACTAAATATTATAAAATAAAATACGTCCATCTACACATCAAAGATGATTATCACATGGCAATATACTATTATCAAGGCAAATATTCAGAAAATATAAAACTATAGTTATCACCCAAATAGAGTATTTTCTCCAACTATTTACCTAAAAACATACCGGATACGATAAAATGGAAACAAGACACAATCAATTACGAATTAAAAATTACGAATTACGACATATTCAATTACGACACTTTCAATTACGAATTAAAAATTACGAATTACGGGATTTTAGGGTGATTTGAATTTTTCCAATAATTCTGCATAACTCTTCAGCATCTGTCAACAAACTTTCTGCTTGATCTTCAGAAAGATAGTCAGTTGCTTTTAAAAGTTTAAGCCAATACATTGTCTCTCTGGCTTCCTTGTAAGCAATGCTTAACTTAGATAGAAAATCCTTTTCCGATTGACCTCCAATGGACTCTTCAATATTTGCACCGATTGATGTCCCACTTCTCAAAAGTTGTTTGGACAAAACAAATTCCTTTTCCTCACTTTGTAAGTATTTATAAACTCCCACAATCCTGATCGCAAAAGCAAAACTTTTCTCTTGAATAACATTTCCTGTCTTCATGTCCAATACTTTTTAATTGATAATTGATTCCGCAATTCGTAATTCGTAATTCGTAATTGTTCTAGTTTCCGTAATTCGTAATTCGTAATTCGTAATTGTTACCATTGTCTGAACGGTGATTTGTTTGATTTTTGTGATTTGTTTGATTTTTTTTCTTTCTATATTAGAAACATCATAAAAATTAAAGGTCCGCCGATTTCCAGATTATAGGCTTCGAGATAATTCACTTCATCAATCATATTAATCCTTTCAACCCATCAATGAGTCCCCTATTGATCTTTAAATTGTTTATAAATCAAAATTATTTTATATTTGCTTAAAATTAATAAACATGCCTTCGGTAACCATTAGAACCAGACTTATTGGAAAAATCAAGTCCATGAAAGATGAAAGTTTACTGGTCGAAATTGAAGACATTATAGATCATTTAAGTGAAATGAACCAAATCTACCCATTGTCCGATGAAATGAAATCTTCCATAAAAAAGTCAGAAAACGATATCAAAGAAGACAAAGTTTTTTCGGATGAAGCGGCTGGATTACATTTTAAAGAATGGTTCGAAAGAAGATAACCTGGTCACAAACTGCCATTTCAGAATTGGAAAACATTCTGGCATTCTATATTCAAAGAAACCAATCTGATGAATATTCACTGCGGCTTTATAAAACACTAGAAAAAAGAGTTCAATTGATTTCGGTTTTTCCTACCATGGGTAAAAAATCAGATATGCCGGATGTTCATATACTGCCGTTTCAACATTTTGGAATCATATACAGAACGAAAGGACAAGTCATTTATATTTTATCAGTTTGGGATTTCAGGCAACATCCAAACAAAAGAATGGATTATAAATAGAAAAAAACTTTTGCCAGTAAATTGTAAAATATTCCGGAAACAACAATCTATCAAAGTCAACTGATATGATTTTTTTGTCTGGTGTAATGTTCCTCAATATGTATGTGCAAATGAAAGAAATGGATGTTTTATATTTAGGCTATGGAGCACAAGTTGCAAAACCTGTTTAGCTTAAGCATGACTTCCGCCGGCGGAGGACATTATGCTTTCACTACAAGAGTGATTTAAATAATAATTCAGGATCCTGGCGGTTGTCCCAAAACGCCATAACCGTTATCGATTGTTTATCAAATTTGTAATAAATACTAAAATGTTCCAAAGTAGACTCCCGTATATTTTTAATTTCTGATTCTTTAAACGCTTCCGGGTTTTTTGAAATTAAAGTCAGTTCTTTGGCGGTAAGAAGAATCAATTTTTCAGCATATAAAGTACTGCTATTTCTTTCAGTCCAGTAGATCAATATGTTTCTTCTTTGTTATGCAGCTGTTTCCGTCCAGATTATTTTTCTTTCAACCATTCCAAATCAGCTTTATCCAGAACACTTTGTGGAACAAACCGACCATGTTTAATATCCTCTTCACTCATCTGAAGCATCATTTTTTGTTCTTTCGTCAATTTGATAGTTGCTTCTCCTGATGAAGTTTTTTCAACCAAACGAGCCAATGCCAAAAGGTATTTTTCATCTGATATGGCCAACAATTTATCAATGATTCTATTTCGTATAATATCAATCTGAGGCATTACTGTTTACTTTACATTAGATAAAAAGGAAAAAACATGGCTTTAATTATATAGAAAATATATCAACCATTCTTAAAACAAAGTTACTGTAAAATTGATGAATCTACCATTTTTTTTTGTCTAAAAAGTTTGTTTACTGCCACTCCGATTATATCCAGAAGATGGACTTTCGTAAAGGCACACGTTACAAAACCTGTCAAGTTTTAGCATGACTTGGGCTTACAGAAGGGCACTTGCGTTAAGAGCACAAGTTGCAAACTTGCGCTAGCAGAGGCGTATTTCATTCTTGTGTTTTACCCCCGCCCTTAAGGGTGACACAAGAATGAAATACTAGATGACGTAATTTGAGTGTAAAAATTTTCTTAATGGCTTCCACTCTTTAGTTTTTTTAGATCTGTATTTCTTTTTGTGTTTTGCCCCAGCCCTGATGGGAGCCAAAAAAAGAAATACCTTGAAAACAGAAATTGGTTGTAAAAATTTTGCTCAGTGCTGACTCCCTTTAGGGTCGGGGCAATGAAGCCATGAGGAAAATTTACTCTATTGAAAATACCAGTATGGATTAAAGTAGGTAATAGAACGGCATTTCATTCTTGTGTTTTACCCCACCCTAAAGGGTGACACAAGAATGAAATACCTTGGGATACTGAATTGTGACGGAATTTTGATCTATACTTTTTATGCTTGACTATCTAAAAGATTATTCAATTTCCTCACAACTCTGATTGTAGGACATTATAAAGAAAGTTACGAGTCTTTAGCTTTGTATTCGCAAAACCTGCTCTAGTCATTCTCGACCGGCCAAAAAAGCAGTGATAGGACATGAAGAATTGTAGCAGCGAAATAAACCATTTTGAGCACAATGATTAAATAAAGAATGAAAACATAACCAAACAATGAGTAAGGTAGAATCTGGTAAATAGAGCGTGGCGAAGATTCGGGAATGTCCGGTGCTTTAGCAATCACCTTTTTTTGGCCTTGACTTTTTGTTTACTTTTTTGTCAAGAAAAAAGTAAAAGCCAAGCCGGCTTGAGGCGGATACAAATTTCAAATAAACAATTGATAAAAAAAATTAAAATGGAATTTTGAAATAAATAAGATGAAATAAATAAAATAATACTTTCCCATTCTTTCCCTATTTTTGCCTACCCTATTTTCCTAAAAAAACAATAACACACCTTATATATATATACATATCAAAAATCAAAGCATACAAATAAAAAAAACAGAAACGATTAAACAACTTTAATAAGAAATATCATGGGTAGAACAGTAATATTAGACAACGGACATGGTGCGGTCATCAATGGTTTATATCAGACTGCCGGCAAACGAAGTCCTAACTGGGAACAAGGTATATTATATGAAGGGATGTTCAACCGGTGGGTGGTGAATAGAATCATCGAAACGTTGGATAGGAAAAAAGTCCCCTATTACCATATATCACCAGAATATAACGATGTCACATTAGAAACCAGAAAAAACAGAGCGGACAAAATATATGAATCCAACCGAAACGTCTGGATATTGTCCGTACATGCCAATGCCGGTGGTGGCACAGGCATCGAAGGATTTACAACCATCGGGAGTACAACCTCGGATCAGATCGGAGAGATTGTATTACAAAACCTTGATGTTGATTTACCGAATATCCGAAAACGATTTGACTGGTCGGATGGAGACCGGGATAAAGAAAAAGATTTTTACATCCTCAAAAAACCCAAAGCTCCTGCTTTTCTGATTGAATGTGGCTTTATGGACAACCGCACGGATTATGCCATGCTATGGAATGAAGGATATGTCAAAACTTTGGTGGATTCTTTGGTGAAGAGTATTGAAGAAATTTATAAAAATTAAAAATTACGAATTACGAATTACGGGATGACATTCCGTAATTCGTAATTTTTTATAGTAAAACTTATAAAAGCAAAAGACTCGCCCTGGTACGCTGCCCTTCGGACATCAGCGTGGCGAGTACTGTTTGTACAAAGGTACTTTTATTTTTGTTTTGTCAAGCAATATCGTGTAGATAACAGATAACATTCCGTTATTTTTAATTCAGAATTGATAATTGATTTCGTAATTTTTAATTCGTAATTCGTAATTGTTCTAGTTTCCGTAATTTTTAATTCGTAATTCGTAATTGTTACCATTGTCAGAACGGTGATTTATTTGATTTTTGTGATTTGTTTGATTTTTTTTATGGATACTTTTGATTACTGTTTATAAAATATGACACTTCTACTAAATTATACTCAAAACATAATGAAATTGTGCCTCTACAAAATATATGACCAAAAACACAGCGTAATTTGTGCCTCTACAAAATATATGACCAAAAACGGAGTGTAATTTGTGCCTCTACAAAATATATGACCAAAAACACAAC
>JBATMZ010000214.1:0-2367 GCA_049290115.1 Saprospiraceae bacterium | reverse complement strand
GCCTTGCATCGCGCAACCCCCCAGAAACGCGGCGGTGATCGCTTCGAGTTCCAGCCCCTGCGACCCTGAAATCGGCTGGCCCGATCCGGTGCGGGCCGCAAGAAGAATGCCGCCGATCCCCGCGATGGCACCGGACAGCACGTAGATCCCGGTCCGGTAGCGGATCAGGTTCATGCCCGACAGCCGGGCCACGACCGGGTTGCCGCCGATGGCATAGAGGTTTCTGCCGGGAATTGACCGGTGCAGGAACACCCAGAACGCGACCGCGACCATGACCAGGATCCAGATCGGAACCGGAAGACCCAACACGCGGCCAATCCCGATCCAGCGGAACGTGGCATCAAAGATCGAGATCGACTGGCCGTCCGACAGGATGAAGGCAAAGCCGCGGAAGATCGCCATGGTGCCAAGGGTCACGATCACCGCGTTGACCCGGCCAAGGGTGACAAGCAGCCCGTTGACAAGGCCCGCCGCCGCGCCAAGCACGATCCCCGCCGCAAGACCCAGGCCCGCGCTGCCCGTCGCGGCAATGGTCATCGCCGTTGCCACGGTTGTCAGCCCGACGATCGAGCCCACCGAGATATCCAGTCCTCCGGCCACGATCACCGTGGTCTGCGAGATCGCGAGGACACCCAGAATGGCGACGCCCATCCCGATATTCAGGATGTTTCGACTGGAAAAGAACACGTCGCTTCGCACGAACCCAAAGATGGCAACCAGCGCGACGAGGGCGAGAATTAGGCTCAGGTTGTGCAACCCGACGCGATCGACAATGCTTTTCATGGTTCGGGTCTCTCTTGTGTCGGCAGTCAGTGCGGTGGCCATTTTCTTACAGGGCTCCCTCATGGATTGGCGTGCCTCGGGCCGAAACCGGCATGGCCGAGCGCAGGATGTTTTCCTCGGTCATCGCTTCGCCCGAGAACTCGGCGGTGATCCGCCCTTCGGCCATCACAAGGATGCGGTCCGAAAGGCCGATCAGTTCGGGCATTTCCGATGAGATGACGATGACACCCAGTCCGGTCTTCGTCAGGTTGCGGATCAGGGCGTAGATTTCGGATTTTGCGCCGACGTCGATGCCGCGGGTCGGTTCATCCAGGATCAGCACCTTTGGCTGGCGCGCCAGCCAGCGGGTGATCACCACCTTTTGCTGGTTTCCACCAGACAACCGGCCGACCGGCGTATCCAGACTGGGCGCCTTCACGGCCATGCGCCGGGCTATATCGCTGATGACCCCAAGGGCGCGAGACTTGGAAAAAAGACCATTCCGCGTGACCAGATCAGGGATGCAGATGACCGCATTGTCGAGGATCGACTGCATCAGCAGCAGCGCCTCTTCCTTGCGGTCTTCGGGTGCAAGACCCATGCCGGCCTGAATCGCGGCCGCCGTGTCCCCCGGTGGCAACGCGGCACCGGCCAGGACCACACGGCCGGCCGTCCGGCGGTGAAAGCCGAACAGGCCCTTGGCCAGCTCGGACCTTCCCGCGCCCATTAGCCCGCCGATGCCCAGCACCTCACCCGCCCGCAGGTTCAGCGTGATGTCGCTGACATGGTCGGTGGTCATCCCGTCGACCGAAAGCACGACATCGCCCAGCTCATCATTCTTGGCGGGGAAAAGCTCCTTCAGATCACGTCCCACCATCTTGCGGGTGATCGACGCCTCGGTAGCCCCTTCCTTCGGGCCGACATCGACCAACTGTCCGTCGCGCAAGACGGCGATGCGGTCGGCCAGTTCGATGATCTCGTTAAGCCGGTGCGAAATGTAGACGATCGCAACGCCCTGTTCGCGCAGTCGGCGAATGATCGCAAAGAGGCGCCGGGCCTCTTCATCGGTCAGCGAAGACGTCGGCTCGTCAAAGGCGATCAGCCTGCCGCCGGCATGGACCGCCCGCATGATTTCGATCATCTGGCGCTGTGCCGGGCCAAGACCGTCGCAGTGTTGGTTCGCAGAAAGCTCGTGCTCCATGCCGAAATCCGCAAGCAGGCGCGCCGTCTTTTCGTTCAGCGTCTTGCGGTCGAGAAAGAAACCCAGATGCCGGGGCTGCTGGCCGATGAAGATGTTCTCTCCGACCGACAGATGGGGGACAATCTCGGGCTCCTGATGGATGACGCGGATCCCCAGGGCGTGGGCATCTCGCGGGCCGGCAAAGGACTGCTCGATGCCTTCGACGGCAATCTTGCCCATGTCCGGCGCGAAGGCACCTTCGACGATGCGCATCAGGGTGGATTTGCCGGCGCCGTTTTCTCCGACAAGGGCCAGGATCTCTCCGGCGCGGAAGTCCAGGGTGACATCGGTCAACGCCTTGACGACGCCAAATCCTTTCGACACCGCCTTGACGGACATGAATTCGGAATTGCTCACACTGGCTC
>JBATMZ010000213.1:0-12948 GCA_049290115.1 Saprospiraceae bacterium | reverse complement strand
TTATCAAACGACCTACCTTGCTCTTGATGGTACAGTAAGACTAGATAATGTCATTCTACAAGGATACAATACAGTTACACCTGGTGTCACGTATGACATATATTGGGATAATTTTGTTTGGAGAGAAGTTTTTGTGGCTCCGACTTGTGAAGGTATTGTAACATTTACATTTGACTACACGGATCCTTGTAATGATTTAGTTTATCCATGGACATATACCTATACTGTGGATGATAATGTTCTACCAAGTTTAACAGGTCCAGCTTATGTTGATAATACAAGTTATAATTCGTGTATTGTTAATGCACAAACTTCAGTTCCAGCATGGAGTGAAACGAATGCAATACAAGGCTATACAGATAATTGTGGCGCATCAGTAACGGCTACATTAACAGGTACAGCCACGACGGGCACAGATTGTTCATGGACAGTGACGTATACGTATACGGTATATGACGAATGTAATAATCCACTGCCAAACCAGAGTTATAGTTATTCAGGAAGTGACCAGACATTACCAAGTTTAACAGGTTCAGCATATGTTGATAATACAAGTTATAATTCGTGTATTGTTCATGCACAAACTACAGTTCCACCATGGAGTGTAACGAATGCAATACAAGGTTATACAGATAATTGTGGCGCGTCAGTAACGGCTACATTAACAGGTACAGCCACGACGGGCACTGATTGTTCATGGACAGTGACGTATACATATACGGTATATGACGAATGTAATAATCCACTGCCAAATCAGAGTTATAGTTATTCGGGAAATGACCAGACATTACCTACCATCACCCTCCTTGGTGACCCAACAGTATACATTTGTTTTGGAGAAACTTATATCGATGCAGGTGCAACAGCTGATGATAATTGTAATGGAGATTTGACTTCAGAAATTATGGCGAATAATCTTGTAAATACATCTTTAGCTGGTACTTACATGGTAACTTATGATGTAGAAGATGATTGTGGGAATGATGCAGTCCAAGTATCAAGAACTGTTATTGTAAGGCCACATCCAAACGCTTCAATAAGTGGAACAGCTACGGTTTTACAAAATGCACCGATGACACCTGTAGTCACTTTTACAGGCATGGATGGTACAGGCCCTTATACTTTTTATTATAGTAAACAATATAATAGTGACCTTCCCACTTACCACTGGACAAATCCACCAGGTAATCCTGTAACTGTTGCTCAATCGAATGCAGTTGTAGGCGTATTTACATATAAATTATTAAAAGTTGTAGATTTCTATGGTTGTGAGTTTGATTTACCTATGCCTGAACCGATGGCTGTTATCACAGTTATTAGTTCTTGTGATTTATCACCTAGTATACCAAGACCAATCAATGGCTCGTATACAACCGCAGAAGTTAAACAAGGAGTTGTTCAATTCACAAACGCTGGACCCGGTCCATCTAGTGGACTACTTACTTTTAGGATTTCTAATATTGGAAATTTTGGAATTGTAATTCCAGCGGTGTCAGGAACATACGCCGGTTTAGTATGCCAAAATTCATCGTTTACAATTACTGCAGGGCCATTTTTTACCACAATTACAACAAATGCTGTCATCCCATCGGGTGATAACCTTAGGATTGGATATATTTCAACAGCTATTGGTTCAGGTGGTTCGAATGGTAATCTCACAGCAACTGTTCTAAATGGTACTGGTGGAGATAATAATAATGGTAATAATAAAGCCGTAAGAACCCTTGTAATAAATTAGTACCTTTCGAAGGGCAGTGTTGTTGTAAATGCTTATAACAACACTGCTTGATTTAAATCTAATTTTTGATGTAAATCAAAGAATAAATATAATGAATCAAATATTTATACTTAAATTCAAAAAAATGAAATATTTATCAATAATAATTGGACTTTTTGTCTTTGTCGTATTTGGAAATACTCAAACATGTGATATTTATACTTTGGGCTTTAAATCCATACCAAATGAAATTATATCAGGTGAATCAGTAGACCTTGTCTTTAGTGTGAAAAACGATGCAAAAGGGGTGCAATGTGAATATGCAGCCAGAAGTGTACAAGTTTATTTATTTTTACCTGAATCAGGCTTAATATATGAAAACATCATTTATCCAACTGAAGGAAAAGGTGCGTATTTTGATTGGCAATACGATATTCAAAATAAAACATTGGTTGGGCTGAATCATGCAGCTATTTTGGATGGGCAAGGTGAAGAAAATATTACAGTAAGGCTTAGAGCAAAAGCCTTGAATGTGGCTGTTGAAACTAAAACAGTTGGTTTGTCAATTTTACAGTATTTTGATGGCAAAGTCTTTCCATCCAACGATCCATCAAATGACAATAGCCTTTTATCCCTTCGAATAAAATCAAATATATCGCAACAAGAAGTTCAACTAGATGGAGTGAATTCTGATTGTAACGTAATTGATTTGACCTTGTTCGCAAATGTTGATCAAGAGGTAAATCAAATCGACATACAAAGATCTAATTCGAATAATGAAATAACCTTAGTATCAACTCAAAAAATATTGTCAGGAAATCAAAAGGTCAACATTTCTTTTACAGACAATAAAAACCTTGAAGATGGTGAAAGTTATACTTATTCAGTCATTCTAAGAAGTACCAATAATACACAGAAAATACTTAAAACAGTTACGGTTGAAAATGATTGCATGATGAATGGGTCTGGATTTAATATATTCCCAAATCCGGCACTTGATAAAATATTTATTAAGTTGAAAGGCAATTTGCAGAATGAGTCAGTGACAGTTAAAATTACTGGTAATAAAGGTGAACATATTAAAACGGTTAAGAATATAAATAATATTAATAATGATGTAAGATTAGATGATTTGACTTCAGGAATATATTTTATCCAAATCCTTGGCCAAGATGTAATACCTAGTAAAAAGTTTATTAAAATATAAGATTATATTTTAATTTATATAATATGTATTTTATTGATAATTATTTTTAAAAGCCCGAAAGAGCAATATTTTGAATGTTAAATAAGCGAAAATTAATAAAATGTTTTAAAAAATTAAAATAGGGTTTCACCGTGGTTATTTATAGATTATTATAAGAAAGTTAAACCAAAGTCATTGTAGTATTAAAGAAAAATTGAAGAAGAATAAAATAGGAAAGATGAGAATAATATATATTTTAATATTTGTAATAGGATTTTTATCAAATAGTGAAACGCAACCAACCTGCGATATTTTAACACCTGGTATTTCTGCTAATCCTAGTACAATTATGGTGGGTCAAACTAGCGACTTAGTGTTTAGTGTGTATAATGATGCACAAGGAGATAATTGTTGTTATGAGGTTGAAAGTGTTTTAGTGTATGTTTTTTTACCAACGAATGGGGGTTTAACATATCAAAGTATTGTTTCTCCAGCGGGCGGCACCGGACCATTTTTTGATTGGGAATTTGATATTGCAGAAAACACAATCATTGGACTTAACCATACTGAAATTTGTGATGCTGAAGGGGAGAGTGATGTTACAATTAGAATTATTGGAAGTGTTCTGCCTTTTTACCCTCAAAACAGAACATTAGGGATATCAATTCTTCAAAACCCAGATGGACCACCATTTTTATCTAATGACGAAGGAAATGATAATGGTATAACTACCCTTACAATAACTGCTCCTTTACCTATTGAATTAATTTCTTTTAAAGCTTATGCTAAGGAATGTAAACAAATTCAACTAGTTTGGCAGACCGCAACAGAAATTAATAATGACTTTATGGAAATTCAACGAAGTGAGGATGGAAGATCATTTGAATCTCTTGGCAAATTAAAAGGAACAAACACATCAAATGTTACTTCTTACGTATTTAATGATGGAAATGTAAGTGATGGCACTACCTATTATTACAGGTTAAGACAAGTAGATTTTGACGGCAAAGAAAAATTGTATGATCCTCTTGTTTTAAAAACTCGTGATTGTGGTATAAGTAAAAATATTAGTATTTTCCCTAATCCTGTTATGGAAAAACTTAATATCGACTTTAACGGATTTGAAGAAAGTATTTTTTCGACAATGACTATAACCAATTTTCTAGGTGAAATAATTCTTGAAAAAGATAAAGTTGATAACCTGATAACGGAAAGTATCGATGTTACACATCTAACCCCTGGTTCTTATAATTTGAGAATCGAAAATAAAAATGATGTTTTTATCCATCGATTTATTAAAATTTAAATAAACGATTTCCAAAATTGTGTATGGATTCAAGATTTAGATAATATTTGACCATTCAACATAAATTGTTTACATAAAAAAGTTGTAATTTAAACAGCTTGAATTATTTGCCACATTTAATCTAGTTCAATTATTCATGAGTGTACTCAAACTAAATACCAGAATAACTGTAGATTGGGTCATTATTAGATTCTTTAAATAAAGTTTCTCCAATTTTGAAATATTAAATTACCTTCATCTCTTTTTAAACGTCGAATATTTACTACCTTTGTATCCCGTATTGAATTAATCAACCTATCATGACCAGATATGTATTCGTTACGGGCGGAGTGACCTCCTCCTTAGGTAAAGGAATTATTGCCGCTTCCTTGGCAAAACTACTACAAAGTAGAGGTTTAAATGTAACCATCCAAAAATTTGATCCCTATATCAATGTCGATCCCGGCACTTTAAACCCTTACGAACACGGAGAATGTTACGTAACAGATGATGGAGCAGAAACAGATCTCGACCTTGGTCATTACGAACGGTTTTTGAATCGTCCCACCTCACAAGCCAACAACGTAACCACAGGAAGGATTTATCAAACCGTCATCAATAAAGAAAGGGAAGGGGCCTACCTTGGAAAAACAGTGCAAGTCATTCCCCATATAACAGACGAAATAAAAAGAAGAATCACTTTACTCGAAGGGGAAGATCAATACGATATCATCATCACCGAAATTGGCGGCACAGTAGGGGATATTGAATCACTTCCTTATCTTGAGGCCATCCGACAGTTTAGACGCGGTGTGGGCAAAGAAAGGTGCCTCGTGGTTCATTTAACCTTGATTCCATACCTCAAAGCAGCAAAGGAATTAAAAACAAAACCTACCCAACACTCCGTAAAGGAATTGCTCCAAGCAGGAATACAACCCGACATCTTAGTTTGTCGAACCGAATACCCATTACCCAATGATATTAGAGAAAAATTAGCGCTCTTTTGTAATGTAGATGAAAAAAGTGTTATCGAAGCCATCGATGCAGATACCATTTATGATGTTCCATTGCTTATGCTGAAAGAAAAATTGGACAAAACGGTTCTAAAGAAATTTAATATCAAATCTACCCAAGAACCTGATTTGACCCAATGGAAAGACTTTTTGGGTCGCCTAAAAAATCCAACGAAACAAGTGAAAATATGCCTTGTGGGCAAGTACCTCGAACTGCGCGATGCCTACAAATCGATCTACGAATCGTTTATTCATGCCGGCGCCGTAAATGAATGTGATGTAGTAGTTATCCCCATTCATTCAGAGACCCTAGAACTAGAAAATGTAGCGCAAAAACTAAAAGGGGCACATGGCATTCTCGTAGCTCCTGGATTTGGAGAACGAGGCATTGAAGGAAAGCTTCACGCTATAAAATACGCAAGAGAAAACAAAATTCCATTTTTTGGGATTTGCCTTGGTATGCAATGTGCAGTAGTAGAATTTGCCCGAAATGTACTTCATTTGCTTGAAGCAGCCTCAACCGAAGTAGATACCAAAACCAAACATCCGGTCATCGATTTGATGGAGGACCAAAAAGCACTTCAAATCAAAGGAGGCACCATGCGTCTTGGTTTATACACCTGCAAAATTCAAAAAGGTAGTCTGGCACATAAAATTTATGGAAAAACAGACATCAAAGAAAGACATAGACACCGCTTCGAATTTAACAATAATTATTTGGAAAAAATGCAAAACGCAGGACTGATCACTTCCGGTATTAATCCCGAAAGTGGTTTGGTAGAAATCGTCGAAATCAAAGACCATCCGTTTTTTATTGGTGTGCAGTTTCATCCCGAATTAAAAAGTACTGTAGAAAATCCGCAGCCAATTTTTACCCATTTTATTAAAGCCGCTCTTCAACAGGTATAAAGGATTTTGATCGATGAAAAAACTTTCTTTAGAAGATTTACAACGAGCGAGTATAGAAGAATTTAAGGCGGCGAAAAAAAATCCCATTGTTGTCATACTCGACAATGTTCGTTCTGCCATGAATGTGGGCTCTTTTTTCCGAACCTGTGACGCTTTTGCTGTCGAAAAACTTATTTTAACAGGGATCACAGCCACTCCTCCAAGTAGAGAAATTAACAAAACGGCTATTGGTGCCACGGAATCCGTAGAGTGGGCATATCATGAAAATGTAGTGGATGCTATAAATAATGTTCAAAATGAAGGGTATTTGGTGGCTGGCGTCGAACAAACAACCAATTCGAAAATGTTAGGCCAATTTTCTATCCCTTTACAAAAGACAGCCCTTGTTTTTGGCAATGAAGTAGATGGCTTACACACTGATATCTTTCCACTTTTGGATTATGGTATTGAGGTTCCCCAGTTTGGCACAAAACATTCACTCAATGTTGCCGTTTGTGGTGGAATAGTGATTTGGGAATTTGCCCATCTTTTTTTCAATAAAAAAGAGGATTAATCAACAAATATATAGGACGAAGTCATTTTTTCAGGCAATATTTTTATGGTCGAAAACATATGCTCTACGGCTTTTTTGCCATCTTCACCAAGATCTGCAGAATATTGATTCACATATAAATCGATGTGGGATTGAATCACTTGGTCGGCCAATTCCTGCGCATGTTTTTTGATATATTCCTTGCTTTCCTGTGGATTTTTCCAAGCATACTCAACACTTTCTCTAATCAGGTTTTGTACCAATATTTTTAGTTCATCGTCCATATCTCTACGGACACCAATACAGCCTAATGGAATAGGATTATTCGTTTTTTCTTCCCATAATTCACCCAAATCCAGGATTTTTTGTAAGCCTTTTCCACCGTAAGTAAAACGGTTTTCGTGGATGATGAGACCAGCATCTACCTTTCCCGACAGGACGGCTTCTTCTATGTCTGAAAACAACATTTCTTCTACATGATAAAGTTGGGGAAAGGCATATTGAAGTAAAAAGTAGGCCGTAGTATTTTTGCCAGGAATCGCTATTTTTTTCAAGGATAATTCAGCAATTTCAATTTTGTTTTTTGAAATCAGTAATGGACCACATCCAAAACCTAAAGCTCCTCCAGACCTAAGAATCTGGTACTTGTCCAGCAATTGAGCGGAGGCATAATAACTTAGTTTTGAAATATCAAAAGTTTGGTTTTCTGCGGCAACATTCAATTGCTGGACATCCAGATATGTGACCTCAAATTTTAATCCCTTCGTATTAATTTTATGATGAACTAAGGCATCAAAAATAAAGGTATCGTTGGGACAAGGACTATAAGCCAGGGATAAGGTCACCTTTTATGTATAAATTTGAAATAAAGACTTTATTAGAATTTGATGAACTTAGATCTGGCACCACATTGTGCTTTCGCAAAATATCCAATTCCCCAGTTTATTTCAAATACTACACCCGCAAATGCTGGTGCTGTGGATTTATAACCATTAGTATAAACCGCTTGATTTAGTAATGGAGCATGTGCCGTTTGCCCAGCGTCACTGACAAAATCTGTAAGTCCATATTCAAACCTAAGTCCTAGAATGCCACTAAAGGCACCATCGTTTCCTATGATGTTAGCACCAAAACCGATAACACCAGAAAAGAAATTTTTATTGTAAAAATCAGTTCTGTCGGTTGCACTGCCTTCTAAATTGTCGGTTACTTCTTGTACAAAAGACATTTTAGGCCCGATTTCAAAATATCCCATGTTTCTAGCATGCCGATATAATGCATAAACATCCAATGACTTCCAATCAAAATTGACCTCTTGGTTAGAATTGTTGTCATCAAATACTTGACCAGCTTTATTGTACATTACATCAATAGCTAATCCATTAAAATGAAAGTTGATACCAATTTTTCCACCAAAGGAATAACCTGACCCAACCCTGTAATTGATGTCGCCATAATCTGCTATGGCACTATTAAAAAAACCAGCCGCACCATATTGCGCTTTTAATCCTGCGTCAAACCAAACGATTTGTTTTTGTGCATTTGAAATTTGTGCCATTAAAATAATGAAAATAAAAATGAATAACTTTTTCATTCTGATTGTGTTATATGTGATTGAATAAATATTTAGGAACAAAGGTAAAATTGTTTTTAATTATTTTCTTCTTGTTTGTAAAAAAAATCAATATGTTTGTTGTAACAAATTTATTTTTCATAAAAATAGTCACATGAAGCCAATCCATTACATTATTGCGTTATTTATCGCAGCAGCTTTTGGACTTGCTGTAAGTGGTTCTCACCCCGTACAAGGGACCGCTGGATACACTGGAGCACCTGGAGATTCTTTTTGCTCTCAGTGTCATAATGCAAGTGGCAGTTTAAATGGTACTGTAGAAATTTCAGGTTTGCCTTCGGAAATAACTCCAGGAAATACATATACCTTGACTGTGACCTTGACAAACACACTTGGAACAGCTGCTAAAGGTGGATTTCAAATGCTTGTTCTCAATGGAAATGATATGAATTCTGGTACCTTCAGTAACAACTCTCCTATGACCAGTATAAAAACAGTGAGTGGCGGAAGAAAATACGTTGGACACGAGCCTGCTCCAAATTTCCCTGGATCAGGTGTTCTAACATGGGAGGTTGATTGGACAGCACCAGCCACAGCTGCAACGGGACAAGCTAAATTTTATGTTGCTGGTTTGTTTGGCAATAATAGTGGTAATCAGAATGGGGACAGAGCTGTATCTTCAAATGTATTTGTGCCTTTTGAAGCATCATCTCCAGATCCAATAAGTTTAACGATTACAAATGTAATAAACCCTAGTTGTCACAATACGATCGATGGGTCAGCAACCGTTAATATTACGGGTGGAACGCCACCTTATAATATCCTTTGGAACAATGGAGAAACAACGCCAATAGCCAATGCCTTGCCTCCAGGTTTGGCCGTGGTCACGGTGACAGATGCAGGGGCTGGTAATTCAAGCAAATCTGTAACATTAATTGCCCCTCAACCCATTAGTATTACTTTAAATACAACCGGTGTTTCTTGTTTTGGATCTTCTGATGGAACCGCAACAGCAGGGGCATCCGGTGGTACGGGTAATAAAACTTTTTTTTGGTCCAATGGAGGATTTGGTTCTAGTCAAAACAATTTGGCTGCTGGAAGTTATACTGTTACGGCTTCTGACGCAAACGGTTGTGAGGAAGTTGAAAGTTTTGATATTTTAAGCCCTGATCAAATATTAATCAATGTAATCGATATATTAAACCCTTCTTGTTTTGGTCAAAATAATGGGTTTATTATGGTGGAAGCAGAAGGGGGAGCAGGTGGTTTTAATTACAGTTGGTCCAATGGCGGTGGAGGGCCAAACCTTACAAATTTGGCATCAGGAACCTATACAGTTACAGTTACAGATATCAGTAATTGTACCAGTAATACCTCTTATACTCTAATGCAACCATCACAAGTTGCCATTCAATTTCCTTCCGTCAATCATGTCACATGTTTTGGAGAAACTAACGGGGCAGTTACGGCTTTAGCTACGGGTGGAAATGGCAATTTTACCTACGAATGGTCCAATGGAAATTCAGGTGCCTCTATTCAAAACCTAGCACCTGGATCATACACGGTTACGGTGATTGACGTGGAAGGTTGTGTTGCTTCCTCGGCCGTTACTATCAACGAACCGTTGCCTATTCAAATACAATTGGTGACCAATACCCCAGCTAGTTGCTCTGGAGCCAATGATGGCGTACTAGAAGTGGAGGCATTTGGATCTTCAACGCAATTTTCATTTCTTTGGTCAAATGGAGCTACAACTGCGTTAAATGGGAGTATTTCAGCAGGTACATATACGGTTACAGTGACGGATGTAAATTTATGCAGTGAAACAGCTTCATACGTTGTCAATACTACAGCGCCGTTTGTTTTGTCATTAGCAAATTCTACAAACAATCTTTGTTTTGGTGATGCTTTAGGAACGGTCAGTGTGAATGTCCAACCACCTGGCGCTTATGTATATTCATGGTCTAATGGTGCTACGGGTCAGTCCTTGTCAAATTTACCAAATGGAAGTTATACCTGTACGGCTACGGATGATTCTGGATGTGCGAGTGCTCCCGTGACAGTGATGATCACCTCTCCACCGTTGTTAGTGTCAAACTTGTCCATTGTTAATGAAATAGCTTGCTTTGCAGATTCTACAGGAGAATTATCGGTTTTGCCGTCAGGAGGATTTGGAAATTATGATATACTTTGGTCAAATCTTTCAACAGAAGATACAATTTCTGATCTTCCACCAGCCACTTACTTTGTGCGTGTTTCGGATGAAAATAATTGTGTAATGGTAGACACCGTTGTATTAAATCAACCACCGCCTCTTCAAATTAATTTGCTTACTATCGATACCTTATTGTGTTTTAGTGATGACGATGGAATGATTGAAATATCTATTGGTGGTGGCACAGGTAATATTCACATTGAATGGAACACAGGTGATTCTACTACGATTATCAATGACTTGTCAGCTGGTACTTATTCCATCATGATTGAAGATGAAAATGAATGTAGTAAAATGGAGAGTTTCGTGATAATCCAACCAGCCTCTATTGACGTTCAACCAACGATTACCAAAGTAACCCCTGATAATGGGAATGATGGTTCGATAAGTGTAATTGTATCTGGTGGAAATAGTCCATATCAATTTTTATGGAGCAATGGAGATACCACCAATGCGATTGATAGTTTAAGTATTGGTACTTATAGATTGACAATAACGGATGCTAATGATTGTATTAAAACAGTGCAATATGTTGTATCATTATTAGATTGTCCGTTAAGTGTTGAAGTTGAAACTTCAGATGCAACTTGTTTTGGCGGTGACGATGGTCAAATGAATGTAAAAGTTTTTAATCCACTCGGTTCATATACGACAGTTTTGACAATAAATAATATGATTGTTTTGCCTCCATACAATAATCTATCGGCAGGTATGTATACTCTTGAAGTGGTTGATTCGGCATTTTGTAGAATAGAATTAGACAGTATTTTAATTGAACAACCATCTAATATAGTTGTCATAGATTCTATCACACACCCAACAACTGGTCAAAATAACGGCATGATTGACTTGATGGTTTCTGGAGGTACACCAGGGTATACCTACACATGGTTTAATGCAAGTGGACAAAAAATTGGCGAAACAAGCCGCATTGAAAATTTAGGTCAAGGTTTTTATAGAGTTGATATTATTGATTCTTTAGGATGTCTTCGTAGTAAAAATTATATTCTACAAGACCGCGTTTCTTTGCAGGAAGAAGAAATTGAATTTGGAATTAACCTATTTCCAAATCCTTCAAACGGATATTTTACAATTGAAACAAGTAAACCTATGTATTGGTCAAAAGTAATTTTACGCAATACTACGGGTCAGACGTTAGCTAATTTTAAAATTGACCATGTCCAATCTTCCTACATGATTAACACGGATAATATGTCTGCTGGTCTTATTTTTGTTGAAGTACAATTTTTAAATCAATCTCTTTTTCATAAAGTATTTATACATCAATAATGGTTAAACTTGAAGCTCAATATTGATATAAAAACACCTAGTAGCCAAGCTTGGATTGATGCAGTTATGGCGGATTTTCCAGCTTTCCTTCAGGATCATGCCGATTGTGAAAGAAAAGCATCGGCTATGGCCATGAGTTTTGTTGCCAAGTATCCGGACAAAATAGAAATATTACCAGAATTGATTGCTACAGGTATTGAGGAATTAGAACATTTTCAACAGGTATATGATTTAATGTCCAGTCGTGGAATTCAATTGACCCACTCTATTGGACAAGACCCTTATGTGGGTCAGTTATTGAAATTTTGCCACTCTGGGCGAACAGAAAGATTTTTAGATAGATTGTTGATTGCTTCCGTTGTGGAGACTAGGGGAGCAGAACGGTTTCGGATGGTTTCTGAAGCACAAAATGATCCAGAAATGCACCGTTTTTATAAAATTTTGTGGGCTAGCGAAGCCAAACACGGTCATCTTTTTGTTAAAATGGCCCTTCATTATTTTGATGAAAAAACAGTATACAGTAGGTTAGAATGGTGGATTGATCGAGAATCTGAAATTATTGAAAATCTTCCTATTAGGTCGGCATTACATTAACTCTCTATCCATCTAGTAAATTTGGTATATGAGAAATTTGAATGGTAAACTCAATCAACTTCTTTTTTAAAGTAGGAGGCTAATGCGGGGTTTTCATCCAGAAAACTGTGATAGAGAAATTTATTGGCCAAGAAAAAAAATCGTTTTCCAAAACTACCCTTTCCTTTTAATTTTATGACAATTAATAACCATCCTAAAATATTTATTTCTTTAACACTTTCAATATCTTCATATATCAGACGATACGTGGTAAAGTAATCACTCACATGATATTCTTTCAACCCAAACTCGACTCTTTTGAGCTGGAATATAGTGAAATATAACAAGGTAAAAAAGGCAAAATAAGTGAGGCATATGGTAATTTTAACTGTTGTATTTTGAAAAATAACGAGCTCTGAATTATTGTAGAATACAACAAAAAGGGCAAACATTCCAAAAAAAACACCCCAAAAAGTAGGTAGAAATAATTTGAAAAATATCGTAAAATTGGAAGAAACGCGTTGCATGTTTATGATGGGTTTTTCTCCTTTTCTCTGACCACTCTCTCGGCTATGATGATACTGATTTCATACAAAAAGTAAACTGGTACACCGATTAAAATTTGAGTTATCGCATCAGGAGGCGTGATAATAGC
>JBATMZ010000212.1:0-1933 GCA_049290115.1 Saprospiraceae bacterium | reverse complement strand
CCATTGCAGCATGTGAACAATGTGGCAGAAACATTTTACCTAAGGTTTATGTTCCGCTGGAATTCCGCTCTTGGGTTGCAGGTATGGGCGATGCGCCAGGCAGTAAATTTATCCTGTTGCCAGAAGCCGTGACAACATTGCATGAGCAACCGAAACCGCAAGGGAAAGCCACCCTGCTGATTGGACCAGAAGGTGGCTTCAGTGCGGACGAAGTGCAGCTTGCTCAGCAGGCGGGTTTTGTTTCTGTCCGTTTAGGCGAACGCTTGCTACGAACCGAGACGGCTGCTGTGGCGGGCATAGCTACTTTGCAAACTTTGTGGGGGGATTTTATTTAAGTCCGGCGGGCTGCCAGTATTGGCAGGCATGGTTTGCTACCCATTGGTTCCGAACATCATGCGTCTTGCTACGAACTTTTTCGCGTCCGGCAGGCAGTCCAGTATCGTAAGTGCAGCCCCACGCCCTGATTTAAGCAGCAACAGATCATTGGAGAAAAGGCGCACCAATCCATCGGTAAAATGTATGCCGGCACGGCGGTCAAGCTGTCGTTGTTTGCGATAGTTGGCAAGCATGGCATCTGAACCAAGTGCCTCGGGTTCGCAGTCAAGAATCTCTTGCGCTAGTTCCCAAGCGTCGCGCAGCCCCATGTTAAAGCCTTGTCCGGCCACGGGATGCAACGTCTGTGCAGCATTGCCGATCAATGCTGTGTGCGGTAGCGTGATTTCGGGCGCGCGCTTGAGCCGCAGGGGAAAGCAGGCGCGTTGTCCAATGGTTAAGAATTTTCCAGTTCGATCACCGAAATGTTGATGCAGTTTGGCTAAAAAGGTTTCATCATTCCAGTGCAGCATTTCCTGCGCTATTTCATGTGCTGCGGTCCACACCAGTTCGTAACCGTCCCTGAACGGCAGCAGTGCCAATGGCCCTTGCATAGTAAAGCGCTCAAACGCAGTGTCCGGCTGCGGATGGGTGCAGGTGACATGTGTAATGACGGCGCTTTGGCCATAATCGCGAATTTCCGGCGGATGGGTGGCTTCCAGCAATTTTCCTCCATCGGCCACCACTGCCAAACACGCTTCAAGTTGGTGGTCGTGCCCAGCATGCTGGTAGTTGATGGATGCGCCATTCGCAGTGCTTTGTAGTTGCGTAACAGCAGCGCCGGTGAGACAGGTTGTTGTGCTCCCCTTTGAAGCACTTTGTAATGCGTTTTGCAATGCAGTGTAGGGCAGCACGTAGCCCAGTTCCGATACCTTGAGTTCTTCGGCACGTAAAAGGGTGCGGCCGAAAGAATCTTTCTGTGAGACGTGGATAGTCTTGATCAACGAAACTTGCGTGATACCGTCCCATATCCCGAGCCTCTCCAGTAACTGACGGCTGCCACTGGACAGCGCCAAGGCACGCGGGTCAGCGCTCACGGTTTCTTTGCTGCGCGCTTCGAGCATGGTAATCCGCAATCCGCTGTCGCGTAGTGCGAGCATCAACGCATTGCCAACCGGGCCACCTCCGATTATCGCGATGTCGCAATGTGCATTCATGGCTGTCTCATCAAGTCTTCAATAGCCGTTACAGTTTTAGGTACGGCTTCGGTCAGCACTTCACAGCCCTGTGCGGTGATGGCTACATCGTCTTCAATGCGGATACCGATGTTCCATAATGTTTGCGGCACATCATCGGCCGGGCGGATATAACAGCCCGGCTCGACAGTAAGTGTCATGCCGGGTTGCAGCGCGCGCCAATGGTTGTCCAGTTTGTATGCGCCGACATCATGCACATCCATGCCGAGCCAGTGACCGGTACGATGCATGTAGAAGCGTTTGTAGCTGCCGCTTTCCAACACGGCGTCGACGCTGCCATTGCATAGCTTAAGATCGACAAAGCCTTGTGCCAGCACGCGCACGGCAGCGTCATGCGGTTCGTTCCAATGTGAGCCGGGACGTGG
>JBATMZ010000211.1:0-2531 GCA_049290115.1 Saprospiraceae bacterium | reverse complement strand
AATGACGAACAATCTGAATGACGAACAACCGAATGATGAATAATCAAAAAATGAACAATATGATGTACAAACAAATATTCACATAACTCTAATACCTAACCATGCTCCGAAATTATTTTAAAATCGCTTGGAGGAATATCCTCAAAAACAAACTGTACAGCATCATCAATATCGGTGGGCTGGCAGTGGGTATGGCTGTGGCTATGCTTATTGGTTTATGGATTCAATATGAATTTGATTTCTATGGAGAACATAAAAACAAAAATCAAATTTATAATGTAGTCACCAATGGAAAAGTCCCTAGTTCTGGATTTAAATACACCACCCAGGCCACACCCTTGCCCTTATATGTAGAAAGTAAAAACCTGATCCCTGAAATAAAACATACTGCGATAGTTAATTGGGGAGGAAAAAACGGTCTGATGGTTGGTGATAAAAAATTGACAAAGAATGGTACTGAGGTCTCAGAAGATTTTTTTAAAATATTTCAATTCAAATTTTTAGCTGGCGACCCCAACACGGCTCTAAATGACCCTAATTCCATTGTGTTGACTGAAAGTGTTGCCAATGATTTATTTGGACAAAAGGAAGCTTTAAATCAAATGATAAGGTGGAATAATACCGACAACCTTAAAGTTTCTGGAATTGTTGAAGATATGAAAAAAGGCAGCGTCTTTGGAGAAAGAGAGTATTTTATGGCCTATAAACATTTGGAAAACAGAGCGGCTTGGGTAAGAGAGTCTAAAAACAGTTGGTTGAGTTATTCTGCAATCACTTATGCTGAACTTATCCCAGATGCAAACAGAGAACTGGTTTTATCAAAAATAAAAAATATGATAAAAAACCATGATAAAACCTCTCAAAATGAAATTGGATTGCACGCCATGACCGAATGGAGGCTTTATGACGCCTTTGAAAATTGGGAAGCAAATAGTGGCCGTATCACTTACGTAAAAATGTTTGGAATTATTGGCATATTGGTACTACTGTTGGCTTGTATCAATTTTACCAATTTGAGTACTGCCCATAGTCAAAAAAGAGCGAAAGAAATAGGTATTAGAAAAGCAGTAGGTTCTGTAAAAAGACAATTAGTTATTCAATTTTTGACTGAATCCATCTTAATGGTAAGTGTTTCAATGATTCTATCCTTGATACTAATTATTAGCTTGTTGGCCGCTTTTAATTCCTTATTGGGTACCGTAGTCGTTTTTCCTATTCAAAATCCATTTTTTTGGCTTTTTACATTGGCCACTATAATTACTACTGGATTATTGGCAGGTTTTTACCCTGCATTTTACCTTTCATCTTTTACAAGCATAAAAGCCTTGAAAGGAAAATACTTAATTACAAAAACCGTTTTTTCACCCAGAAAAATATTAGTCGTAGCTCAGTTTGTTGCCTCCATAAGTATCATAATAGGAACCATAATCATATACAAACAAATACAGTTCTCAAAAAACAGGCCCTTAGGATATGATGCCAAGAATGTGGTAATGGTGGATATAAAAGATGATTTATTTAAAAATTATGACCTCGTAAAAAGCGAATTATTGGCTATTGGGATTGTCGAGAATGTAACCAAAGCTTCAAATGCCATTAGCGAAACCAGTTCTAATTCTGTAATTGAATCCTTCCCAGGAAGCAATGCCGGCGAAACAATTTCCTTGGTAAATATTGCAACCAGTAGTGATTATTTCAAAACTATTAAAATTAAACTTATTGAAGGTCGTGATTTTAATCAATCTAACATTGATGTAGATACCGACAAGGTGATTTTGAACCAAGCCGCTGTTGATTTAATGAAACTTACAGACCCCATTGGAAAAATAATTACAGAAAGAGGTGGTAAGCGACAAGAAATAATTGGAGTGGCAGAAAATGCCATTATGGAAAATCCTTTCGAACCTGTAAGAGCCACCCGTTTTATGTATGATAAATACTGGGCAAATGTACTCATGTTTCGTTTTAAAGAGAACACCTCAGCGAGTACTGCAATTGCAAGGGTAAGTCATATTTTCAACAAATTCAACCCTTCCTTCCCTTTTGAATACCGTTTTGCAAGCGAAGAGTTTGACAAGAAATTCAAGTTTGAAGAGATGGTAGGCAAACTGGCTACATTTTTCGCCATTCTCGCCATTTTCATTTCCTGTCTTGGCCTTTTCGGCCTTGCAAGCTTTGTAGCAGAGCAACGCACCAAAGAAATCGGTGTACGTAAAGTTTTGGGAGCATCAGTAACAAGTTTATGGCAAATGTTATCAAAAGACTTTGTTGTTTTGGTTTTACTCTCTTGCCTTATCGCAGCCCCAGTTGCTTATTATTTTATGAATAATTGGCTACAAAAATATACTTATAGAACAGAAATAAGCTGGTGGATATATGTGGCGGCTGGTATAGGAGCACTCACTATCACATTATTGACAGTGAGTTTTCAAGCCATCAAAGCAGCATTGATGAATCCTGTAAAGAGTTTGAGATCAGAATAAGACCTAATATTTAACACCTAATATACAATAATGCTCCGAAATTATTTT
>JBATMZ010000210.1:0-26446 GCA_049290115.1 Saprospiraceae bacterium | reverse complement strand
TGATTTTCAGAACAGGTCAACGTATGGGAAGGATTGATAAAACTTTTGCTTGTTTGATTATCATATTAATGATTGGAATATTTCAGGATAAAATATTTTCGTATTTGGATAGGAAATTTTTCCCTTACAAATATCAAATGAAGGCCACGTATGAAGGAAAAGATTTAAAGCGTATTTCTGAATTGGATATTATTGTGGACTTTGTCATTACGGTACTCACCTGGGTTTTTATTGGCTTGTACGTCATTTTAGTGGTCAATGAATTTTACCCTTTGTTTTCGTCAGTTTTGGGTAATACTAAACCTTTGTCGTATTTATTTGGCGACGCACAATGGACGATCCATGTAATATTTTTCCTAGTACTAGGATATCAATTGTTATATTTTTTCAATAAAAGGAAGTAGCTCATGCCTGATTTTGTGTTAAAAGATAGCGCTGCACTAAATAATATCATCGAATTGAAAGGTGTGAGTCAAAGTTATGATCAAGGACAGAGTTATATTATTAAAGATTTTAATTTAGTCATTGAAGATAAACCCAATCAAGGTCAATTTGTGATATTGTTGGGTATGTCAGGGTGTGGTAAATCAACGATTCTTAGGTATATGGCAGGTCTACAAAAACCGACAGAAGGCGAAATACTTATACATGGAAAACCATTGGATCATAAAAATCGAATTAGTATGGTTTTTCAGCAATACTCTTCATTGCCTTGGATGACTGTATTAGAAAATGTGGCTTTGGCACTAGAATTTGAAGGTGTTTCTAAAAAAGAAAGAGAAGCCCGTGCCATGGAAATGATTGAAATTGTAGGGCTGTTAGGGCACGAAAAAAAATATGCTATGTATCCCACTTTATCCGGTGGACAGCTACAACGAGTAGCTATAGCAAGAAGTATTTTAGCCAATCCTGAAATATTATTAATGGATGAGCCTTTTGGTGCATTGGACGTAAAAACAAGGATTTCGATGCAGGAATTATTGGCAGATATTTGGCGTCGATTTCATTCCACTATTATATTTGTAACTCATGATATTTCAGAAGCAGTGTATCTAGGAGACGATATTTATATTATGAAGTACGCACCTTCGCGCATTGTGACACACATACCCGTAGAGTTGCCCATTCATCGAGATAGAATCATAAAGAGGGATCCCGAATATACCAAGATTGTCCACCATGTGGAAGATATGATGCTCAAGGTAAGTGGTGAAAAATAGTGAAATGTAGACCTTTGAGGACTATTTGGAAGGTTCAGTCAACTTTCTTCCGTGCAAAATTTTTGTTTTATTGATTATATCAACGATGATGCGTACTGTTTTCTTTCGAATCAGTTTTTCAGTCTCCCGATTTATTTCTTTTAATTTGAACTGAAACTTGAAAAGCAAATAATCTTTATGAATATCAACTATTTTTAATGAAAGTGTGTTGGACTCAATTAGATGTGAATATTCTTTTAAATTTTCTTTCAAAGCGCTTTCCAAAGAGTTGAGTGAATCCAAGTAAATGAGGTCCAATTCAAAATCTATACTTACTTTTTTAATATCTCTACGTGTGTAGTTAATTATTTCAGATAAATACACTTTATCATTAGGTATAAATATGATATCATCATCTTCATTTAGCATAATAGTTTTTGTCAAAGTTATATCTAAAATTTTCCCTTTGTTAATGCCAATTTTGACATAGTCATCGATGTTAATATCGTTAGAAAAACTGATAATAATCCCACTTATAATTGATGCAACAAACTCCTTTGAAATGATAGCAAGAGCTGCAGCAACAATCGAAAGTGAGGTTAAAAGTTTCGAAACATCAATGCCCCAAAAACCTAGTAACATAATAATAACACCAATAGTGACTATTATATAATAAATATTATTGACACCCACGATGACATTATCCGTATACTTGTAGGCAAGCTTTTTTCTTATTCTATACACCATGAGTAAAAAGGCAGTAACAATATTAATACCCACCAAAAGAATTAAAAAATTAATTGAACTTTTCAAAATAGGGTAGGCCTTTCCCAGGAAAGACTCGTAACCAATTACTTCCTGTTTTGCAAATAATAAAAAGAACAGTAGTAAAAAACGAAGGATATATTTAAAAGCGACGGGCTTCATGAATTCAAATTATAATCATCTAATAAAAGTATATTTGTTTTAACACCCAAATACAATGAAGTGTTCTAAACAATGACAATGAATTTTACCCTTCATTTTTTAATCTTAAAAAGTCAGCATAGTCTACCTGCTGTATTTTCACAACTTTATCAATTACATATAAATATATATTATAAAATGCAGATTATTAATTAATTATATAATGTACAATTGCTAATGACTGAAAATGTTAAGAAGTTATTTATTATAAATATAAATATATAAAAAAAGTAAAAAAAAGCTTTTTAAACCGTATTTTTTTAAAGACCTTTGCAGCACTCCCATGATTTTAATCCCGAGAAAATATATTTTTTTGGATAAAATTAGCCGATTTGTGCAGTGTTCAAAATCAGTGTTAGAATCTGCCTTAAACGTTTATGCCAACTAAATTTTATCAACTTGTAAAATGAACAATTCGGGACAACATATTGAGATTTGGAAGAATTGTTTAGACATGTTCAAAAAGAACATAGCCCCACAAGCTTTTAAAACCTGGTTTTTACCTATTAAACCAGTAAAATTACTAGACAACGTTTTAACAATACAAGTGCCCAACAAATTCTTTTTTGAATGGTTGGAAGAACATTACATTGAAATTTTAAAAACAGCTATTACTAAAGAAATTGGTGCGTCTGCACGGTTAGAATATAATATTCTAGTAGACTCTCAGAATGGCCAGTCCACTAAAAATTCGATAAATAAAGTTACTTCAGAAAATTTTGATGGTCCTCCTATTTTGAATCCTTTTGTGATTCCTGGACTTAAAAGAGTAAAAGTTGATAATCAATTAAATCCTGCTTATACCTTTGATAATTTTATTGAAGGAGATTGTAACAAATTTCCTCGTTCTGCGGGGTTGGCCATTGTTAAAAAACCTGGTGGAACGGCTTTTAATCCCTTGATTATTTACGGAGATGTAGGATTAGGAAAAACACATTTAGCACAAGCAATTGGTAATGCTATAGTTGCAAATAATGATTCAAAACAAGTTTTATACGTCACGACAGAAAAGTTTACCAATCAGGTTATCCAAGCAATCAAATCGAATGCTTTAAATGATTTCATGAATTTTTATCAAATGATTGATACGCTTATCGTTGATGATATTCATTTTTTGTCTAATCGGCCTAAAACCCAAGAAATATTTTTTAATATATTTAATCAATTACACCAATCGGGCAAACAAATCATTTTAACTTCTGACCGAGTTCCCAAAGATTTGCAAGACGTTGATAATCGATTAATTTCCAGATTTAAATGGGGTTTGATTGCTGATATTAAAGCCCCTGACTTAGAGACTAGGAAATTTATTCTGGAACAAAAAGCACAGAAGGAAGGATTAAACTTGTCGCCGGAGATTAAAGAATATATTTGTCACCATATTAAAAATAACATTAGAGAATTAGAAGGTGTGGTCATTTCAATTGTTGCGCAATCTACATTGAATAAGCGGTTGATAGATTTGAAATTGGTTAAAGATATTATTAAGCAGTTTGTAAGTCAGATTGACAAAGAAATATCAGTTGAAACGATAAAACAACTAGTGGCTAAATATTTTGAATTGCCTATAGAAAAATTACACGGTAAAACTAGATTGAGGGAAGTGGTCATAGCTCGTCAATTGTCCATGTATCTGGCCAAAACATATACAAATAGTAGCCTAAAAGTGATTGGAGATTCTTTTGGCGGAAGAGACCACAGTACTGTTTTATATAGCTTAAAAGCAGTACAGGATATGATGGACACCGATATTTTATTTAAAGATACTGTGAGCGCTTTAGAAAAAAAATTAGAACTTACCCTTCAAAGTTAATATCCTAATTTCCATTTTTAAGACCTAAGATTAGTGTTATATTTTTAAATAGAAAAATATGCATCGAATTCTATTGTTTTGGTTGATAAAAACACTAAAGTTCACTTAAAAATTCTATTGGAATTGAAAAAAATATAATACCTTTGATCTACATTTAATGAAAACTTTTGGGACATTAGCTCAGTTGGTTTAGAGCATTACCTTGACAGGGTAGGGGTCACTGGTTCGAGTCCAGTATGTCTCACTTTTTTATTCAAAAATGATTGGCCATATAAATTGGCCAGGGAGCTACTATCAGGAACAGTTTTACAATTTTTTTTTGATACTAATAAGCCAATACAATTGTATTGAAAGGATTAGTTTGTGATATACATCCAAATTAGTCATCGCAGATTTTTAAACCTACTTATGACGACTAATTTGGATTAAACTAGTACTTTAAATAATTATTTTTCTTTAAACAAAATGATGTCTAGCTCGTCTACTTTTGCTTTGTAAGGAACCCACTCTTCCGTAAAAAAATTGTCTATGGCCGCAACACCTTGTTCAACAGCTTTTTTTGCATGTTCAAAAGAAAGCCCAGCATTAGCTCCGTTTCCATGCCATGATGATGAAAGGTAATAGTTGGCTGAAGAAAGTTTTGCAGTGATGACATCGGGATCTCGTTGAATTCCTTTTGCGTTATCTTCATTAAAAAACAAGTGCTGTATACTATCCAAAGAACTTTTTACTTTTTTATTCAATGCTTTGAATTCTTTTTTAACACTGTCTGGCTGAAGTTCGAGCAATTGCTCAACTAGTTCAATCGTACTTTTTGCTTGATGGATTTTTTCATATTCTTTATGTACAAACGATACTAAATCTTCATATTGTTCATTTTTCGACGACTCCTTCTGACTTGGCCAAAATTTTCCTTTTCTTGGTTCGTCTTGAACTGTAACCATGGTAGAGTCAATGGATCCTTTATAAAATATTTTTAACTTATAAGTACCTGCCTCGACTCTTTGTCCGGAAGGAACATCATCGGTTTCTTCTTTAGGTTTATTTTTTTTAGGAAAGCTGACTCCATCTTTTCTTAAATTCCAGGATAGCTGAACCATACCTTCGTTTTTATCCAGTTTTTGGTGAAACGTTCGAATTTTATGATTCAATGGGTCGTACACCTCAACTTTCATTTTATTTTCGTCTTTTTTATCTTTTTTCCCATCCATGGTTGGTGTCGTAGAATTTTTTGATTCAGGTTTAACCCAAATATAGGTCTTACTCTGTGTTACATTTTTATTTTCACCAACATATTCCCCTTGTGCAATAAAACGCATTCCTTCATAAGAAGAAAATGATGACAGCCAGACATCTGGTGAATCAAAGACCTTAAAAGATTGTTCAAGTATGTTTGCACCTTCCTTGGCCAGTTTTCTTAAAGGCCTAATATCATCCATAATCCAAATTGATCTACCAAAGGTTCCAATAACTAAATCAGAAAAATTTTCTTGAATTTTTAAATCATTTACGGGAACAGATGGCATGTTTTTGTTCCAATGAGTCCAATTTTTACCACCATTAATGGATATGTATAATCCAACATCGGTACCTAAAAATAGTAGATTCGGTTCAACAGGGTCTTGGATTATTGATAAGACAAATCCCTTGATTTGTTCACCATTAACAATCTTTTCCCAACTCTTGCCTTGATCAAAAGTACGATACGCATAGGGTGCATAATCATTCATTCTATAATTATTGACCACGACGAACGCTTGTCGAACATCATAGGTAGAAGCTATAATTTGAGGTATCCAGGCATTTTCTGGCATACCTTTGATGTTTTCGGATAGGTTTGTCCATGTTTTTCCTCGGTCTGTTGTTAGATTTAACTGTCCGTCATCACTTCCTGTCCAAATTACTTTTTGATCTAATGTACTTGGTGCAATACATATGAGTGTAGTATGGTTTTCCGCATTGGTTGCATCCATGGTCAATCCACCGCTAGTTCCTGCTTTTTGTTTATTAGGGTCATTTGTGGTAAGATCTGGTGATATGATGTCCCATTCATTGCCACAATCTTTAGAATAGTGTAAAAACTGGCTCCCATAGTATACGCCGCAATCCAAAAATGGGTCTACGGCCAATGGTGCATTCCAATTGTAACGCAATTCCTTGGTTGGGTCAGGGTGTACAGGTTTAATCAGAGGTGATAAGCCAGTAATACGATCGTAAAAAGCCAGATTTCCTCCCTGAGACATGACGTATCCATACCTAGAATCTGGACCATATGGAGCTACATCAAAACCATCGCCAAAGTATAATTCTTGAAAGTCGTGATTGCGAATACCACCATTGCGTAAAACAAAACTTGGTCCTACCCATGAGCCGTTGTCTTGCATACCTCCGTACACGTTGTAAGGAAAGTCATTATCTACATTCACGTGATAAAACTGTCCTACGGGAATATTGCCGGCAAATTGCCATGTTTCACCTCGGTCTCTGGAAATATTTAAGCCTCCATCATTACCATCGATTAAAAAATTTGGATCCGTAGGATGAATCCAAAAAGCATGGTGGTCTGGGTGCACATTATTACCATAATCGGCTATATTTCGAAAAGTATTTCCTCCATCTTCTGAAAGAGAAACATAGGTAAAAATATTATAAATCCTATTTTCATTTATCGGATCGACGTACAATTCAGAATAATAAAACGGTCTGTCACCAATATTTTTGGTACTGACTAATTTCCAATTTTTACCACCGTCCACCGATTTGTATAATCCGTTTTCTTTTGCTTCAATCAAGGCATAAATGATGGATGGTTTCGAAGGCGCAAATGCTAATCCTATTCTACCCAAATCTCCTTCAGGCATACCTTCTTCTTTGGTCATTTTAGCCCAGGATTCTCCATTGTCATAAGTGATATATAGTCCTGAACCCTTTCCTCCGGAATTAAAAAACCAAGGTTCTCGTTTATGTTCCCACATAGCAGCGATCAACTTATTTGGGTTTGTCGGATCAACCACCAAATCTGCTGCACCTGTTAGTTCATTGACGTATAAAATGTTTTTCCAGGTTTTTCCACCATCCGTTGTTTTGTAAACACCTCTTTCAGGGTGGGCGCCCCAAGGCGAACCCATGGCTGCTGCAAAAACAATATTTGGATCATGTTTATGAATGATGATTCGGTGAATGGTTTTTGTCTCTTTCAAACCCATGTTTTTCCAGGTTTTACCTCCATCGATACTTTTATAAATTCCCATACCTGTATTGAGTGAATTTCTTGGATTACCTTCTCCAGTACCCACCCAAATTTCAGCAGGATTATTTTGGTTTATTTTAATAGAACCGATAGATAATGTCATTTCATCATCAAAAATTGGCTTCCACGAAATTCCTCCATTTTCAGACAACCAAACCCCACCAGATGCGGAACCTGCAAAAATTCTTGTTGGGTTACTCATATCTACATCAATCGCCGTAATTCGACCACTCATGCCTGCGGGTCCTATATTTCGGATTTTCATCCCTTTGAATTGTTCTGGGTTTAATTGTCCAAATAAAAAGCCATGACAGAATGTAAAAAATAAGAGGTAAATGATTGATTTTTGCATTTTACTTATTTGTGGATTTGGTGGAAAATGTGATAAATATATGATATATAATTGGTTTGTATAGCTCTGTTTTCAAATAATATAATCGTAAGATGATGTATCGTCAGATGTCAGTAAGGATTTACTCTTTTGATACCTGAGTTCGGACATGGACGAAAAAATTGTTCGAATTTCTTTTAGCAATTCGGCGTCTATATAAGCAATGGCAGACTCAAGATCGACTACCTGACTTCCGTCCCGAAATTTATAAGTTTGTTCTAAAAGATCTCTTTCAAATTTTATAGAAATTTTTCCATTCATGATAAAAATAGTAATTTTCAAGCCCTCCTTGTCCATTTCTGATATTATTCTCATGACTTCAGATAAATATTTTGAATACTATTACTGATTAATTCGTAAATTTGTTTGAAATTTTGGTCATCCTTCAACAAATCAAGATGTTGATGGATGGTTGATACGTCGCCTCTTATGGCAGGGCCTGTTTGTGCGTCAAAGGGACCCATTTTTTTTGCTTTTTTCATTCCCTCTTGGATTAAGGGCCACAAAATATTAAAATCCAGATTTTGCTGGTGGCAATATTGATTGGCCAGCGTCCACAAATGATTGGTGAAATTGTGGACTACTACAGCAGCTACGTGTATTTTTTGTCTTTCCGAATGATGATAAAGGTGTGAGTTTTGACTCATTAGTTTGGATAAATGTAATACTCTTTTTACGGCTTTTTCTTCGTTGGCATTGTATAAAAAAGGTGTCGTTTGCAAGGAAATATTATTGGCTTTACTCAAGGTTTGTAAAGGATAAAGACTGCCAAAATACCTGGCATAAGATGCTAAAGAGGATTCATCGTATGAACCAGAAGTATGGAGTAATATTTGTTCCCCTATTAGACAAAAAGGAATTTTTTTTAACACCTGTTTTATGTGATCATCGGGAACTGCGATTATAACAAAATCGCTTTGGTCATCGAGTAAATCTAGGTTATTACTTGTAAAATTTGCCCCAACAATTTCTCCTAAAATTTGAGCACTCTCAACGTGATGACTGATGATTTGATGAATAATACAGCCCTTCTCAGAAAGAGCAACGGCAAATCTAGTGGCTACATTGCCTGCTCCAATAAAAGATATGGAAGGACCTTTTTTTTTCATATTTTATTATGGTGTTGGAGAAGAAACTGAGGCTGGTAATTTTTTCGGATAAAATCTTTTGTAAAACCACGCCAATAGTAAACCAAACATCATCAAAATCGTTCCTCCCCAAAATAAATTAATACCTGGAAAAATTTTAGCTTCCAAAATGACATAATCTGTTCTTGGAACATCACGAGCTATGGCCATATTAAACGAAAATTGGTTTGGCCTTTTATCTGAAGCCACCTTAAATGTGAACTCTTCAGTTTTCGGATCAATATTGCTAAATCGTACATGTAAACCTTCAGGCCCGTTGTAATTTTTTAAGCTCATCGGAACATTATCTTGAATAATGTAAACGGGTTTTGCGGTGGATGTCTCACTAGTTATTTTATTTTTAATCGTGAGAATGGCTGCAATAGCGACATCTCCATCTTTTGCTTTATAATGTCTGTGTTGAACTTCTCGATCAAAACCTTCTAAGGTAAGAACGTGGGTTCCTATATCAAAAGGAACACCTAATTTCGCTGTAAATTCATGGTAGATTAATTTTTCTTCCGGCGTAAATAGGGTAGCTAGAAGGTCATCTTCTAGCCGAATTCTCAATCCTAGATCTTGGATGGCATCTGGATATTTATACAACAATGCGCCGTCTAAACCGATGGAAGCTTCACCTATATAGGTAGTATCCTTGGTCAAACTTATCAAGGAATAATGAACGCTTAAGCCAGTATCATGAAGATGTTTGGTGTATTCTTCTTGTGTCGGGTCATAGGATATTTTATGGGCTACAAATAATTCATCTTTCCCTTTTAAGGTGTCTCCTAAGGTTAATGTAATGATTTCAAATTTTAAAGAATCTTCGATTTTTTTTGCTTCTTCTGCGTCTTGCATTGCCAAAGGAAGTGCGACGACACAGCAAAAAATATCTTTATGAAGGTAGTGTTTTGTATCTGGATTGAAGGCGGCAACTTTGGTCATTTCATTAGAATAAAGTGCATTCGGATACAATTTAAAATCTTCCAAAACATTCAATGTTTCGTCTACTTTTTGAAAGCGAATAGCATATTTTCTTTCTCTTTCAATTAAGGTATCTTGTTCGTAGGTTAAAATGTAGCCTTTGGTCATCAACGGCTTATTTTTAATCAACTGAACGTATTTTTCTAAATCGGCATCTTCAAACATTCCTTTAAACACAAATGGATTTGAAGATACATAATGCGCATGAAGCCCGCTGGTAATCAATCCTAGGAGCATTAAACCAAATCCTAAATGGGCTAAACCAGATGCAACTAATTTTGATTTCTGACGTAGTCCCGAAACAATAAATTCTGCATTACATAATATGGTAAATATACCAACAAAGGTAAAAATATAGTACTGCCATGAATATAGTGGGATAAATAAAGAAAACAATATGGTAGAAAGTAAAGCCACTATTCCCAAAATTGAAAGACGTTTAACCAAACTGCTTTTTGTAAATTCCCAATTTACTGCTGCATATCTTAAAAAGATAGAAATTGAGGCAAAGATTCCCAAAAAGATAGCAATCCAAAGTTGGGATTTATTATAGTGATTGACAACGTCATTAATTACTCTTCCTTCAAAACTAGGGTTAAAATATTGAACAATGGCATTGTATACAGGTAATGAAGTAGAAACAGTAATCAACAAGGCACCAAAGAAGAGCACCAAAGAACCGACAAACATCCAAAATTCCCTAGATGCAGTGCGCTCCTCTTTTTCTGGGGAAGGAATAGATTTATAATGGTAAGCCCAAAGTCCGATACCGAGTAAAAAGAAAAAAGAAACCAAAAAGACTAATTGCCACTCAAGCCCCATTTGGGTAAAGGAGTGCACTGAAGAGTCACCCAATACTCCGCTTCGGGTTAAAAAAGTCGAATAGAGGATTAAAATAAAAGATATAAGGTAGTAAAAGTAGGTTGACCGCAAACCTCTGCCTGTATGTTTGGCTATTAAATGGGTATGTAGACCTGCTATCAAGGTAATCCAAGGCACAAAAGAAGCATTTTCAACTGGATCCCAATTCCAATATCCACCAAATGATAAAGCTTCAAATGCCCAAAAACTTCCCATCAAAATACCAATTCCTAATATTCCTGCGCCAAATAACGACCATTTGTACGCATCGGGCATCCATGAAGTATAGTCTTTTTTTATAAGGCCACCAAAGGCAAAACCAAAAGGTATTATTGTCAGCGCAAATCCTAGAAAAAGGGTAGGTGGGTGTATAGTCATCCAATAATTTTGTAGTAATGGATTGAGACCATTTCCCTTGATAAGACTAAGATAGTCTGCATTTGTAAAAATAGGCGCTTCCATAACATTTCTTAATAATACGGTTGGATTACTGCCAATTTTAATCATGGTATCACCCCAAGGAATATGAAAACCTAACAACATGGAAGCTAGAATAGCCTGGCACAAAACTAGGACAAACATCACCGGACTCTCCATTTTGTATTTTGATCGAATCAGTATAACACCGAGAATGATGTGCCAAAACATCCACAACATAAAACTACCTTCCTGGCCTTCCCAAAAGGCAGAAAGTATATAACGCATTGGTAATTCAGGAGATACGTGCTCAAAAACGTATTTGTATTCGTATTTTTGGAAATACATGGCGAAAAAAATCAGTCCTATCAAGGTGAAAACAGAAATACTATGGATATAAAATGCCGTCCTTCCTAGTTTTTTCCATGTAGATTCAGAGGTTGAACTAAATCTATCTTTTATAAATGAATAAGCAGCTAATAATGCTGTAACAAATGACAAAACAATCGCAAAATGTCCAATTTGACCTATCCATAGACTTTCACCAATATACGATACTTGATCCATAATTAATTGGTGTTAGATTTGACAGCAATTTCTTCATCTTTGTATTTTGATGGACATTTCATGAGAATTTCATCTGCAACAAAAACATCTTCCTTCATTTTACCCGTCACCACAATTTGTTCTGACATTTCAAAATCTTGAGGCTTCGGTTGTTGTAACATGACCGTTTTTTCTACATTTTTATTGTCTTTCATGACAAAACTAAATTCATTAGGGTTTTTTTCAGGATCGTATTCCATCGGCTTATCCTTGGACAAAGTACCAACCACTTTTACTCGACTACTATACGCTTCGGTAAAGGAAGCGTAACTAGATATTTCTTTTGAAGAGTTAATAAAAACGAAAATTCCTGCGAGAATTAAAATTCCTGCGATGATATACTGTTTTTTAATCATGATTATTGATTATTTATCCAAATACAATGAATTAAGATAGTAACAAGTTCTTCCTAAACTAGTTTGAAAAAAAATGCAAATGTACGATTTTTACTTTTTACATTTTTTAGAAAATATGTTCAAAGAAAGGCAAATGTTGAGAAGTGACCGTTTCCACTTTGACAAAGTAAAAATTTCAGAAATCTAAATTTATATTGTATAATATATGCAAATTTATTTAATTGTTTAATCGTTTTAAATGTAGTATTTAAATATTACGTAAAAAGTTAATATAAAAAATTTGATAATTTTTAGACTACAAATTGTCAAAACAGGGGGTCTAAAAGATAAGAATTGTTTAATTTGGCTGAATTTTTCAGAAATATTATCCTAAACCTATTTCAATTGACTCATATTAAAGCCTCACAAAAAATGCAAACGTTTATACGCTTCTTCTTTTTTTTATTGGTTATCTTTTCCATATCCAACATAGTTCAAGCACAAAATACCGTCAGGGTGTACGCATGGCATGATGTAAATGGAAATGGCATTCGGAGTGGAGAACCCAATTTAGATCCGGGCATTCTTTTATATACGGCAAATGCAGGAGGCATGCCAGTAGCAAACACCTTACTTGTTGGTAACTTTACAGGTACATATGTAGAGTTTACGGGTGTTGTAGATGGTGATTATGTCGTAATGTTTCCAGATAATTCATTATTCCCTAACTACTATTTTACCATGTTTAATCAAGATGGTGCAGATATGCAGGCAACTGATGGCATTAATGATAGTGATGCTTCACCAGCGAGGGTATTTGGTGGTTATCGATATTCTTATAGAATTACTTTGTCAGGGGCGCAAACATATAGTAATATAGGTGTTGGCTACTTTTTACCAGCATCTATTGGAGATTTTGTTTTCGAGGATTTTGATGGTGACGGTGTTCAAGATGGTATTGATGTAGAATTACCTGTGGCGGTCACTATTACCATTTTGGATGTAATTAGTGGTTTACCAGCAAATGATGTTAATGGGAATCCAATTGGCGTCACAAATGTACCTGGAGGAGTGGGTGCCTATAATATTTTAAATCTAGCACCAGGAACATATAGATTGACATTTTCATTGCCCGCAAACTGGGTAAGGACAGCAACAGGTCAAGGAGGACCCAATACGGACTCTGATCCAAATGTAGTCACAGGTGAGACCAATGATATCGTAGTGGTAAGTGACCAAATGATTGACAATATTGATGCAGGTTATTATAATCCTATTGATATAGGAAACCGGGTTTGGGAAGATATGAATGGCAATGGTGTCCAAGATGGAGGCGAACCAGGCGTAGGCGGAGTAGCTGTAAACCTTTCAGGTACAGCAGGTGATGGTTCAGTAGTTAACATGAATGTTAATACAAATGGGGCAGGAGACTATAACTTTTTAAATGTTCCTCCTGGAACTAATTATACGATTAATTTTACGCTTCCAAATGCTACTTGGTTTTTTACAACTCAAGATGCTGGAGGAGATGACGATTTAGATAGTGATCCCAACAGAGTAAATGGAAATGTTGCCAATATCATGGTCATGAGCAGTGATCCAAATATTACAAATATAGACGCTGGAATGTTTAGAGGGTCAAGAGTAAGTGATTTTGTTTGGGAAGATATGAATGGAAATGGACTTCAAGATGGCGGAGAACCAGGAGTTGTTGTGACCATCAATATATACGATGTAGCTACAGGTGCCATTGCACTTAGCACGGCAGAACCTCGAGTCCCAGTAACAGCAGTCAACTCAAATGCTGCAGGAGCTTATACTTTTACAAGTATATGGCCTGGAGAATACTATTTGATTTTTGATATGCCTGGGGGTGCAACATGGAGAAGAACTTTACAAAATCAAGGTGGGAATGATGCCATTGATTCAGATCCGGATATTCCTACTGGTCAAACAGATAATTTTACCCTTGTTTCAAATGATAATAATCAAACGATAGATGCCGGTTATTTTAGGATTGCCAGTATCGCAGATTTTGTTTGGGAAGATATGAATGGAAACGGACTTCAGGATGGTGAGCCTGCATTGGATGGCATACCTGTATCTTTAGTGGATGACTTAGGTGCAGCTGTAAATGATGCCGATGGAAATCCAGTGGCAAACACTGCTTCTGCTGGAGGGGGTATGTACGAATTTAATA
Organism: Saprospiraceae bacterium; assembly: GCA_049290115.1. Lineage (GTDB taxonomy): Bacteria > Bacteroidota > Bacteroidia > Chitinophagales > Saprospiraceae > OLB9. The sequence goes on along the minus strand of JBATMZ010000210.1, from coordinate 12,297 downwards.
CCTTAAGACCTGGGGGCTATAGGGTTATTTTTGGTACGATACCAGATTATTTTAGGACTATAGCCGATGCAGCAGGTGGGCCAACACATCCAGCAGATGTTGCCAATGACAGTGATGCTAACCAATTAAGTGGGCAAACTTTTATTATATCTCTTCGGTCAAATGATGAGGAAGAAGATATTGATGCAGGGCTTTATCAAGCAGGTAAAATACAAGGTGTAGTATGGGAAGATTGTAATGGGAACGGAATTAGAGATGGTGGGGAAATGTTGCTTTCTGGTTGGTCGGTAAGTATAAGGACCGCAGCAGGAGGACCAGTAACTGACGTAAATGGTAATCCAGTAGCCAATATAATGACAGATGGTTCAGGTATGTATATGTTTGGAGATTTACCACCTGGAGAATATAGGATTATGTGGGTATTGATGGGTGGATATCAATGGACTATGCGTGATTATTCTGGGGGCAATACGGACGCAACGGATGTTCAAGATGACAGCGATTCTAATGGTGGACAATCACATATCATTACTATTACTTCTGATAGAGAAGTTATGGGTGTAGACGCAGGTGTATTTATGACGATTGATTTGACCGGTTTTGCCTTTTTTGATAATAATCAAAGCGGAGTTTTTGAGGCAGGAGAAGTAGGTGCGGGTTCTGTTTTAATTCAATTATTTCAAGTAGCAGGTGGAGGTCCTTGCCCAGGAGGAGTGGGTGGCCTTGTTGCTCAAAATGTTACGGATGGAACTGGAATGTATAGCTTTAATGCATTACCTCCAGGAAGTTATATTGTTAGGGTTGATGGTTCCAATTTTGGTGGAACAGGTACTTTACAAGGTTTTACACCAACTACCGCCCTTGAGTTTTGTATAAACTTAGATTGTAATTTTGATCCTGATGCCCAAGATTATGACTTTGGCTTTTTCTATGATTGTGTAGGAAACCCTACATGGACACAATGGCCAAACTGCCAAATAGCTTCTGAAAATCCTGTTATATGTAACTTGTTAGTGTTAGATTTATTTTGTGGATCTATGTTTACACAAAATAGCCCAGGACCAGTGCCATCACCTTTATGTCCAGGTGGGGGTGCACCTCACAATATGTCATGGTTTGCTTTTGTAGCTGGCCAAGGAAATTACGAAATTGTGCTTCGTCCATCCAATTGTATACCAGGTGGTGGAGGTCAATTAGGAATACAAGCAGGTATCTATACAGATTGTACATTTTCAAATGCAGTATATTGTCAGCCAGGTTGTAGTACTGGTACCATTACTTTGCCAAGTTCATCTCTAATCCCTGGAGAAGTCTATTACTTCTTTTTGGATGGTTGTTCTGGTAGTATTTGTGACTATGAAATAGACGTAAATGGTACTTTTTCACCTTTTATTTTACCTTTTCCGACAGGAGTGAGTGTTGATGCAGATGGTTGTATGCCTATATGTCCTGGAAAAAGTGTGCGGTTTGAATTAATGGGATTAGATATTGAATTGGATTATACATGGTCTGTAGTAGATCAAAATGGGGTTCAACCGCCTTTGAATTTTCCTACCGGATGGCCATTAACAACCGTAAACAATATTACACTTGAATTCTTATTACCAGGTGTATATACAGTTTGTATGGAAAATGCCACCAACACTTGTGAGAACAGAGGGCCGTATTGTGTCGATGTAACTATAAGTTTAATAGATGACGAAATATTTGATGCTGATCCAAGCACACCTGAACTTGATCCGTTTGTTATTTGTGGAAATGATTTCCCTTATAACGGAACAAGTCCTGATATGAATAATAATACACCAACAGACCAAAATGGGGATGGCATAGGTTGGTTAGGAGGTGATATTACCTATAGTATGGCTAACCAAGAAATTACCCACCTTGTGACTGCACCAGGTTGTAATTGTATGTATAATCAAATCATAAGGGTCGATAGTTTAATTGTAAACCCCCCACAATCTCTTACCTTTTTATTGTGTAAGGATGAAACACCGATGGAATACGACGGAAATCCAAATTTTATCACCTTTGGTTTCGATAATCCTATTTTATACAAATTGCAACAAACGACACAAACCAATGGATGTGATTCTTTTGTTCTTTATAATGCGTATGTTTTTGAAATTATTGATGGAATCATAAGTGAAATAGAGTGTGACCCTATAGAAATGGGTGTTTTGGTGAGATTTGGTGACAATAACACACAATATATAGATTATGGCCTAGGTGCTACATGGACTTATACTTGGTATGATCCAAGCAATAATATCATTGCCCCTAGTGTATTAGGGGATAATTACAGCATTTTCAGAGTAACCGGCACGTATAGATTGGTTGTTACCATGACCTATAATGGTGCACTAGGAAATAAGATTTGTGAGTTTGAATACATGCATGATTTTGATATCACAGATTATGCACCTGATTATCCTGAATTACAAATTGTCAGTACATTATGTCCTGGAACTGGTTTGTATACTCATAGGGTATTAAATTCCGACCCCAATTTAACGTATACTTGGACTTGGCCTGGAACGGCAGTGTATGTTAGTGGTCAAAGTAGTGATACATTGGTGTTAAACTGGTCTGCTTCGAATGGAGGCGACGTCACTGTTTATGCCAATAATGGTTGTATGGACGGCCCAGTAAGTATTGATAATATATTTATACCAAGTAGTGTTTTAGCCGCATTTAATATTACACCAGAAGTTTGTGTTGATAATGAAGCTACTATTACTGTAACTTCTACGAATAGTGCTCTTTCTAATTATATTTGGGACTGGGGTGGAGGTACTCCTGCAGGAGGTAGTGGTGTAGGAAGAGGCCCTCATCAAGTTTCATGGAATTCACCTGGAATTAAAACTGTTACCTTGATGGTAGAAGTTGGTGGTTGTTTCTCCACTTTATTTTCACAAACTATTACGGTTATAGAACCAATGGATCCTCCTTCTTTGTCATGTAGTGCCTCAGAAAATGAAGTCATTTTTGATTGGGTGCCTCCCGCTGGAGTAACAGGTTACATATTTGATATATTACCCGCAGTTTATACCGGAACCCAAAATGGAAATATGTATACCATTTCTGGTATTCCGGTAAATACCGATATTCAATTGACCGTAACTTTTGTGATGAGTGGTCCTTGTGGAAATATTGTTTCCGTAGGAGATTGTAGAACCCAAAATTGTACACCTCCGACTGTTACTCTGACAACACCTCAAGATAGTGTCTGTTTACCAGAACAAAGTGGTATTATAACACTTATGGCTAGTACTTCTGCAACAGGAGGAACAGCCGTTTTTTCAGGTATGGGTATAACAGATCCAAATTTACCATTATTTGATCCAGTGGCCGCAGGACCTGGAACACATATTATTTCCTATCGTCATACCGATGATAATGGATGTGTTAGTAACCCTGCAGCCCGTGTAACCATCAGAGTATTTAATACTCCTAGTGCATTATTTGAGGCAGTACCCGACAATATCTGTATTACTGGGCAAGTAAATGTTACTTATTTGGGCAGTGATGGCATGGGACTTGGTACACTAAACTATAATTTTGATGGAGGTACGGCTACTGGACCAGGTGTTGGACCATTCCCAGTTAGATATATGACGACAGGAGTAAAAACCATTTCTCTTTATGTAGAAAGGAATGGATGTGTGTCTCCTACATTAACAGAAACGGTAACCATCGATGGACAATTGGATAATGTTGTAGTGACATGTATAGCACAAGGACTTGATTTTGTCGAATTTCAATGGAATAATGATCCAAAAGCTAGTGGTTATTCCATTGTTATAGATGCTGGTGCACCTGTGATGCAAACAGGAAATACCTTTAGAGTGAATGGATTGATGGAAAATCAAACCGTATCAATAGTCGTTACGGCAATTAGCCCAAATGCTTGTCCTGATAAAGTATCAACCCTTGTAAATTGTACGGCAAAAGCCTGTCCACCTGTAGTCATAGATATGGAAGCAGTAGCGGATATCTGTCTACGTCCGGGTGCGGCAATAGTCCCATTAGTAGCTACAGTTGATGCTGCTTCAGCCAATCAAACTTTATTTATGTGGTCAGGTCCTGGCATTGTTGCTGGAACAAATAATTTTGACCCTCAATTGGCTGGCGTCGGTACTCATAATGTGACTATTACCTATTCTGAAAATGGATGTTCTGAGACAGGTATTGGTACCATAAAAGTTAATCCTAGACCAGTTGCTTCTTTTACAGGTGATAATAGGATTTGTGTGACAGATCAATACGTAGCAACTTATACTGGAAGTATGGGAGGAAGTGTTACTTTGGCTTGGACACCTGCTCCGACAAATTCTATTGCGAATATGCATAACTTTTCTTTTGCGACTCCAGGAACATTTAATATTTCTTTGGTCGTTGATAGTTTAGGTTGCGACTCTCCACCTTTCCAGGAAATGGTGACTGTGGAACCTGAATTATCAGTTCCTGCTGCCGACTCAATTAAATGTTTAGAGTATTTAGACAAAATTGAATTTGATTGGGGAACCATCAATTGTGCTTCATCCTACCGTGTATTTGTAAATAATGTACTCATTAATACGATAAATACGACAAATTATGACGCTTTAGGCCTTCTTGAAGGAGAAAAAGTAAGTCTTAGAGTAGAATTTATCAGTGATTGTGAGTGTGGTGATATCGCTATTACTAAAGAATGTGAAGCAAGAAATTGCCCTCCTGTTCAATTGTCATTGACTCCAGGACAATCTGAAATATGTTTGGAAGATGTAACAGGTATCATTCCTGTTAATTTAACCATCTCAGGGAATGATAATACTGGCGTTGGTACTTGGTCGGGATCTCCATTTGTCAATAATCAAGGCCAATTTGACGCAATTGGAGCTGGCGTTGGAACCCATACGATTAGATATACTTACATCCAAGAAAACTGTACTTTTGATGATGTGACCACGATTATTATTAACCCAACACCTAGCATGATTGTTGGCACACCTATTCAACCAATTTGTTTTGATGATAATATGGGATCTATTGATATTTCTGGTTCAGGTGGAACAGGGACTTTACAATATTTATTGGACAACCAAAGTGTTGCAGCAGGTAGTTTAAATGTCGGCAGTGGAAGCCACAGCTTACAAGTGATTGACGCCAAAGGTTGTAAAACACCAGTTTCTAACTTTACTATTTCGATTCCAAGAGAACCTGTCATAGAAATTACAGGACCTACATTATTTAATACAGGTGACACGATCAATTATACAATACCAGATACTGAATTTAGTGGTTTTAATGTAGATTCTGTGATTTGGACCATCAACGGTGTTCGAGTAAATTGTAGTTTGACTGATTGTTATAAACTGGTACAATACCCACAAAATGTTGGACAATTTGAATATGTAGTTACGGTTTATTATAATGGAAGTTGCCAAGTAGATGCAAGGTTGAAAGTGACGGCACAATCGATTATCATTACGGAGGTACCTAATATTATAATACCCAAAAGAAACGGTAACAATTTATTTTTTGTTAAAAGTAATGACCCGACCTTGATTGTACAGTATATGAAAATCTATGATAGATGGGGAAATTTAATATTCCATATTGATGAGCCATATAGTGTAAGAGATAATTTAGATAAAGGGTGGGATGGAACCTTTAAAGATAATCCAGTTATTCCTGGAGTATATGTTTATATTATAGAAACAGTTTCTACAATAAAATCAGCAATTCCTAAATCAGAATTTTTAACGGGTGATATCACCGTGATTCGATAAAAAGATTCTAGTAAAGAAATAAGCATTCTCAAAAAGAAAGCTTATTTCTTTTTTTAATTAAAGTTTTCTTTCAATGAATAAAAACGGTATAGCCTATTTCTATTTGGCTATTTTTTATATTTTTGTAATAAGTTGTAAACCTCATTCAAAGGAGATTACTGGTAATCAAACCAATCCAGAAAATGAAGTATTTCAAGAAGTTTCCTCTACAGATTCATTGGGTATGGTTACAAAATCTAATGGTACTGTAACCGACACGAAAATAGTTGTTCCTAGTTCTCAGGAAATAGTAAATCTTAAAAATGAAACAAAGAAAGGATCAAGTATAGAAGATAGGTTGCCTGCGAAAGAAATTAAGCCAGCTTTACCACCCGAAAAAGTTGAGTCCATGTCAGAGGATAAGAAAAATAATTCGACAAAACCTATACAAACTGAAAACCCATATACACCAGTTACCAAAGTAAAATCTAATCCTTCCTTGTACCAAGGATTACTTCAAAAATTTGTAAGTTCAACGGGGATTGTAAACTATCGTGGATTAAAAAAAGAGATTGCCGCCCTAGAAACATATACCTATTCCTTGTCTGAAGACCCAACATTTGAAGAAGGGACTTATCATGAAAAATTAGCTCTGTGGATAAATGCCTATAATGCTTTTACTTTACTCATGGTGACTCAAAATTATCCTATTAACTCTATTAGAGATCTACATTCGGGTAAACCATGGGATGCCAAATGGATAAGGATAGGTTCTAAAACTTATTCGTTAAATCAAATCGAAAACGACATTATCCGTCCTAGATTCAAAGAACCACGCATACATTTTGTATTGAATTGTGCGGCTAAATCTTGTCCACCCTTAGTCAATACAGTTATTACATCAAAAAACTTGGAAGAAATTTTGGAAAAGGCCACTAAAAACTTTTTATCTGGACCTGAAAATAGAATTCAAGAAAAGAAGTTAGAGCTATCCTCCATTTTTGATTGGTATAGAGATGATTTTGGAAATGTACCTTCATTTATTTCTAAATATTCTAATATAAAAGTCAAGTCTGATGCCAGTATTTCTTATGTAAAATACAATTGGTCGTTGAATGATTAAATATCGGCATTTTTGAAAAATGGAAGATGAATAATATTGTTTTTTTAGACGCTTTCACTACTAACCCTGGTGATGTTGATTTTTCACTTCTTGAATCTTTAGCACATTTTACAGCATTTGATAGAACTAATTTTGAGGATTTGAATTCTAGGGGGAAAGAAGCGAATATTGTCATTGTGAATAAATTCCCAATCAATGAAGAAACTTTGAATTTTTTACCCAAAGTCCAATATATATGTGTTGCTGCTACTGGGTATAATAATATTGATATTGAAGCAGTGCGATATAAAAACATTCAGGTCAGCAATGTAAGGAATTATAGTACGGATGCTGTAGCACAACACGTCTTTGCTTCGATTTTGGCATTTTATAACCGCACAGAATATTACAATAATCAAGTGAAATCAGGTAAATGGGCAGACCAAGATGATTTTTGTTTTTTTGACCACTCTATCCCATCATTGTACCAAAAGACATTAGGGATTGCAGGCTATGGCGCTATTGGACAAAAAGTATGTGCTATTGCTATTGCTTTTGGTATGAAGGTTATCGTATATTCAAGATCTAAAATTGAAGCCGTAGAAAATATAGAGCAAGTTGATAAAGATAGACTATTTGCTGAATCCGATATTCTTACCCTTCACATGCCGTTGACGGATGAAACTAGACATTTTATCAATAAAGAAGTCATTCTCAAAATGAAATCTACTGCAGTAATCATTAATACAGCAAGGGGTCCACTTTTAGAAGAAGACAGTGTCTTACATGCGTTGGATAATCAAAAACTTGGAGGAATATTATTAGATGTTTTGAACGAAGAGCCGCCTAAAAACCCACATCTTTTAATATTTCACCCAAAGTGTTTCGTCACACCCCATATCGCATGGGCAGGATTGGATGCAAGACGCCAATTAATTCGTGGAATCTATCAAAATATATCCGCTTTTTTAGCGGGTAATTGGATTAACCCTATTTATGGTCAAAATCAATAAGTTTTCTAAGTTTTATGACAATTTGATGAGAAAAAAGGGAAAATTTAAATGTATTTTTGAGCCTTTAAAAAAAAATAGATGAAAATATTTCCCCTTACTTACATTATCCGCTTAACACTTTTATTCGGTGGTCTTTCGTTTTTTATATCCTCTTGTAATTCTAGTAAAAACATGTTGGCATTGTCGCCAAATTTCCAGGATACCTTAAGGTATGAAAAAGAAGTACATCTTAAAAACTTAAGACAACTCACTTTTGGAGGAGATAATGCGGAGGCTTATTGGAGTTTTGATAATTCTAAAATAGTGTTTCAAGCAACCAATAAGAAGTGGGGTGTTGAATGCGACCAAATATATTATTTTGATTTGAAAGGAGGGAATTTAGACCGGCCTCCATTATTGAGTACAGGCTTGGGAAGAACAACTTGCAGCTATTTTATGCCCGACAACAAAACCATTGTTTATGCTTCAACCCATGAAGAAAATGCTTCGTGTCCTCATGTACCGCCACGCAGGGAAGATGGGAAATATTTGTGGTCGATATACAACACATTTGATATTTACCATGGAGATTTAAAAGGCAATATTATTAAAAAATTGACCAATGAGCCTGGTTATGACGCCGAAGCCACCGTTTCACCTAAAGGCGATAAAATTGTTTTTACCTCTACAAGGAGTGGCGATTTGGAATTATATACCATGAATATTGATGGATCAGACGTGCGACAGGTAACTAATGAATTGGGTTATGATGGGGGCGCTTTTTTCTCCCCTGACGGAAGTAAATTGATCTTCAGGGCTTCAAGGCCAAAATCTGAAAATGATGTTAAAGAATATAAGGAGTTATTATCTCAAGGACTTGTTATGCCAACAGAGATGGAATTATTTACATGCAATGTCGACGGAAGCAATATGCAACAAATCACAAAATTAGGCAAAGCAAATTGGGCGCCATTTTTTCACCCTTCTGGGAAAAAAGTCCTTTTTTCTTCTAACCACAAGAGTTCTAGGGGCTATCAGTTTAATTTATACATGATAAACTTGGATGGAACGGGTTTAGAACAAATTACTTTTGACACAGTGTTTGATGCTTTTCCTATGTTTTCCTTTGACGGTAAAAAACTTATTTTTTCTTCCAATAGAAATAATAAAGGCACTAGAGATACCAACTTATTTGTGGCGGATTGGGTAGAATAAAAAAACCAACCCGATAGGATTGGTTTTGTGGAGAATACCGGGCTCGAACCGGTGACCTCTACGCTGCCAGCGTAGCGCTCTAGCCAACTGAGCTAATTCCCCTTTTAAAAAGTGGTGCAAAAGTAGCATCAAATTTCATTTTAACCTATTAAATGAATTTATTTTTTTAATTTTGGGGTTTGAATTTGCCCCGCATTTTACCTTCATGAATTTCGAAGAAGTCACAAAAAATATTCATCAGAAAAAATTCGAAACCATTTATTATTTATTTGGTGAAGAACCGTATTTTATTGATGAAGTTTCGAAGCTATTGGAAAAAGATGTTTTGGAGGAAAGTGAGAAAGCATTCAATCAATTGATCGTTTATGGAAAAGAAATCACGATAGGAGCGATCGTCGACGAAGCAAGGCAATATCCGATGATGGGACAAAAAAAACTCATCGTTGTCAAAGAAGCACAAGATTTAAAAAACTGGGACGATCTAATGCCATACTTGGAAAAACCAGCCCCTCACTCTATTCTTGTTTTTTGTCACAAATATAAAAAACTGGATAAAAGAACTAAATTTTACAAGGCACTAGAAAAAAGCGCTTATATTTTTGAATCGAAGCCTTTGTATGATAATCAAATCGCAGCTTGGGTTAACAAATACATAAGCTCAAAAGGTTTTTCTATTGATACTACTGCCGCCGATTTGATAACGGAATATATAGGTAGTAACTTGTCCAAAATCACCAATGAGTTGGATAAAATTTGTATAAGTTTAAAGCCGGGATCAAAAATTTTGCGCGATATGGTCGCAGAACAAGTGGGCATTATCAAAGAGTTTAATGTATTCGAATTGTCCAATGCTTTTGGCGAGAAAAATTTTAGCAAGGCGGCTATCATCATTGATTATTTTTCTCAAACCAGTAAAAGTGGTTTTTTAATCCCACTTGTTGCTCAGTTGCATTCTTACTTTTATAAAGTGTTGATTACGAGTTATTTTTACAAGGAAACTGATCAGACTTTAGCCAAACATTTGGGCATTTCTACCGTGTATTTTGTCAAAGATTATAGAAGTGCGGCAAAAAATTATTCCAGAGAAAGTATTAAAAATATATTAAGACTGTTAATGGAAATGGACATGAAAGGTAAAGGAATTGGTTCTAGAGAAGATGATGCTTCGCTGAGCAAAGAACTTTTAATTAATATATTCTTTGACGAAGATGTTAAGTTAGCAAGGTCACTCAACATACAATAAAAATATAGTATAATTCGATATAATGGTTGAAAAAAGGATAGGTATTTTAGGGGGTGGCCAACTAGGTAAAATGTTGTATCAAGCAGGTAGCACCAAACATCTTTCTATGTTTATTATGGAAAATGATGATACTTGTCCAGCCCACATTGTTTGTCCAAATTTCACTAGAGGATCCATTACAAATTTTGACGAGGTTGTAGCTTTTGGGAAAAATATGGATGTAGTGACCATAGAAATTGAAAATGTCAATGTTGAAGCATTGGAGTATTTGCAGGCAAACGGCGTGGAAGTGTATCCTCAACCGTCCGTTATCAAAGTCATCAAAGACAAGGGTTTGCAAAAAATGTTTTATGAAGGGTATAAAATACCAACTGCAAAATATCAACTTTTTGAAAATGCGGAAGAAATAAAGCAATCGATTAGAGACAAAACTTGGTCCATTCCTTTTGTACAAAAAATGCGGAAAGATGGCTATGATGGTAAAGGTGTTCAAATCATTCGATCGGAATCTGAGGTAGAAAATTTGTATGACCAACCTAGTATCGTAGAACAAAAAATTGATGTCTTGGCAGAAATTTCGGTCATAGTAGCTCGGGCCAAGGATGGAAAAATTGTCGCTTTTCCAGGCGTTCAAATGGAATTTCACCCTACAGCCAATTTAGTTGAATACTTGTTTTCTCCACCAGATATTCCTATTGAAATACAAAAAGAAACAGTTGAAATTGCCCTGAAGGTGGCAGATAAATTAGGCATCGTCGGCTTACTAGCAGTTGAGATGTTTATAACCAAAGAAAATGAGATATTGGTCAATGAAGTGGCTCCTAGGCCTCACAACAGCGGACACCATACGATAGAAGCAAACTATACTTCTCAATACGAACAACACCTTCGTTGTATTTTAGGTATGCCTTTAGGAAGTACAAATGCCCACCATGTCGCTGCTATGATCAATCTCTTAGGAGAAGATGGTTATGTAGGTGATACAAAATATGAAGGCCTTGAAGCTATTTTAAAAGAAGAAGGTGTATATAGTCACCTTTATGGTAAAAAAACAACCAAACCTTTCAGAAAAATGGGGCATATTACCGTCATTGGAAAAGAATTGAACGATGTTAAAAAACTAGCCAAAGACATTTATAAAAAAGTAAAAGTTATCGCATGAGTCAACCAATCGTCAGTATTATTATGGGTTCTGATTCCGATCTTCCCATCATGAAAGAAGCAGCCAATATGTTGGAATATTTTGGTATTTCATTTGAAATGACCATCGTTTCCGCACACAGAACGCCAGAGCTTATGGTTGAGTTTGCCAAAAATGCTGCTAGTAGGGGATTAAAAATAATTATAGCTGGAGCAGGGGGAGCGGCACATTTGCCAGGCATGGTTGCGTCTATTACACCATTGCCCGTGATAGGAGTGCCTATTAAGTCTTCCAATTCGATAGATGGATGGGATTCAATTTTGTCAATATTACAAATGCCCAATGGAATCCCCGTAGCCACCGTTGCCCTTAATGGAGCAAAAAATGCTGGAATTCTTGCAGCTAGCATATTAGGAAGTCATGATGAAACGATATTAACCAAAGTTATAACATACAAAGAATCATTAAGAGACCAAGTGTTGGAAAAAAGAAGTAAATTTAACCATTGAAAAATTAATATGTCTAAGAGAAGTTTTATCCTAAATGCAATAAAAAGTAAGTGTCCAAGATGTCAGCAATCAGATTTATTTACGAAACCATTTCAGATGTCTAAACCTTTAGAAATGCCAGAAAAATGCCCATCTTGTGGTCAATTGTATCAGCCAGAGCCAGGGTTTTATTTTGGAGCCATGTTTTTATCTTACATTTTATCGGGTTTCTTTTTTCTAGGTATTGTTGGTTTTTGTGTTTTTGGTTTTGGAATGTCTGTGAACGCTTCTATGGGAATTTTATTACTCGTCGCTGTTTTGATTTACTTTCCTTTACTGAGATTTTCTAGGTCTTTGTGG
>JBATMZ010000209.1:0-1629 GCA_049290115.1 Saprospiraceae bacterium | reverse complement strand
ATATCTAACTTCTCAAAGAGATAGGCGACACATACTTTTTATTTTTGATGAACCCACAACTGGTTTGCACTTTCATGATATTTCAAAACTGCTAAAATGTTTTCAACTTCTACTGGAAAGAAATAATTCCGTTGTGATAATCGAACACAATTTAGATGTTATAAAATGTGCTGATTATATTATCGATCTTGGTCCTGAAGCCGGAGATAAAGGCGGGGAAGTTGTGGCAACCGGAACTCCTGAAGAGATTGTAGAAAATCAGAATTCTTGGACAGGTAAATATTTAAAAGATTATCTAAACTGAAATCAATTATTTTTTATCCCGCTTTACAGTAGGTTTAAAATCAGAAGGTCTTCCTAACTTTTCTAATCCTAAAATTTCTCTTGCGCGATCTAATGAATCATCAATGTTACCCAAAATATTTTGTTCCCCGATAACTTTCAACAATCCAGATTGTTCTAATGTTATAAGTGGTTGTGTGTGAACACCAGATAAAATTAATTGTGTGCCTTTTTTTAGTGATTCATGATAAACTTCTTCAAGTGCGTGAATTCCTGTTCCATCGATTGCAGGAACATTTCTCATTCTTATAATCAATACTTTTGGCGGACTTTCAATAAATCGCATTGCATCTCTAAATTTTGAAACTGCTCCAAAGAAGAACGGTCCATTTATTTCAAACACTTCAACTTCATCAGGAACTTTTTTAAATTTTATTGCATTCAAATCTATTGATTCTTCATCATCGTCTGTTAACTCGCGTGTAATGATCCCAACATTAGTAACCATTGCCATAGAACGCATAAATAAAAAAACTGCTAACACCATTCCAACTTGTATTGCTATTGTTAAATCAAAGACCACGGTTAATCCAAAAGTTGTTAGTAAAACCGCAATATCACTCTTTGGACTTTTAAATATCTCAACAAAAGACCGCCACTCACTCATATTGTATGCAACGATAATAAGTATGGCTGCAAGTGTCGCCATCGGAATTAGTTTAGCATACTGTCCAAAGAAAAGTGTTATTAGCAAAAGAACGATTGCATGTACAATTCCTGCAATGGGTGTCCTTCCGCCATTTTTAATATTTGTAGCAGTGCGAGCAATTGCGCCTGTTGCGGGAATTCCGCCAAACAACGGCGTTACAATATTTGCAACACCTTGCGCAACCAGTTCCATATTAGAGCGATGTCTTCCGCCAATCATTCCATCAGCAACAACTGCAGAAAGTAAAGACTCAATAGCTGCAAGTATCGCAATTGTAGTTGCTGGTCCAATTAAATTTTTAATCGTTGCAAAATCTATATAAGGAAGAGCAGGAGAAGGAATTGCAGATGGAAGGTCACCAAACTTTGATCCAATAGTTTCAACTGGAAAATGAAAAATTTGAACAAGTGCTGTTGTAACCAAAAGTGCAACTATAGATCCTGGAATTTTATGAGTGATTTTGGGAAAAATTAAAATAATAAATAGTGCAAGCGCTGCCGTTCCAAATGCGTAATAATTTATTGTTGAAAAGTTAAACGAGTATTCAATCCATTTATCAAAAAATTCTGATGGAACTTTATCGATTGCTAACCCAAAAAAATCTTTTATCTGTGTAGAAAAGATTAGCAGGGCAATGC
>JBATMZ010000208.1:0-1659 GCA_049290115.1 Saprospiraceae bacterium | reverse complement strand
TTTTGATAAGTATTTTTCAAAAGCTCCAAATTTGGTTCTTCATACCTATAGTTTCGTATGTCATTGAGTAGACTTTCTTTATTCATTATTAATTACCCTTCTTTTTGGTTTTCATTATGACTAACGTCCAAGGCTATGTGACGGCTGACCGATAGGGAAGCTGTTCATCATAGCCGTTGTTATGTAGGGTGATTTATTCATTTAAATGTTTATCAATATCCATTGTCTCATGTAATATTCTTTCAATTTCTATTACACCTTGCTTTATTATTCTATAAAAAATTAAATGCCTGTTTATTTTTATACGCTTTAAATTTTCAACAAGTTTTGAGTAGTCTTTGCCTCGGTCAAAATTAAATTTCAGGTCTTGACAACATTCTATTATCTCTTCGTAATATTTATCGGCCTGTTTTTCTGACCATGTCTCGAAAGTGTAATCCCATATTTCATTCAAATCGTCTTTGGCTTTGTTTGTGAATATAATTTTAGCCATTGACCTTTTTTCTACGTTTTAACTCCTTTAGGTGAGTTTTAGGATTAAAATTCTCTGCTATGCCACTGTCAATTCCCTCTTGAATAGCATTTCTCAAGGCATAAAATTTTTGTTCTTCTTCCTCTAAAAGCCTTAATCCCGCCCTTATCACTTCGCTTGCATTTGTGTACCTTCCTTCTACTATTCTAGTTTGCACAAATTCTTCAAAGTGATTTCCCAGAGATATAGATGTATTTTTGCCCATTTCTTTTTTATGCAAAGTTACCAATATTTGGTAATATTCACAAATTTATTTTTCATCCTACATAACGGTTAAGTGTATGGAGCGGACGCAGCGATAGCAAGTCTGATCTCATACACAATGATATATGCCGTTTTCCTATTTTTTAAAGGTAACAAAAAGAATGATCGGTCAGCACCTGGTAGTAAGTTTTACATTTTACATTTGTAATTTGTAAGCTTTAATGGGCCCTAAAAAGTACATTTTGCCGTAACCCAAACAGCCTTGAAGGGGGTAGAGTTTTCAATTTGCCCCGAAAACTCACACCCACAAAAAGGGGCTGGTACTCGCCCCGACCATTCCGCCTTTCGGCTTAATCTTTTAACTCTGTTAACCAATTTGTTTCTTGAATCTTGCTGTCAATTTCTCGAAATGCTCTACCAGTTTGATCAATCTCTATTTGTAAATCCTTAATTTCTACTGTTGCTTTTTGGTTTCCGTAACTACTATTATTTAGTTGAGCCGCTTGTCTTATAATTCTTAATTTTTCAGAAAGCATTTTCAATGAGTCTCTCTTTGCTAATGCCTCCATTAGTAGACCAACTCCTTCGATTTTCGTCTCATTATTCGTTTTATTTATTCTAACTATAACTGATTCCAAATCTTGAACTGACTTTCTTAATTGAGCAAGTAGTTTTGTTGGATCTTCTTGTGGAGGTTTATTGTCCGACACAATTAAAACTGGTCTAATCCTATTTTGTAGGTGTTCAATTTTTTTCATGAGATCAGCTCTCAGCAAAAGGCCCTCTGCAAGTTTCATCTTTTTTTTATTTAATAGTTTGTTTTTAATTTGATCTATCATGTTTTCTCTTTAATGGCATATATCGGTGATGGTAGCCGCAGTGGCTGCGAGGCACGAGGCAGACATTGTCGAGCTACCTAAAGT
>JBATMZ010000207.1:0-1744 GCA_049290115.1 Saprospiraceae bacterium | reverse complement strand
GTTAGATACCTTGCCCAATATGCGAACACAACTTTTCTTACTGAAGATATCTATAATGATTACTTCAGTTATGAAGGATATGAGATTAAATCTCAAATTACTCAAAAATTATTTTATGATATTGAATTAAAACTTGATTTGTCATTTCAACAAAAACTGTTTGGTGCGCCAGCTTTAGATTTGATTGGAAACAAAACTGCAGATCAGCGAGTTGATTTGCGAACGTTTAGTGAGCTGTATATTTCTCGATACTTTAACTTATCAGATAACGTTGGAATGGGGGTTGCACTAAGTTCAGGTTTTGTCCGTAATCA
This sequence comes from Saprospiraceae bacterium, assembly GCA_049290115.1. Classification (GTDB taxonomy): domain Bacteria; phylum Bacteroidota; class Bacteroidia; order Chitinophagales; family Saprospiraceae; genus OLB9. The sequence continues at coordinate 1,430 of JBATMZ010000207.1, read as the reverse complement.
ATCAAATGATGCTTACAATGATTTTTCAGCCTACTACATTTCTTTATCCATTGGTTTTGGCTTTTATACGGAGTTTTAAATGTTTCAAAAAATTATACTTTTTATTTTTTCACTTTGCACACTTACGATTGCAAGCGATTGGAATTGGCAATATCCAAAACCTCAGGGAAATAATCTGTGGGCAATAGAATTTTACAATGAACACTATGGATATGCTGTTGGTGAATGGGGAACAATTTTATTTTCCTCAGACCATGGATTAACATGGGAAATACAATACGAAGCGGTTACAGACAATTTACGTGATATTGCTTTCGCGGATTCGGTTACAGCGTGGATTGTTGGAGATAATGGTATGATTTTAAAAACTACTAACAATGGATTTCATTGGATTGAACAAAATAGCGGGATACAGAATGGATTGAATGCAGTTTGTTTTGCGGACAAAAATAATGGTTGGGCTGTTGGTGATAATAAAAGAATTATCAGAACAACTGATGGTGGAACTAATTGGATAATTCAAGTAGTGCCACTATTGCCAAATAACATAAGCTTTAACGGTGTTCATTTTAATAGTTTAACAGAAGGTTGGATCGTTGGATCTGCAGGATATATACTTCATACAATTAACGGAGGAACAGATTGGATTGTTCAAAAGAATACCGGGGCAACATTACAGCAAATAAGGTTTATTAATTCTATAACTGGATTTGCAATTGGCATAAATGGATCAATATTTAAAACAACTAATTCTGGATCTAACTGGATCTCAATTGTCTCAAATACTACACTTGGTTTAAATGATATTCTATTTTCTACAACATCGGAATTTTGGATAGTAGGCGATAATGGAACAATTCTCAAATCAAATAATGCCGGCTTAAGCTGGTCATCTGAAAATTTGGATACTTATGCTTCAATACATCATATCTCAGAATTCTCTGGAGTAAAATTTATTGCTGGTGAGTATGGCCTTTTAGCAAAAAAAAACAATTCAGATCCTTGGGATTTTTGGAATAAAGGAATGAACATTAGTATCAACTGGGTCACATTTTCCGATGGTGTAAATGGATTTGGTGTTGGACAGTATGGTAGAATTATAAAAACCACCGATGGAGGAAAAGTTTGGAATGATATTTACAACGGAATAACTGGTGATTCTTTCTATGGGGCAGATATGTCTGATCAAAATAATCTATGGCTTGTTGGAGATCTTGGAGTTCTTTTACATACTTCTAATGGTGGTACTAACTGGATTCAACAAACAACTAATACAACTAACACCTTATTAAGTATTTGTTTTGTTGATGGAAATAATGGTTGGGCGGTTGGAGATTTGGGCGAATTGATCCATACTACCAATGGAGGAGTGTCATGGGTTAAACAAAATTCCAGTACTAGTAAATTACTTTTTGGTGTTACCTTTAAAG
>JBATMZ010000206.1:0-4078 GCA_049290115.1 Saprospiraceae bacterium | reverse complement strand
TTAACCCAACTTGGCAAAAAAAATAAAAAAAATAAAAAAAACAGGAAATATTTGAAGGGGAAATGTGGGCTTTGAAAACGTAAATAGTTGAAATACAGGGCAAGTTAATTTTTGGAGGTGTCGATGTAGTGTAGTACGGTACTTGTTTAATTGAAAAATTGTTTTTATCTTTGCAGCATGTTTATAAGAGTAGTAAAAAAGCAGCGTAGCAAAGACAGCAAAGTCTTTTATCAATACACTTTAGCTCAGACATCAAGAGTAGAAGGCAAAGTCAAGCAGACCAATATTTTGTATTTGGGTTCTGATCCATTGATGCAAGATAGCCATAACAGGATGATTGTCCTGAGTATTCTGAAGTCCAGGATATTTGGGCAGGCAGAGTTATTTCCGTTGGAAGCTTCAGCCGAGTTGAAGAGCTTGGCTCTACAATATTATGAAGCCTATGAGATTAAGTATGGTATCGGTAGAGAAAACCCTACGAGCATACCACCACGGGCACATCAGGCAGAATATCATAAGGTGGACATAAAAGGGCTTGATATTGAGGATGCTAAGGAATTTGGAGCGGAGCATCTATGCAAACAGATACTTGACAAACTTGAGCTTGGCACATTTTTGGCAAATATAGGCTTAAATGCTGATGAAAGTAAGAAAGCATTGATCAGTATAGCTGCCAAGGCTATATATGCTTCATCTGAATATAAGACTGCCCAGATACTTGAGATGAACAGCGAGTTAGGGGCATGCTACGGATATAAAGGCCAAATAACACATAAAGACTTATATGGGATAAGCGATATTTTATATACTCACAAGACTCAAATAGACAACTATTTATATAATCGTGTAACGGATCTTTTCAGTTTGAAAGATAATCTTGTGATCTTTGATATTAGCAACACATATTTTGAGACATCGGGCAAATCGGGAACAAAAGCAAAATTTGGTAGGAGCAAAGAAAAGAGGAATGATTGTCCGATAGTTGTATTCACTGGAGTCATTAACCAGGAGGGATTTATACGTCATTCGAGGATATATGAAGGTAATAAGCCGGATGTAGCTACATTAGAAGACATGATCAATGATTTGGAAAAACACAGCTGCGGACATGCAAAACAGACAATTGTGATTGACGCAGGCATTGCAGATGATTTAAATCTGGAATTATTGGACTCAAAGGGATATAAATATGTATGTGTATCCCGTAAGAGGATTAAGGATTATAAACTGGACGATTCGTCATCAAACACGGTGCGCTTTACTACAAAAGGAGATCAGAAAGTGGAACTTAAGATTTTTCATCCCGAGCAATACAATGATACATGGATGTATGTGGAAAGCGACGGCAAGCGATTAAAAGAGCAATCCATAAACCACAAACTCAGACAAAGATTTGAAGAAGAACTGCTGAATATCAAAAATTCCCTGTCCAAAAAAGGAGGCACTAAACAGATAAACAAGGTATGGGAGCGGATTGGAAGAACCAAACAAAAGCATAATCGAATATCCTCAAGATACAAGATTGAGGTTTTCGAAAATGACAATATTGCTTTCGATATCCGTTGGGAATTCACTTCGAACAAGATCAAAGATGACAAATCCAAGGGTGTGTATTTTATTCGTACCAATCATTCTATAGTGGTGGAAAGTATAATTTGGGATATTTACAATACCATCCGCGAAGTAGAATCTACTTTCCGTAGTCTCAAATCTGATTTGAATATCAGACCTGTTTATCATCAGCGCGACGACAGAATAGAAGCCCATATTTATCTTACTATTCTTGCTTATCAGCTAGTCAATACTATCAGGTACATGCTCAAATCCACTGGAATACATCATGACTGGAAAAACATTCTCAGAATAATGTCGACACACAAAATACAAACTCTGAAAATTCCAACTGATAAAAAAACAATTTTTCTTAGAAAACCCACAAACCCGATTGTTGAAGTTCAGCAGATTTATACTGCTACTAATTGCTCTGATTATTTAAAACCATTAAAAAAATATGTAGTGTACCACTAAAAAATTAATATGCCTGTCTATCAATATGTTATATCTCCTATTTGCCAAGTTGGGTTAAGATAAATTTTAGCTGGAGATGATTCAGAAGCAGGAACTTCTTCGAAAATAAAAGGATCGAAATATTCTCCCAATAACGGATCATTTCTTAAATAATCGCAGATTGTTTTTCGCTCTACAATAAACTCATTCTGAACACTTGATATGAAAACTTTAATTCTATTCATTTTAAAAATTCACAATTTCCACTAATACCATTTAAAATTCAAAAATTTTATCATTTACCATGGTTGCCAACCAAGATAGAGATCCAATTGTAAAGTATCCTGTAACTATATTCAAATACCCATTTTCAGTTTACTTTGAAATCCATTCATGGTCTTTAAGTTTTTCATTTTTATTATCCAATATCATAATCAAGAATTATTCTTTAGTTATTTTCAAAATGTAAATTTAATAAAAAATTTATAGCATATATATGCCTAATATGACAAATTATAAATATTAAGGCCCTACTGCATTTTACTGCTTGTCCAACAAGGCGGTATTGCTATTTCCTTTTACTAACAAGATTCTTTAATTGAATTTTTAAATAATAGTTTAGTCTAATAGCCAAAACAATATTTATTTTGTTCTATTCGGACTTGCCCTGACCTGAGCGTCACAAACTTATATTGAAAAAATCATTCTTCGATACCGTTAAAGCTGCACAGGTTTCGTCAGTTGACGTACCGGCTCCTACGGACAAGTTACACAGGCAAGCTTAATTTCATAGTAGTACCATTCTTTTTAAAGATATGAATAAAATCCCCTTATTAACTTTTTCACATGAAAACATTGAGAATTGAAAACTTGTTATCATATTTGTAAATAAATTAATTCTTCAGATATGATACAGAGATTGCAGACAGTATTTCTTTTTTTGGCTTTTTTGGCTTTTCTGGCTATCTTTCAGTTTCCTTTTGCTGTCAGTGATGTGCAGAGTGCCGGATTTTTATCGGATATGGATTATGATGTATTTGACAGCGCGTTTTTATTGGCACTAACTGCATTAGGAGGCTTGACTGCCTTGATTGCTATATTCCTGTTCAAAAACCGGACGATACAGTTGAAGTTAAGTTACCTGATAATAGTATTTAGCGTTCTTATACTTGTGGTTGCCGCGGTTTTATTTTATAATGAAGCAAAAAACCTTATTCACAACAAGGGAGAGATCGATGATTCTATTGCTTTATATATGCCTTTTTTAAGCATGGTATTTGGGGTCCTGGCAGCCAGATTCATTGGAAAGGACGAGAAAACCGTCAGGTCTATGGATAGGTTGAGATGAATAATTCGGCTTAATCTGTCGCAAGGTATATCCCAGCTTTCCTGTCACCAATACTGAGTCTTATACGGGTACCTGATCTTGTATTTGATTTCTACCTCTGTTTTTATCAATTCGCGAAGATCGTCTATATTTTCTTTTTCCTTAGCGGATATGAATATGATCTTGTCACCATATTGATTTATAAGATTTGCTTCAAATTTTTGCATGATTTCATCTTTTGTAGCCTCATCGAGAAGTTCATCAAAGGATATTTTGCGATACAGATCGATTTTATTGAAAACATGGATTATGGTTTTGTCCATTGCCCCTAATTCCCTGAGTGTAACATTTACCGTGTTAATCTGGTCTTCAAATTGAGGATGTGAAACATCGATGACATGCAGGAGAATATCGCTTTCCTGGGTTTCCGACAGTGTTGACTTGAAACTCTCGATCAGATGGTGAGGAAGTTTCCGGATGAAGCCTACAGTATCGGACATGAGAAAAGGCATATTGCCTATCACCATTTTTCTGACGGTGGTGTCAAGGGTTGCAAATAGTTTATCCTCTGTGAAGACCTCCGATTTGGTGAGCAAATTCATCAGAGTCGATTTTCCGACGTTGGTATAACCCACCAGTGCTACCCGTATAAGTTCATCCCTGCGTTTTCTCTGGGTCTTATCCTGTTGCTCTATCTGAACGAGAGATTCCTTCAGTTTTTTAATTTTATATTTTACTATACGA
>JBATMZ010000205.1:0-12850 GCA_049290115.1 Saprospiraceae bacterium | reverse complement strand
TCCTACTACTCTAGGGTTACCGGTATAGGCACCTAGTCTAATAACACCCTCTGCATTAGCTACCCAACCTTTGTCCGTGGTCCAGGTATCTAAACCATTGCTAAAATCACCTTCACCAGGATTGGTTCCCCATACGGCATTGGAAGCATAGATAGGTTGGTCGCATTTATAACTAAAGGTGGCATTGATACCACCTGCGCCTAAATCTACTTTTAATTTAGTACATGTTTCAAGTGAAGCATTAAAAACAGGAATCGTTACTTGAGCAGCCACTGTTCCAGCACCCATGAATTGAAGCGTTTCCGTGGCCAATATGTTGCAGATAATGACGGCAACCGCACCTGCATTCTGTGCATTTAATGCTTTTACGTCAAAGGCGCAAGTACCAGCAGCACCTCTATCAACAAATACTATTTTACCAGAGGCATTATTAGTAAAGGCTGTACAACCTAAAGCAGGTTGTGCATATACTGCATCTGCAGTGATTGGATTATTGGATTGACTACCCCAAGTAGGTCGGGCAACAAAATAGTCACCTGCAAGACCTGCCGGTGAGTTAACGGTCATGGTATTCAGATTTTGTCCAAAGGAAGCCGAAACTGCCACTATTACAAAGGCTGAAACCATCAAAAATTTTGTAAAAATGTTTCTCATAACAGATTTTTGAATTTGGTTAAATGTTAATAATATCATCATAAAATGTAAAATTAGGTTATATTTTTAGAAAAGTTTGTCATATTCGACACTATTTTAAATATTTTTTCAAAAAAAAATCGAATAGCTATAGACCAACAAATGTAATACTTTAATAATATATATTTAATGTAAAATATGTAATATACACAAATACAATTAAATATAATAATATTTTTTTAATTTTATCTGACTTTTTATATTATTTGTTGATTAAATACTTCTTCTAGAAAAGAGGTCTTTTGGATGGGTGCAACACCAACAACACCACAAACCTGCCCTCCAGCTATATTTGCCAACCGGGCCAAAGTGGAACTAGGTAATGATTTAGTCCAATATAACGCCAGAATTGCAATGACGGTATCTCCTGCACCACAGACATCAATCACATTCATTCGCTGTGTTTCATAAATGTTTTGTTCGATTTTCGAACCTACAAAAATACCTTCAGCACCTAGTGTAATAAAATTATATTTGTTTTGAAGTTTATTTAATAGTTGTTCATTGATAATGCGAAGATTTACATCAACCTTTTCGCCAAAAGCTTCAAGTACTTCTTTTTTATTTGGCTTAAAAAGTGTACAACCTTTGTATTGAAAAAAATGATCTTTTTTAGGATCTACAATGGTTGGGATTCCGTGTTGATTTGCATAATTGATAACAAATTGAATGGAATCAGGAATCAACAATCCTTTATTGTAGTCTTGTAGAATAATGATATCAGGTTTGTGTTGGCTCGTATAATTTGAAAAAGTAGATATAAAATTTGTCCATTCCAATTTACTCAAAGGCATACAATCTTCTTGATCGATGCGTAGTAAATTTTGGCCATGTGCCATTACCCTACTTTTTACCGTAGTTCTCCGATCACTAGAAGGAATGATGAATTGGTTTCCAATAGATTCTTTTTCTAATAATCTGATCATTTCTTTACCATTTTCGTCATGACCAGTAATACCGATTACGTCGACATTGGCTCCCATAGCTTTCAAATTAATGGCTACATTGCCAGCGCCTCCCAACCTGTTTTCAATTTTTTGAAGATCTACGACGGGTACGGGAGCTTCAGGCGATACACGATTTACATCACCAAACCAATATTGATCTATCATGATGTCACCTATGACTAATACTTGGGTTTTACTGAAATCGTGGATTTTTTTTTGCTGCTCTGTCATCTTGCAAAGATATTTTATACAAGGATATTTTCCTGTTTTAAGTGGTCTATAATTTTGTCGGATGCCCCAAGATGATCGTCAAAATACTTTCCTATTGCATTTGAAATGGATTCATATTTGATTTTATCATAATATATAACATTTAGAAATTGTTTAAATTGATCACTGGAAGTTACAGAAAAGGCACACTGTAATCGGATTAATTCAACCGCTTCTGAAAAGGATTTATATTTTGGGCCAAAAGCTACGGGGATTCCAAAAATGGCGGGTTCTAAAATATTATGAATGCCTAAACTAAAACCACCGCCAATATAAGCCATAAAAGCGTATTGATACAGTCCCGAAAGAAGTCCTATGTGGTCTATTACAACAACGTTTTTATCAAAAGTACCCGATGAATAAAGGGTGTGCTCTTTTGGCAAATGTTGACAAATTTTATTGACATTATCTTTTGATATATCGTGAGGAACCACTAAATGTGTCCAATCTGTCCGTGTTTGAATGGTTTCTTTTATGATAATCATATCTTGTAACCAAACGCTACCATACACGATTAATTTGTGGTTTGATAAACAAAAACTTACCAGTGGTTGCGGAATGTTGATAGGATTATTTTTAATTTGATTGACTCGATCTACTCTAGGATCGCCAACATGGAAAACCTGTTGAAAACCTTTTTTTTGTAACAAAAGGCGTGAAGAATCACTTATGGTGAAAATTCCAGCCCATTTTTTCATAAGGGGCAAAAAAGGAGGACAGTAGTAATATCGATTGGGTTTAAATTGTGCAGCAACGACATAAATGAAGGTACCTTGCTTTTGTAATGTTTTGATAATATTCCACCAAAAATCATATTTGACCAATATAAACAGGTCGGGCTTGAGTTTTGTGGCAACCATTTTAGCATTTAATGGGGTATCCAAAGGCAAGTAGAAAACAAAATCTGCAATCGGGTCTTTTTTTCTAATTTCATATCCAGAAGGTGAAAAAAAACTTAAGTATATGATCACATTTGGATGACTCCTCTTGATACCCTCCAAAACCATTCTGCCTTGTTCGAATTCGCCCAAAGAAGAACAATGCATCCAAACAGATTTCTTTTCTGGGTGTTGATTTTTAAAAGTAGTAAGCCATATTAAAGTTTCCTTTTGACCTTTGTCCAGTTTTTTTACTTTGGGTGAAAAAAAACTAAAAACTTTCAAAAAGCATCCTAATAAATATATAGCCAAAGAATAAATAAAAAATAGCACTTTCAAGGCTTAATTAATAAAAAATGGTTTCATTTGAATTTAAATAAAATGGCAATATCCAAGCTACTTGTAATCCAAAACCTAGGTCTAATCTTGAAGGGTTTGTGGTTAATCCCGTATCAAAATTATATGCTCGTACTTCCTGGGTAAAACCTTGAAAAAAAACAAAAGAAAAATCAAAATTGAGTCTTCTGTTTTTACTGAGTAATAAGTAGCCTAATTCTTGGCGTAGTGTAAAACCACGGGACATCCGGTCATATCCTTTTCGTAAATTGCCGCCCAATTGTGGTACAGCATTATTGTCATCAAGAAATCTGATATTATGTTGCAGTATTCCAGCGCCTACGGCAATTTTAATTCCCGATCTTGCAGCCGTTTTAACAGGGAAAATTTTGCCAATCATCCCCGACAAGATTAAACCTCTTTGTCGTAAAAACACATCGGTTCCTAATCCACCACTACCTAAAAAATAACCTTCGGGTGTGCGGAAATTTTGTAGCACATCTTCCTTCACTTCATTGCCAAACATAAAAGTGAAATCAAGTGCATAAAAATAATTATTTTTAAATATGTGTTTGGAAAAAAGAGCCAATTGGAGATTGTTTCCATACCTGTCTTGTAAATCTGCTCCAGGAATACTAAAACCGTATCCGATGCCAGGACAGAGAATATCACCATCATTGGTTTTTTCAGGACTATTTTGAGCGAATAAAGCAGAATGAAACAACAAATAATAAAAAAGGAAACAATATTTTATCATAAACGATTACGCTTTTCTTTTTACAAACGATTTATTTTTTCAATTGTGATGAATTGAAGAAACTTAGATTTTTAACATGTCACTTTCGGAGCGTAAATAACATGTTTTAGTATTAGTTTTCAATAAATGGTACATCACTTTTGAATATATGAAAATTAAAAGGAAATAGGTTATACTATTTTATAACCACACCTTCTGGCCCTTCAATATATCTTACGTGACAAGAATCTTTTGAAATCTTAAAGTACTCTACTAGGATGAGAGAATCTTGTTTATTGTAGGCTCGTACGGAAATATGGTTAATAGAAGTCGTAATTTTATCCAATTGATCATCTGTTATCACAACTAAGGCGCTCGGTTTGTCCAAATCTTCATATTCCAATATTTTAATCGTATCGTCCAGATAGGTTTGAGAAGTCTTGAAGTAATAGGGACGATTTAATGTGTCCTTTACAAACATTCGGATATATTTTTTTTCTCCACAAACATTGGAATCATCCACAGTCTCTTGTGTACATGAAAAAATAAAAATACACCCAATAATGTACAAAATTGCCTTATGCATCATGTCGTCCTTTTTATATACAACGGATAAACTTATAATATGATTTTATCTTTTCCAGAAATTTTTACTACATGACAACAATCGTGTCCAATAATAAATTCTTCAGAGTAAATCTCTTCTTCCAAATCATTGTATACCTTAAAGAGTATCGGTTCCCCAGATTTTTTCACTTTTTCCATTTCATTGTCATCTATGATGGTAGCATAAAATGGACCCAATGCCAAGGGTAAATAATAATGTATACTTAAAATATTTCCATCTCGTTTACGTATGGTTTGTGCATATTTTAAATCATTATAAGAATAATTTTTGAACTCTAAAGGTACGATAATAGAAACAAAAATTTCTGTACAGCTAATATCGACTGGACAATCATTTTCGTTATCATTACACCGATGGCATGAGCTATTTAAAACAACCAGCCAAAAACCTAACATTAAATATAAGATACTTTTCATCGCAAGATATTTATATATAAAGACGAAAAAAAGCACAAAATCGTTGGTGTCAATTATTTATCTAAAATTTCGGGTGCCATACCCATACTGCTAAAACCACCGTCGTGGAATAAGTTTTGCATGGTCACCATCTTGGTCAAATCAGAAAACAAGGTAACACAATAATCCGCACATGCATCTGCGCTAGCATTGCCTAAAGGAGACATTTTGTCGGCATAACTAAAAAAATCATCAAAACCTTTAACGCCTGAACCAGCTGTTGTAACGGTAGGTGATTGCGAAACGGTATTGACCCTGACATGGGCTTTTTTACCCCAATGATATCCAAAACTACGGGCAAAACTTTCTAATAGTGCTTTAGCTTCTGCCATTTCACTATAATCAGGGAAAGTTCTTTGGGCAGCCATATAGGTTAGTGCTACGATACTTCCCCAATCTTTCATGGCATCCAATTTCATGGCTGTTTGCATGAGTTTGTGAAATGAAATAGCAGAGATGTCTAAAGAGGTATGCATCCAATCGTAATTCAAATCTGTATAATCTCTCTTTTTACGCACGTTTAAAGACATGCCAATCGAATGAAGTATAAAATCTATTTTTCCTCCAAAATCGTTCATGGATTCCTGGATTAAATTTTCCAAATCTTCTACTTTTGTCGCATCAGCCCCGATAACACGTGTATTGAGTTTGTCGGCCAAGTCATTGATTCCACCTAGGCGAAGGGCTACAGGCGCATTGGTAAGTATTATTTTAGCACCTTGTTCATGGCACTTTTCTGCCACCTTCCATGCAATTGATTTTTCATCTAAAGCACCAAAAATAATTCCACACTTTCCGGTTAATAAGCCATTTGACATATATATACTTTTCTGTTTTAAGCTGTAAAGATAATGGCAAACTTTAAAAAATTAATTTTTTGGAGATATAAGTTTTTCGATTTTTTAAAACATCAAGACGTAAGTGGCTATTATTCTCTAATCAATTTTTATCAGATCATTGGGTCTTTGTTTTTATAAATTTGTGACAACAATATTTTTACATTTGCGTTGTTATCATATTACAAAATAGTAATAAATCTAAATTGCTTATGAAGTATATTTTGTTGCTTTCAAGTCTGTTATTTTTACTGTCATCTTGTTTTTATGATGTTGAGGAGGAATTGTACAAAACGAATTGTGAAATAGACTCCACCAGTTACAGTATTGACGTAATCCCTATCATTACTAATTATTGTATTCAATGTCATAGCGATGCTATTCTTTTGGGAGGGATAAGTCTTGAGTCACACCCTCAAGTAAAACTATATGCAGAAAATGGCAAACTTTTAGGTTCCATCCGTCATGATAGTGGTTTTTCTGCCATGCCTCAAGGTCTGGCAAAACTTTCCAAATGTGATATTATTAAAATGGAAACTTGGGTTGCTGCAGGAGCGCTTAATAATTGATTTTTTGACACTAAAAATATAAACCATGAGACGATTACTAGTTGTGATTATTGTCCTAGCTATAATGGGAGCAGTTGTAGGATATTATTTATACAATAAACCTAAAACTTCAATGGAAAACCAAACGACAGATACAGCCATGGAGGCTTCTGTCTTGGTGAATGAATTTGAAAAAGATGAAGCAGCAGCTGAACTTAAGTATTTAGACAAAACGATAGAAATTGTGGGAATTGTCAAAGAAAAAAACGAATCTGGAATCGTATTAGATAGCGGCAATGAGATGGTAGGAATACTCTGCGAATTTGAAAATGTGGAAGATTTGACTTCCGTAAATGTTAAAGATCGTGTTAAAATTAAGGGAATTTGTACCGGAAAACTTCTTGACGTCGTTTTGTCAAGGAGTATCATTCTCGAAAATAAATAAATTAAATCTTTGTATTATGAAAAATTTCCTTGTCTTGATAGGAATGTTGTTTTTAACAGTTCAATATTCAATTGCCCAAAAGTATTTTACAAAAACAGCTGTTGTATCCTTCGAAAGTAGCACTCCTTTGGAAAATATTGTAGGAATCAACAAATCGGGAACATGTGTAGTAGATTTTGTTACTGGAAATATAGAGTTTGCTGTTTTGATCAAAGGTTTTCAATTTGAAAAGGCTTTAATGCAAGAACATTTTAATGAAAATTACATGGAAAGTTCGAAATTTTCAAAAGCCAACTTCAAGGGCAAACTTATAGGATTCGACAAGATAGTTTTGACAAAAAATGGAAAACACAAAGTGAAAGTCGATGGAAAACTGACAATACACGGTGTCACAAAACAACATACTTCTGATGTAATGATGGAGGTAAAAGATGGTAAGGTCATTTCCTCAACAAATTTTAACGTCGCAGTTGCCGATTATGACATTTCTATTCCGTCCTTAGTGAAAGATAATATTGCAAAAAATGTAGCGGTAAGTGTACAAGGAACTCTTGAGACTTTAAAGTAATCCTTGTTTTAATCACATAATATATTTTCGTAAGCCAGACCTTGGTTATAGCCGTGTTTGATGGCCATTTTGAGGTCGTCACATGCTTTGCGATCTAGGTTTAATTTTTTGTGAACATTAGCCCTGTTAAAATAAGCTTCAGCTAATGTAGGGTCAATATCGAGTGCTTCGTCAAAATCTCTCAAAGCATTTTTAAAATCATCCAATGCTAAAAAACACAAACCTCTTTGCATAAAAGATTTAGCGTCATCGTGATCTGATGCAATTAGTTTTGAATATAAAAACTGGGCTTGAGGATAATTTTTAAGTTGGTATTGGACCATAGCTTGATTATACATTGCATAATAATGGTTGGGATTAATCTCCAAACAAGTATTTAAATCGACCACAGCACTATTGAAATCCAAAAGTTTGAGTTTGGTAACACCTCTTAAATAATAGGCTTCTGGTTCATTAGGAAGCTGGCGAATATATAAATTCAAATCTTGTAGAGCTTCATTATGTTTTTCTAAGGCGGCATAACATTTTGCCCGCTCAAAAATACTTTTCAGATTTTTATTGTCCTCGGAATAAGCGGCCGTAAATCCTGAAATAGCCGCATACAATTCTTTTTTCTTTACGTAACAAACGCCTTTATTAAAATGGATCTGAGATGACCTTATACCAATAGACAAAGACTTTTCAAAAGACAGTAGGGCTGCATCATAATCCTCTATTTTCATGCTTGCTATTCCGTGATTGTTTAATGCTTTTTCGTTTGTAGGCTCCATTTCAAGTACTTTTTTGTAGTAACTTATCGCTTTTAGGTAATCTTGTTTCGTAAAATACACATTTCCGATGCCTAGATTGGCTTTTACAAATTGAGAATCTAACAACAATACTTTTTGGAAATCCGAAAGTGCTTTTGGGGTGTTTCCAGCATACAAATGTAAGTTGGCCCTATTATAATAAGCTGTAGTAAAACTTGGATCAACCTGTATTGCCTTGTCATAATATATAGTAGCACTAGCAAAATCTTTTTGATTTACAAAGTTCATCGCTTGATTAAAAAAAGATTGTGCTTCATTCTGAGCATGTAAGGCAATGTAGCCGAACAAAGTAATAATTGTTAAAATAAATTTCATTCTATTATCAATATAAATATATGAGTAGGACACCAAAATACGACGAGACCATTATGATGGGGGGAAAAAACCTTCTTGGGATTATATTGTTTCACAAAACTAATCATAAAAAATCAAATGTGTATCTTTGTTTTATCAATTAACAAAAATCATGTCAAATATCCTTGAAAGCCAATTTGAAGACGCAGACCCCAATGCTAGTGATAGAAAAAAGGATCACATTTCATTGGCCTTTCAATCGAGGATAGCGCCAAGTACACTTGATGAAAGATTTTATTACGAACCAATATTATCAGGTCATCCTAATGAACAAGTTGATATTGGGAAAACTTTTTTAGGAAAAACTTTTGCTACACCTATTTGGGTATCAAGTATGACTGGTGGAACGCAAAAAGCCGCCATAATAAATCAAAATCTTGCCAAGGCATGTTTTGATTTTGGCATGGGCATGGGTTTAGGTTCTTGTCGCCAATTACTCACAGATGACACCTACTTAAATGATTTTCAAGTTCGAAACACTATTGGAAGCCAACCATTATTTGCCAACTTAGGTATAGCACAGGTGATGCTGTTACTTGAAAATAAACAATGGAATTTGGTCGACGAATTGTTAAAAAAACTTGAAGCTGATGGATTAATTATTCATGTTAACCCTTTACAAGAGTGGCTTCAAACTGAAGGCGATAGGTATTATACAAGTCCTTTGGATGTCATAAAGAGGGTTATGAATCATATGGATTCCAAAAAAATAATGGTCAAGGAGGTAGGGCAGGGAATGGGTTTAAAAAGCCTACAAGCTCTTTTAGAATTACCACTTGGGGCTATTGATTTTGGTGCTAATGGAGGGACTAATTTTTCATTACTCGAATTACTGAGAACGAAAGAGGGAGCTGACCATGATTTAAAACCATTAGTTCATGTAGGGCACGCTGCTTTTGAAATGGTAGATATGGTCAATCAAATTGTGGACAAAAAATTGGTCAAAGTTGCCTGTAATGAATTAATTATTTCAGGAGGAATTAGTGATTTTTTGGACGGATTTTATTTGATGAAAAAATCTCGTCTTTCGTCCGTTTATGGTCAGGCATCTGGATTTTTAAAGCATGCCATGGGTGATTATGAAGCATTGTATGAATATGTTTCACATCAAAAAGAAGGTTTGTCTATCGCACATACTTTTTTAAGTATAAAATAGTCAGGATGAAGAATAAAAAGGTGGAGAAGTTTTCTAAAATGGGCAAAGTAGAAAAAATTGAATGGATACAGCAAGGTTTTCTTTCAAATGAAACAAATGCCTTTACCACTTTTTCTTCTTATTGGCACGAAGACCAAAACCAACAAAAACTTTTCGACAGCTTTAGCGAAAATACAATTTCAAATTTTTTACTACCTTACGGAATAGCTCCCAATTTTTTAATCGATGGAAATATATACGCTGTTCCAATGGTTATTGAAGAAAGCTCTGTGGTAGCAGCAGCCTCCTCTGCGGCAAAATACTGGATGGATAAAGGTGGGTTTAAAACGACGATTTTAGGAACTACAAAAGTAGGTCACATACATTTTATGTGGCCAGGTTCTTTTAGTCAACTTATAGACTTTGAACATGATATAAAAATGGCTTTAATGTCAGGGGTTGGTTCTATCATCGAAAACATGAAAAAAAGAGGAGGTGGAATTCAAAAGGTTGAATTTTTGGATTTTAATTTTTGTGCTAAAAACCTATTTCAATGTCGGGTTCATTTTCAAACTTGCGATTCAATGGGGGCCAATTTTATCAATACAGTATTGGAAAAATTTGCGACTAATATTGAAAACTATTTTATAAACAATCAAGATCTACCTGATGAACAAAAAGATGTAGAAATCATCATGTCTATTTTGTCTAATTATACCCCTGAATGTTTAGTAAGGGCTGAAGTAAAAACGCCCATTCAAAATTTGGGAACATTTGCCAATGGAATAACAGCACAATCGCTCGCAGAGAAGTTTTGCTTAGCCATTAAAATTGCACATGCGGATGTATACAGAGCTACCACACATAATAAAGGAATATTTAATGGAATCGACGCTGTTGTCTTAGCAACAGGTAATGATTTTAGAGCGGTGGAAGCCGCTGGTCACGCATTTGCCGCCAAGGATGGGCAATACAAAGGATTGAGCTATTGTGACTTGACGGATGATATGTTTCATTTTTATATTGACATTCCTCTTGCCGTAGGAACGATAGGGGGGCTTACAAATTTACACCCATTGGCTAAAAAGTCTTTAGAAATACTCGGAAATCCTAGCGCTGAAACACTTATGAGAATTATTGCTAGTGTTGGTCTTGCGCAAAATTTTAGCGCCGTTAAATCATTGGTCACCACGGGCATTCAACAAGGCCACATGAAGATGCATTTATTAAATATATTGGTTAGCTTGGACGCAAATGAGGAAGCTATCCATGCTGCTATGGTGCACTTTGAGTCTCACCAGATATCTTATAGTTCTGTTCGTGAGTTTTTACACGAGCTTAAAACAAGTATAAAATCACAGTAAACTTTGATATATCTCAATATATTTTTTGGCGGAAACATCCCAAGAAAAATCGAGATTCATTGCTTTTTCCACTAAACCATTTTTATATGCTGTTTGCTCATAAACTTTATAGGATCTAAACATGGCATGACTCATGTCTTGAATATTTAAATGATCAAACCTGATTCCTACGCCATGGTCTTCTGAAAGATCACGAACACTATCTTTTAGGCCTCCCGTTGTTCTTACAATTGGAAGAGTCCCATACCTCATGGCAAACATTTGATTTAAACCACAAGGCTCTACTCTTGAAGGCATCAATAAATAATCAGAACCAGCATATATTTGATGAGCAAGGGCTTCATTATAGGCCAACATACTGGCTACATTTGAAGGAAAAGAATAAGCTAGTTGGGTAAGGTCATTTTCTATTCCTTTGTCTCCTGTACCAAGAACAATAAAATTAGCATTGTCATGATGCGCCAACCAATTATATATCAATGAAGTCAGTTGGTCTGCACCTTTTTCATAAACAAGTCTTCCAATAAAGCCATATAAAGGCAGGTCTGGATTGAGGTTAGCTTTTTTACATAAAGCCAACTTATTTTTTTTCTTAAACTCAACAACATCCTTTTTGAGATGGTGTTCAAGCATAGGGTCAGTACTAGGATCCCAGGTTTCATTGTCAATTCCATTGAGAATGCCGGTACATTTCCACGATTCAGTTTGAAAAAGAGATTCCAAACCAAAAGAATTGTACATGAGCTCATTCATGTAGTTTGGACTAACGGTAGTTACTCTATGAGAAACTCTAACAGCTGAAGCTAAGGGATTGATGGTATTGTTCCAATCTAAGAGCCCAGTTTTCCAATTATCATAATGTGGAAGTAAATGAGATCTCGTCCAACTAAAAGCGCCTTGATATCTTTCATTGTGGATAGTAAATACTATGGGAATATGGCGAATTGATTCAAATTCATAGGCATATTGTTTCAAAAAAGGAGTTAGGCCAGTATGGTGGTCGTGACAATGTAATATATCAGGTCTCATGGCTGGATTGTCCCTTAACCACATAAGTAAACTTCTTTGGAATGCAATATTTCTTTCGATTTCATCCTGAAAATAATAGCCGTTTTTATCGGCATAGACCCCGTATCGGTCAAACTTACCTGGAATATAAATCGTGTAAAAAGGAAAACCTAGTAAATCTTCAATATAATACCTAACTTCAAAATGAACTGTTTCATTGGCATTGTTGTAATGCCCGTAATGCACGATTTTATAGAGTTTGTTTTCAAACCAAGGCATGATATATCCTGGGATGACGACGTGTGTTTCTACACCTGATTTTTGAAGGTATTTTGGTAAAGATCCGACTACATCGGCTAATCCACCTACTTTAGCAACTGGATAACATTCTGCACTGGCAAATAATACTTTCATTAAGATAAAAATTTATGGTTTGGATTTGAAATTCAAATATAATCAAAGATCAATACTTCGGTTCATGAAGATTAAAATAATTAGTAATCAAACCAGATAAATAGGTGTTCAATTTTTTTTTGCGAACTTTTCGTCCTATTTTTTTCTGATTCTAAAAAGAACGTATATCTTTGCGACGCTTTTTAAAAAATGGCCCGTTCGTTTATCGGTTAGGACGCCAGGTTTTCATCCTGGTAGGAGGGGTTCGATTCCCCTACGGGCTACTTAAAGAGTCAACTTAAAAAAGTTGGCTCTTTTTTTTTGGGAAAAGGTGAATCGAACCCTGGGATCAACAAGCCGAACAAAGGGTTGTTCGGTTCCCTCACTACCGAGTGATTCCGTATCACTCGATTCCCTAATTAGTTGTGTGTTGGTCTTGTATTGGAG
>JBATMZ010000204.1:0-2084 GCA_049290115.1 Saprospiraceae bacterium | reverse complement strand
CCGATAATTTCATCTGATCTTTGTCAGAAAGCTGGTCTTTGCCTTCATTGTACAGCTTTTTAAAAGCCTTGGACATTTTTATTATCCTACTATCCAATGCTTCCCATAAACCGCTATGATCGGACGTATTTTTTAAACCTATTTTGTCCAAAGCACTCCGCAGAAGTTCAAGCATAGACATTAATGCAGCTTTGATATCATATAAAGCCAATTCCCATTGTTCGTTGCTCCCATCAGAAGTATAAGGAGCAAAAACATGTAGAGCATGGTCATATATTTGCATGATATCCTTCTCTACTTCGGTAAGTACAGTATTATGTTTGTCCATTGATCGGTTAAAGTTTCGGATGAATAGCATCGTAGGTAATCCTGTGTGTTGTATTTTAAAATCCGATACCGATGCTTGAATGTGTTTTTTATTTGCAGCTGATTTTTGCATTATTTCATTTTTTTTTAATCTACAAAGATGTGTCTTTTTCAAGACCATCAGGTTACATAATTGTATAATAATGTTGCACAATTCATAGTTTAATGATAGTCTTTACTCTTAGACGTATGATTAAAATTCTACGATTTGAACTCTCATATTTTTTTTTAATTTAGAATAAAAAAATGTAGATATTCCGAATACAAAATTCCTTTGAAATTTTGATTTCTTTTTACAACTTTGGCAGTATTGTAATCTTAATCGAACAGTTATCAATTTAAACTATATATGAAGTTTTAGGTTGACATTAAAACATAAAATCAGAAAAATTTCAATTTTATGTTTGTGAATACGTGTGCACTCTCGGATAACAACTATTCAGTTCGGTACATGATTATTGTTGGTTCTAAAAACTCTTCTGCTTCTTCATATGATATTTCCAGATCATTTTGATATGCTACTAAAAAGACCAGTTGAATTTCATCCGGGAATTCATAATCATACATTATAATATAATCAAGTTCATACGTAGAGCCTCCACTATCCTGATAAAGGTAAGTGAGCAAATTATATTCAGTTCCGTCTAAGGTCTCTTGTCTTATCGACCAATCACCTATGATTTCAGCATTACTTGGCTGATATGTTTCTACAAACTTTTTTCGTGAAAAGTTAGTTAATACAGACTCTCCTGATTGGGTGTCATCCCATGCCCAATTACCTATCAGTAAAGAATTGTAATCAATCTGTACCACAGAATTGTAATTATTAATATTGATATCATCATCTTTGTAAAAAAGATTGAGTATTCCAGTTTCATCTAAAGCAAAAAAGTAATTTCCGTTTTCAAGCTCAAAGTAAAAATCCTCACCTTTGTATACATAGCCAACAAAAGCAGCTCCACTATTAATTGTTAGTTTTTTACCCGCACTGACTCTTTTTTGCTGTGTTTTAGATGGGAGCCATTCCTTGGAAGGATCATTATTATCAATATAGAAATTTACGGATTGTTTTGTAAAATTGTATAGTGTAATTTTACCCGGGACTTTATTGGTTTGGTTACTGGTCGTATTATTTTGGTTGTTGTCAGGCAGAGGTGTAGTGACCACATTGGTTCCCTTTGATAAAGTCGGCATGGAAAATGCTTTTGCCGTTTGATTTCTAACTCCTTCCTTTGCAAGCTTTGACCTGTCTTCAATAGGCAATCGCATGAACATTTGAGATGTTTTATCCTTTGCAGTGCTAAAAATAGCGTTCCAATCTTTTACTGGTTTTTTAATTAATCCTTCTTTGATGAAGTGATAAGTAAAAAAGCCGCCAAAATTGTCGTTTGACCAGGCCAATTCACCTTCGGTGGATGATGAGAGATGCATCATGCCTTTATATCCCAAAAAGAGATCCCTATATGTTTCATCAAAAACACCAGCATCAATGTCTTTATTTCCTTTACTCAAACTCCTTGTTCCTGTAAGCCCTTCTACGGCATTAGAACATGCATCTGTAATAATCATTTTGAGTCTGGCCGGGGTAGCGGAAATCATCTTTTCTATATCTACTCTGTGTAGGTTTCTTTCATCCGCTGTAACAATAAATGTTTTTCCATTTTCCATCCCACCATGACCACTGAAATAAAATAGAATGATATCATCAGGTCCTGACG
>JBATMZ010000203.1:0-2381 GCA_049290115.1 Saprospiraceae bacterium | reverse complement strand
GCCCTGCTTGGCACAATCGAGCCGCGCAGCAGCCCGGAATTTGAAACCTGGCTGCTGGTCGAACGCGCGCGGATCGCCGGCATCGTCGCGTCGCGTATCCGGCAGGACACTATTCGTGCCTTGTCGGTCGGCGATCACCTGCGGGCTGTCCGCCTAGCCGAACTTGGCGCCCGACAGAATCCTTACGATGAGAGCGCTCATGTCATGCTCGTGAAGAGCCTTGCGCTTTCAGGCCAGTACGAGGCTGCGACCCGCCATGCCGATGCGACCGAAACGGTCTTTCTTGCCGAACTCGGTGAACTCCCCTCGCCCGCCCTGCGCAGCGCTGCCCGTCGGACGACTTCGGCGCCACCGAAAGGTATTCCGCAGGAAACATTCGTCCGTTCCCTGATCCAGTCCGGTCGAGCGGCCCTGACGGCAGGTGCAGTCGATACGGGCATCGACTGCCTTCGCCGTGCCGTCAGCGATGCAGAAAAAATCCAGGACAGCGCGTTGAGCGCATGTGCCACGCTGGAGCTTGGAACTGCTTTGGTGCATTCTATTCGTGGCCGGGACGATGAAGGCGCCGTGTTGCTGATGCAAAGCACCGAGCTTGCGCGGACGGCAGGTAACGCCGAAGTTGCCGCCGTAGCATTTCAGGAACTGGGCTATGTCGAGGCGCTTGCCGGCCGCCGCCCGGCTGCGGCCCACTATTTGTCGAAGGCCCTCGACCTCGCGCAGGACAGCAACGATCTCGCGGGGATCCACGGCGTCATCGGATTCAACCTGGTGGATTGGGGGCAAGTCGCAGCAGGTCTGGAACACTTCGAAATCTCACTCGACCACGCCCGTCTCGCTGGCAATCACCGTCGTGAAATCTGGACGCTTGGCCTTGGCGGCTGGTCGCTGCTCGCGGCGAGGCGGCTGGAGGATGCGGATCGCTGGCTCTGCGAATGCCTGATCCTCGTCGATCAGCAAGGCTGGATCGCCTTTCGACCTTGGCCCGTCGCCGTTCTGGGCGAAGTCCAGTTGCTGCATGGACGGCCACCTGCCGACCTGCGCCCGGCGTTAGAGCAGGGGTTTGCGCTTAGCTGTCACTTCCAGGATCCTTGTTGGGAGGCAGCAGTGGCTCGGGCCCTTGCCTTGACACATGCTGCCGAAAATGATTTCGCGCAGGCGATGGACTGGCTTTCCGAGGCGCAGCGCCGGTCGGTGCGACATACCGACGGATACGCCGCGCTGAAGGTCGAGATTTTGGCGAGCCAAGCCGAGATAAGCCGTCGAAGCGGCCACCACGAGACTGCCGATGCCTTCGGGCGAGAGTGGGTCGCTCTTGCCGCCCGGACCCACATGAATGCTCATGTCGAACGCGCGGCAGCCTTTATCCGGCAATGATCAAACGTTTGGCGACAGTTGGCCTGACGGGTAATTCATGCCGCAATGTAGACACGATCCGCGAGAACCATTGATGTCAACCTTTCACCGCATTCTTGCAAACAACCTGCTGGCGAACATCACGAACTTTACCGCCTGGTTCGCCATAACGTTCTGGGTTTTCCTTGAAACTGGATCGGTCTTCGCCACTGGCATGATCGCTGGCATCTTCCTGACCTTCACCGGGCTTCTGGGCATCTGGCTCGGTGCGCTGGTCGATCACCATGGCAAGATCGCCGTGATGGCCGGGTCATCTCTGGTTTCCTTGGCCTTCTATGCCCTGTCGCTTGGCCTGATGCGGGCAGCACCTGTTGGTGCATTCGGCGATCCTTATGGTGCCTGGCTCTGGAGCTTGGTAGTTTTGGTCATGGGCGGCGTGATCGCGGGCAATATCCGCAGCATTGCCTTGCCTACGCTGGTAACACTGCTGATCCCTGAAGACGGGCGCGACAAGGCCAACGGAATGTTGGGCATGGTTTCGGGTATCGGCTTTCTGGTCGCTTTTGCAGTCTCGGGCTTTCTAGTCGCATGGGGCGGCATGCAACTGACGCTGTTCGTCTGTCTTGCGGCGACGCTGGTGGCGCTAATCGATATCCGGATGATATCTCTGAAAGAACCCGCCCAAGTCACCCAAAGCGACACGGCCAACACCCCCGAAACTCCTGTTGTCGGCAAGATAGACCTACGCGGCACGATCAAGGTCTTGGCAGGCGTGCCGGGCCTTTTCGCGCTCATCCTCTTTGCCACCTTCAACAACTTTCTGGGCGGGATCTTCATGGCGCTGCTCGACGCCTATGGGTTGAGCCTTGTGTCGGTCGAGGTCTGGGGCCTGACCTTCGCGGTCCTGTCTTCGGCCTTCATCCTGGGCGGTTTGGCCGTGACGAAGTTGGGCCTTGGCAAGAACCCGGTGCGCACCTTGCTGCTGGTGAATGTGGTCGTCTGGGCGGGGGCCAGTCTCTTTACCATAC
>JBATMZ010000202.1:0-7529 GCA_049290115.1 Saprospiraceae bacterium | reverse complement strand
TAGTCATAGCGACCAAGGTTTTTCCATCACTGAGTTGACATCCGTAGGGCAATTGTTGATTGTTGCTTACTTCCGAACTCCAATGCCATACCTGTTGAAAAGATGTATCAAATTTTAATATGTGCGAGTATCTGGTTATTCCTATTTGGCTTGCTATATGCAAAACAAGTCTATTGTTGACGTCTTTATATGAACTTCTCAAAATAGAACTAATCCCGAGATCAATGACCCAAAAAGTATCTAATGAGAGTTTATCATTGCAATATATTCCAATGGTCGTGACCTTATTTTGATCCTTAATTTGAGAAGTTCCACCTAAAAATAATCCCTCATTAAACATTGTGGATGCCGTTTGAAAATAATTTATTTGTTGTTCAATTGGAATTTTATAGCTTTTAAATTTCTTCTCAGACAGATTTCCAGGATTTACTTCACCTAAAAAAAATTCTTGTGCATAGTTATTATCGATATTTGGTTCTCCACAAAAATACAATTTATCTCGTGTGTCATCTGCCAGGACTGAATTAAAACTCACACTAAATTCTCTGATCAGATTGCTGTCAGCTATGGAGGCTAAATCATCTATTTTTAATAAACCTCCACATACTTCTACTAAATTTCCTGCCCTGTTGATACACACCTGATAATAAGAAACAAAATATTCGTCTCCATAAGGTACGATTTGTCTAGCTCCTTGTGGTACACCATCAAAATCGATAATTTTGGCATAACGGGTTTGGCCTGAAAGGGTAAAGGCAGAAATAAAAAGGACTATGATGGTTATTAATTTCATGATATGCAGGTTAAAAACGTGTACTGCCAATTTTTAGCAGTACACAAAATTATAGAATTATAATCTGATCAATTTACCCGTAAATAAAATTTGTTTCTGATCGGAAACTTTTACAAAATACATTCCCGGTCTGAGAGCCGTAATATCTATCGGGGTACTTTCGGTATTCAACGTATTATTCAGAACCATATTGCCGGTCACGTCAGTTATTTGCATAGTACATTTGTCATGTATGAACTTTACAGATACCTCGAGTGTAACTTGATTATTATCCACCGGATTAGGATATAATAAAACTTTCGGAAGTTCAACATTTTCCTGACTTACAGGTCTCGATCCTGGAAAAGGTAAATGTGGCATGGTCAACTTTATTTTCTCACCGGTCATTTCGTAATAGATGTTGCGGGCGTACCCGCTTAATTCATTTTTTTCTCTGGCAATATTCCCTATTAATGCCGTGTCTTGTGCATTTAAAACATAAGATGTCCCCTGCTGCAGATAATCCTGATAAATATTTTGAGCGGTCACAAAATCAAATTCAGCATTTCGATTGGTAGCCAACCCGTTCAGATACATCACTGCTGATGTATAATCTCCTGCTTCAATCATGAGGCTGTAAGCCATGATCCGGTGACTGAACAATTCCTGAGCACTAAGGTATGTTATCGCATCTTCTCTGCCTGTATTTGGGGTTTTAATAATGTCTTCCACGATTTTACCAATCAATCTTTTCAGACACCTTTCATACCTGGCAATCAACCATTTTTTAACCAATGGTGAAATATTCGGATCACCTTTTATCCTTTTGATTTCTGCCTTTATGGCTAATTCCATGGCTTTTTTATCAACCAACGTGGATGGAATTACACAATTTCTGTACCGTGGTGGAAAATTACCCCAAAATCCGAATCCACAATTTAATGGGTTCTCAAAATCACTATCTTCTAAATCCCAAATACCCCCGATTGGATATTTACAGGACTGTGGAATGGTACCGGTTTTGACAAAATACGTGAAAGATTCTGCATCTATACCTGTTATAAATGAAGGAACCGTTTTTGTAAAACAGTTGCCTGCCGCATTCTCAAAATCACCTTGTTCATCATAAATAGATGCTTCATGATATATTTCAATATCGGCAGAACTTCCGTTTACAAAACAATTATTCAAATATTCCGTATTGTTAAGACCATAGACAGAGCTGCCATACTCATTCAGGTTGAAATTATTATCTGAAATCATATTGCCATCATCTCCTGTATAATCTGTGCCAACACCGACATGGTTATCACCAAATTCGTTGTTTTGGATATTAAAACTGGATTGTCCAGCTGCTACTATCCCGTTTCCGGAAGCGAATAAATTTCCGCCTATGGTATGTTCTGTAGCATTTCCTTGCCCGTCAATCAAAACCCCTTCAACAGACGTAAAAAAACTATTTACCTTAATATTTGATCCTAAAAGACTTGGCCAGGTAGCTCCAAAAAACACTCCGGTTGTTCCTTCAAACTCACATCCTGAAACTTCCACCTGCGAATTTATGATTTCCACACCTGAAGTTGAAATACCCAAAAAATCAGAATTCAAGATATCCACTCCCAAATTGGAGCGAAGTTTTACCCCGATGTTACAATCCGCAAAGGTTGAATTATGAATATAACTTGCATCTTCCCAAGAAAAATATGGTCCGGAATAACCATATGGCCCAAAATTTATCCCGATATCACAATTTCTAAAAATGGAATTACCTTCAACAGTTACTTTTGCTCCGGACAGGTCAAATTGCGGTCCGAAAATTCCTCCATTTACAATATTAGATGTATTAATACCAATTTCAGCATTTTCAACTATGCCTCCGTTTTTAAGCTCTACAGCATATGTTTGACCTGTAAAAGGATTTCCTATGGCTTGGATGCCTTTCCATTTAGGGCAATCAGGGCAACCGGACACAATACCACCATCAATAATAAGTTTACTACCGTATTCTACAACAATTTTATTTAATATCTGAATTTTCACCCCTGAAGGAATGGTTAGAGTCGCATTATTACTGATAGTAATATTTTTATAAGTCACATTTGCATTTAATGACGTATTAGTAGATACAAGAAGATCGTTTTCAGCCTCGCAATTTGGAATTAACACAAAAGGTTCACTCGGTTGACTATAACATTGTTCATTTGCATTAAAAAAATATGCATAATACGTACCTCCTTCAGAAGCTATGCCGTTAAATGGATTATCAACACAATCAAATTGATAATTGTCGGTGGACCATACTAACGTAGTATTTGGCGGTAATGTACCTATAAAAAAATTATTTAAGTCGACATTCACCGATTGACATAAAGAACCTTCATAATTTGACAATTCAGGATTACTAAAATCACAAGGATAAGTACCAGCTTCCAGATTATTAACGATAAATTCAGTTTGTGTTATTACATTAGTAAAAACATCAGGATATAGTTTTGTAGGGTCGTTTGAAAGATTTGGATCCCTGCCCCACGAAATTATACCTACTAAATACTTAATGCCATTTTTTATGATTACTCCTGGTCCGCCACTATCTCCTCTATATGCTTGGTTGGAAAAATTATACGTTGCAAAATTAAGAGTTGAATTGAAATATAGTTGATAATATGGCTCAGATGACCAAAAACTGCTTTGAGGTAAATTAATAACATCAGAGAAAGCAGTCCTTAATTCCAAATTATCATTATAATTTAAATTTGTGCTACCCCAACCATGAATTATTATTGGATCTCCAATTTCAGGATCACTATTCTCAAAAATACAATGTCTAGCAAATTTAATTGAAAAAACATCTTCATTAAAAGTTAAGGGTGTTAAAAGTTTAATAATAGCAATGTCAGGACTTGTTGGATCGGATGGTAAATTTAAAGGAAAGTCCGGATGTAAAATAATCTGTTCTGCTACACTTACTTGTGTATATAGATATTTAGAATCCCCTCCAGCCCTAATTTGAACCTCAGAAGGAACCATTCTAACATTATCAACAACATGAGCAGCGGTTATTATTGTTTTTTCATCAAGAATTACACCTGAGCCAACAAAACCTATTCCCAATGCTTGTACATGAATCGATACAATATAACCTGGGTTCGATGTCTCACTTCCCCCAATTATACCGGCAATTTTGATACTATCTTCACGATTATGGAAATGATGACTTTTATTTATTGTTTTATCTTTTTGATGATCTATTTGTGCCATTAAAGTGATATAACAATTAAAAAATAAATAAAAAGCAAAAAACTTCTTCATTATAAATAAGTTAAACATTACTCCCCTTCTTTTCTCGGCATAAGGGAATTTTCCTTCTGCTACGATTGTTAAAAACAAAAAGAAGTCCTATCTTCGCCCACGTATCGACCAGATACACGGAGGGTCTGCAGCCCCTGCAAGGGCAGTAAGCAGGCTCTCTTTTACTTTTTACTGTATAGCATTTAATACACACGCCATCATCGACGTGCACCTTTTCCATGAATCAGAATCATGGCTCTCTCTGTGTTGAAAAAATTTGCTTCCCTGTTTTTGTAATCCTGAGTGTCCCTCTTGATTTATTCCACCCTTTTGGATTTTTTTTCAGAACATAGACCTACTTTTTTTCTATCCAGCTTTTTCATCTATGGCTTCATCCTCCTCTTGACCATGGCTACCCTATATGGTGACGGTTGGGGATGATGCTACCTTATTTCAATGTCCGTTGCGTGAAGAGAGTGACATAGCTTCCAGGCTTGTTTTTTCTCTCTCTGTCTTTTTTTACAAGACAAATATGAAGTAAATTTTTTGAAAAAAAAAAAAAACGAAGCATTATTTTTAAAAACTAAGAGAAATATCGGAAGAAATGGTCCAATAGCGACATTTTGCTCACTTAGCGTTGTTTGGGTAGATTTTTATTTGGTGAGGTGTAAGGTTTTGGTTCATAAATTCAAACTACGTCAATCGGCGTGGAATTTGAAGTTTTATATCGGAAATACGGCGGAAAGTCTTATCGCCTAAACTATATCATTTGCTAAAAATACAACAAATCACGAAAATAAAACAAGACAAGAAAATTCGTCAACAAAAAAAAGCGATTCCTAGCGGTTGAGACTAAGAATCGCTGGGTTGGTAACTGAGAATCTAAACGGTTCTATTCAATCAATCCTCAGATCTTCTAATCGAACACCTGGATTTGCCTTTACATTAAAAACAAAAACTGCAGGGTCGTATTTTTTATTCGGTGTTGTGGAATTTAATTGTAAATGGTATCGACTACCATCTTTAGAAAATACACGCAAAGATACAATTTTGTTTTGTGTTTTATCTACCGTCAATCTCATTTTTGAAAATTCTGCATTCAGGTCGAGTGGTTTAAATTCAATGTCTGCAAAAACATTTCCTTTTTCTGTTCTTTCTTCAGTAATGGCGTACACATAATTGCCTGTTTGATACATATTCATCACCTGCTTAGGTGAGAGAAAAGCACTTCCTGCTTCATCATAATCGGTCACTTGTACCTGTTTGTTTTTCTTATAATACATCCAAGTAGTTTTACCATCACAATATACTTCTTGTTGATCCATAATCAATTGGTACTTGTTTCCTGATTGAATGAGTGTACCCTTTTGGATAATAGGCACTTGTTTGGAAGCTTCAATAGTCAATGTAAATTTCATTTCTACACTCGAATATCCATCCATAGTTTTTTTAAGTTTGTCAAGAGTGACTTTGGCCTTTGGGTCACTGTCATTCTTTTTAGAATAAGTTTGTATTTGCCCAAATAATATTCCATTACTTAAAACCAACATTAACAAAAACCAGAAACGCATATGATATTTTTTTATATAACGTCTGAGAGCCTAGATTGTTACAATCGGTCGCTTATCCTTTATATATATTACCTTTAGTAAGGGTCAAAATATCCCAATCTAGCTCTTCAACAAAAGGATGCCAACGAACAGGACAATCAATGTTACAAATATGGCAAAGACCTGGGTGGCAAGGATCTGTTTGGATAGAGACTTCAATCTCTTCGTCGCCAAAATGGGTCTCCATTACTTTTTTGATATTGATAACTTCGTCTAAAGAATGTTGTAAAGTAAAATAGTACGGCAAACTAAGGTGCATATCTAGATGGGTCACGTGTCCAAAATGTAATAGGGTTAGTTTGTGGGCATAAATCCATTTCGTTTTTTTCTCCTTGGCCAATGTGTCCACCAGCCCTTGTAGTTTGCTTACATCAACTTGGTCCATGAGTCCCATGGTCGTATTTCTCAATATATCATAGGCTCCCTTCCAAATAATCAAACCAAAAACAATGGCCACAACACTATCAATCCACGTCAAACCCGTCAGTATGACCAATAATAACCCTAGAATTAAACCAATAGAAGTGTAGGTATCAGTTTTAAGATGTTGCCCTCCAGCCACTAATGCCATAGAAGCATGTTTTCTACCTATACGAACGGCATATAAAGCCACCACATAATTGATTAAACCACAAACACCAATTAAAATTAGACCTATAGACAAGTGCTCCATTCCAGAAGGATAAAAAAATCGCAAAAATGCTTCGTACATGATGTAAAAACCAGCAATAGCTATTAGAATACCCTCAACTGAAGCAGTGATTAATTCAATTTTTCCATGACCATAAGGGTGATCCATATCCCTAGGTTTGAGTGAATATTTCAGACTAAAGTAGGTCATGATTCCCGTAAAAACATTGATGGTACTTTCTAAAGCATCGGACAAAATCCCCACGGAAGAAGTCAAAAAGTAAGCGCCCATTTTTGTAATAAAAAGCACGATGGATACAAATAATATCAGTCGCTGTACTGAAAGTTTTGTTTGGTCTTCCGGCTTTAAAATGGTTGATAACATATGCAAATGTAAAACAATTTTAGGGAGTACATGTAGTAAACATTGGTAACGTGTCAATAAAAAATTGTAATCAAGTAAAGTGATTTATCTTAAAAATAATTTATGATATAGGCTAACTTTCCTTGTATTCATTTCTATGCTCCTGCCCGTAGCAGGCAGAACTGAACTTCATATTGATTATCAGGATCTAAAGGTAGTTCACATTTTAACCTCTCATGGCATAATCATAAAAGGACAAACACTAATAAATATTACTTGCAACATAGTTAGATCGGGATCGTTGTATTTGCTTAAAGGAAGGTAAAGGTGAAAAGTTATCGGCGGTGCGGCCAAAAAACAAGCGGTAGGAAGTGATAACTATTATATTGTAATTATACACTTGATCTTATTCTAAATTTATTTTTATCGAATGTTTTGTCTTGTTAAAACTGTCAGCTCGAAATTTATTTCAATCATAATTGAAGTCATCTCTTTGCTTAATACCACTCTCGATAATCTTCCGTACATACAAGGGTCCTAGCAGGAGATAATTACAAGATTAGGGTAAATCTATTTCAAGACTATACAAGGGAGGAAGACTTTACTCATGTACCCATTTGTCTTGCCATTTCTACTGCAGCAAGATATCCGCCCGTCCAAGCAGCTTGAAAATTAAAACCTCCCGTTACGGCATCAATATCAATTACCTCTCCAGCCATAAAAAGACCGGAATGTATTTTACTTTCGAATGTTTTAAAATTGATTTGATGAAGCGCTACCCCACCAGCGGTTACAAATTCTTCCTTGAAGGTCGTTTTTCCCTTGACGGAAAAGGAACAAGTTTTGATTTGGTTAATAATTTTTT
>JBATMZ010000201.1:0-60928 GCA_049290115.1 Saprospiraceae bacterium | reverse complement strand
ATTCCTTCCTGGGGTTATGGAGCGGGGATTAACACCATTGTTAGCAATTTTATTGGAAATAAAAAACGGCAGGCGGTGATACCATTGGTGATAAAAACTTCCAAATTAAATTTATTTACCACCACAGTTGTCAGTTTGCCAGTACTACTTTTTCCAGAGTTTTTTTTATATCCTTTTTTTGGCACTGAGGATATGACCTTAATTATTTTGTCAAAACCTTATTTAGGGATTCTCTTTTTAGTCTTGATTACTTTTGCCGTTGGTGTAATATTTATTAATGGACTGATTGGAACAGGAAAAACAAAACAAGCCCTTTGGATTCAAACCATATTTACCGTGTTTTATATTGCCTATATCGTATTTTTCATTAAGATAAATTATGTAGGACTCTCACTCGCATGGAGTGTTGAAATATTTTATTGGCTTGGAATTTTAGCCATGAGTTTTGTGTACTTACGATCCAATAAATGGCATTTTTTCAAGTTGTAGTGAGTTAAAAAGTATAGTTAAAACGGCCTATAATTTGGCTAAAATAGACATTATTCCCCGTTGCCAAAACTACTTTGTTAATGGGCTTTAATCCTGCTTGATATGTCAGCAAATATTGGATATTTCTTTTGATGTCAACACCAATACCTAGGTAAGGTTGGATGTCCCACGAATGATAAATATTTTTTGGAAAGGCAGCATGGTATAGGATGCCTGATTGGCTATTCACAGGACTGTTTTCTTCTGCAGAAAATTGATCAAATTCATTTTTTGTAAAACCAAAACTATGAAAACGGTAAGGGATATTTAATCCAGTTGTAAAAAATAGATGCGAACCAATGCGATAGTCAAAACCTAGACTAAAATGAAGTTGATGAAATTGTTTGATGTCTATCGTTACTTGATCAGCATCTTGAAAAGAAGGTTGACTTGCTTTGTTTACTGTATCGATGGTTACCTTTAAATTTGCCCTATGATAAAGGTATCCTAGTGAAATGTTTGGACGGAATTTACCAATATTTGTAGACATTGAATAGCGTAATCCAACGGAAGAATTGCCTCCAGGAAAAACTCCATAGCCCGTTGACAGTCCCATTTGATGTTGTAAAAAAGGTTTTTTAGTAGGTGAATTTAAAAGTACTTTTGGTGCCATAATAGAGGGCTCTGTCCGATTAATATGTGATAGATATAAAGGTAAGACAGATAGAAATGATTCTTGATCAGCTACAGTAGAATTTATATCAATCGTTTTATCATTCGTGTTATTTGATACTTCAATATTTTGACTTTGTGGTACAATAGAGGAAGGACTAGGATGAAAGATTAAAGCGTTGGAAGTGGAATTGTTTTTTAACTTCTTTACTTTTTTTTGTTCATTAGTTATTTCACCAATAGCACTTTGTTTTACATGATCTACAGGTGTAGAGTTTGTTATGGATTGTATTGTAGAGGATATGTCCCTTGTCTGTTGCACTACTTCTTTTGGTTGATTTAATGAAGTTGTCCGGATGGTGTCTGATTTTTGTTGGTTGAACAAGTATCCAGCAACAAAACTTAATATCATCCCAATGAAAAATAAAAGAATAAAGGGGTATTTTTTAGACTTTTTTTGAACGGGCATTTCTTGGTCAAGGATCTGTTCCATTTTACCCCATCCTTGTTTATATAGATTGGTATTCATTTAACTTTGAATTTCTTTTGTTCTTGATAATAAACATTTAATTTTTCTTTTAACATGTTTCTCGCTTGTGCTACGTGCCACCTACTAGTACCTTCTGTAATATTTAATTCTTTGCCTATATCGGCATGCGTATAATTTTCAAAGGCAAATAATTTTAGGGCTTTGGCTGAGTTTTCAGGCAGTAAGTCCAACAGTTGTAAAATCTCTCCACGCATTAATTCATCCAAAACATTATCTGAGGTTGGATTTTCAGGAAGCATGTCGAATGGTTGACTGAAAGAGAGGGTTTTGTCCCTTTTTCGATAATGGTCGATGACAGAATGGTACATGATTTTTTTGCTCCACCCTTCGAAGGAGCCAATATTTTTATATAAATGTATATTTTTAAAGATTTTTAAATATCCATCATTTAAGATCGTTAGAGCTTCGGATTCATCTTTGGTATATTTATAACATACCTTGAGCAGCGTATCAAAAAACAATTCATACAAACCTTGTTGGCATTTCCTGTCATTTTGTATACATCCGATAATGAGATGTTCTAGACTGTATATTTGACCTTTTATTTTCATTAAAATAGCACGCCAATTTTGAAAAATAAGTTCCTTAGCACTTGATCTACCTTCGATGAATCCCAAGGTGAGGATACTTCAAAGCTAAGGTTTTGATGGGTAAGACCTGATTTAATAAAGATTGAACTTTTAACACCGCTACGGATATAAAAGGCCATTCCATAGTCAAGGCGGAACCCTCCCTTAACCGTTTCGGATACCCAGAGATCGCCCAAATCTCGAAAGTCAGCAAAACCATAACCCAAATGGCCGAAAGCATAAATTTGACAATTTGGTTTTTTGTAAAAGGAACATTGATATCCAGCTAATAAGGGAACAATATACACTGGGAGGTAAGCCTCAGTTGATTCAATGCCAAGGTTTAAGGTTAAAAATTGTTGCTTTTTTGCATTATACCGATATAATATTCTTCCATTAAAACCTAAAGCGCTAATGAGACTATGGGTTTGGTTACCGCTAACCAAAGTAAAATCCAGTTCGTTAAAATATTTCCTTTGGTTATTGAAAACGTAAAATTCCCCCACGTTTTTAGCGTTTTTTTTGCTTATTTGGGTTAGATGATAGGAAACCTTGTTGCCTGACGTTGTCAAAATAAATATACTATCATTGGTTACTTTAAGGAGAGAACCTTCAAACTCGATTCCATTAAATAAGGTGAAAGTTTGGGCTTGACCGAACAAATTTATTTGTACAAATACTATACAAGCAAGAAGAAGGTACCTCATTGTGTTTTAATATTGCTAAGCCAGATAATGTTGTTTGGATCGGAACAATCAAACTGATAAAAGCCATCATTACCAATCAGCAACAATAGGTTTTCTTTGACGGCTATAACATCATAAGCCATAAAGTTAATTAAATGCGCCAATTGACGACTGCCTATTAAACTCAAATTTGATTTATCGAAGATTTTCATACCAGATTCTCCTTCACAAATGTATAAATGATCTCCAAATCCTGCTAGGCCATGAGGGTTTTTCATTGGGAATGAATATAATAATTTTGGTGATAAAACGTCCTTGA
The DNA here is from genome assembly GCA_049290115.1 of Saprospiraceae bacterium. Classification (GTDB taxonomy): domain Bacteria; phylum Bacteroidota; class Bacteroidia; order Chitinophagales; family Saprospiraceae; genus OLB9. Next base: position 57,664 of record JBATMZ010000201.1, on the reverse strand, counting down.
CATCCAAAACTTGTAATTCGTTTCGATCACCTGGACAAATGTTTCCGTTTGTTCGGAGGGTGACAAAAGCAATATCGTCTTTGACGATAACAGGATCACATGCCCTAGCGTGAGTAAAAGAAGAACGCAATTGTGGGCTGAGTGGGGTAGTGATATCAACGATATATAATCCATCATTGGCTCCGACAAATAAATAATCTTTGTATGGAAAAATGGTTTCGATTCCCCACGGCAGTGTGGTAGATGAGGATTCTCCAACTTGACCACTACTCAATATCGGTAGGCTATACAATTGGGTGTTTCCAATGGCAAATAAATGATTTTTGCTGATAGTAAATCGAGCCATCGAACCGCCTTGTCCTATTTGTGGGGAACCATCAGCATTGCTACTAAAACTAGTGGCATCTATAGAATTGTTAGCAGAAAAAAACACACCGCCATTCTCCATCATAAAAAATGATTTATTGTAGTTTTTATCCGAACAATCAATGGTTTGAGTGATGGGTGTTTCTTCATAATGTGATAAATAAATGTTTGTGCCTTGCGCAAAATAATGATCATTAAAGACCCCTTGTTTTCTTTCGACCAGGGTAGGATTTTTTATATTAGAAATATTGATGGCCAATAAATCTGTGTATCCATCGACATACAAAATATTGTTCCTAATCGCTATATCCACATTACCTGGAATTTCTATGAAACCTTCGTTGATGGGATTTCTAGGGTCTTCGTTATTGATGATGTGAAGACCTTTTCTTAGTTCGTTGATAAATATATAGTTTTGGTAAAAGTATATTTTTCCAGGATTTTTTAAATCAGTAGAGGCTGACATTTTCACAGGAATTTGATATTCTGCTGGAGTGACGTAAACTGGTTTAAAATACGTGTATGTTCTGTGTTCGGTACATTTATCTTTGAGGCAAGAGATAAATGTCATCGGGAGTAATAGGACGAATAAAAAATGGAGTGATTTCATATCAAATGGGTTTATAACAATATGGTTTATAATAGCAAACTTATTTATAAGACGACACAAGATGTCATTTCGTTGGTGAGAAGAATCCTTTTTGGCAAAAAATCTATTTTATTATTTTTATTATACATTTATAAGGCTTATATGAATAAATAATATTACCTTTGCATTCCAATTTGCAGAAATATGTTTCTGCATGGTTACATCGCGGGATGGAGCAGTTGGTAGCTCGTCGGGCTCATAACCCGAAGGTCGTAGGTTCGAGTCCTGCTCCCGCTACACTAGAAAAGCCGATATGAAAATATCGGCTTTTTTTATTGTGCCTTATTTTTGTGAAATTAGAATCCAACAAACCAATCTAGAGTCATGAATGATGAATTCATTTGGAAATTGGAATAAAATAGGCGTTGTAGTTTTGATCGAACTTTCGCTCATTACATCATCAAATACCATGATTCCCACGATTTCACGCAAAAAAAACGCAGGGAAACCATGATTTCTACAATTTCACGCAAAAAAAATGCAGGGAAACCATGATTCCCACGATTTCATCAAAAAAAAATGCAGTGAAGCCATGATTCTCACGATTTCATCAAAAAAAAACGCAGTGAAGCCTTGATTCCCACGATTTCATCAAAAAAAAATGCAGTGAAGCCTTGATTCTCGCGATTTCATCAAAAAAAAATGCGGGGAAGCCTTGATTCCCGCGATTTCATCAAAAAAAAATGTAGTGAAGCCTTGATTCCCGCGATTTCAGCAAAAAAAAATGCAGTGAAGCCTTGATTCTCGCGATTTCATGCAAAAAAAATGCTGAGAAACTACAGACACATCAGTTTATATACTTCACAAACAACTACATGACTCAATTCAATGTGTTTGGAATATTTTGTCATTAATTTTTATCCCTATCCAAAAGCTATTGAGCTTTAGATTTGTCCATGACAATAATCATATATATTACTTCTAATTTTACTCAAAAAGACTAAACAATTACCTGTTTTTTGTGGTTGTAATTAAAGGTTTCTACAATAGATTCATGAACATTTTATGACTATAATGATTCATATGAATTAAACCCTGATTAACACCCTTATATGGAAATTTACCTAAATAAATCATTGAATAAATTTTAAATAGTAGATAATGGACAGTAACAAAAATGAAAGCAAATGCCCTTTTTCAGGCGGAGCTGTGAAACAAACAGCTGGCAGTGGCACGGGAAACAGAGATTGGTGGCCAAACCAGTTAAAATTAAATATTTTACGACAACATTCTTCACTTTCTAACCCAATGGGGAAAGATTTTAATTATGCTAAAGCCTTCAGTAGTTTGGATTTAGCTGCTGTCAAAAAAGATATTGTGAATCTTATGACCACATCGCAAGATTGGTGGCCAGCAGACTATGGGCATTATGGACCTTTTTTTATACGTATGGCTTGGCACAGTGCAGGAACATATCGTATTCAAGATGGTCGTGGAGGTGGAGGATCTGGAAACCAACGATTTGCTCCGCTCAACAGTTGGCCAGACAATGCCAACTTAGATAAAGCGAGGTTGCTTTTATGGCCTATAAAAAAGAAATATGGAAAAAATTTATCTTGGGCAGACCTCATGATTTTGGCAGGAAACTGTGCTTTGGAATCCATGGGTTTTAATACCTATGGATTTGCAGGTGGTCGTGAAGATATTTGGGAACCTGAAGAAGATGTAAACTGGGGTTCTGAAAAAGAATGGCTGGGAGACAAAAGATACTCTGGAGAGCGCAATTTGGACAACCCATTGGCCGCTGTACAGATGGGTTTAATTTACGTCAATCCCGAAGGACCTAATGGAAACCCGGATCCACTATTAGCGGCTAGAGATATTAGAGAAACTTTTGGTCGTATGGCGATGAATGATGAAGAAACGGTTGCTTTGATAGCTGGAGGACATACGTTTGGTAAAACACATGGTGCTGGTGATCCAGGTAAATATGTTGGAGCCGAACCAGCTGGCGCTTCTATTGAAGAACAAGGTTTAGGATGGAAAAATACTTTGGGAAGTGGAAATGCTGAAAATACCATAACTAGTGGATTGGAAGGGGCTTGGACCACTACACCAACTAAATGGAGTAATAATTTTTTCTGGAACCTTTTTGGATACGAATGGGAATTGACCAAAAGCCCTGCAGGAGCTCATCAGTGGATACCAAAACATGGAATGGGTAGTAACACGGTGCCTGATGCCCATATTTCAACCAAAAGACATACGCCTGTCATGTTGACTACGGACTTAGCACTAAAAATGGATCCAATATATCAAAAAATATCGCAAAGATTTCTAGACAATCCTGATGAATTTGCCCAAGCTTTTGCCAAAGCATGGTTTAAATTGACCCATAGAGACATGGGGCCAAAATCAAGATACCTAGGTAGTGAAGTTCCTACCGAAGATTTGATATGGCAAGACCCCATTTCAGCCATTACTTATTCATTGATTGATGATAAAAATATAGAGGAACTAAAAGCTGCCATAACGGCTTCTGGACTTTCTGTGACAGAATTGGTTTCTACGGCATGGGCATCTGCTTCGACGTTTAGAGGCTCTGACAAAAGAGGTGGCGCGAATGGAGCAAGGATTGCCGTCGAACCACAAAAAAGCTGGGAGGTTAACAACCCAACTCAATTGGAAAAAGTATTGAGTACTTTGAAAGACGTTCAAGAAACCTTCAACAAAAAACAAAGTGGAAATACAAAAGTTTCCTTGGCAGATTTGATCGTGTTAGGTGGTAATGTCGGAATTGAAAAAGCGGCTAGTAATGCTGGCTTTTCTGTAAAAGTCCCATTTACGGCAGGCCGAAATGATGCAACACAAGAACAAACGGATGTTGAATCATTTGCGGTTTTAGAACCAAAGGCTGACGGATTTAGAAATTATATGACGCATAAGTGTCTTGCGTCGCCTGAAGAAATGCTGATAGACAGAGCTCAATTGTTGACACTTTCTGCACCCGAAATGACTGTGCTTCTTGGAGGATTGCGTGTTTTAAACACCAATTTCGACCAATCAAAACACGGCGTTTTTACAAATCAAGAAGAGACATTATCCAACGACTTTTTTGTACATCTTTTGGATTTAGGTACTACCTGGAAAGCCAGTTCGAATATAGAAAATGTGTTTGAAGGTAGTGACAGGATTACTGGAAAGCTGAATTGGACGGGAACGAGAGCAGACCTTATATTCGGATCGAATTCTGAATTAAGAGCCATTGCAGAAGTATACGCTTGTGAAGATGGTAAAGGTAAGTTTGTAACGGACTTTGTGGCGGCTTGGAATAAAGTAATGAATCTAGATAGGTTTGATGTAGTTCAATAAAATATCTATCAATGTTTAGATTAATAACACGGTGGTACGAATTTGGATCATCGTGTTTTTTATTTTAAGGGAGTGACGAGCCCTGAAATAACGATATAATAAAAAAGCATAGAATTACCATCAGCATGTAACATGATAACCATAGATATTTAATTATGGCGATAAACAACTTGATATTTCGTTGTTCATTTGTTGTGCCCAGATTGAAACCTGCGGCAACCGACATTTCACTGCCTTAGGATTTGGGTTTATATAGTTTGCTTAATTCCTTTGACAACTTGAACAACCCGCTCTTTAAAGAGCGGGGCGAGGGTTGAGTAGAAACTTGGAAGAGGTTTCAAATGTAAAAACAAACTATCCAAATATGAATCCCAAAGGGATGATATCTTGTAGACTATTTATTTAAAAACTGAAAAACATCAGCCAACTTTTATTCTCCTAATTTGTATTATCTTTGCGCACTTAATACGACCATGGCTAAATTTGTTCCTAAAGAAATTGTCAATCGAAAAGCAAAATTCGAATACCACTTCCTTCAAACATTTGAAGCTGGATTAGCATTGACAGGGACTGAGGTGAAAGCTTTGCGTCAAGGGTTGGCCAACTTAAATGATGCTTATTGTATTTTTGAAAAGGGTGGAATTCTCGTTGTAAAAAGTCTGTACATAGCCGAATACGACCATGGTACAATCTATAATCACGATGCGAGAAGGGACAGGTTATTATTGTTGAAAAAAGCAGAACTTAAAAAGCTCATCAGAAGGGTAGATGAAAAGGGTTTGACCATCGTACCCTATAGACTGTATTTTTCAGATCGAGGATTTGCTAAACTCGAAATTGCCCTTGCTCAAGGCAAAAAAGCATATGACAAACGCGAAAGCCTCAAAGAAAAAGACAATAAACGCGAATTGGATAGGGTTAAAAAAATACGTTTATCCTAATCTTTACTTACTGATATTATTGTAGTATAATTTTTCAGAATAATTCGACCAATGCCGTATATTTTTCATGAAATTCATGTACGAAGCATACACTTTTTGGTTGGATTCATTTTTATTACCCAAGGCTTCTAATACTTCAGTGCTATATTTTTGAAGTTGGGATAAAACTTCAGGCGAAAATGTGCGAAGGTTGACATTCTCCTCGACCATAAGTTTGTTTAGGTATTCATTGTTTTTTGCTTCGAACTCAGAAATACACCAAATATTTAACCTTGCGGCAGCTGTTTCAATAATAGTTTGGAGGTGTGCAGGTAAGTCCTCAAAAGCTTTTTTGTTGATGATGAGCTCTAAGGTCGAACCTGTTTCATGCCAACCAGGAGCATAGTAATATTTGGCAATTTTATGAAACCCCATGAGGTAGTCGTGGTAGGGGCCTATCCATTCCGACGCATCTATGACTCCTCTTTCGAGATTGGTGTAGATTTCGGTGCCACCACTTAAAACAGGGGTTGCTCCTGCTTTAGCGAGTACTTGACCGCCGATACCGGGCATTCTTATTTTTAACCCTTTAAAATCCTCGATATTATTGATTTCTTTGTTGAACCACCCTGCCATTTGCATCCCTGTATTCCCACCTGGAAAGGGAATAAGGTTGTACTTAGTGTACATCTCTCTCCATAAATCAAGTCCACCGCCGCTATACAACCATGCATTCATTTGTTGGGCATTCATACCAAAGGGAACAGATGTAAAAAAGGGTAGTATCTCATTTTTTCCAGACCAGTAGTAAGCAGCTCCACTGCCCATTTCAGAAGCACCCGATGATACGGCATCAAAACATTCTAGCGCAGGGATGAGTTCTCCGCTGCCATATACTCTGATAGACATTTCACCATCGGACATGGCGTAAACCCAATCTGATAATAATTGACATCCTTCCCCGACAACAGGAAAATTAGGTGGCCAAGTGGTGACCATTTTCCATTTGTAGGCCGCCTTTTTTTTCTGTTCCTTAGCTTTTTCCTTGGATTGATCTTGGCAACCTTGGAGGAGGCTTCCCATGGCAAGTATGCCACTAGCTTTAAGAAAATTTTTTCGTTTCATGAAGAGATAATCAATAGGGCATTAAAAAATATGAAGAGATTTGTCAAAAAGTTTACGAATCTAGTCTACGAAAGTACAAATAATTTAAGTTAAGCGATAAAAATACCATTTTGTGAAGCATAAATTGTAAAAGTAATTTTTTCTGAAACTTTTTGCACGTAGTAATCGTTTAATCACTACCAAACAAAAGCAAGGATACTACCTGTAATTGGTAAACCAACCGAGATGATAATCAAATTATAGTATTCTTTGCTTTTTTTATGGGGCTGACTGGTATCGACAGGAAAGAGAATCGGTTAGTAAGCATGCCGGAGCATGATGGCTCACTCCGTTAAAAATGGACATCACAACACAAATGGCGATAACAATTTCGCATTGGCAGCATAATCTAGGATTATAATGCCTTTTATGCCGCCCGGTTGATGTCTGATACATACCGGATTGCCGCATATCAACAAAACCTGCAGACTAGCTTGACGGATGGTTTCGGCCTGATAGCGAAACTTAAGAAACTAAGTTGAAGGCATGGTTCGCTTTTATACCTACCGGATACCTACAATTAAAATAGAAGATAAGCATGTAGAAAGCTCTCAGATGCTTTGTCTGGACCAGGGTTCGAATCCCTGCAGCTCCACAAAATTAAAGAGGGATGATATATTTGAAAGTATATTATCCCTTTTTTATTTTTTTTATAACTTAAAAGAACCTAAATATAATGGTGAATACATTCAAAATAACAAAAAATAGATTCAGAAAAACTGCCACCTTTGTACAGGCCAGATTGAATCCCAAATTTACCGGAAGGAGGCATTAAATATGTATACAATTGACGTGGAACTTTACAATACTAAATAATGATCGTTCCAGATCATGAAATAATCTTGTATTGAGAAAAGAAATATCCAATTGAATTTAATCAAGGATAACTAATGAAATAAATTTTAAGACAATAAAGGAATGATTGTGTTACCATTCCTGCTCTTTATTTCACCTCCTTCACCAAATAGATATACGCTGGAAAGTGGTCGCTATAACCTCCTTGGTAATTATCAAAATCAAAAGTTCGGAAAGGGTAGCCTTTATATTTACCTGAAGGGGTCGTTAAAAACTCTTTGTTAAAGACTTGGGCTTTTAAAAATTTGTAGCCTTTAGCATTGTTCATCAAGTCATCTGAAATGATGATTTGGTCAAAAAGACTCCATGTGTCTCTATATGCATTGGAACCTAAACCTCTCCTATATAAATCATGATAAGGATTAAAAAGATCTTTATTTTCCATAGTTTTTTTATTCGCTTTGGCCCTAAGAAATGAAGTGATGCTTTCATTATCAGGATTGTCATTTAAATCACCCATGACGATAAAATGAACGTTTTTATGAATTAAAAGTAATGAGTCATAGACCTGTCGACATACTTTTCCACCATTATTTCTGTATGCGGCTGTTTGTTTTTCACCACCACTTCTTGAAGGCCAGTGATTGACCAAAATATGTAGTGTGTCTGTTTGATCCAAAATACCTTTGACGTATAAAATATCTCGGGTGAATTTTCTTTTACCATTTTCTATATTGATCAGCGGAATAGGTTTATAGTCCATCACCGTAAAGTGTACGGGATTGTACAATAAACCTACATCAATACCTCTAAAGTCAGGAGAATCAAGGTGAACTATCTGATAATTTCTACTTATTAGTGAGGGTTGTTTGACCAAATCTTCGAGCACTTTTCTATTCTCTATTTCGGAAACACCAAGTATTGAAAGACCAGCAGGAATATAGTCTGTGGCTATTTTAGAAATCACATCAGCCATATTTTTAGACTTTTCCTGATATTTGTCAAGTGTCCAAGACTTTTTACCCGTCGGAAGAAATTCCTCATCTTCAATGAGGGTATCGTTTTCTGTATCAAAAAGATTTTCAAGGTTGTAAAACCCTATTGCGGTTATTTTAGCTTGTTGTCCAATACAAACGGTATGATTTATCGTGATAAATAAGAATAAAAGTATACCGTATGTTGCTGAATTAATAAATGCTTTCATCAAAACTGAGTTTTTAAAATTTACTGCAAACTAAATGAAAAAAAACGTGATTGGTTACAGGCAATCCAATTTTTAATGATAATATCATTGAAGGATTATAGTATTTAATACAAAATGACATTCTCATTAAATAAAGTAAAATATACTTAACGCCAATTAAACATAGAAATAATGGATTCAAAAAGTGTAAAATTCAAAATATTAAATACTTTTACACCTTCATTTAATAACTGCACATGCTTAGACTGAATTCACTGGTATTTACCTTAACATTTTGTGTTTTCCATATACTTTTACTTCAAAGCCAAAGTATCCAAGGTAAACTTCTTGTAGATGGTACCAAAGTTGCGGCTTCTGGTGTAAAAGTAATGTTAGAAAATAAAAATAGAGATACGTACACAAATATTTCAGGTGAGTTTAGTTTTTCGCCTGTATCGTTTGAAACGTATGTGATAAAAGCAATCATCGATTTAGACACACAATTAATCGCTACGGTGACGGTGGATCAAAACCTCGTCGACTTAGGAGAAATTTTAGTAAAATCCTCTGGAAACACTTCCAGGACAGTAGCCATAAGTATCGTCGACTTTGCCGATCTAATCGGTATTGAAAGTGAAAATGACAATTTTTCTGGATTGTTAAACGCAAGTCAAGATGTTATCTCCAATACGGCAGCTTTTAATTTGTCCTATGCTAGATTTAGAATACGTGGGTATTTTAATGAAGACTCAGAACTCATGTTGAATGGTATGCCCATGAATGACTTGGATGATGGTCGAATTTTGTGGAACGCATGGGGAGGATTAAATGATGTGTTTAGGGCACAATCTGATATTCAAAACCTGCAACCTAATGAATATGGTTTTGGTGGTATTGGGGGTATTCGAATGATTGATCTACGTGCTTCAGATCAAAGGAAACAAAATAAAGCTGTATACACTTTTTCTAATAGAACCTATCAACACAGAGCCATGTTTACCCATTCATCGGGCATGAAAAAAAGTGGCTGGGCCTATAGTCTGTCTGCATCTACACGTTTAGGGACAAGTGGGTATATTGAAGGAACAAATATGTCAGGTGTTAGTTATTTTGCCTCAGTAGATAAAAAAATTGGCAAAAAACATTTACTCAATGTGGTGTTTTTTGGTGCGCCCGTCAGAAGGGGTAGATCTACCGGCGCAATTCAGGAAGTATATGATATTACAAACAATAATTATTATAACCCAAATTGGGGATATCAGAATGGCGAGGTAAGAAATTCAAGAGAATATATTACCAATCAACCGATAACGATGATTCGGCATGATTTTGAGGTAAACAGTAAACTTAAAATTACGTCGACTATTGGTTTCCAGTTTGGAGAATTTGGTTCGACCCGACTTGATTGGTATGATGCACCAGACCCAAGACCAGATTATTATAGAAAACTTCCTAGTTATTACAAAGAGGATCCCGTTGTCAGCAATCTTATTAGAGATAATTTTGTCAATGATGTCAATGTTAGGCAAATAAATTGGGATCAATTGTATGATGCTAACAGAAATAGGTTTTATACGATTCAAAACGTCGATGGAATTCCAGGAAATAATGTATCTGGAAAATTGGCGGCCTATATACAAGAACAAGAACATTTTGATAATGAAAAAAGGTCGTTCAATAGTGTATTTACCTATGTTCAAAGTAGAAAATTCACCTTAAACGGGGGTGTTCAATATTTGAATGACATCACCCACAATTATAGGGAAGTAGTAGATTTAATGGGAGCGGACTTTTATGTAGATTATGACCGGTTTTCTTTGACAGCTTTTCCCGATAATCCAAATGCCATCCAAAACGACCTTAATAATCCCAACAGAATTTTGAAAGTAGGAGATGTATTTGGTCATAATTACGACATTAATTTGTCAAAGGCTTTAACATGGATGCAAGGCCAGTTTACGACCCGAAAAATGGACTATTTTCTTTCATTACTGTTGTCCAATACGTCTTTTTACCGCGATGGATTTACAAAGAACGGTCGATTTCCAGAGGAATCCTTTGGAAAAGGAGAAGTTCATTCATTTTTAAATTATGGGTTAAAGGGCGGGGCTACGTATAAATTAAACGGGAACAATTATATATCAGCGAGAGCCACGTATCGAACAAGAGCGCCATTTTCACGGCAAGCCTATCTGTCTCCTAGGATTAGAGATGGTGTAGTAAACGGTATATCAAGCGAAGATATTTTTTCTTCTGATGTATCTTATGAATTGAGATACCCTTGGTTGAAAGGTAGAATATCTGCATATTATACTACGTTTAAAAACCAAATATCCAATGACGTATTTTATCACGACGACCTTCGAACTTTCGTAAATTATGCCATGACTGGGATAGATAAAAAACATATTGGTGTTGAAATGGGATTAGATATTAAATTGAATTCCGTTGTTAGTTTAGTATTGATGGGGAATATTGCAGAATACATCTATACATCTAGACCTTTTGTGACCATCAATAGAGACAATTCAGCAGAAGTTTTAGTAGAAAACAGAGAGGTATTCCTAGAGAATTATTACGTAGGTGGGCTTCCACAAAAAGCTGCGGTGATTGGATTAGATATGTCTTTTAAAAAGTTTTGGAGGGTAAATATCGATGTCAATGGTTTTACTGACACCTATATCGATCCTAATCCCGATAGACGAACCCGAGAAGGAGTTGATTTGGTCGATCCAATTGAAAACAGTGAATTATATAACGAAATCATAGGCCAGGAAAGATTGCCTGGTGGTATAACGCTTGATTTAGGTGTTTACAAGTCATGGAAAGTGACTGACGGACAGTTTATCAGGTTTAATGCTAATGTGTCCAATGTTTTGAACAATACGACCATTCGAAACGGTGGGTTCGAACAATTACGTTATGATTTTACGGAAAAAGATGTAGACCTTTTTCCTACAAGATATTTTTATGCTTTTGGTACAAATTATACGGTATCAGTTAGCTATTTATTTTAATCGATTTAAAACTTTTATTCATGAAGTTCTCTATACAAAAATTCATTATTTTACTAGGATTTTCTTTTGTTATGTTCAATATATCTTCTTGTTTGAAGGGAGAATTTGACACACCACCGACCATTACTGACCCTGACATTACTGAAGAAAATATTGTCACCCTTAAGGAAGTATTGGACAAACAAATTCTTGGCCAATTGGTCAAATTGGACATGGACAAATACGTCAAAGCTGTTGTGATTGCAGACGATAAATCGGGCAACATTTATAAAACAATTTATGTAAAAGATGAAAATAGTGCGTATGCTATTGGCATATCTATTGAAGAAACAGAAATTCATGCACACTATCCAGTTGGACGTAGAATTTTCATACATTTAAAAGATTTATACATTGGTGATTATGCCAATTTACCTTTGTTGAATTATGGTTCGTATTTTGACAATGGAAGGACCAATCTATTGGGAATTCCGGGCAGTATCATGCAAAAAGTATTATTGAAAGGAGAATTTGGTATACCTGTAGTGCCTGTAAAAACGACCATAGCACAATTAGGAAATGCAGCTTTAAATACTTTAATTCAGTTGGATGATATAGAGTTCAGAAATGCTACATCAACAACAACTTATGCCGATAATGATCCACTAAATCCACAAACCATTAATCATATTCTAGTGGATTGTGCCCAAAACCAAATTACATTAAGAAATAGTGGTTATGCTGATTTTGCTGGTAAAATTGTACCTCAGAAAAATGGTAGTGTAGTGGGGATTTACTCCATTTTTAATACCACAAAACAGTTGTATATTAGAGATACAACAGATTTGAATTTCAACCTAAAAAGATGTGGAGAAAGAGAAGGTGACAAAATTAGTATTAGGGCATTGAGGGATAATTACTTGAATGGTATAACTACCGTACCAGTTGGAACATATTTAAGTGGTGTTGTTATTTCAGATTTTGCACAAGGAAATATTCAAAACCAAAACGTGGTCGTTCAAGACGGCGATGCGGGTATAGTTTGCCGTTTTGTAAATGCACCAAATGTAGCGTTAGGAACGGAAATTCGGGTTAATTTGACAGGGATGAGTATGAGCGAATTTAACGGTTTGTTGCAAATTAGTAATATACCCAACAATAATTTGATTACTTTAGGTACGGGTGTACTTCCAACGCCAAAAGTATTGACCATAAGCCAAATCGTTTCAAATGAGCATGAATCAACCCTTATAAAAATATTGAATGCAGAATTTGAAGGTGGAGCGACTTATGGCGCAACTGGGGTAAACATTAAAGACAATACAGGTACTATTCAAGTTTTTACAAGAACACAAGCAACCTTTGCCAACCAACCGATTAAAACAGGAAAAGTGAGCGTAACGGCTATGGTGAGTAAATTTAATAACTTACAATTGCAGGTGAGGGACTTGAATGATATTCAATAAAAAGTTCTAAGAATAGTTATGTATTAACCAATTTGAATCTTGAAATTTTAAATGTAAGGTTCAAGCTTTTAGCATATTTTTCTAAGGCGGTTACGAACAAGTCTACTTCTTGTGGAGGAATTTTATGCGCTATTTTTTCTAAGTTGGAGAGCCATTCTGTCCATGTTTTTTGATGGCTTGTCTTTTTATTTACTAGTTCGATAAAAGACTTATACAAGTGTACAATAGGATATTTATTTTCATACAACAATGCTGCTTTAAGTGCAAATTTAACCTCGTCAATGGATGATAAGGATTGAATACTAACATCAAATACAGCATAATCAGACACAAAATTTTTCATTATTTCTAGGAGATAAAACAAGTCGACGTTTTCTGATATTTTATGCATGTTCAGTTCAGAAGCAATTTTTACTTTAGCATTTTTTTTCTCATTTTCGGTTTTAAGTTCGAAGATATTTTTTTCAATTAATGACCTGAAATAGAAATAGTCAGCTGTTTGGTCAAATTCAGTGACTTGTAGTTTTTCGATCTTTTGAAGACTGTCTTTATATAATTTTTCAATATTTCTTTTTCTAATACCACGTAGGTTGAGGTTGGCCTGCATCGTAGCCATCGAATCAAATTCAAACTGAGCTATAAAATCAAGGCAAATCTGCATCAATTGTTTTTTTTGCTTTAAGCTTAATTTGGGTAATTGGGTTTTTGCTTCAGCATAGTTGTCGTACAACAAAATATCTTTAAAACACTGAAGGAAGAGTGTCACATTTTCTTGATCTGGACAAAAATAAGGTGAAAGAAGATATTTTTCAAAAGAAGTACGCTTTGGTCTATCAAATGACTGGATTATTAAAAATATATCTTGCATACAAAAGATTAAATATCCCTTTTTTTGAATAAATACCATCCAGCTCCAATGAAGATAGTGATATAAATACTTGAAAAGACAATTGCTTCCATATTTGATTGAAGTGCGTTAAAACCGAACTCTTCCTTCAGCCATGTATCAGGTAAACGATATAACGGAAGGGGGAAAAGATCTTCAAAAGTATTCATTGGCCAAAATATCATTGATCGAGATTTAAAGAAATAAAGTTGTACTTGCATAAAAATGGGTTCTAGCATATTGAGATACATAAAATACAGCAAGATAGCCAACATGCCCTTTCTAAAAAGTATGGATAAAAATAACGCAAAACTCATGTAGCCTAGACACATGAGAAAAAACCTAATGCCGGCAAAATTATTATCAAATATTAATTCAACTTCTGCTCCGGGCGTATGCAATAAGCCTATGATAATGCTAGAAACATAATATAAAAAAGTAGCACCTAAACTTAAATATACCATTGTGATACATTTAGAAATAAAAAATTCTTGTTTAGAGAGTCCGGTTATAATATTTTGGCGAAGAGTTTTATTGGATACTTCTGACGTAAAGATGTAGATCAAAATAAATCCGAGATTAAAGGAGACAAACCAACTAGCGACATAACCTTGATATTCCCAAATTAGAGGGAATTCAAAAAAGCTAGATACACTTGGGAAGGGTGGAGGAGCATTTTTAAAAACATCTTTAGCGGTATAGAGCACCCAGGGCGCCATGCCAATATAGAGCAATATGAGTATGATGACTACCGAATTTTTTCGAAACTTTAACCATTCCAAAGTTGACAAGAAAGACCATTTTTTTATCCATGTTACCATGTCCACTTAGTTTTTAGTTATATGTAAAAATTCTTCTTCCAACCTCTTTTTTCTTAGAACTAAATGGTTTAAGAGAATACCTGATTCAAAGGCTTTTTGATTGATGAGGGAATGGTCGAGGCTTTTATCAATTTGGATTTCAATGACAGGACCATTGATATACCATTTTTTAATCCACGATGCATTTGCAGTCCAATTTTGTAAGGAATCCATATCTGGACTGGCTATTTCTATAATTTTGTCATCGTGAATTATTTGACCAATTTTGCCCGAAGCCAATATTTTCCCTTTTTTTAATATGGCCACATGATCACATATTTTTTCTACTTCGTCCAACATATGAGAAGCCATGATGACGGTTTTTCCTGTGTCTGCTATTCGTCGTAAAATATTTCTTACCTCGGCAATTCCTTGGGGATCTAGACCATTCGTTGGTTCGTCAAAAATCAACACCTCTGGATCACCAATTAATGTACCTGCGATGGCAAGTCTTTGTTTCATTCCTAGAGAATAAGTACTGAATTTTGATAAACCACGTTCTTGTAAATCCACCATTTTCAACAAGTCCATGATGTTGTCATCAGAAGATTTTTTAATCTTTTTGATGATATTCAAATTATCAATGGCATTTAAATAAGGGTAGAAATTAGGTGTCTCTAGAATAGCTCCAATTTTAACATTATACTTAGCTCCAAACGTATTCCCAAACCATTCAAAGTAACCAGCGTCCTGTTGTAAAATTCCTAAGATTATTCCTAAAGTAGTAGTTTTGCCACTACCATTAGGTCCAAGAATGCCCAAAACTATTCCTTTTTGGACAGAAAGAGAAACGTCGTCCAAAGCAATAGTTTTTCCATACTTTTTTGAAATATGGTTAATCTTTAATATTTCCATCATCTCAATTTGTGTTCTTTAAAATGTAACATTTTATTCTTTTAAAATTCGTCATCAAATATTTCTCTTTTCAATTTTTCTTTCAAAATCATTTCTCTTTCGCCTACCACAGAATTTTGTTTGAATTTGGCACAGTCCATCAATTCTTTAAACCCATCCGGAGGAGGTGGAAAGGTTCGTTTATAATCGTATATAGATGTAGAATCGTTTTCTAAAGATTGCAATAGTTTCACAACGATAGGGCGTGCTGTTGTGTATCCCTCCCCATCGTTGAGTGAAAGAAAACGAATCCACTTATCGTCTGCACCTGTCCAAACACCTATGACAAGGCTAGGTGTGATACTCATGAACCAACCATCTGTATAATCGTTGGTAGTTCCTGTTTTGCCACCTGCTTGAGATCGAATAGGCATACTAAATCGATTCCCTACATTGTTTTTAAGCATTTCGACGGCAACTGCATTGTAGAGAGGGTTGATGGCAGCTTTTTTTTCAGAGATACCAGTGTAGATTACCTTACCGTTTTTGTCTTCAATTTTTGTTATAAAAATGGGCTTTGAATAGGTTCCATTATTGGCAAAAGTTGTATAAGCTCCCGTCATTTCCAAGGGGGTTAAATCCACCGCTCCCAGACAAATTGAGGGTAGATTAGGTACTGCGTATTGTCCACCAGGAAGTCTTGTATTCTTATCTATTCCCATAGCATGTAGTAAGTTTCTGATAGGGGTGACACTGCCCATTTCCTTTACCAATTTGACAGTAATTGAATTTTTAGAATAGAGTAATCCATGAAATAAATTATAGCGGTTACCAGTAAATCTTTCGTCGGCATTAGCGGGTGACCATTCCATATTTACATCAAAATTGGCATCTCCTGGGTTTATAGTGTACTGGATATCGTCAAATTCTTGGCAGGGAGAAATACCTTGCACTGCCATAGCTTGTGTATACACCATAGGTTTTATTGTCGAACCAACAGATCTCCTTGTAGTTGCGTGATCATATTTAAAAAAAGTGTGGTTAATTCCTCCAACCCAAGCTTTGATGTGACCTGAAGTTGGATCAATGGCCAATACCGCAGTCTGCAAAAACATACTGTGATACCTAACGGAATCAAAAGGACTCATAGTGATTTCTTTATACCTGTTTTCATTGTATTCAAACACTTTCATTAAAACGGGTGTAGAAAAAACTTTTTGATAATTGGTTTGCAATAGGTCATACTTTTCCTTCAAATCTGACCAAAGTGGTGATGAATAAAGTTGAAGGTATTGGTCTAACTTATCCTTTGAAAAGCCTTGAAAATACTGAATTCGAGAGATTTGTTTTACTTTGTTTGAAAGTGAATCCAATGAAATGATAGCATTGTCAGACAATTGAATTCCTGGGTAAGTTTGATTACATTTTTTTAAAATATCTTCAAGGAAATGTGCTCTCATTTTCAAATACCTATCGGAACTTTTATTTTTCCCTTCCAGAACATTTAAACGAAGTTTTTTTTGAAGGGGATCAGCCTCATATGTCCAGGGGTCTCTGTTTTTCCATGTTCTAAAAAACCTTTCTTGATTTTTTTTCATGTGTTCAAATACAGCAGTTTCGGCATACTTTTGATATGTTAAATCTATCGTTGTATAAATCTTAAGGCCATCGGTATATACATTATAGTCCGTTCCATCTGATTTTTTAATATCTTTTGAATGTAAAATATTTTTGACATATTTTGTTAGTTCTGCTCTAAAATATGGTGCAACACCTTCACTTTGTGTCGAAGTACTGAAACCAGACATATTGAAGGATAACGCTTTTAGGCTATCTCGTTTTTGTTTGGTGATATAACGATTGTCATATAAAATTTCTAAAATAATATTCCTTCTTTCTTCGCACCTTTTAGGAAACCTTCTGGGATTGTAAAAACTAGGATTTTGTAACATTCCGACAAGGGTAGCCGCTTCGTGAATTTCTAGTTCACTTTGATTCTTTCCAAAATAAATTTGAGCGGCTGAAAAAATTCCATGAGCTCCATTGATAAATTCAAATTGGTTAAGGTACATGGCCATGATTTCTTCTTTCGTATAATTCCGTTCTAACCTAACGGCAATAATCCATTCTTTCAATTTGATAATAACGAGATGAGCAAAGCGACTTATTTTTCCTTTGGACGAAAGGTCAGGTCTTTTAAATAACAATTTGGCTAATTGTTGACTTATTGTACTACCACCACCGGCACTTTTTTGGCCGAGTAAAATGGTTTTAAATCCAACACGCATTACGGCTCTTGGATCAATACCACTGTGCTTGTAGAATCTGTCGTCTTCTGTATAAACGGTAGATGCGATTACATGAGGAGACATTTCGTGGAAAGTTATTGGCACACGGTTTTCGACATAATATCGACCAAAAGGAATACCATGAATATCGTAAATCACCGAGGCTTGGTCGTAATTAGGGTTTTCTAATTGTTGAAAAGTTGGCAAATCAGTCAATAACAATAATGCTAAAATCGTCGAGAACAGAAATAGAACGATGCTAAGCCATATTTTGAATGCCCATGGATTTTCTGAAATAAGTTTAGAAATATATGTAGAAAACTTAGGAAACATATTTTATGATTCCGTTTTCTGAAGTGGTATTCCCTTGTGACTGGCTTTGTATCTCCCTTTCCCAAACTTAGTCCCATTAAACTCAATATTACTTTTTAAATTTTCTTTTTCAGTATCCGAGAGGGACATGAACTCTTTGCAAAGATTGGAGCAGGTACCTTGGTAAGTTTGCGCACATTCAGGACATTGTAAAAATAGTATGTGGCATTGGTCATTGGCACAATTTACATGAATATCACTCGGTTTGCCACATTGATGACATTGAGCGATTATGTCATTGGAAATTCGTTCCCCAAGTCTTTCGTCAAAAACAAAATTTTTACCAATAAATTTATTATCTAATCCTAATTCTGTTGCACGCCGAGTATATTCAATTATTCCGCCTTCCAATTGATATACATTTTCAAAACCTTTATGTTTGTAGTAAGCACTGGCTTTTTCACAACGGATACCTCCTGTACAATACATAATGATATGGTGGTCTTTTTTGTCTGCTAGTAGTTTTTCGACAACGGGAAGGGCTTCTCTAAACGTTTCGACATCGGGAAGAACAGCATCTTTAAAATGCCCAACCTCACTTTCATAATGATTGCGCATATCAATAATAATCGATTTTGGGTTTTTGGCCAAATCGTTAAATTCTTCGGCGTTCAGGTGAATTCCCTTGTTGGTCACATCAAATGTTTTATCATCTAGACCATCAGCTACAATTTTATTTCGCACCTTAATGGCTAGCTTAAAGAACGATTTTCCATTATCTTCTATGGCTTTGTTGAGTCGAATCTTATTAAAAAAAGTTATGGAATACAAAGCTTCGACAAATTTCTCCCAATTGGTTTCAGGAACAGATATTTGAGCATTTACCCCTTCGTACGAGACGTAAATTCGACCAAGAACATCAACCTCATCCAGTAATGTATACAAATGATCCCTAAAAATTTGTGGATTTTTAAGGTGGTAGTATTGGTAGAAAGAAAGCGTGATTCTTTTAATTGGATCGGATTCTATCCTGGACTTTAGGATATCCCGATTGACTTTATTGTATAATGTTTTCATGTTGAATAAGGTTCGTTTTTGCAGGAAACGGTAATTCAATTTAGTTGCAAAGGTACACAAATTTTATTCCTAGTAAACCATGTACTTTTGGATTTTATTGCCTAATATAATACATTGTTTATGAAAGGTTAAATATGGTATATTTCTAAATTATAATGCAAAATAGTGTTACTTTTGCAGCTGTTTTCAAAAATATATGAAAGAAGAGTCATTCAGGTACAATCAAAGAGGTGTTTCAGCATCGAAGGATGAAGTCCATCGTGCGATTGAATTTCTCGATAAAGGTATTTTTCCAAATGCTTTTTGCAAGGTTTTGCCTGATATTGTGGGTTCGGATGAAGCGTATTGTAATATCATGCATGCGGATACTGCTGGGACAAAAACCAGTCTTGCGTATATTTATTGGAAAGAAACAGGTGATTTGGATGTTTGGAAAGGTATAGTCGAGGACGCCATCGTCATGAACACTGACGATATGGCTTGTATTGGTTGTGTAAATAATATTGTTTTATCGTCGACCATTGGGAGAAACAAACATCTCATACCAGGAGAAGTCATTCAAACGATCATCCGTCATAGCCAAGATTTTATAGAAAAAATGGAAAAATTTGGCATCAATATTCATTTAGCGGGTGGAGAAACCGCAGATGTAGGTGACATAGTTAGAACATTGGACGTTGGTTACACTACCTTTTGCAGAATGCTACAAAAGGATGTCGTGGATATTCAAATTAAACCAGGTGACTACATTGTAGGTTTTAGTTCTTCAGGACGTGCTACATATGAGGATACGTATAACGGAGGTATGGGTAGTAATGGTTTAACCTCGGCAAAACACGATCTTTTTCACAAAAAATATCGAGAAATATACCCTGAAAGTTTCACAGAAAATATGGATGTCAATTATGCTTATACTGGTTCGTATAGTTTGACCGATTCTGTTGACATTCCAGGTTCACGTACGACAATGGGCAAATTGGTTCTTTCTCCAACAAGGACTTACATGCCCGTCATTCAACAAATACTGAAGGAACATAAAAACCATATCAATGGTATGATTCATTGTTCTGGGGGAGGGCAAACAAAGGTTTTAAAATTTCTAAATAACCAATCATTGGTAATAAAGGACAATTTATTTGATGTGCCCCTTTTGTTTCAACTTATCCAAAAAGAATCCAAGGCTAATGTAAAAGAAATGTATCAGGTTTTTAACATGGGACATCGCCTTGAAATTTACACGCCCTCGTTGCAATCAGCAGAAGAAATGATTGACATATCAAATCAATATAACATTGAAGCAAAAGTAATCGGTAGGGTAGTTTCGTCGGATTCACCTGGAGTAATGATTAAAACAGAACATTCAGAAACTTTCTACGCATAATATTTTTAAAAGACAGCAACAATAAGATGGAACTTATAAGAAATTTTTGTGTCATAGCACATATTGATCACGGCAAAAGCACTTTGTCGGATCGGTTGCTGGAATTCACTAAAACCATTTCAGAACGCGATATGCAATCTCAGGCTTTGGATGATATGGATTTGGAAAGAGAAAGGGGAATCACCATTAAAAGTCATGCGATTCAGATGTACTACCAACATACTGATGGTCAGACCTACACCTTTAATATGATTGATACGCCTGGTCATGTAGATTTTTCGTACGAAGTGAGTAGGTCGATTGCCGCTTGTGAAGGCGCATTATTACTGGTTGATGCTTCCCAAGGTATACAAGCACAGACTATTTCAAACTTATATTTGGCCATTGAAAATGACCTGGAAATTATTCCCGTATTGAATAAGGTAGATATGGATTCTGCGATGATTGACGAAGTCTCAGAGCAGGTTATAGATTTGATAGGATGTAAAAAAGAAGATATTATTTTAGCCAGTGGTAAGGCGGGAATTGGAATTGAAGAATTAATGGCGGCAGTTGTAGCAAGAATTCCAGCGCCCAAAGGCGACCCCAATGAGCCACTACAAGCGTTGATTTTTGACTCAATATATAATTCATTTAGAGGTGTTGTGGCTTATTTTAGAATTTTGAATGGTACCTTGCGAAAAGGTGATACCGTCCGTTTTTTTAATACAGGTAAAGTGTATGAAGCTGATGAAATTGGCATTCTACAGATGAGTCAAATTCCCAAAAAAGAACTAAGTGCTGGAAACGTTGGGTATATTATCACGGGAATTAAGGAATCCAAAGAAATTAAAGTTGGAGATACCATCACCCAAAACAGCCAACCTTGTTTGGAAGCTATTCATGGTTTTGAAGAAGTAAAACCCATGGTATTTGCCGGACTTTATCCAATAGAAAATGAAGATTTCGAAGATTTAAGGGATAGTTTAGAAAAATTACAGTTAAATGATGCATCACTAGTATTCGAACCAGAGTCATCGATAGCGCTTGGTTTTGGATTTAGATGTGGTTTTCTTGGTATGCTTCATTTAGAAATTATTCAAGAGAGGTTGTCCCGAGAATTTGACCAGGAAGTCATAACAACCGTGCCAAACGTGTCCTACGTTTGTTACCCGCAGAAAGGTGAACCTGTGACGATTAATACCCCCAATGAATTGCCGGATCCTACCATGGTCTTAAAAGTAGAAGAACCCTATATTCGGTCTCAAGTCATAACAAAACCTGAATATATCGGCTCCATTATGACCCTTTGTATGGAAAAAAGAGGCACATTGACCCGACAAACGTATTTAACGCCAGAAAGGGTAGAGCTTACCTTCGAAATGCCACTGGCAGAAATTGTATTCGATTTTTATGATCGTTTAAAGTCTATTTCTAGAGGTTATGCATCATTTGATTATTCTCCCCTTGATTATAGAGCTTCAGATTTAGTAAAATTAGATATTAGATTAAATTCTGAGCCAGTTGATGCTCTTTCATTACTTGTACATCGAACTAAAGCAGAATTTATAGGTAGAAAAATATGTGTCAGGTTAAAGGAACTTTTACCAAAACAACAGTTTGTCATAGCCATTCAAGCTTCTATTGGTGCCAAAATTATTGCCAGAGAAACCATTTCTGCCTTAAGAAAAGATGTTACAGCCAAATGTTATGGTGGAGACATTAGTAGAAAAAGAAAACTACTTGAAAAACAGAAAAAAGGAAAGAAAAAAATGAGACAGATAGGAAATGTAGAAGTGCCGCAAAAAGCGTTTTTACAAGTTTTAAAATTGGATAGCTAAAATATTATCAAACTTTATAAATTTATTAAAAATGAGAATAGTAAACATTTTTATTTTAATGGCTGCTTTGACTGCCACTTCATGTGTAAGTAAAAAAAAGATGAACGAAGTTCAAGCAGCATTAGATGCTCAAAAAACATTGTTGAGTCAATGCGAAAAAAGGAATCAGGATTTAGAAACACAATTATTGGATGCCAATAAAAAATTAGCAGATTGTAACACAAAATTGACAGCAGTGAATGCAGAATTAACTACAGCTAATGTAAAAGCCAAGGGTTTATCTGATCAACTTGATTTGTTGAAAAAATCAAACTCAAATTTATTGGATCAAATGGCTTCCTTGCAAATCATAAGCAAAGCTGGAGCGGAAAGTATCAACAGATCTTTGGAAGCTATTAATGACCAAAGTAGCTATATTAAAGAGTTAACAAAAACAATGCAGTACAAAGATTCTGTTAGTTTGGCACTTGTCATGAACTTAAAAAGATCGCTTAAAGACTTTAATGACCAAGATGTGACCATTGAAGTTAAAAAAGGAGTTGTCTATATTTCTTTGTCTGACAATTTATTATTTAAATCTGGAAGCGCAATTATAAACCCTAAAGCAGAAAATGTATTGAGTAAAATTGCCTCTATCGTCAATGATCAAAAAAACCTAGACATCTTAGTTGAAGGTCATACGGACAACGTTCCTATGGCTTCTGATTGTGTATCGGACAACTGGGATTTAAGTACGAAAAGAGCCACTGCAGTGGTAAGAACTCTACAAAACAAATACAAGGTCGCACCTGAAAGGATGACGGCTGGAGGTAGAGCGGAATTTGTACCTAAAAGCAGCAATACTTCCGCAGCGGGTAGGGCTCAAAATAGAAGAACAGAAATATTGGTACTTCCTAAACTAGATCAATTTTTTGAGTTAATGGAAGCCCCAGTAAAAAAATAAGTTGAAATTTTTATAAAGACTTTAAAGGAGAAAATAGCGATATTTTCTCCTTTTTTATTGTATGTACACTTTATATTGAAGCAAATGATGGTAGTTTTTACCTTTAATTAGGGTTGCAGTGGGAAAATCCGGATGATTTGGACTGTTTGGATAAAATTGTGGTTCTAGGCAAATCCCACTATGTTTTACATAAACTTCTTTGTTTTTACCGACTATGTATTCAAGCCAATTACCTGTATATAGTTGTAGACCAGGCTTATTGGTAAACACTTCTAAGTGTATGCCAGTTTTTTGCGAAAAAAGATGTGCACTAGGTTTAGGATGTTTTTTATTTCTAGGGTTTAATACGTAATTGACATCATACCCATTTCCATAAGTTAACAACTCATTTGAATCGTTAATACGAGCCCCTATCATCTTGAAGGATGTAAAATCAAAAGGAGTTTGACTTACATCCAATAATTTTCCAGTTGGAATTAACTGTTGATTGGTTTCGGTAATATAATTTCCGTCAATCATCAAATAATGGTCTAAGACATGGTTGGTTTCTCCAAGATTAAAATAACAATGATTCGTAAGATTACATATAGTGTCCTGGTCACTCATAGCCTCGTGTAGAATTGACAATTCATTTTCTTCAGAAAATGAAAAAGTTAGTTTGACTTTTAAATTGCCCGGAAATCCTTCGTCAAGATGAGGACTAAGGTACGTCAAAATAAGATAACCCTTATCTTCGTTTTCATATACTCCCTCAATATTCCAAACCTTTTTGCCGAAGCCAGAAAAACCACCATGGAGATGATGACCTTGTAAGTTTTTACTTACATTGTAATCGATTCCAAGCAAATTGAAGCGTCCATGTTGTATTCTATTCGCATATCGACCGACCACACATCCAAAATTGGGATTGTCCTTTTGATAAGTTTCCATTTCGTCTTTTCCAAGTAAGAGTTCTCTAAAAACTCCATTTTTGTCTTTTGTTATCCAGGAATGAACGGTAGCTCCGTAATTTATAATTTCGACAACTTGTTGGTTTTTGTTGGTCATTGAAATTTTTTCAATAACCTGTTTGTCCATTAACCCAAAAAATGAACGTTCTATTTTCATTACCTACGTTTGCTCCTATTGCTTGTACCCATCAGTTTTTTAAGTAATTCAAGGCATACAATTAATATGATTGCTCCACCAATTGTACAAATAAGCCTTCCTACAATACCACCCGGGAGATTAAAAGAATAGTGTTTGACAAGCTCATTGCCAATCCAACCACCTACAACTCCAACAAAAATATTGCCTAGTAAGCCAAAGCCATCGCCCCCTAATATCCGGCTGGCTACATAACCACAAATGGCACCAATGACGATAACTTGAAAAATATACCAATCCATATGTTTATTTTATTTACTGAATATGACAATCTAGTTTGTTATTTAAAAAACAATATATCGTGAAATAAAGATGTCAAGATAATACATTTATTGAATAGCAGCCCATGATTTTGGGCATAAAAAAAGGGTTTCCGAAATGGAAACCCTTGTATTTTTATCTAGAATATTTCTATCCTCCAAAATCGTCAAATGCGACATTTTCTTCAGGAATGCCCCAGTCGTCTGCCATTTTTAAGACAGATTGATTCATCATGGGAGGTCCACAAAAGTATAGTTCCATCTCTTCAGGGGCTTCGTGTTTACTTAGGAATTCATCAATTACTACATTGTGAACAAATCCTTTAAATCCGTCTCCTTGAGGATCATTAATGTCTTTTTTTAATTGCCAATTATCTTCTGGTAGTGGATTGTCTAAGGCAACAACAAATCTAAAGTTGGGGAATTTTTTTTCAATTTCTCTAAATTCCTCAATGTAGAATAATTCTTTTTTTGTTCGTCCCCCGTAAAAGAAAGTTACTTTTCTTCCAGTCTTTACAGTTTGGAACAAGTGGTAAAGGTGTGAACGCATCGGGGCCATTCCGGCACCACCACCTATGTACAACATTTCAGCTGCTGTTGGTTTAATAAAAAATTCACCATAAGGTCCTGAGATGGTTACTTTATCACCAGGCTTACAACCAAAAACAAAAGAAGAACAAATTCCAGGATTGACTGCTTCGTAGCCATCCCAAACTCTTTTACCATCAGCACCCGTTTTAAATTTAAAAGGCGGAGTAGCAATCCTAATAGTAAGTGACACAATATTACCTTCAGCCGGGTGATTTGACATGGAATAGGCTCTAAAAATAGTTTCGTCATTGACCATTTTTAAGCCCCACATTTTATTTTGATCCCAGTCCTCTTGAAATTTGTCAGGTCTATCGTGGTATTTTGGATGTGCTGTGATATCGATGTCTTTGTAGTCAACGGTACATGGTGGAACATCTATTTGAATATAACCACCTGCTTGGAAGTCAAGCGTTTCTCCTTCAGGTAGTTTAACGATAAATTCTTTTATAAACGTAGCTACATTGTAATTGGAAACAACTTCACATTCCCATTTTTTAATTCCAAAAATTTCGTCAGGAATACCAATTTTCATGTCTTGCCTCACTTTAACTTGACAAGAAAGCCTTAAACCTTCGGCAGCTTCTTTTCTGGTTAAATGGTTCATTTCCGTTGGTAAAACATCACCGCCACCCTCATAAACATGACATTCACACATAGCACAAGTACCACCACCACCACATGCCGACGGAAGAAAAATCTGACTGTCTCCCAACGTTGAAAGAAGTGAAGAGCCAGGTTGTGCCATAATGGGGTTGTCTTCATCGCCGTTAACGATGATTTTAACCTCACCTTGAGGAACTAATTTTTTTCTGGCATAAATAAGCATATAGGATAAACCTAAAATGATGACAGAAAATACAACTATAGATAATACAACAAACATTGCTTATGTATTTTTATTATTATTTAAATGTTGCGGGGTCAATACCCATCAATCCCATAAATGCCATTCCCATGAGACCAGTTAAGAAAAATGCCATTCCTAATCCTCTCAGTGCTGGAGGAACGTTGGAATACGCTAATTTTTCACGAATACCTGCAATGGCAACAATGGCTAACGCCCAACCCATTCCTCCACCCAAACCAAAAGAAAGTGATTGGGTGAAGTTGTATTCTTTAGATATCATAAATAATGAACCTCCTAAAATGGCACAATTTACCGTGATTAACGGTAAGAAAATTCCCAATGAATTGTAAAGAGAAGGAGAAAATTTTTCAACCACCATTTCAACTAATTGAACCAATGCAGCAATGGTCGAAATAAATATGATAAACCTTAAGAAAGTCAGATCCATGCCCAACAGACCTTTTTCTCCTAAAAGGTAGGTGTCAATCAACCAGTTAATTGGCATAGTTATACCTTGCACAAATATAACAGCAAGCCCTAATCCTATGGCTGTTTTTACACTCTTGGAAACAGCCAAAAATGAACACATTCCTAGGAAGTAAGACAAAGCCAAATTTTCAATAAAGGCTGATTTTATAAATATATTGATAAGATCACTCATTTGTATATCTTTAAAATTATTACGAAATATCAACTAATTTTGGATTCCTACTTCGTTGAACCCAAATGATGATGGCAATTATAAACATAGCGGCAGGAGATAAAATGGCTAAATTGTTGGGTGCATACCAGCTCAACCATGAAATATCTAGCGTATTTAAAGCATATTCTGAACTTTGTCCAATAATTTTATAATCCATCAAGGATCCTTTGCCAAATAGCTCTCGGACAGCCGCCACTAAGACAAGTATAACGGCGTATCCCAATCCGTTGCCTACTCCGTCGAGGAATGATTTCCAAGGCTTATTTGCTAAGGCAAAAGCCTCCAACCTTCCCATAATAATACAGTTAGTTATAATCAATCCAATAAAAACTGATAATTCTTTCCAAATAGGGTAATTAACGGCTTTTAGAATTAATTCTACCACAGTAACTAAAAAAGCGATGATAACTAATTGAACAATCATCCTTATGGATTTAGGAATATATTCTCTAAGTAAGGAAGTAAATAAGTTAGCACAAGCAGTGACAAAAACCACTGCAATTCCCATGACTATAGCTTTGGTTACCAATGTGGTCACTGCAAGCGCAGAACAAATTCCCAATACTTGGATGGTAATAGGGTTGTTGTCCGTAATAGGATCTGTAATTAACTTTTTTTCAGCCTTACCAAAAGTAAAAACGGAATCCTCCTTTTTAACGAGTGTTTGTACTTCAGCCATAATTTATTTTTTATTTTTTAATATATAAGGTTCATAGTATTTTAATCCTCTTTTCATCATTTCATCTACACCATTTCCAGTTATGGTTGCACCAGAAATAGCATCTACTTGGTGATCAGGATTTTTTATTCCTCCTTTTACTACAGAAACGGAGGTGAATTTTTGTTCTTTATTATACAATTTTTTACCTGTAAATTGCATATACCAATTTTTATTATCCTTTATTTCTGCGCCTAAACCAGGGGTTTCTCCTTTGTGGTCAAATGCTTGTCCCGAAATAGTGTTTAAGTCTTGCTCAAAGGCAATGTAGCCCCAAATTTCATCCCAAAGTCCCTTTCCTCTGACATACAAAATATTATATTCTTTGTTGTCATCGGCTTTAAAAGTAAATACAGGTAATACTCGTTCTGCTTCAGGTTTTTTACTTTCTTTTCCAAAATCAATATCTACAGCTGAAGTGTAACCTGTGGCCGCTTTTATTTGTTCTGGAGTCAATAATTCCCCTTTCATATTGATTACTTTTTGTTGGATTTTATTGGTAAATAAATCCTGTACTTCTGTATTGGTCATCGCATCAATATTTTTCCCCAATTGGAGAGAAACAGCTGATAGAATACCTTTTTTATTGTAAACAGATTCATTTTCTGTATGTGTTTCTTTTAGGCCTGATACCAAAAGTGATAATACCAACGCCACTATAAAAGTCATCACAAGGGTAAATCTGATGATATATGATGTACTATGCACGATTTAATCTTTTTTTAATGTTCGATTCCAAAATAAAATAATCAATAGTTGGGGCAAAAGTGTTCAACAATAATATAGCCAACATCCATCCTTCAGGATAGGCAGGATTCATTACTCGAATGATTAAGCCAATACTCCCTATAAGAAATCCATAAATCCATTTCCCTCTATTAGTAGATGCTGCTGTAACCGGGTCTGTCGCCATAAATGCCATGGCAAAAAGAAACGAGCCCATCAGTAAGTGTTGAGACCAAGTAACGGTTAAAAAAGGGGTTGATCCGATTGCATTTAAAAGGAAACTTGTGGCTATCAATCCCAAAAGCATGCTGACCATAATTCTCCAACTAGCTACTTTGGTTACAATTAATAATAAAGCACCTATCACAATAAATATTTTACCTGTTTCACCCACAGATCCAGGTATTGTACCCCACATCATTTGACTTTGAGAAAACACTTGTGTTACTTTTTCCCAACCCCCTTCATACGCTAAGGCCAAGGGTGTTGCTCCACTGAAACCATCTACCACTTTAGTAGCCAAATCAAAGGTGTTCAGTCCCATCCATTCAAATATGGTGTTAAAAAATCCAGTATGCCACCAACCATAATTGGCCGAGGCTCCACCAACAATTTTATCAAAACCTGAAATCCAACATTGGTCTCCAGCTATTGTCAATGGATAAGCAAAAAAGACAAATACCCTAGCAAGTAGAGCCACATTCCAGATGTTCATACCAGTTCCCCCAAAAGCTTCTTTTCCTATGATAACAGCAAAAGCTACTGCGAGTATTAGAATCCATATTGGTAAATCAGGAGGCATAATTAATGGAATTAGGGCACCTGAAACAAGAAAACCTTCTTCAATTCCATGACCTTTTTTCGCCGCATAATAAAATTCGATTCCTAGACCAACTATGTTTGTTACAATGAAAGCAGGTAGCATTAGAATTAAACCATGAGCTAGTTTAAGGTGAAAGCCCTCCAAAAAACCTAAATATTCTCCGGCAGCCACAAAATGTTGATGCCCAATATTGTAAGTACCAAAGACATAACATAGTTGCATGGCTATAACAACATGAACCATCAGACGCTTTAAATCCATACCATCCCGAATGTGAACCCCATCTTTGCTTACTGTATTCGGTGCGTAGGCAAAAGTAAAAAAGCCATCAAACAGAGTGTGCAAAAACGGGCTGTTTTTTTTGTCTGGTTCGATTCGTTTTAAAAAATTTAATAAACTCATCTATTTAAAGATTTTATGTTTGTTTAGGATTGTTCTTGTAAAGCTTCTAGGCCTTGTCTTAGTATTTTTTGAACGGGTGTTTTTGAGGTGCACACAAATTCGCATAGAGCCACATCCTCTTCAGTGAGTTCTAAAATACCCAAACCTTCCATTCGTTCTAAATCATTGGTGATGATTGATTTAATCAAATGTTGTGGAAAGGTATCCATTGGCAAAACTTCTTCGTATTGTCCCGTGACAACGAGCGCTCTTTTTTCACCATGTGTGTTGGTGTCTGCTTCAAATTTATGGTCAGGATATAAAAAGTTAGGGAAAGTTCCTGAAATACTAGGTCTAGGTTTAATTGGTAGTAACCACCCAAACAATTCGTATTCATTACCTTCTTTAATGGTGGTAATTTGATCATCGTTAAAACCCAAATATCCGTCTAAACTTATTTGTTTTCCACTCAGAACATCTCCAGAAATGATTCTAGCTTGATCATTGTGGATATTATCTTTCAAAATTTCACCTACATGACATCCCTGGAATGTTTTTACATATTGTGGTGATTTTACCTCAATACCAGAAATAGCTACTATTCTTTCTGCCATAAATTTTCCTTCTAAAAACATATTTCCAATGGTTGTTACACCTTGGATGCCTAAAGTCCAAACTGTTTGACCAGGTTTGATAGGTTTGGTGTGGTGTATTTGAATACCAACATTCCCGGAAGGGTGTTTTCCTGCAAAAAATGTTTTTACCACACCTGTTGCATTCACAAAAATAGGGTGAGGTGGATTGTTTTTATCACGTCCGTCCAAACCAAGATGAACTTGACCCGACGTTAGTTTTTGAAGAACATCAAGACCTTTTTGGAATGCTTTTTCCTGTCCTTCAATAATAAAATTTAAATCTGGAGCTAAAGGAGCAGAATCAAAGGTCGATATAAAGATATTGCTTGGAATTTTTTGTCCATCAGGAACCCTATCAAAAGGTCTTTCATTGATAAAAGGCCATAATCCCGAAGATTTCAAGAATGCCACTAAGGTCTCCCTGGAGTCCTTTTCAATATTGGGCAATGTAAAACTTTTGTATTGAACTTGTTTATCTGCTAAAATGATTACATTGTTGATCACCCTTTTTTCGCCTCTTTCGACAGCAACTACCTCACCGCTTACTGGAGAAACATAAAATATATCTTCTCTTTTTTTATCGTAAAATAATACATCACCAGCTTTTACATTTTGACCAATTTCCACCGTTACTTTTGGAATAGGTGACATCCCTAAAAAGTCGGTTGGTTGAATGGCAAATCTATTGACTTTTGGCGAATCAAGCGATTTTGTCGGTTCGCCGTCAAGTGTAATGTCAAACCCTTTTTTTAGTTTAACAAAAGGAAAACCATCAGTAAACTTGGGATTGCCTTTAAATAAGTCCGACTTGCCAGGAAAAACACTAAAATTTGATTTCATAGTGTCTAAACCATGTTTGGCAGCTTCAATTCGCATTAAATTATTGGCCAATGTTAACAAAGCCCAAAGTATTAATATCACACTTACGATGACTAATCCTGTTAGTAATAATGTATTGCCTGATGACGAACTACTTTGTGAAAAAAGCTGACTTGATGGTAAAATCAATAGTACAGCGATAATGGATTGATTGGATAATGTTTTCAATCTTAAAATTTTATCATTTTAAAAAATCGTGCAAATTTATGATTTCGTAGTGTTCTTTAAGTAGGTTTATGGGCTATTCTTTTTATAATACATTTATTTAGAATTATTCTAAATAAAAAGAAGGTGAAAAGCAATTCTATTACAAAAGAAATCAACCAATTGTGACTAAAAATGCCTATTCAGGGAGTCTAAAAACGTAAGGATATGTTCCAGGAAAATTTTTGTAGATTCCCTCCCATACAATCTCTTCACCCAGTTTGGATTGAAGACTTTCCATTAAACTGGCAGCATTTTTAACCACAATACCATCCATGGATTGAATAATAAACCCTGGCTCGAGTTTCGAATTAAATACAGGACTTCCTTGTTGGACACTAACTACTAAAACCCCTTGTTTACCAAAAAGTGTTTTTTCAAGGGCATCTAGATTTCTGACTTCTATACCCAATTTTTGTAAAACTCCTGTTTTATATACAGCAATAGGGTCAAGTGAATTTAAATGGTTTCTAAGAACAGCTTTGACGGAAATCTGGTTATTTTTTCTCAACAACTCTATTCGAATTTCTTCTGAAGGTCGATACCTCGATATATTTTCCATAAATTCAGCGGTATTGTGGATTTTATTATCATTTATCTTCAATACAACATCGTTTTTTTGCAATCCTGCGACTTGTCCAGCACCATCCTTTGAAACAGAACTAATAAGAACTCCTTCAATGGATGACATATGTAATCTTTTAGCCACTTCCGCATCTACATCTTCGATTTCGACGCCAAGCCAACCACGCTGAACAACGCCAAACTCTTTTAAATCTTCTACAATTTTTTTCACAACGTTAGCTGGGATGGCAAAAGAAAATCCTTCAAAACTCCCATTCTCACTGATTATAGCCGTATTAATTCCCATTAATAGTCCATTCGTATTAATCAAGGCGCCACCACTACTTCCTGGATTGACTGCTGCATCAGTTTGTATAAAGGATTCAATACCTTGGCTTTCCAACATATTAATATTTCTTGCTTTAGCACTTACAATACCAGCAGTTACACTTGATTGCAAATTAAAAGGATTACCTACAGCCAATACCCATTCTCCAATTTGTAATGAATCTGAATTCCCTAAAATTAAATAAGGAATATTATCTGATTCGATTTTTAACAAAGCCAAGTCGGTATTTTCGTCGTAACCTCTTAGTTCAGCTATAAAAGTTCTTTTATCGGATAGAACAACTTCGATTTGGTCAAATTGCGCCACTACATGATGGTTTGTTACTATGTATCCATCTGATGAAACGATAACGCCAGACCCAGATTGATGGAAACTGGATAGCGAAAATGAATCTTTTGGTTTTTTCCCACGAATAAAAACAACACTTTCTCTTCCTTTTTGAGCGGCAACTATAAAAGAAGTTGGCGAGGAAGATAAAAACAAATCTCTCACTTTGTCACTCCATAATAACTCATTTTCTGCGACCCTGATAATTTTTTGTTGCTCTTTTTCAACATAAACTTGAATATTTTTCATTAAAAAAGTATGGTAACTAACCATAGAGATAGAACTTATTAGTAAAGAAGTAAAAATGAAAAAAAGTATTTGTTTAAGGTTGATATTCATCTTGGATAAAATCTATTTTTAAGGCGCCAACCGTTGTTTTGTCCATACCCCTTCACCTACATTGTGGTATCTAATTCTATCATGCAATCTACCCATTCTACCTTGCCAAAATTCAACTTCTACAGGAATTAATTTGTATCCTCCCCAATGATCTGGCAAAGGCAATTTGTCTTCTCCTTTATATTTTTTCTTGAGTTGCTCAAACTCTTGGTCGAGTACAGCTCTATTTTGAATCACAGAACTTTGGGGTGAAACCCATGCTCCTATCTGACTATCAAATGGTCTAGATTGAAAATATTCCAAAGATTGTTGTCGGCTTACCTTCTCAAATCGACCTTTGATCCTCACTTGACGCTGTAATTCAAGCCAAAGAAAGGTCATGCTTCCTACAGGGTTGTTTTGAATATCTTTTCCCTTAGAACTAGTATAATTGGTGTAAAAAACAAAGCCTGATGTATCCACTTCCTTCAATAACATTACCCTTGCTGCAGGGAAACCATCTTCGCCAATTGTGGAAAGTATAAACGCATTTGGTTCGATGACTTGTGCGTTTAATGCTTCACTAATCCATAATTTAAATTGCTCCAATGGATTGACATGAATGACATTTTCATCCAACTCGTGTTTGGAGTATTCTTGTCTTAATTGGGCTAATTCTACTGTTATTGACATGTTTTATTTATCTTGGATAAAATAATAGTTTTCCGACTTTTTCTTTTCCTTGTGATAGGCCAATCACTAAATATTGGGCGCTAATACCCACATTTGTTTCTAAGTTTATGGGATAATAAATGGTTTTATCAACTTGTGGCGTAATATCCTCTTGAAATATGACTCGACCTAAAATGTCTGAAACAACTAAATGAATATTTTGTGAAGAGGATGTTCTAAATTTAAGTACGGCGGATTTTGTAAAATCAACATGTACTTGATATAAGGTTAGCGGAACTTTTGGAATAAGTCCTGCAATACAATCATTAAATGCGACTCGTAAAGAATCCAATGCATTTAGAATGTTCAAACGTTTTCCTGAAACCGTTACTTCATCTAGAGGAGCATTTACATTTCCATTTTGGTAAAAAGCTTCATCGCCAGAATTCATCAGTATTCGTTTGATTAATAACACAGCTTCATCTGGTTTTGAATCGTAAAAAGAATGAAATGCTTCACAGTTTGCTGAAAATAACAAAGAAACAGCTCCAGCTAATATTGGAGCGGAAAGAGAAGTTCCGGTTTCAAAAGAATATTTATTTGCTGCGTTGGTTGTAGTGAGTATTTGATCTCCTGGAACTGCTAAATCGATATGATTTGGGCCATAACCAGCATCTCTAACTTTAACATCATTTTTATTTGAATTAGTGACAACAATCAAATATTCACTAGGACAGGTTGAAGGAATGTCTCCTACTTCATCTACATTGTCATTTTGATTTGTCGTAGCACCTATACTTAATATTCCCGCTTTGCCGAGTTTGTCATACAAACCACACCATATTGGAAAACTAGATGCAAATCTCTTGGATATTCCACCAGAATAGGTTACCGCCACTATATAAGCACCTTTAGCGCCATTTGTAGCATCGTATAATTTTCTCATCGTATAAACATATTCCAAAGCCTGTTCCACGCCTAAGGAACTTGAAGGAATGACAATAGGCAAAATAGTAACATTCCAATTTAGTCCTGAAATCCCTATACTGTTATTTCCTCGAGCGCCCAATACACCAATTACGTTGGTTCCATGTCTTTCAGGTGTTATGTTTCCATTCCCCAAAACAAAATTATAGCCCATAAAATCGTCGGTATATCCATTGCCATCGTTGTCCATGTTATCCGAAGGATTTTCTGCTTTATTTTGATAAAAAATATTTGAAAAATCCTCATGACCTACCATAAAACCATCGTCAATGACAGCGATGACCACCTGCCTTCCACTAGAATCTTTTCCACCATTGGTGATGGACCAAGCATCAAATGCTCGAATATTGTCAAGGTACCATTGATCATTTAACCTGGGGTCGTTGGGTCTTGTATTACGCCACTCTAATTGTGTCTTTTTTTCTATTAGATTAATATCTCTATGGGATTTAAAAAATTCAAACCAACTTTCATTATTTTCTACATCTGTTATGATATGGAAAAGATGATTGTCACTTAGGGGAGAAATGGGTGATATTTGTACTGCAGCTTCATTTCTTAATGAAGCGCGAAGATTTGCCTCATTACTTAACTGTTGAATATCTTTCCCATGATACGAAATGACAAACTCATTTATTGATTCTTGACAAAATATAAATGATGGAATAAAAATAATGCAGTATGTAATTATCTTTTTAATCATAGAAATATGAATAAATTTTATGAACAAATATAAGCATAATAACTGATTTGACGTAAGTCACCTACCTAACGACAATTAGTTTGTAAATATTTTGTTTCGAAACAGTTTGTAATTGAATAAAATAAACGCCTGCGGCTAATCGGCTTACATCTAGTTCTCTACCATGTAAAGGCAAATTTAATTCTACGGAATTTGCATCGAATACTGTAACTTTAATTCCTTCTTCATCTGGAATTAAAACAAAATTATAAGCAGGGTTTGGATATATTTTTAATGGGTCTGATTGGTTTTCCTCATCGGATGAAACCGTTTTAAGTTGGAATGGGGTATTGTAAAAAGTAATTCCTCCACGTTCATTACCCAAAACCAATTCATAATATCCATCCATATCAATATCTGCCATTGAAGGAACTATTCGGGTACCAACATGGATGAAGCCAACATGGTCATCTAATTTTTCAAATAACTGGGTTGGATCTTGGTGAACATTATATATTTTTAGTTGTCCGCCTTGACTACCAAAAAAAAGGAGATCTGCTTCTATCGTTTCAACAAAAAAAGGTGCTCCAGATTCCGTAAAATAATTGCTTTGGCCACTAAATAAAAGGCCAAGGTTACGGGTATTGGGCAATTCTGAAACGTCAATATTAAACGTTGGATTTCCAATAGTACCTATGTTTTGAAAATAATTTAATTCATTGTTGACTTCTCCGATAATGATGTCCTTTAGTCCATCTTTATTTAAATCCCACAAAGAGGGTTTAGAATTATTTCCAATAAAAATATCTTTATAAGGATATATCCTAGGTTCGAAATTCATAGGATTTCCAACACCACCCAAATTTTCAAAATAAAATAAATTGCCAAAAAATTCACCAATCATAAGGTCTACGTCCCCATCTCCATCTAAGTCACCGACAGTGGGTGCTAGTCTGAGAACAGGGTTAGCAAATTTTGAAAATTCTAGAAAGTCATCATCTTCTATTGTGTATGCTGGGGCATTTCCAGTACCTGTATTCAAATACAATTCAAGCCATGTCCTTCTTGACCCATCTGCCTGAATGACACCATTTCCACCGATTAAAAGGTCTATCAAGCCATCGCCATTGTAATCCAAAAAACAAGGGTGGCTACCAGAACCCAATGATATCGTTTGATCCAATAAAAAAGATTTTGTGAATAATTGAAAATCGGGTTTATTATCCAAGCCATGATTAATATAAAGCCATATATGTTTTTCTCGCTCACTGTCATTTCTATCGTTGGGTGTAATGATTAAATCTCTAGCTCCATCATTATTGACATCGACATGGTATGCGGCAAGAAAAACCTGTAGTTTAGCGGCATCATTACTCGAAGGGAAAGTGTGATCTGCTGAATTTATCCAAGCACGACTCTTGTCGCCATGGTTATACAATAATTTAATGTGTTCATTGGTCAAATCGCCCAACAATAAATCCATATCTTGATCACCGTCTATGTCCAATAAAAGACTGGTACTACCACTATGTCTTATTTCGCCTTTTCCTGGCTCAGTAAAATTGTAACAATCTGATGGAGAACTACTAAAAAAAACACTGGCTGAAAATTCATCTTCTTTAAATCCTCCCCAACAAGATGTGTTTATGCGATATTTTAATGAGTCTATTGGAAGGTCTTCATCAACAGAAACATTTTCATAAAAGGTTAATTTGTCACTTGCTGGAGGAAATGATAATATATCAATATCACCATCAAAATCTACGTCAACAACGGCCATAATATCTATAGAACTTATGTATACTTGGCTGAATCCATTTTGAAAAATTTGTAAAAAATTACCCAAACTACCAGGAAAACTAAAGGTAACTAAATCAAATGATAAGTCATTATTAATTCTTTTTCCTTTGTACACTTCAATGGTGGAAGGAATCTCACCACCGGTAAAAATATCTTCCACTCCGTCCTGATTGAAATCAACCAACATGGCAAAGTTTTTTAATTTTGGAAAATTAATAATATACTCAGGTGCATACTGGTAAGCTACTTCATTTTGAGTGCCTGTATAAAGAAAAGGAGATATAACTTCGCCTTCTTTGTCAAATACAAATAAATCTTTTTTCCCATCATTGTTGAAATCAATGTTTGAAAACATAGCGTTTTTTAAACCACCTGTTGTAGGGAATTGTAAGGCAGTTTGACTTTTAAAAAATGGAATTTTCATTAATGAATAGTCTTGGCTATTTAATTCGGAAAGTAAAAAGAGGTAGAGGAATAAGAATAAAAATAGCTTCATTTGTAAAAAACAATTAACTTTCCGTTCTAAATTTTTTAATATGTCTGTAATGTCTTTACAAATTAATTTATTCATGAAATATTGCATTTGCATATTATTTTTATTAGGAGCATCGAATATTTTTAGTCAGGAAAGCCCGACCGGAGACATGAGTTCGTTGTCTAATGTTGAACAAGGTAACGATACCTTTAGTTTATTAAACCTTTTATTTGTTACCCAAGATGACAATCTTTATATAAAATGTGAAAAAGATGGTATAACCAACATTCATTTGAATGGAACTAATCACAATGTAGTATGCAAAAATGGCTTAGCAAGTTTGCCCGAAAAGGTGGATAAAAAAGGCAAATTATTTTTATTCAAAGTACAAAATAAGTATCACCTTTATCATATTTCCAAAAACGAAATGAAGGGCCATCGAATGACAGAAATTCCTTTCATTTTATCTATTGTTCCACCTCTTGTGGCCATATTGTGCGCTCTACTATTAAAGGAAGTTTTACTCTCTTTGTTTTTAGGTATTTGGTCAGGTGTATTTATTTTGGGCGGCTTGAGAATAGACTCATTTTTTCATTTTATTCATTCCATATGGCAAGTTGTCGAAGTTTATGTTGTCAAAGCACTGAGTGATTCAGGACATGTCTCTATTATTGTTTTTTCTATGTTAATTGGAGGAATGGTGGCATTAATTTCTAAAAACGGGGGAATGGCTGGTGTCGTACTAAAACTTTCAGTCTATGCTAAAACCAAAAAGAGTAGCCAATTTGTTACTTGGTTATTAGGTGTCATTATATTTTTTGATGATTATGCCAATACTTTAGTTGTAGGCAATACTATGCGACCTATTACGGACAAATTTAAAGTATCTAGAGAAAAATTAAGTTATATTGTGGATAGTACAGCTGCACCAATAGCTGCGGTAGCATTCATTACAACATGGATTGGAGCTCAGTTGACTTATATTCAAAGTGGAATGGCGAATATTCAAATAGATGGTGATTATTCACCTTATGGCTTGTTTTTTTCATCACTTCAATACTCTTATTATCCATTTTTGACCCTCATTTTTATTATACTAATCATTTATACAGGGAAAGAATATGGACCTATGTTGACTGCTGAAAGGAGGGCTGAAACTGGTCAAGTCAGTAGTGCTTCAAAAGATAATGAAGACGAACCCAATATGGAGGATTTAAGCCCCGTAAAAGGTGCAGCTATTCACTGGGGTAAGGCAGCTATTCCTGTGTTAACTGTTGTGTTTGTCACTATTTTTGCCCTGCTAGAAACTGGATTTACGGCTCAATACAACGAATTGTTTCCTTCCGGAGGTTTATCTTCTTGGGGGGTGATTTGGACAAAGCTCAACGATGTGTTGCCTCAAGGCGAACAAGGTTTTTTTGTTAAATTAGGTAAAATAATTGGTTCGGCTGACAGCTATGTATCTTTGTTATGGGCTAGTTTAAGCGGTTTAATTGTAGCCATTATTCTAACCTTAGCTGATAGGTCAATGAAATTATTTCATACAATGCATTGGGTCACGGTCGGATTTAAAACCATGCTACCGGCATTATTAATTTTAGTTTTGGCATGGGCTTTGGCTTCCGTCACTCACGAGCTTCATACGGCTGAATTTATCAGTCTTGCGATTGCGGGCAATGTGTCGCCAATTTTTATGCCGTCACTTGTTTTTATATTATCGTTTTTGATTGCCTTTTCAACAGGTTCTAGTTGGAGTACAATGGCCATTTTTTATCCTATTGCCATTCCCGCAACCTATGCTGTTTGTATGGATGCTGGCCTTGATCAAGCAGAAACTTTAAACCACATTATCCATGTTATTTCTGTAGTATTAGCCGCAGCTGTATTTGGAGATCATTGTTCGCCTATTTCAGATACAACTATTTTGAGTTCCCTGGCATCAGATTGTAATCACCTTGATCATGTCAAAACACAAATGCCTTATGCCATGACAGTAGGAGGGGTTTCCTTGATATTATCTTTTCTTTCTGCTTGGATAAATCTTGGCTTTTGGTTTAATTTTGCCTTGTTTCTTATAGGATCCTTTGCATTATATGTCATCATTCAAACCATTGG
Source organism: Saprospiraceae bacterium (assembly GCA_049290115.1). GTDB lineage: Bacteria > Bacteroidota > Bacteroidia > Chitinophagales > Saprospiraceae > OLB9. The sequence goes on along the minus strand of JBATMZ010000201.1, from coordinate 18,210 downwards.
AAAAAAGGTCGAACCAACATAAATATTTAGCTGAATTTTTTAGAGAAACTGAGCAGCTAAAAATTCCATTTAACATGTTTCAACTAGTAATGAATAGGATTAACATGTGTTTTCCTTATTGAATATTACCCATTTTAACCACTTTAAAAGGGAGAATGATGGTTTGCCCACTATTTTCATTCACGGTCAACTTTTCAGGTATACTTTTATAACTTTTTACCTGATTTGGGAATTGCACTAACGAACCTATAATAACTTTTTGAATGTTGATTAAATCAATCGAATTTATCTTGGTATCTCCATTCACATCGGCAGCTAAAGTTTGCTCAGGTAAAGTAAATGGTTTACTGCCTAATATATGCCTTTGAATAGCGATTAAATCAATCGAATTAATAGTAGAGTGATAGGCTGAAGCATTCGTTTCCATATACACTTCAGGGTTGTCTACACGTGGAAAATTATCGCTCGGATAATCAAAAGTATAAACACCTTGACTGTTTTTAGTAATTTCATACTTTGGCGTAGATACGCTTGATGATTTCATGTAAAATCTAATGCTACCTTCTGTTAGATTTGGTATATTGGCCGTAAGGTTTAATTGTACAACTGTAGGATCAGGTATGTTATTTCCAGGTTTAATAGCTCCTGTAGCTTCTATAGCCCCTTCCAATTCATCAAAAAATATTGGGTAATACAATGTTCTGTTAGGCGCTATAACGGCAAATGAAGGTGTTCCATACCAAGGGCCATATATACCACTTTTAAAGATGTCTGTTACGGCATCCGCATCTCCATCCGAACCCGCAGAAATTACGGTCATCCCAAATGTGTTTTTATAGTTTCTAACTTTGGTATTGTCATCATTCGTTAAAATGGACAATTCCATAAATCTTGTATCATGTTGGTTATTGCCCCAATCCATATTTTTTTGCTGATAGTGGGGTGCATTTGCTCTGCAAGGTGGACAGCTGGTAAAAAAGAATTTTAAAACAACCGTTTTTCCTTGGTCTAGATGATCTTGGTATAAATTGTGGACATTCCCATCTATATCTGTAAAGGTGAAATTTTGGATAGATTGATTTTGTGCTGTTAAGTTTACAAAACCAAACGCACATAATAGTGTTAGAATGAAGATACATTTTTGCATAACACATGATTTTAGAATATACAAAGTTAATGTTTTTTACTTAAAATGTAAAATATCGAACTATGTTAACAGTGTGAAAACAAGATAAAAACGTAGATTGTTTTGTATGATGGATAAACAGCATGTTCTCTACGAATGGATACAAGGAAAAACTTATGAGGAGGTTTGGGACTACCAAACGTCCCTTCATCAATCTTTAATTGATATAAAAAGAGGTTTGACTGGACACATCAAATCAGAAGAAATCAAGGTGGTACATCACCTTTTATTGTGTCAACATAATCCCGTATATACTTTAGGTAAAAGTGGAAGTACTTCAAATCTTTTGTCAGGAGAAGAGGTTCTTAAGGCGCAAGGAGTTGAATTTTTTAAGATCAATAGAGGAGGAGACATAACATATCACGGACCAGGCCAAATTACCGGTTATCCGATATTTGATTTAGATTACTTTTATACAGATGTTCACCGGTATGTAAGGGAATTGGAAGAAGTGATTATTCAAGTACTGAAAGAATATAAAATAAAAGGTGTCAGGATTCCGAAATACACGGGAGTTTGGATTGAAGATAATGTTGTAGAAGGGTCATTTCGTAAAATATGTGCGATAGGTGTTCATTTGTCGAGATGGGTAACCTTACATGGATTTGCGTTTAATGTTAACACGGAATTAAGTTATTTTAATCAAATTATTCCTTGTGGAATCCAAGAAAATCATTTAACAGTGACATCATTGGAAAACGAATTAGGTAAAAAAGTGGACTTAAAAGAAGTAGAAGAATGGCTAAAATTAAAATTTGAACGAATTTTTAATATCGAATACATTTAAAGCATAAATAGTAAATAAAGCATGGACAAAATTAAAATGGTCAATGAGTCAAGAACGGTCATGACGGAATTGATTATGCCAAATGATACCAACCCACTTGGGGTTTTGATGGGCGGATACTTGATGAGATGGATGGATATTGTCAGTGCCATATGTGCATCAAGACATTGTGAATGTCATGCAGTTACTGCGTCAGTAGATCATATTTCTTTTCATGAACCAATCCAGTTAGGAGATGTAATTACCCTCACTGCCACAGTTACTAGAGCCTTTAATACGTCAGTGGAGGTGTATGTTGAAGTGTATGCAGCGGAAATGCCTGGTACTAATCCTAGACAGTCCAATCATGCCTACTTTTCATTTGTTGCGTTGGATAAAGATACGAGAATTCCAACAAAAGTTCCACAAATTAAACCTTTGACAAACGAAGAAAAAAACTTATATGAGAGCGCAATTAGGAGAAGAGAAATCCGATTAATTTTGGCTGGTAAAATGAAACCATCTGAAGCTGTTCATGTAAAGAATTTTTTTGCAGGTATATAATTAACTGGGTATTTGACTTTGGCCATTTAAAAAAACAGACTTAATGTGCTTTTTACCAAAATGATAAATCATAAGTGATAAGGTGGACTTAGGTTCTGTAATAAAAAAATTAGCTGCTTTCCCAGGTGTTATACTTCCTTGTGCGTTTTCGAGTTCCATTGCATAAGCGCCATTTATAGTCGCCGCATTAAAGGCTTCTTCTGGACTCAATCTCATTTGGTTGCAGGCAATAGACAAAAGTAAAGGCATGTTGCCAGAAGGGCTGGAACCTGGGTTATAATCTGAAGCCAATGTCAGACCTAGACCCTCATCTATCATTTTTCTACCTGGCGCAAATGGAATGTTTAAGAAAAAAGAACAGTTTGGAAGTGCAGTGGGAATAGTTGTTGAATTTTTTAATGCTTCGATTTCTTCGGCCCCAATTCTTTCTAAATGGTCCACAGAAAGCGCATTATTTCTAATTCCTACTTGAACGCCGCCAGAGTTGGCCAATTCATTGGCATGGATTTTAGCTTTTAAACCAAAAGTTGTTGCTCTTTTTAAGATAATATCTGTTTCTTCTACAGTAAAAAAACCTTCGTCGCAAAAAACGTCACAATAGTCTGCAAGATTGTGTTCGACAACATAAGGAAGCATGGTATCTGTTATAAGTGAGATATAAGCTGCCCGGTTATGTTTATATTCTTTTGGAATGGCGTGGGCACCCAAAAAAGTAGCCTTAATAGCAGCATCAGAATTTTTTTTCAACGCCTGAATTACTTTGAGCATTTTAATTTCACTATCAAAACTAAGTCCATAACCACTTTTAATTTCAATGGAGCCAGTACCTGTTTGAATCACTTCATCTAGACGGTATTTAGCAGTATGATAAAGATCCTCAAAGTCTTTGTTGGCTAGTTTTTCGGCAGAGTTTAAAATTCCACCTCCAGCCTTTGCTATTTCTTCGTACGATTTGCCAAGTAGTCTCATGACATACTCATCTTCCCTGCTATCTGCATATACAATGTGTGTATGGCTATCACACCAAGAAGGAAAAATACAACCACCTTTAGCGTCGATAATGGGTCCATCATGGGTAGGGCAGTCGTCCATCGAGCCAAATGAAATGATTTTTTGATCAAACAACAAATAGGCGTTTTTTATAACACCTACTTCGGACATATCTTTTCCTTTTTTAAAGGCGGGGTTGTTTTTAGTTACCCCGTAGATTTTATGTATATTTTTAATTAGGTTTATGGCCATATTATTCTTTTTTATTAATATAGAATAGATTCCATTTGGTTTTCAGCTTTCAACATCTTTTTAAATTGAATAGCTTCTTCCATGGTATCAAATTGCCCGAGACATATTCTAAATAACATTTTCCCATCTTTATAGTCATTTTTTACAGTGACAGGCTCTAAGAAAGTAGTATGTAGTTTTTGAATAAAGGATTCAGCAAGTTCGTATCTTTCAAAAACACCTACTTGTAACTTGAATATTTTTTTATTTTTAGCCTCTTGTTCGTAAATCATTTTTTCTTCATCAGTGAGCTTCATTTCAGGATTTTGGTGAATTCTATTGATGGCTTTAGGTTGTTCCATGGTTGGCGTAGAATTGACCGAATGTTTAGCTATTTTTTTATTTACAGGCTCATTGTGGATTAACAATATTTCTTTTAACGATCTTGGGGTAACCGTTTTTTCAATTCTTTCTACCATGATACCTTCGGAATTAAAAATTAAGATGGTTGGCAAATATTTTACCTCGTATTGATTTTTGATATCATATCCTTCTTTGTTGTCGATGTCAATTTTAAGAGAGATAAAATCTTCTTGAAGAATTTTGATAACTTCCTCATCTGTAAAAGTGGTTTGATCCATCCAATTACAAGGACTGCACCACTTAGCGTGAAAGTCCATAAATATTAATTTACCTTCCTGGCTTGCCATTTTTTTTGCTTCAGCTATGTTGATGGAAGAAAATAAAACAGATTTGTCAATGGCCTTCAATTGAGTAATTATAATCAATGTGAAAGAAATAATCATTGTGATGCTTCTAGAACTCATTTTTAACATTGTAGGAGGTTTTATAAAATATCAAAAAAAAAATTAATTTATAATAATTTACATATCAATATTTTAGATATTTGCAAAACCCGTACCAAACATATTTATTTTATAAAAAATTATTAAATTTAATATTTTAAAAATATGTATTATATAGAATATCAGATACATATAGATTATATATTATTTTAATTTCTTGAAATAATTTAATAAACTGAAGGATAATAAAAAAAAACTTTAAATTTTAAAACCCACTCTTTGAATTTTGATTAATTGTTATATCTTTGCATCGCCTTAGAAGAAAGGCAGTAAAAAATGCAAAATAATATCCACGGTGGGGTGGGTGAGTGGCTTAAACCAACAGTTTGCTAAACTGTCGTACTGGAAACGGTACCGGGGGTTCGAATCCCCCCTCCACCGCGTTTCCATTTTACCCACCGGAACCGGAATAAAACATACGGGACATGGCGCAGTCCGGTTAGCGCACTTGGTTTGGGACCAAGGGGTCGTAGGTTCGAATCCTACTGTCCCGACAAAGGCTTGAAATTTTTCAAGCCTTTTTTTTTAATATGAATACATATTAGGGATATATGAAATATTTTTATTTACTTTGCATTACAAATTAGGAAAACTTTTATTAAAACGTTAATAATAATATGTTAAGCAGAAGGAGTGTCAGGATCAAAGTTATGCAACTTTTGTATTCTATAAGTCGTGATGAAGAACTCACGAAAGAACAACTTGTCAAAGAATACTGGAAAAGAATTGAAGAGACATATGAAATGTTAATGTTTAACCTATATTTTCTTGAAAATATAACCAAAGTTTCTACTGAAGATTTTGAAAAGAGGAAAGGTAAACATCTTCCTACTGATCAAGACAAAATATTTAGTCCTGCTTTATGGGAAAACCAAGTGATTCAGTTTTTATGTAAAAATCAGAAGCTCCATAATAGATATCAAAAATTTCTATTTGCTAGCAAAATCGATCAAGACCATTTTAGGACAATTTATTTCGAATTTGCTAAAAGTGAGGCTTATCAGCAATCTATTGGAAAAACCCTAAACCAGGAGGAAAACCTTGAATTATTGCTTGAATTATACAGGTTTTGTAGGAGCAGCGAGCTGTTTAATGAAATTGTTGAGGATCATTTTGCTAATTGGGATTCTGACAAATCGCTTGTCGTTGGTTCTATTAAAAAAATATTGAAACAACTTCCTGATGCAGAAGATAATTTCTTTGAAAGTTATTATCCCGAGATAGAAGCAACGAAAGATTACGGAGAATTTTTACTTTTGAGAACTTTTGGCGAGGATTTTGCGTTACTAGATATAATTAAACCCGTGTTGAAGAACTGGGATTCAGAACGTGTGGCTGTAATTGATATGATTATATTAAAAATGGCCGTTGCAGAACTTTTATTCTGCACGACAATTCCCCCAAAAGTAACACTGAATGAATTCGTAGATGTGGCCAAAGATTATAGTACATCAAAAAGCAAAGAGTTTATAAATGGTGTACTTGATAAATTACTTGAGACTTTAAATGAGTCTGGAAGTATAAAGAAAGAAGGAAGGGGTTTGATTGACTAGAATTGTTCACCTTAATTCATTCCCATGAAATTTAAATTTGAAAATTTTATCGTTTTGGGTATTTGTTTAGTTTGTTACACAACAACAATACAAGCTCAAAAAACCCAAGAAATTCCTGTATTATATAATACAGAACCAACCTTAGCTATCGTTAATGATAGTGCTGAGATTGTACAAATTGTTAAATTACTTCCAGGTTTCATGTCGGGGTATTTATTGGAAAAGCCACAATATGACACACAAAAACCAAAAAAGAATTTGGCTCAGGGGGAAAATCAAGCAACGGGTTACACGATTATCTCTTCTGATTACAAAGTAGTTCAATTTAGACCTGGATTTGCAGTCTTAGAAGATGAGGCGGTGGTTGTTCTTGACAAACTCTTTGAAAGTTTGAAGGAAAATCCTAATCAGAACTTATTGATTTCTGTTTTTAACGACTACATGACAACGAGTCTGTATAAAAATAGAATTAATGCTATTCGAACATATGCTAAAGTTGAAGGTATTGATTTGTATAGAATAAAAATTAGTTATTTGGAAGGAGCTACATCTCAAGATGAATTTAGGATCAACTTTATCGAGTAAAGGTTAATATTAACTATTTGTTTTTAGGAACAATTCGTTTGGAAATTTTATCCTATAGAATAATAAAATCATTTGAAATATAAAATGCCTCGCAAAATTTTCACTTTTTGCAAGGCATTTTTTATTATATTGGTTTCCTAAATCGTTTATTTAACTATTGAATAAACCTTCGTAGTCACCGTTGTTTCCTCTTGTTTGCGTTTCAGGTGTTTTTAGTTCTAAAATTTCGTCTACTTTTTCATTACCACCTAAAAGAAGTAAGGTAGATTTTTTTTCGTATTCCTCCAACATCTGTAAACCTTGTTCTTCGAACACGCCATTCTGTAAATCAATTGAGCTCATAAAATCCGACGACATTTCCATAAATCTTTCCATTTCACCCACTTTATTAGCTACATCATCTGCTATATGCTCCATGGCTTGGTCAAATAAAGCTCGTTTATCTGCATCTCCTTTGATAATACTCATCGCTGAGCGCATTGCCGAGTGGCTTGCTCTTATGGCTTTGCGCTCTTGTTCTTTCACCTTTACTTGATCTTTTGTATCTTCAATTAATATTTCAGAATTGGAGTACATCTTAGAAAGAATTCTGTATAGTATGGACATTTTGGAATGTAATGCTGTATATTTTTCATTAGCTTCTTGCATTCTTGCCGCTTTTCGACTAGAAAGCAACATAGCACTTTCATTGTTTTGCTCTTTGGCTTTTTTTGCAATGATTAAGTTTGTTTTAATCTCTTTGTTATTGTCTTCCACCATGGAAATAAGTTTTCTCATTTGGCCTCTTAGACCGTCTAATTGACTACTCATTTTCCTTAAGTTACTTTCCAAGTCACTGATATAATTTTTCAAAATACCAATTGGGTCAATAGTTACAAAAACACCAGTAATCCACCTCATTACACTTTTGTAAAAATAAGAAACAAGTGTTCTCCATTTAGGGTCCAAAACCATATAAATGATAACACCAAGTACGGCCAATAACGCAACTATACCCAAGGTGTTTTGCAACATTAATAAAATTTGAGCACTGAATTTGAAAAGCACAAAGGCTAATCCACCCAAGGCGGCAATTAGAAAAAACGCACCCGTTTTACCCTCGGGCTTTTCCCAAAAGGTTTTTGCTTTATATGATGTTTCCGGATAAGCTGACATAATTTTGTGTGATTTTTTGAAATTAAGATAAGGTTACAATATTAATAAACAAAAATAGGTAAAAAAGTAATCAATCAATAATTCTTTGAAATAATTCAAGGTCTTGTTCAAGTTCTTTTTCCAATAAATTGATCGTGTTCACAAATTGCTGACGGGTATCTTCAATCTTTTGGCTTACATCTTGGATGTCGGATTGCATTGCCTTTAACTTATCCTCGATCATCAAGAGCTCTTCTTTTAACTTTTCTATTTTCGTAATATTTTCAACTTTTTTAGTCTGTAGTTTTTCCGTTTCTAATTGTTTAGATTCAACGTTTTTCGTTATTTGATTTTTTAAAGCTAATGCAAAAGCCTCCTTTTCTTTTTTTAATATATTTTGATAATGTTGTACACTCAGCAATAACTTTTTTTTGTCAAAACCCATAGTTTCTGTCGTCACGAAAGCACTTTTTGCCGCTATAGTTTCATCCATGCCTAATTGACACAAACCCAAATAGGATTTTTTAAACTTCAAATAATCCATCTCTGGGATGGCATTGTTTTTTATGGCTTCCAATAATTTCGTAAATACTTTTTCATTGACATCACCTTTTAATTCAAATAATTCTTTTAATTCCAAACGCATTAGGGTTAAATTTGCACAAATATAATACGAAAGTACCGACTTGTAAAATTCATCCTATTAAACAGGTGAAATTTTCTACCAATGACCTTATTTATCCTTTAAACTTTGGAAGTGGTTATGTAAAAATTTATCAAATGTGCTTTTCATTTCGAAGTTTTTTTCTTCATATGGGTTATCATAACTTCCTACTGAATTTCTTTGCCGAGCCATTTCAAATAAGCTAATGGCGCAAGCAACAGACACATTTAGACTTTGCACCATTCCGTGTTGAGGTATGATGAAATTAACATCCAAATAGGGAAGTACTTCTGTTGTGATACCATCCTTCTCATTTCCAAAAACCAATGCAATTGATTTTTTTAAATCCATACTGTACAATGAAATAGATTTTTTTGATAGATGTGTACCAGCAATCAAATCATATTTTTTTTTGACAGCTTCGAAACAAAGTTGAGTGTTACTAAAAAAATGAACATCTACCCATTTTAATGCACCTGAAGCACTGTTTAAGCCAATATATTGTTTTTGAGCATTTCTACTTGGTTCATTGTACAATGCGTAAATTTCCCTTATTCCAACAGAATCACAAGTTCTTAAGATGGCTCCGATATTATGTGGGTCGTGAACGTTTTCAAGAACAACGGTTACGTTTAACTGACTTTTTGCAGCAGCTGCAATTAATTTGGTTCTTCTTTCTTCGGTCAATAAATCTTCTAACATTTTATTCAAGAATCTGGAATCCGTTTTGCTTGAATTCAATAATTAAAATGTGTTTGTTTTCAAAAAAATCAAATTCACCAGGATTTTTTTTGCTGTCATCCGAAATTGTTTTCTGTAACTCTACTTGGGTTTGAAGGAAGTATTGTTTTTCTTGTACAATGGCCTCTTGAAATTTCGATCCATATTGTTTCATATTTTGCCCAATAAACATCATTACATCGTATCCTTTAATGGCATCTACAGATGCTAATTCGCCAAAAAAATCGAGAAACTTTCTCTTAAATAGCCTTACATTATAATCATCCGCATAAACAAATTCTGACATGGCCACCCTAATATTAAGTGATGAATAAAATTCATAGTCTATTCGTTCAGATTCAATCATTAAAGGCATTCCATAAACTACTACTTCATTAATTCCTTTATCGGCACTTAATCTGCGAATGACAGAGTACAATTTTGCTTCATCATTATAAGAGTAATATGGCAAAATGATTGCTTTAGGAGATTTGGTTTTGAAAAGATTGACAAAAGCTGTATTAGGAGAAACCAAACTATCGCTGGAAACAGCAAAGTGCGTTAAAAAACTATTTTGATTGGAATACTTATTGGCAGCATCATTAAAAAAATTGTACCATGAAACACCTTCTTGATTATTGTGTGTAATGACAATTACTTCACCTTGCTGGTAATGTTTGCACACATGTTCTGTTATTTTTAGAAAATGTTCTTTTAAGTTAGGTTTCATCTGAATATAGAAGTCATTTTCCTTTGTAATTTTAGTACTTGTCTGCCAAGGCGATACCACGGTAATTTCTCGTTTTTGTGCTTCCGAGGCAATCAATTTTAAATCTTCTCTTTCAAATGGGCCAATGATTAAATCAGGAGGATTATTTTCAATCGATTTTACCTCATCGGCAATTTTAAAATTGGGTGTTCCTGTGTCTGTAACATGAAGGGTTAGCTTACTACCTTTTTTTTCTAATTCTTCTAATGCCATCAAAACACCTGCATAAAACTGAACAAACCTGTTGGTAGTCAACGTGGTTTCATTATAGAGAACACTATTTAAAGGAATGAGCAATCTTACATTATACTGATCTTTGACAAACTTTCCTATTGTTCCAGTTGGGTTTTTATCACGTACATCGACGTTGGTTTCTGGTGTTTTAATGGGAGGATTTGCTTCTGACACATCATTCCATTGAATTGTGTCCAAAGATTTTGTTTTTTTATCGATACTTACAATATCTGTGGTATCCGGATTTGGTTTCTTTTCAGGTTTAATAATTTGTGGTGAGTCTACTACAAAGGTTTTACGGCTGCATCCAGTAAAGAAGAGCCAACAAAACAAAATAAATACCAATTTATTATTCCCACTCAATAGTTGCGGGAGGTTTCGTACTAATGTCATAAACCACACGATTGATGCCTTTAACTTGATTGATAATATCACTTGAAATTTTAGCTAATAATTCATAAGGAAGATGACTCCATTCTGCCGTCATTCCGTCCACAGAATTGACACACCTTAAGGCAATGGTGAAATCATAGGTTCTCTCATCGCCCATGACGCCCACACTTTGAACGGGTAATAAAATGGCTCCAGCTTGCCATACTTTATCATACCAACCATCTTTTTTTAGATGATGGATAAAAATGGCATCTGCTTCCTGGCATAATTTCACCTTGCTTTTCGTTATTTCGCCCAATACCCGTATGCCTAAACCAGGTCCTGGAAAGGGATGTCGTTGCAGAAGTGAATCAGGAAGTCCAAGAGATTCCCCAACCCTGCGTACTTCATCTTTAAACATCATCCTAAGCGGTTCGACGAGTGAAAGATGCAATATGTCTGGTAGACCTCCCACGTTGTGATGTGACTTAATGGTGACGGATGGACCGTGAACGGAAACGGACTCAATGACGTCCGGATAAATGGTCCCTTGGCCTAAAAAAGAAATAGAAGGATGTGCTTTGGCTTCTTCCTGGAAAATTTCTATAAAAAGTTTGCCAATAATTTTCCTTTTTTGTTCTGGGTCAGACACGTTTTTTAGTGCATCTAAAAACAAATCTTCAGCTATTACCCCTTTAATGTTGAGGCCTAAGCCTTCATATGACTTTAAAACTTCTTGAAATTCATTTTTTCTTAATAAACCATTATCGATAAAAACACAATGTAATTTTTTACCAATTGCTTTATGTATCAAAGTAGCCGCAACAGTTGAATCAACGCCTCCGGATAAGCCCATAAGGACTTCCCCGTCTTTGACCGTTTCATGAATAAGTCGAATACTTTCCTCTATGATGGATGAAGGCGTCCAATCTGGTTTACAACCCGCAATTTTGAAAACAAAATTAGATAATATTTCTCTGCCGTGAAGGCTGTGTGTTACTTCTGGGTGAAACTGTAGGCAATATACTGGATAAGTATAACTACCCACTTTAGAGCGGTAAGCAGCCACTGGTATATCTTTTGTAGAAGCGATAGTTTCATACGTTTTAGGAAGAATTTCAATTGAATCACCATGTGACATCCAAACTTGTAGGTTATCTTTTAGTCCATCAAAGAGTATATCTTGTCCAACTTCGGACAAAACAGCTTTCCCATATTCTCTTTTTTCTGACTTCAATACTTGTCCACCTTTTTTGTGGGCAATAAGTTGCGCACCATAACAAATTCCTAAAACTGGATATTTATTAATGATTGAATCCAAGTTTACATCTAGAGAATTTGCATCTAATACAGAAAATGGACTTCCTGATAAGATGACACCTTTCACGTTTTTGTCGTCTGCCGAAAATTTGTTAAATGGTAAAATTTCACAATACACTTGAAGTTCGCGCAATCTTCTGGCGATCAACTGCGTGTACTGGGATCCAAAATCTAAAATTATAATTAAATCCTTCATATTAACAAAGGTACAATTTCAAGTATGATATCATGTACAATAAACATTGTTTTGCCATTAACGTTGATTAAATCTTAACCTCATTCCTTTACCTTGGATAGGTTGTTCTCCTTTTTTATAGGCGATTTCTCCATTGACAAAAGTGAACACAACTTCTCCTTTACATTCTAAACCTTCAAGAGGTGACCAGCCACACTTATACGCAATATTGCTTTTGTCAATCGTCCATTTTTTATTCAAATCCAAAATGACCAAATCCGCAAATTTTCCTTCTTCCACAAAACCTCTTTCTGCCATATTAAAGCAGATTGCCGGATTATGTGCCATTTTTTCTACAATTTTCTCTAGTTTAATTTTACCTAGATGATATTCGTTGAGCATAAGGTTTAAACCATGTTGCACTAATGGTAATCCTGCTGGGGCGTTCACATAGGGCTGTGATTTTTCTTCAAAGGTATGCGGTGCATGATCTGTTGCAATGATATCAAAAATATCGGTATTTAATGCTTCCCACAAAGCTTTTCTATGTTGGGCGTTTTTAATGGAAGGGTTGCATTTTATTAAATTTCCTTTGGTTTGGTAGTCTTCGGATGAAAAATGTAGATGGTGTACACAAACTTCAGACGTAATTCTTTTTGTGACCAAAGGTTCTTGGTTTGTAAAAAGTGCAATTTCATCTTCGGTAGAAATATGTAAAACGTGGAGGCGTGAATTATATTTTCTGGCTAATTCAACCGCTTTTGAGGAAGAGAGAAAACACGCTTCTTCATTTCTAATAAAAGGGTGATGTTCTGCTTTAAGGTCATTTCCATATTTTGCTTTTGCTCTGTCTACATTGTTTTTGATGGTTTGTTCGTCTTCACAGTGAGTGGCGATCAACATTTCGGAAGTGCTAAATATTTTTTCTAAAACAGTATTGTTGTCAACCAACATATTTCCCGTGCTAGAGCCCATAAATATTTTGATGCCGCACACAGATTTTGGGTCAGTCCTAAGCACCTCTTCAATGTTATCATTAGCTACTCCCATAAAAAAGGAATAATTAGTAAAAGCATTTTGTGAAGCTAGTCTAAATTTAGCTTCAAGTAAGGGCTGATTTGTGGTAGGTGGAATTGTATTTGGCATTTCCATGATGGATGTGACACCTCCCATTACTGCAGCTCGTGACTCGGAATGTATGGTGGCTTTGTGTGTCATTCCGGGTTCTCTAAAATGTACCTGGTCATCTATTAGGCCAGGAATTACAAACAGACCTTCTGCACTAATTTCATCAGCGTTTCCTTGGTAATTGATGTTTGAGTCAATTTTTTCAATTTTACCGTCTTTAATAAGTATGTCTGCATTCCAGATTTTTCCCCGGTTGACGATATGGCCATTTTTAATAAGTGTGGTTGGTTTTGACATATGTTGGAATCCAATTATTTGTTAGCGATAGAAACAAAAGATTAAATAGTTTACTACTTATTGTTTTGAAATGTAGGTATTTAAATTCGGGCAAAAATTGAATAGAGGATCTACATAGATATACATTTCCTTTTTCCTGTCTTGAATCCAATTCATAAAATATTCCATCTTTTTATTTTCTTTAGCAAAGCTGGCAATTTTATGATAATCTTCTTTTAAATTTGCCTTATGAGGTTTGCTGATTGAATTAAGCTTTAGAAGTCTAAAGGCTTTTTCTCCACTTGGAAACGTATAATTTTCAACTTTAGATAACTTTGTCGGCTTCAAATCAAAAATGGAGAAATAAGTATCTGCATCCAATTCATCTGCTGCAAAAAAAGTACTTCCATTATTGAAATTTTTCACCCTACCAGAATTGCTATAAGAAGGGAGTGATTTAAGCGAATAATCTTTAACTGCTTTTTCAAAACTAATACTGTCATTTTCTATTAACAATTTTATATTTTCCAATTTAGTTTTGGCTAATTTTAAGTCTTCAGCTGTTATTTCCGGTTTAATTAAGATATGTCTAGCACGTACTGAATTTCCTTTTCTTTCCATTAATTGAATGAAGTGGTATCCAAATTCTGTTTCAATTATATCTGAAACCTCATCTTTTTTTAAGGAATAAACGGTAGCTTCAAACTCTGGAACGTATGCACCTCTTTTAGCAAATCCTAGGTCACCATTTCTTAGTGCAGATCCTGGGTCTTGCGAAAATTTTGCAGCAAGTGTACCAAAATCTTCATTTTTATCGACAATGCGATTCCTCAGGTCTGTTATTTTGGCTAACGCTTTACTTCTTTCTTCTTCATTAATGATTGGTTTTATGATAATTTCAGAAAACTCCATGTCAGACTTAAAATAGGGTAGGCTGTCAGGAGGGATTGAATTAAAAAAAGTTTCAACTTCATTTGGGGTAATTTCAATAGTTGACATTAACTCATATTGCATCTTTTCCGCTAATAATTTTTGGCGCTGATCATCCCTATACCTTTCTTTCATTTCGGAAACGGTAGCACCGTAATACTCTTTAAAAAAGGTTTCATCTCCATTCATTTGCCGCAATACTGCATCAAACCTAAAATCTAGTTGGTTTTCTACTTCTTCCTCACTTATCTCGATACTGTCTAATTTGGCCTGATAAATAATTACTTTTTGTTCGATGATATTTTCCAGAATTTCGCATTTGGCTTGCTCTTCAAGACCAGGCTTCTGCTTTAAAGCATAAGCAAATTCTTCTTCGACTTCCGACTTCAAGATATATTCACTTCCTACTTTTGCGACAACTTTGTCTATGAGAATCTCATCTTGAGCGATTAGACTATCGCTGACCCCAAACATTCCAAAAAGGTAGAACAATACGGAAAATATTTTATTTGAGTATTTCATTTTTAATTCGAATTTCTATTAAGATAATTAGTTATTGGTAGTATTTTATTTTTCTAGAATTTAGATTTTTTTGATATAATTCTTCCCTCATTGATTTTAATAATTCAGTTTTCCTACTATTTAACATGACCTGGACGATTTTCTTATCAATGTACTGTAACGGAGGAATATCATTTTCGTTATATCCGGACAGTATTTTAACAAAATATTGACCTGACTTATTTTTGATTTGGGTTTGATAATCTTTCTTAAGATTTGAAACATTTACATCGGAAACAATATTTTTGATATCTTCAGATGGCAACCACTTACTTCCGTCATATATTACGGTGTACTTGTTTTTTTTTGCTTCCTGTAATAATTGATCGTTGTTTTTGGTTTTCATTTTTTTTACCCAGCTTGAAAATGAACCATCGTTGGCGGAAGATTTAATAAGTATGACACTTATTATTTTGTGTGACAATATAAACTGGGTACCATATTCTTCATAAAAGTCCTGTTTTTGCTGATCTGTAATGATTGTATCCAATTTTTTGTTAATCAGTTGATTCTCGAAATGGTACATTAGTAAAGACGAGCGATAATCTTGCACAAGTTGATTTAAATTCAAATTGGCAGGTATATTTTTTTCGGCTTCCAATATAACAAGGTTGTTTCTAACCCAATTTTCAATATACCCAGAAACTATGGCTGTACTATCCTCAATATTTGTTCCTTCGTTGATTAATTGATTTACAACAGAGGAATAAAGTATTTTATCTCCAACTTTTACTAGGGGTTCTCCTAAGTTTTGACTTTTATTAGAATTACACCCAATAAGTGCAAATAGCAAACATGTTGTTAATAAATTGAGGTTTGTCACCATATTATTTTACTAATGATGACAGTACTGGTTTGTTCACCATGACTACAAAATCTTTTTTTAATTCTTTTACCCATTCTTTTTCTAAATGATCCTGGTAATCAGCTACAACATATCCACGGGCTTCACCCAAAGATTTTGTTTGTGAAGGTGAAATGTCTAATATTTTGCGAAAAGAATAATGTTTGGCTTGTTCATTAAAAATAAGTGGGCTTACAGCATCTTTTTTCCATGTAATCCCTTTCATAAGCGGGTGGTTTTTTTCAAATATTTGCTCAACAACTGAAATGAGGTGGGTGCTTTTATTGAATTTTTCTTGCACCTTTTCTGCGGATTTGTTTTTGGCATATTGCGCAATTTTTTCAGCTTGTTTTAGATCGGTAGTTTGAATAACAAAATTGGCAGATTTTGCTTTTTCTTCTCCAATATATTTAATTTTATGGCTGTTGTAAAAGTTTTCTAAGCCTATTGAATCTTGATTTGCTTTGTCCCAGACGATTAATTTTGTAACTTCAAATAACAATATTCCTTCTTCATATTCTCTCATCAAAGATTTGAAATCTGGATATTTATATTCGAGGTTTTTTTCTTCAAATTCGATTGCTTTTTCATCAACATACTCTAAATAAAGTTCATTTGCAGTAAGCGAAACAGGCCTTGATTTGTCGTATTTTAACCTAGTTCTTGTATTTTTTTTCACATATTGAACAAAATCTCCAAGTTCGAAGCTAAATGAATTACCAATAGTGAATAAATGTTTATCAAGGTCAATTTCAGTTGGTGTCCATTTGTAGGAATAAAAATCTTCTTGAAGTGTAGAAATGAAAGCTTCCAGTACTGGCTTATTTTCTTTAAACCCATTTGATTCTTTAATGTGTTTGATAAGTGCGATTTTGGCTAAATCAAACCGCTCATCTTTATTTATTTGGGTTTTCATTTTTCTAACAAACAGGTCATAAGTGTCTTGTTGCGGTTTTTGAATTCTTTTTAGTATGTGGTAGCCTGATTTTGAAGCAAAAGGCAACGTTAATTCTCCATCTTTGGTTAAGGCAAAAGCGTTATTCTCAAATTCTGAATCATATGTATTGATTCCAAAAGGAGGTAGAATACCGCCATTTCTGTTTGTATTTTTATCTTCAGAAAATTCATTGGCTAATTGTGAAAATTCGACGCCTTTTTGTAATTCTAGATATAGGCTGTCCATAAGACTACTAGCATTTTTATGGTCTTTTTTTACAAAAATATGCGCTACTTGAATTTGCCCCCTTGCCAGTCTCTTGCTTAGAACTTTAACAATATGAAAACCAATTTTTGACTCAACAATATCTGAAGTTCCTCCAATTGGTGTATCGTATAATGCAGATTCTAAATTGTAAAAACCGGAAGGTAATTTTGCTGTTAAAAAGCCCATGTATCCGGACTTTGAAGCGCTATTGGGGTCTTTAGAGAATTCCTTTGCTACATCCTCAAAGTTTTGACCTGAAATTACTTTTGATTTTATGGCCATCATTTGACTTTTTATTTCATCCTTTTTCGAAGGTGAGTCTTCGGCACTTATAGGGAGAAATATATGGCTAAATTCGATGTCGTATTTCGTTCTATCGTATAATTCTTTTAATAAATTTTCAGTTACTTCCTTGTCGATTAAATAACTTCCGGCCAATTGTTTTCGATATCCAAGAAGTTCTGTTTGCAACTCAGAAATTGTGTCCATTTTCATGTCTTTTGCCTTTTCAACTTTAAGTTTGAAATTGGTGTATAAGTCAAGATATTCTTTCAGACTTTGTTCAGAATAATTTGCATTTTCTCCATTGTTTTTTTCATAAATATACTTAAATTCACCTACTGTGATGGCAGCCTTTCCAACAGTCAGTAATATGTCACTATCTTTTTGTGCTAATGCTCCTGTGAGGCTAAAAATGGTCACTAAAAATATACCAAAAATCTTACGCATGTTTTATCAATTAATTAGATAATAAAAATAAAGCGCAAAGGTAAAAAAAAACTGGTAAAATATACTTAATTATTTTATATGTAAATTATTTCAAATGAGACCAAACATCCTAACGTGGTACAAAAAAAGGAGTCCAAAACTGAACTCCTTTTTTAATTATGATCTCAATTAGATACTTACTCGATAATGATCATTTTCTTAGTAGCAGTGAAGTCACCACTTTCTAATTTGTAGTACATCATACCAGAAGTTGCCATTTGCTCTCTAGTACATACTTCAGTATTCATACCTTGAACTGCATTGATGTTTCTCACGTTGATTACTCTACCTGTTACATCATATACGGTCAATACTGCTTTGTCAGCCTTAGGCATAAAGAAGTTTACACTTGTAGTTGCTTTGAATGGGT
>JBATMZ010000200.1:0-4520 GCA_049290115.1 Saprospiraceae bacterium | reverse complement strand
CATTTACTATTGTTCCGAAAAGGAAAAAACCAAAAATGAAAACGATTGTGTTGATGCTTTTTTTGCGTCGTTTTAAACCCTTCTCAAAATATAAATATAAAATCGGCAACACAATTAATGTCAAAAGCGTGGCAGTAATCAATCCTCCAATGACGACTGTTGCTAAGGGTTTTTGAACTTCGGCTCCTGCTCCCATGCTCAATGCCATAGGTAAAAACCCGAATGATGCTACTGCTGCTGTCATCACCACGGGACGCAGTCTTACTTTTGTTCCTATTCGTATTCTTTCCATAACATCAGAGATCCCCTCAGCTTTGAGTTGGTTGAAATATCCGATTAAAACTATTCCGTTCAAAACAGCAACCCCAAAAAGTGCAATAAACCCGATCCCGGCAGATATACTGAAAGGCATACCTCTTACCCAAAGGGCAAAAATACCCCCAATAGCAGATAGAGGAATAGCTGTAAAAATCAGCAAAGATTGTTTAATACTTTTAAATGTAAAAAACAGCAATATAAAAATCAGCGCCAGGGCAACAGGAACGGCTATTGCTAATCGATTACTCGCCTCAACTAGGTTTTGAAATTGGCCACCAAACGTTGTGTAGTATCCTACCGGCAATTTTACCTTTGACTCCAAAAGACCCTGGATTTCATTTACTACACTTTCCACATCCCTGCCTCTTACGTTGAACCCAATGACAATCCTTCTTTTTCCATTTTCTCTACTTATCATGGCTGCACCTCTTTCATAGGTGATATCAGCTACTTGTTCTAAAGGGACCTGATTGCCTGAAGGTAAAGGGACAAACAAGTTCTTAAGTTGATCAATATTTTGCCTGTTATCTTTGGCAATTCTTACCACCAAATTAAATCGTTTTTCTCCTTCATAAACTACTCCTGCTTTTTCTCCGGCAAAACCAGCCCTTATTATTTGATTAAGTTCACCTACATTCAGGCCATACAGGGCAAGTTTATCTTTATTATATCGGATGGTGATTTGTGGTAACCCTGACACTTGTTCCGCCCTAGCATCTTCTACGCCTTTTACATTCTGTATAATCGGAACCACCTCTTCCGCAAGTCCTGACAAGAGATCAATATCTTCGCCAAAAATCTTGATGGCTACATCACTCCTCACACCGGTCATCAATTCATTGAACCTCATTTGGACAGGTTGAGTAAATTCAGTGGTTACTCCGG
This sequence comes from Saprospiraceae bacterium, assembly GCA_049290115.1. GTDB lineage: Bacteria > Bacteroidota > Bacteroidia > Chitinophagales > Saprospiraceae > OLB9. The sequence goes on along the minus strand of JBATMZ010000200.1, from coordinate 3,317 downwards.
GTAAATCATTTAGGACCATATCCATTTTTGTCATCATTTCTTGTGTAGAAGAAGCAGAAGTCCATTCAGCTTTTGGTTTTAAAATGATCATCACGTCCGCCACTTCCATGGGCATGGGGTCAGTAGGTATTTCAGCACTTCCGATTTTAGAAACTACCTGTTCTATTTCCGGAAAATTTTTCAGCAGCAATGATTCAGCTTTGGTGGTAGTTTCAATCTCCTGAGCCAGCGAGGTACCCGGTGGGGTGATGAGATGGGTAGCAATATCACCTTCTTCCAATGTAGGAATAAATTCTCCACCCATATTACTGTAAACTATCAAAGCAAAAACAAACAGTGCGACTGAAAAAACAATGATGATTGCTTTAGCCTTTATGGCCAATTCAAGTAAGGGCTGGTAAATACCGTTTAAAAAGTCAATTATTCTATCACTGATATTTCTTTTATGCTCTGTTTTCCTACTTAAAAATAAAGCAGACATCATGGGGACATATGTCAATGATAGAATAAAAGCTCCTAATATCGCAAACGATACGGTTTGTGCCATTGGTTTAAACATTTTACCTTCTATACCTACCAATGCTAATATGGGAAGATAAACGATGAGTATAATAATTTCGCCAAAAGCCGCACTGTTTCTTATTTTTGATGCTGCTCCGTACACTTCTTTGTCCATTTCTGCCTCAGTGAGTTTTCCTTTATTGATGGTTTGAAGGCGGTGGACAATAGCTTCAACAATGATAACAGCACCATCGACAATCAAACCAAAATCTATGGCTCCCAGACTCATCAGATTGCCACTGACACCAAAGGCATACATCATGATTACAGCAAATAGTAATGCCAAAGGGATGACCGATGCTACGATCAGACCGGCTCTCCAGTTTCCAAGAAGCAATACTAAAATAAACAGGACTATTAAGGCTCCTTCGAGTAGGTTGGTTCTAACGGTTGAAATAGCATTGTTTACCATTTTTGTCCTGTCGAGATATGGCTCTATGACCACGCCTTCAGGTAAGGTTTTTTGAATCTGGAGCATACGTTCTTTTACAACTTCAACAACATCAGCACTGTTCTCACCCTTTAACATCATGACAGTACCAGCCACTGCTTCTCCTTTTCCATCTTTTGTGGTAGCTCCATATCTCACTGCTGAACCTAGTTGTACTTGGGCAACATCACGGATAAGGATAGGAATACCATTCCTGTTTTTGACTACAATTTTTTCAATATCATCTAAAGAACTAACCATACCAATGCCACGGATAAAATAAGCATTAGGCTTTTTATCAATGTAAGCACCACCAGTATTTTCATTATTTTTACTCAAAGCCTCAAATATCTCAATGATATTGGTGTTCATGCTTTTAAGCTTATCCGGTTCGATGGCAATCTCATATTCTTTGAGTAGTCCACCTAATGTGTTAACTTCAGCCACACCTTTGATACCAATCAATTGCGGTTTAATGATCCAATCCTGCACAGTTCTTAATTCTGTAGCATGAAATTTTTCTTCATATCCTTGTTTGGCAATTACGGTATATTGGTATATCTCGCCCAAACCCGTACTTATGGGAGCCATTTCAGGTGTGCCCAGACCTTGTCCAATATTGTCTTCTGCTTCTTTTAATCGCTCATTGATCTGGACCCGTGCCCAATACAAATCTACATGTTCTTCAAATACTACTGTAACCGTACTCAGACCAAATTTAGAAACACTTCTTAATTCAACAACTTTGGGGACGGACTTGACTGCCTGCTCAATCGGGTAGGTAATCAATTGTTCAATTTCCTGAGTTGCCAAAGTGGGAGATAAGGTCAATATCTGTACCTGGTTATTTGTAATATCTGGTAAGGCATCAATGGGTAAGCGCGATAAGCTGTAAATGCCAAACAGTACCATTGTGGCAGTCAGCAGGCCTATAATAAACTTATTTTTTATAGAAAAATAAATAATTTTATCTAACATTATCTAAAATAATTATGATGAATGAATAATGTTTTAAGCCGTATTTTTCGAAATACGGAAAAATAAAGCGTATTAAATTGTTTTTTTTAAGTGGTTTTGTAGTTGCTACTAAAATAGCAACGAACAACCAAAAAATATACAATTTGCGCTAATCATTAAACATTTATCTTAGGCGGTTGCCAGATAGTATTTAGATAGGATGAGGAAGGACAGTCGTAGTATAACAAAGTATTATCATCTGTACTTACATTAACCAATAGTGGATTTGTCATTAAATTTTGTCTACCAGTTTCAAAATTCATTGGAGTATGGCAACAAGTACAAGTACAAAATGGACTGCACTGTGTGTCTTTATCATGATTGTGGTCATGGGATTCATGTTCATCATGATATGTTGTAGTATGATCAGATTCATTAAATGCAAAATGAATATCACTGCATGGCATAATCGCCAAACAGAAAATATATATAGATAAAACAAATGAAAATAACTTCATGCTGCAAAAATATGAATTATTTGTCAAATATTTTAAAATTTAACATATACTTATGTTTAAGTTTTTTTTTACTTTTAATTCTGCCAAAGGTTGTACTTGTATTTAAGTAGAAGTTTTCAGGAAACAAACATACAGACACACACCCCGACATGAAAAAATTGGGTCAAATTTTTAAATACCCCCCGGCATTCGTGTCTGGTTTACAAAACTTTTCTTTTTTGAGTATGAAAAAAGCTTTATACAAGTTTATTCAAAACAAAGCTTTTAACATGGTTGTGAAGGAATTAATGCATCTGACTACTTTGCTGCGTGACCCAATTGTTGACATTGCGAAACCTTCGTGTATCTAAAAATTTGTATTGGGTGCTCGTTGTTTTAATAGCATGATAACTTGAACTACAAAATGAGTTAGAAGGTTTGAAACCCGGTTTTTCGCAAATTCAATAAAAGAATTTTGTTCTTAATTAAATCAATGCTTCCTTATCTTGCACATTCCAATAAAGTAAATAAAAACGAACAGACAACGTGTAGACTTGCGTAAAAATAGGACAATTTAAAAATTAACAATTAAATTAGCCTTATAAAGAGTAGTAAATTTACAGAGAGCCAGATAATAAAGGCAATCAAAGAGAATGAAAATGGAAGAACAGCCGAGCAAATCAGTCGAGAGTTAGGCATTAACAAAGCCACGTTTTATAATTGGCACAAGCAATATGGCGGCATGGAAGTATCTCAACTCAAAGAACTCAAGGATCTACGAGAAGAAAACTCCAAGCTTAAACGGATGTATGCTGAACAAGCATTGATGTTGGAAATGGCTATAGACGTCATTTCAAAAAAGTGGTAAAGCC
>JBATMZ010000199.1:0-2622 GCA_049290115.1 Saprospiraceae bacterium | reverse complement strand
GGTATGCTAAAGATGAATACCAGTCCTGGGCATTTAATAATACCTTTATACGATTTAAAAGAAATGAAAAAGGCAAAATAACCGGACTAAGATTGCATTTTGACGAAGAAAATTATGTAGAAGGTTTCAAGAAAAAATAAATAAAAAAAATGAGCAATATAATCTTTGACAGCGGCATATCTCTGGATGGCTTTTTCGCAGGCGACAACAGAGGACCGGGCAACCCAATGGGTGGAGTATCCGGAAAAATTCATGGATGGATGTTTAATCAAAAAGCATTCTGGGAAAACTTAGGAATGCACAGTGATAAAGAAGATGGGCCTGATGGAACATATATTAGAGAGACCATCTAAAGAACAGGTGCCTACATTATGGGGAAACGTATGTTTGAAGAAGGCGAAGTAGTTTGGCCGGAAGATTTATACAAAGCAGATGTGTATGTGCTGACACACGAAAAACGGGAACCCTGGGTTCAAAAAGGGTCTACCACTTTTTATTTTATTAACGACGGAATACATAGCGCATTAGAAAAAGCAAAAGAATCAGCCAAAGGAAAAGTCATACGAATACAAGGTGGGGCTAATACCATTCAGCAATTTCTGAATTCCGGACTGATTGACGAATTTTTTATTCACATTGCCCCGGTTTTTTTACGCAGCGGCATCAGATTGTTTGATGGTATTGACAAGGATATGTATGATATTCAAATTGCGGAAGTAATACCTGCAAATTTGACAACACATTTGAGATATATACTTACCAGAAAATGAGAACAATAATTTGAAGATGAGTGGTTGATTTTTTAACAGGCTTAAAATGAATTTATCGCCGAAATGGTAACAAAACCAATTAAAGCAAAGGGAAAATATATTAATCTGGCAGTTTATGGTGTATGTTTACTGATATCTGTTGCAGGTTTAGTCTATGGCAATACCATTAAATATAATTATTCATTTTTGCGTGTGTGGGAATATCAAAACATACTGTTTCTGCTTTTGGGAATTCCATTTTTATTTCTGCAAACCAAAGCAAATCTGCCCAATTTTTTAGAAACCAATATATCAAATAAACAAAGATTCCTGACACCGGCAATAATTGGGGCTGCTTTTGGAATACTTGATGTTATTATTATAAAAATGATATTGCACCCTGAACCCTACACTGAACTACCTCCATTTCTTCAACCTTTTCCCTATTCTTTATTTTTATATTTTTCCGGTGCTTTTGAAATAGAAGTATTTTACAGACTTATTCCTTTAACTCTGTTACTTTTAACCGGTAAATGGATTGCGAAGGGCAAATATTTTAATGTCTTTTTCTGGACAGGTGCGGCTTTAACTTCATTAAGAGAACCATTGGAACAACTGCCTGACGGACCACTATTATTTATGATCTATTCCTTAGTAACAGGATTTATTATGAATTATTTACAGGCCATTCATTTTAAAAAGTCCGGTTTTTTGGCATCGCTGACCGTACGATTAGGACACTATTTATTTTGGCATATTTTGTTGGGAGTTTATGTTCAGCATTATGAATTATGATAAAAACCAAAATACCAATAAAGTCGTTATCTCCGTAATTCCAGCCGATTACACCGACGATGATGTGACCGTCTCTCATTAATATTTGGTTATAATCTCACCTTAATTTTCTTCACTTACCAATGGATGGAACAATATTTTAGTTCATTAAAAAAAAAACTCTGTTATATTTGTATTTGATAGGTAGAGTTACCTTGTACAAACGAAACACAAACATTTTGAATCAAATATTATTCACAAACATTCGTATAATTGTATTTATAATGTGAACTGTAAATCAATGGGTTATGGAAATGTTTCGAGAATTATGATTCGCAAAGCGGAAGGAGAGTCGCAATTTGAGCAATGAAAATTAGAAACATATACGTACTAATAGGTTTTGTATTTTATAGTTGTAATCCAAAAGATGCAATGTTTAATATGATGTCAAACATAAAAACTTATAATGCAATCTATCAAAATGAAATAAATGAAAACGACACAATCCTAATGGGATTTAAATTCCATAAACCACCAGTTGATTTAGGCTCTAATAACCCATTTAGAGTTTTAACTAAATCCAATAACTATGAAACAAAAAGATACGAACTACGCAGCATACAATTTGACTTAACTGCATGGATGGAACATGTTGAACTATTAAAATATAAGAATAAATCAAGTTCAGTTGTATTGACTGAGCATAAAGGGGTTTTAAAGGAATTCAAAATTGCGGATACAACTATTTCAGTTTATAAACAAACCTATAATAGAACAAACAACCCAAAGGAAAACTACTCAGAATTTTTCACAATACAACATGGACTTATATTAATCAGTGATAAAAATTCTGATAAAGTACTGATCGAGTACAATGGAAAAAACGTAGAAAATTATATCGATCAAGTAATAGCAGAAATCAAATTAGATTCAAACTTTTATCGTACCGATACTACAAAGATTTTTGAAACCTGGCAAGAGAAATACTAATGGAAAAACTAAATAACGGCAGAGCAAAAATAAATAATGAAGGAGTTAAAACAAAACTTTCAATACCTGCTAAACGAAATTATGTAATTATCATTTTTTCTTCAGTATG
>JBATMZ010000198.1:0-23742 GCA_049290115.1 Saprospiraceae bacterium | reverse complement strand
GGAGTTTAACAAAATCCCCTTGCTCTATTGGTTTTGTGTTTTTTTTAACTTCCTGATGATACACTTCATGTTTAAGTTGTTGTACTTGTTCATTAGCTTCAGCTTGTTTAATCTTCAATTCTTCAGCCCATTGCCTCATTTCGTCTTCATCCTTCAACTTTTTCATTTGTTGCATGGCTTTTTGAAATTCTTGTTTTTGAGCATACAACAGTACCGTTTTACTTTCCTTGGCTTCTAGTTTTATTTTCTTCTTTTTGACTTCTAAATCAGCTGCAAGTAATTCATAACTTTTGATAAGTCTGTCCAACTTGTCTTGCTTTTCAAGAACACCGACAAACTTTTTTTCAAATTCTCTTTTTTCAGCCATTAATGAGACCAACATTTCGTCGATTGCATTTTCATTTTTCCCTGATTTTTTCATAGCATATTCAACAACATGATTTGGAAGTCCAATTTTTCTGGCAATTTCAAAGGCAAAAGAGCTACCAGGTTTTCCAACTTGAAGCTGATATGTTGGCATCAATTTTTGTTTATCAAACTCCATAGAACCATTGACTAATCCAGGAGCTTTGAAAGCAAAAAACTTTAAATTACTATAGTGTGTTGTAATTACACCTTGGCACTTCATTTTATTGATGTGATATAAAACAGCTTCTGCCATAGCACCACCGATTTTAGGATCAGTTCCAGCTCCAAATTCGTCAAACAATACCATGGTGTCATGGGCAACATTTTCTATGGTAGTTTTCATATTTTTTAAATGCGAACTATAGGTACTCAAATCATCCTCAAGGGATTGTTGGTCACCAATGTCCACCATCATCTTTTTGTATATACCAAATACAGAATTTTCATCAACAGGAACAAGTATACCAGATTGAATCATCAATTGAAGTAAGCCTACTGATTTTAAAACAACTGATTTTCCACCAGCATTTGGTCCTGAAAGAACGAGAATTTTATTTTGTGCTAATAATTGTAGATTAAAAGGAACAATTGGAATTCCAATAGATTTATTTTTAACTAATAGAATTGGGTTATATGCCTGAATGAAGTTCAAACAGGGCTTCAACTGAACATTAGGTCTTTTACCTTTAATGAGATAGGCATATTTGGCTTTTGCTTGTATAAAATCTAGGATAGTAAGTATTTCTTGCGCCTTAATAATTTGATCTGCGTAGGGTCTTAATACAAGGCAAAGATCTCTTATAATTTTATAAATTTCCGCTTTTCTTTCTGCATAAAGATTGTAAATTTCAATATTAAGGCTCACAAGTTTTTCCGGTTCAATATATACCGTTTTACCCGTGGCTGATTCATCGTGAATAATACCAGAAACTTTTCTTTTATACTCTACAAGCACGGTAAGTACCCTTCGTCCATTCCTTAAAGTTTCGAAACTGTCAGTCAAAAAACCTTTGGTTTTGAAAAATTCCATTTCCTGAGAAAACACTTTATCACCTTCCCTTTCTTTTGCTTTTATAAGTTTAGAAATCTTTAATAAACCCGGCGAAGCGTCGTGTTTAATTTCTCCATTTGAATCAATAACTCTATCTATTTCTTGAACAAGTTCGTGTTCGACATTTATCTCTTGAATAATTTTATTTAACAGAGGTATATACTTCTTTTTTTCTTCGTCCTGGGTGTATTGTTGAACAGAAAGAGCAATAAATACAATAAAATATATTCGTTGGATGGCTTCAATGTCTAAAACATATCCTTCTTTTCTAAGCCATTGGATATCCTCTATAATGCTTTCAAAACCTGATAACGGGAAAGATTCTCCTCTTTCAAAAATATTTCGACATTCCTCTGTTTCACGAAGTAATTTTTCTACAATCTTTAAGTCAGTTTCTATAGGTGTATTATTCACCATTTTGGCGCCTTCCGACGACAAACAATGTTCCCTGATTTGGTCAAGGACTTTCGTATATTCCAGTCGTTCTAAAGCATCCTGGGGATAAACAAACATGTAGTAAAATTTTGTGTTTTATGGTCTAAGATATAATTAAACCATCTTCCATCTGAATCGTTCGATCGCTCAAAGCGGCCAATTCCAAATTGTGTGTTACAATAACAAAACTTTGGCCAAAGTCATCTCTCATTTTAACGAAAAGTTTATGCATTTCGTCAGAATTTGTTTTATCTAAATTACCTGTTGGTTCATCCGCCAAAATAACTTTTGGTCTGTTCATTAAGGCCCTGGCAATAGCGACTCGTTGAGCTTCGCCTCCTGACAATTCATTTGGTTTATGTTGAAGTCTATCAGCCAAGCCTAAATAATCCAAATATTCTTTTGCTTTATTTTGAATTGTCTCAAACGATTCTTTACCTGCAATAAGTGCTGGAAAACATACATTTTCCAATGCTGAAAACTCGTTTAATAAGTGATGAAATTGGAAAATAAAACCTATATGTTGGTTTCTTAAGTTGGACAATTCCTTTTCTTTTGAAAAATCAACAGGTTTATTATTATAGGCAACATTTCCTTTTGTAGGAAAATCCAATGTTCCCAAAATATGTAGAAAAGTACTTTTACCTGCACCTGACTTTCCAACTATTGCTACAATTTCTCCAGTATTAATAGAAAAATTAATTCCTTTTAATACTTGAAGGGAACCATAACTTTTGTGAATGTCAATTGCTTCAATCATTCGACAGTTTTATTAAATTCGTAAGGACAATGTCTGCAACCATTTTTACAACAATAACCTCGTTTATTTAAAAAATGTTGGGTGAATATGATTAGTCCATTTTCTATATAAAAATCTTGTTTATTTAGTTTCTTTTTATTTTCAATACTACTTGATGTCTTCTTCTTATTTGTCAATAGCCAATGTATTTGAAAATGTTTGCTTAAACAAGGAATAAGAACCAAAAATAATCAAACTAAACACAAGAGTGGACACAAGTGATGTTTTGAAGAATGGAACTCCCGCTACATAAGTCGAAACTAACCCACTCCAAGTGGCTGGAAAAAGGCTAGCAGGGCTTAACCAAGCGCCGAAATTTGTTACCGTAAAAAATAAAAGTGAAGCAAATAAAGAAGAGGCGATTAGTTTTGGTAATCGAACTTTACTTTTTAAAACCCAAATGCCAAAGCCCGCTATTAAGGCATAAGCCAAGCTATTAAATAACATATAATCACTCCACCAAACGAGCCCTTGTACTTCTGGAAAAAAAGATCGGGCAAATGTATTATTGATAACAAAGTCTACTACATACATCACTAGCAATGGCATAGCTAAAGCCAAATAATTTCTGGAATAATAGGCAGCGCCAAATAATGCTAAGGCTTCCATACCTGAAAAATTGTCAATATGAGGAACTAACCTTGTGGCTGCTGCAAAGACAATAAAAAATGTAGATACTATATAATTTTGATTTTTCATACAATTCAACTTTGTTAATAAATTGGACCTAAGTCTTAAATATATTTTCCAAGAGCAAAGTTACAAAAAAGGTTCCATTTAAGTAATGCATTTTACGAATGTTCCAGTTTATTCATGATGTTTTCAAGTTTTGCTTCTTCATTCGACCATTGGAAATATTGTTTTGCTACTTTACATGCACTTTGCATTTGATTGTAAAAATTCTTATTTTGTATTAGCAGATTGATGGCCTGGACCAGTTGTTTTTCTTCCAATAAAGATATAGTTATTCCGACTGGAAATTGCCCCAGAATTTTGTTGTATTCAGGAAAAGCCATATTGATCGAAGGCAATTCAGCGTGTAGATAGTCAAAAAATTTATTGGCTAATGAATAATAATAATTTTTGCTACTTGCGTCTAAAATATTGATACCAACCCAAGCTTCTCTGGTTGATTGGGTTAAATCTTCTCCAAATAGCCATCCTTTAAAAACAATCCGGTCGGAAGCCGTCGAATGACTGGCTTGATTTCGCAATGCTTTAGACAAATCACCCTCTCCTACTAAATGTAGCGTTATTTCTGGTAATAATGGCATTACATCGATAAGTAATTCTAATCCTCTCCCTTGGTTTAAAACTCCTTGGTATAATACTATTTTTTGAGACGGGTTTTTTAGAATAATTTGGTTCTCATTTTTAAGTTTTGAAGTATTATATAGGTAATGAAATTGTTTGCCATACATTCCTGAGAAAAGGGTGGCCAGGGATTCATTTACGGTGATGGTAGCTGAGGACTTGGGAATACATATGTTTGCTATCATATTCCAAAAAGCTTTAACAAACCAACGATTCTCGATTTCTGGAGTTTCTGTAAAATATTCATGCGCATCAAAAATATTTTTTTTTCGAAATATTTTTGCACTAATAAAACCTGGAAGTAGGGTATCTAAATCTACAGAATAGACGTATTGAAAAGAGTGTCTAAAAAGAAATAAAAGTAGTCGAAAATTAAATTCTGCGTAAAACAAAAAACCCTTTTCAAAAAAACAAAACAGCCTCTTTTGTTGATAGGTCTGATTTCGAAGTGGAAGAGAGTCTTTTTTTGTTCTTCCAATTAAAACAACATCGTATCCCAACTTGGTTAGTGAAGTACATATTTTAAACATGCGCTGATCCTGGTTGAGATCATTAGAAACAGTGACTATGATTTTATTAGACTTCGTCATGTTTCCATTTTATATTTCCCTTATTATCAATTTGTATTAACTTTTCGCTTTCAAGATGATAAATGGCGTCTTTTACATTTCTTCTTTTATTAAATGGAAATAAGAATTGAACTTCTTTGACCGTAATTAACTTATGTTGTGCAGCAGCGGTTTCAACCAACTTTTTTAAATCCGATATAGCAGTTTCAAGTGTATAAGTATTCTGTTTATACCTGCAATAATCACATTTACCACAATCTCCCATAACTTCCCCAAAATAATCCAAGATTGATTTTTGTCTACAAACCTGGTCATTTAAAACATAGTTTTCCATGGCTAAAAGCCTATGAGCTGCCCTATTTTTTAATTCATTATATCTTTTTTCATCCATCGAAAAGTTTGCTTTTTGAGGACGTTCTCGTGTAAAAGTAATTGATGGAATCGATTTTCTAAGATTTAAAAAAATGATATTTTGATTCTCTAAATTCTTTAACATGGATTGTACCCAAGTCACTTCTTTTCCAAGGTCTTTGGCAATACCATCTTCATCGATTTTAACCATAGTTGTAAACAAACCCTCGTATCTTCGAAGTAAATAAATGATTAATTCTTCCGATTCTGATGGCAAATACCCCGGCACAAATAACTCGTTGTGGCTGCACTTTAATTGAATAGTTGTTGGATCCTGCAATCCTTCGGACAATAAAAGCCATCCTTCTTTTTCTAAAATTTGTAAAACATAATACAAAAGTTTTGCAGGCTGCTTAACAAATCTTGAAAATTCTTCAATTAAAAAAGGATAAGTTTCCATAACTCCGCTTCCAAAAGCTATCTTATTGAATCTGCAGATCAAATCGTAAACTTCTTTAATAAAGTTAATATCGGGATATTGTTCCTCCCATTTTTTTTTCGCTTTTTCAATATCACTTTTATCAAAAACAAGGATCGCCCATGCTTCCTTCCCATCTCTGCCTGCCCTACCCGCTTCCTGATAATATTCTTCCAAACTTGATGGAATGTCAATATGAATAATTATTCGGACATCAGATTTGTCGATGCCCATACCAAAGGCATTAGTTGAAACCATAACCTGAGCATCATTATCCATCCATTTTTGCTGGTTGGCTGACCTCAATTCTTTGGCCATACCTCCGTGATAATTTAACGAACGGATATTGTATTTATTCAACCATTGGCATAACTCAATGGTCTCTCTTCTATTTCTTACATATATAATACTCGAAGCATTTAATTTTCGTAAAATATTGAGTATCTCTACGTTTTTGTCACTTGTTTCTAAACAGATAAAACTAATATTTTCTCTGCGATAACTCTTTTTAAAAATGGAGGGTTTTTGAAGCTGAGTTTTGTCAATTATATCATTTAAAACTTGCGTATTTGCCGTTGCTGTCAATGCTAGAAAAGTAACATCTGGTTTCCATTCTCTCAATTTTATAATATCAAAGTATGCTGGTCTAAAATCAAATCCCCATTGGGAAATACAATGAGCTTCATCAATGGCAATAAGATCCACTTTTGCCCTTTTGTATCTTTCTATAAACATATCAGAATTTATCCGTTCTGGAGAAATATATAGTAATTTAGTATCTCCAAATACAAAATTATCCAACGCCCGATCCATTTGTTTAAAACTCATAAAAGAGTGAATATTTTCAGCCTTTATTTTTTTTTGTTTTAATGACTGTACCTGATCTTCCATTAGTGCAATCAAAGGAGTTACGACAATTGTTTTTCCGGGAAGTAACAATGAAGGAAGTTGATAACAAAGGGATTTTCCCGCCCCAGTGGGCAGCAAAGCAACAGTGTCCTTTTTTTCCAATATATTTTGAATGATTTCTTCCTGTGGTGTTCTGAAAGCGTCAAAACCCCAGTATTTACGAAGTGTTTCTATTATTTTCGTAGCCACACTTCTTTCATCTTAGAATTTTGGGCAATTAGACTTATAGCCTTTTTTGGAAGTAAATCCATTTCCCACTAAAAAATGAATACCCGCCATTGTAAAAAAGTAGTAATCATTTACCTTGGCTCCCCCTCTTTGAGTACCCGTAGGTAGATTAATCAATTCATTTGTTCCTCTAAACTCATGCATTCGATTAGCCAAATTTGCCGTTAATGATTTGCCGTTAGCAATAAATTCATTATAATTTACATAATTTGTGCTTACGTCATCAATGTAATCTGTAAAAGTCCTGTGTGTCAATATTTCAAAACTTATATTGATTTTATCGTTGATTTTTAATTTGGCTCCAGCTCCAAAAGGGATGGACATACTCACAAGGCTGTATTGTTTGCCATAGCCAGGTAGTCCTTGTCCTTCGGTTCCTAAAGGCTGTAAACGATACTCCACTCCATTAAACTTAGTTTTTGGGTCAAAATGAAATAACGAAATACCAGCTGCGATGTAGGGGACAAAAATGGATTCTTCGTCGTATTCAAAAAAATAAAATTCACCTAAAGCTGCCAATTCAAATATATGAGAACTGAAGCTCAAATTTCTTTCTCGTTGCCAAAGATTACTAGCTCTACCATCATCACCATTAATTCTCCCATAGGCAATATTAGCCCTAACACCAAAATATCTATTATAAATAGCCCGTCCAGTCAATTCAATTGCTAACCCACTATTTTTTAAATTTGTGCTAAAGTCTGATGCATTTAAATCTCCCCAATATGTGGAAGTACCTACACCAATCCCAAGTTCAATTTTTTGCGAAAAAATAGGGTTACTTAACAATAGCAATAATAAAAGTAAAAACCTTGTCATGATTCATTAATTTGAAATCCGTGAATTCGTTAAAAAATGGATAGGTTCACGGTTTACTCACACTCAGATTCAGTTGGAAATATAGTGCACAAATGTTATAATTAACTTAAAATCTTGAAATTTTATTATATTTAATATACATTTGCGGTTTATTAATATACTTATTGATAAACTTCAGTAATTATTTCACAAAGGTATAAAATACACCATAAACTTCAAATAATATGACAAAAATATTTAATATATTCTTCGTTACCTTGTTTTTCACCTATTCTGCTTTTGGTCAACAAGTTCCAAGAGATTGGTTCTTTGGAAATGCAGGTGATGACTATTTTGGAATTTCCGTAAATAAGGCGTACGAACAATTCGGAAATATTACTTCTGGAAATACAGTTCTAGTCGCCATTATAGACTCGGGCATTGATTATGATCATGAAGATTTAGCGGAAAACATGTGGGTGAATCCAGGTGAGATTGCAGGAAATAAAATTGATGACGACAAAAACGGATACGTAGATGATATTCACGGTTGGAATTTTATCGGTGGACCGGATGGTAAAAACGTTGGGCCAGATTCTTATGAAGCGGCCAGAGTTTATGGAATGTATAAATATAAGTACGAAAATGCCGATCCTGCTAAACTAACCAAAGACCAAAAAGTGGAATATGATACTTACGTAAGGGCAAAACAAAATGTCGAAAAAGAGATCAACAGTGCCAAAAATAAATTAACCCAAATAGACAATATTGAAATTAAAGTAAGAGATGCATTTGCTGCATTTGATGCTGCTTTGGGAAGTAATACATTAGATCAGGTGTGGTTGGACTCTTTAGATGTTTCTACTGATGAAAAGTTAACTTTAGGTAAAAATATTGTAAGCCAATATTATATGAATACGGACGAAAAAGATTATACTAAAATCAAACAAATCGTATACGACGACATCAAAGAAGATAGAGTTAATTATCAAAATAAACTAGATTATGCTTTTAACCCAGATTTTGACCCCAGGGCTACCATTGTAAAAGATAATTACAACGATCCAACAGAAAAATATTACGGAAATAATGATGTCGAAGGACCTGATGCTACACATGGAACGCACGTTGGTGGAATTGTAGGAGCTCTACGTGGTAATGATAAAGGAGGAGAAGGAATAGCCACTATGGTTAAATTAATGTCTGTAAGGGCTGTTCCAGATGGAGACGAAAGAGATAAAGATGTTGCCAATGCTATCCGGTATGCAGTAGATAATGGCGCACAAATTATCAATATGAGTTTCGGTAAAGGATTTGGTACACACAAAACATTGGTGGATGAAGCTGTAAAATATGCGGCTAAAAAAGATGTATTACTTGTTCATGCTGCTGGTAACTCTGCACAAAACAATGACGAAATTGTCAATTATCCTAATGCCAACTACGAGAAAAAAAGTGGTTTCATATTTAAGAAGAAAAAAAGAGCTAAAAACTGGATTGAAGTAGGCGCTCTTTCCTATAAAAAAGGCCCGGAAATGGTAGCACCTTTTTCAAATTATGGTAAAAAAGAAGTTGATTTATTTGCACCGGGGGTTCGAGTTTATGCGCCAATTCCTGGAGATAATTATGCCCCTTTGCAAGGTACAAGTATGGCATCTCCTGTAGTAGCTGGCGTAGCTGCTGTCATTCGATCTACCTACCCTACATTGACTGCCGTGCAAGTAAAAGAGGCCATTATGAGTTCAGTAACGCCAATCCAAGATGAAGTAAATATACCAGGAAGTAAAACGGAAAAAACCAAGTTTTCCAATTTATGTGTTTCGGGAGGTGTTGTAAATTTAAACAATGCTTTGATGTATGCTTCGAAAATGAAAGGAAAGAAAAAAGTAAAAATGCCAAGCGCATAATTGGTATTTTTAAATAACAAATGTACGTTTCGTGAGCAACAAATTCCTTGTTTTCTTTTTACTCGTTGCGTTAAGCTTTACTAGGAGCAATCCATATTGTGATCACTCCAACCATAACAGAGCTGCATTCAAGCCTGTACATTCAAGTTTAATAGTTGAGGCAGAAATGGTTGATTTGATACCTAACGATGTACCTACCATACCCATAGGATTCACTATTCAAAGTAAGGATACCCTGACATGGAAAGTATTAAACCAATTGGAATACGTAGAAAGTGAACATCCATCTTATGGTACGGTCATGATGCCAGTATTTTCAAAAGTAGTTAGCGCCTTTGACAAAAAAAGGGTAATCATAAAAGGTTATATTTTACCCGTAGACAGAAAAACGTATGCCTTAAGTAAAAACGTATATGCCGCTTGTTTCTTTTGTGGAAAAGCCGGACCTGAAACGGTTATGGGATTAACATTCAAACAGCCTCCAGGACGGATTAAAATGGATACATATGCAACACTAAGCGGAATTCTGAAATTGAATGGTACTGACGTCGAAGACTGGATGTACAGTTTGACCGATGTAGAGATCATTCAAATGAAAGAATAAAGTATCCGTTGGGTATTTTGTCACATTAAAAAACCAATTCCACTCTAACGCCTATATTTCGAGGTGCTTCAACCAGTGCGGGTCTTAGTGAATATTCGTCATTCAAAATATTATTGGCCAATAATGATACTTCTAGTTTATTAAAAAATTGATAAGAAACTCTTGCATCTAGAAGATAGTAACCGTTATTAAAAACAGAACGATAACTACCGATACCGAATACATCTGCATCAATTGGTGGTACTTTTTCGAAAGCTTTATCAATATTTGTGACATGACTCGCCCTTTGGAAAGAAACACCCGCTTTTGCAGATTTATATTTCCCTTCAACATCCACTTTAACCTGATGTTTTGATCTATATTTTAATACATTTTCATTGGTAGAAACACTATTTTTAATGTCTTCCCGACTATCGAAATCTTTATAAATGGGATTGATGTATGTATAACCACTCATACAAAATAATTCAACTTTACCCAACTTCATTTGGCCAATCAAACTAACCTCAAAACCAGAAATACGTATATTTCCTACATTTTGTGGCTGAAAACCCAAAGTTGGGGGTGGGACAAACGTAAACTCAATCATATCTTGATATTCTGATTGAAAAAAAGCAATGTCCAAAAACCCTTTAAACGCCCCAGGAATAGCTTGTTTGATTCCTGCTTCAAATGACCAGCCTGTTTCTGGATTTAAATTTGGATTTGAAAAGATTGAAAAAGCACCAAATGTGGTTGTAACAAATCGTTCTGTCAACGTAGGAAAACGATAACCTTGTCCCCAGGAAGTTCGCAGGAAAGTACCTTTTGTTAAAGCATAGTTTAACCCAAACCTACTTATCCATCTATCATCGGTAGTTCTTCCATCTGGAATGATTACATCCATAAATTTTTCAGGACTTGTTTGTAAAATGTTTTCATAGCGCATTCCTGTTGATACAAATAATCGGTTAAAAAACTTCTTTTCAAATTGAAAGTAACCCGCCCATGATGTCCCCGAAAATGTCGTATCTCCAAGAATTTGAGAATTTGTTTTATTGTGTGTCCAAACGATTCCTGCCGTAGTTACAAGACCCCATTTTTTATAATTATTCTGAAACTGATATTCACCATAATTGTTTAATGAGCTATTCGACTGATTCGTGTCATTTTTATTATCAATTGAATTAATTCGACCTAATACCTTGTGCTTATTTCCTAGTCTATCGGTGTAGTTTAAAGAAGGGTCTATGTACCACCTTTGAGAATTTCGATTGGTCACTGTTGTAGGAAGTGCCTGCAACGCTCCCGACCCACTGTTTTTCCATAAGAAAAAAGCGGAACTTTCACTTGCATTTCCATTAACCGCTAAATCAATATGCAGTCGGTCATGGATTCGATATCTCATACTTACGAAAACCCTACCTCGTGTTTCATTGGTATTTTCCAAAAAACCTTCTAATTTATTAAAGAATCCACTGGCTATCAGATCAATTTTATTCCACTTTTGTTTGTGTAAAAAACTAGCATTTGCTTGGTATCTTGCACTACTCCCCCACCATTTTTTAAAGGTGTCCGCTGGGGTTAAATATTGTGTGTAAGATGACATAATTCGAGTCTCAGGCTTAGAGGTTGCATAGGCCGAACGAAAATTAACAATTCCGTTTAAAGCAGCAGAACCGTACATGGTAGATGCTGCACCTTTCACAATTTCTACTTGAGCCAAACTTTCAATTGGGATATCATTCCAATTTGGAAAACCTGCATCCATCTGCAAAGCAGGAATATCATTAACCAATAACATGACCCGACTACCTGCGCCATAAGAATAGCCTGAACCCCCTCTAATATTAGCCTGACCATCGAGGATTTGTACCCCAGGGACTTTATTTAAAATATCACTGGCTTTTGCCGTATTGGTGGAACGTAGTAATTGAGGTTGAATTATATCCATCGAAATGGTGGCTTCGGAAAGATTACGGTCAAATCTAGAGCCTGTAACCGTAACAAGGTCTAAAATAGTTTTGGCTTGCTTCAAATAGATATTAACCTCACTTTTATGGAATGTAAACCAAGTTTGGTTTTCAGCTTCATATCCTATATAGGTAATATTTAGTTTGCAGGGAAAAACAACATTTTCAAAGATGGCTTTACCGTCATTATTTGTAATTTGGTTGTCCGTATTCAATAATATATCTGCTCCAATCAATGGTTCTGAAGTTGTTTCGTCCAAAACGGTTATGGTGATAGTGTTTTGTTGTGAAAAACCTAGATGACAGGTAAAAAAAATTAGAAGTAATACAAATCTTCCAGATAGGTAAAAAGCATTCATGGCGGTTATTTTTTCCAAAATTAAATATTTGTAGCGGATTGGGTTAAAATCCATGATATTTATTTTAGAAACATATATTTCAAGAAATAGTAAATCCCTTATGAAGAAGGAATGGATTGTATATTTGAAATGACTTCATCTATACTCAACGCATCATTTACGTCATATTGACTAATAGAATCTCTTCTTAGCGACAAAAGGTAGCCACCACAACCTAAATATGCACCAATATCATGGGCAAGGGACCTTATATAGGTGCCTTTACTACAATGTATAGAAAATTGTAGTAGCTCGTTTGTCTTATGTGTTAATGAAATATCATGAATTGTTATTGGTCTTTCTTTCATTTCAACCTCAATTCCTCGTCGGGCTAAATCATAAGATTTTTGACCTTTCATCTTAATGGCTGAATAAATCGGAGGTTTTTGGTTTTGGGTTCCAAAAAAGTTTTGTTCCACTTTTTTTAGTAATTCTGCATTGATCTCGGGTACAACCTTAAAATCCACTGGAATAGATTCGGCATCATAGGTTGGTGTTGTGGCGCCAAGTTTAATAGTACCGGAATATACCTTGGATTCATTTTGCAGAGAATCAATCTTTTTGGTATACAGTCCAGTACAAATAAGCAATAGTCCAGTAGCAAGTGGATCCAAAGTCCCTGCATGTCCAACCTTACATTTTTTTACACCGAATTTATGTTTAATGGCGAAACGAATTTTATTGACAACATCAAATGAAGTCCATTCAAGGGGTTTATCGACCAATATTAAGCACCCAGACAGAAAAGGTTGGGACAAGGTTTGAGTACCCTTGTTAAGAATTTGATCAATATCCATTTAAATATATAAGAAGTAATCCTATACCACCAACCAAGAAGCAGTAATAGGCAAAGTAACTTAATTTACTACGTTCAACCACTTTTATCATCCATCTACAAGCTAAAAAACCTGTCGCAAATGCTGAAATACCACCAATAAGGAGGGGAATGAATTGATGTGATTCGAATACAATATTTCCTGAAATTAAGTCTTTAGCCATTTTACCAAAAATGAGTGGCACGACCATTAAAAAAGAAAATCTTGCTGCCGTAGTTCTATTTATTCCAAGATATAACGCTGTAGAAATAGTAGCGCCTGACCGACTAATACCTGGCAATATAGCTATCGCTTGGCTTATCCCTATGACAACTACGCCTAGTTTGTTTAAATCCCCGCTACGTTTTTTGGCTTTGTAAGTAAACAATAACAAAATACCTGTAACGATTAACATAGAGCAAACCAAAATAATATTTTGATTAAATAAAGCTTCAATTTGTTTTTCAAACAATAAACCTACGATGGTGGCTGGCAACATTGAAAGAATGATATACCCTACAAAAGTGGCGTCCTTTCCCCTTCCTTTTTCGTAGACTAATCCCCTCAATATTTGATTTATATCTTTTCGAAAAACAAAAATTGTAGCTAAAGCCGTAGCAAAATGTAGTACCACGGTCATCAACAAACTTTCATTTGGCAAGGCATCGTCGCCCAAAAAAAACTTACCTATTTCAAGGTGACCACTACTACTCACTGGAAGAAATTCTGTGAGTCCTTGGATGATACCCAAAACTATGGCCTCGATTATTTCTTTCATTAAAAAGACCTACTTTTTAACAAATATGGCCATGCCGCTTACGAATAATCCTGCTAAAATAACGATAGGAGCTAAGGTTATTCTTCTAAAGGAATAAATAATCGTTTCGTCCCAAACCTCGTCGGAAGGCATAGAACCACCAGTCATCAATATAAATCCAAAGATAATGATAAAAATACCCACAAGTAGGTACATATAATTTTTTCTTCCGAACAAAAGACTACTTTGACTATCACCGGTTTTATTGGATAGATTCGATGTAGAAGTAGATTTAGATTTGGTTTGCGACATTATGTAAGATTTAGCGATAAAGATATTGATTTTAATAATATAAGTCAACTCAAACTCCTCATTAAAAATTGTTTTAAAATGAGACGGGAAGCGCCCAAGGTAATCAGCATTGAGATGAAAAAACAAATTATGATAGTTAGAATTAAAAACCGTGGGTCGAGTAATTCAAATAATAATGCGTTATACAATAATGCATAAGAATAAATAACGCCCAGAACAAGGACTACAAAAAATGTAGCTATAAAGCTCATTTTGATAGCCCATATATAATATGGTTTTCTAATAAACCTTCCTGTGGCACCCACGATATACATGGTTTTTATTTTTTTTTCATCGGCAAAAAGAGTAAGTCGCAGGGTATTATAAATAATGGCTATTGACAAAATCACAAATATGATAGCTAAACCAAGAATAACCATTGAAAAATGAGTGAGGTTTTTTTTAATTAATTCCAGACCTTCATTTTCATAATAAAATCCCAATACTCCTTTTTCTAGTTCAAGGGATTCTTTTAACGCCAAAATCTTTTTTTCCGTATAAAAATCCGCTTTCAAGTTAAATTTAATAATGTCTTTAAAAGGATTGTCTACCAAATCATGTAACGTCTTGAATTCGCCTGCCATAAATTCCATGGCTTTTTCCTTTTCAATAAATTCTACTTTTTCAGTGATAACCCCTTCTGAGTTTTTGATGATATTCACCAACCGATCTAATTCGGATTTGTGCATTACGTCCTGTACTTCGACAAGAAGGTTAATGTTTTGCTTAAGAATATTGGTAATGTTCCCGGTGTGCAAAAATAAAGTCAAAAACAAACTCACCAAGATTAAGACAATCGTGACAGATATAGTCGCATAAAAGGTGGTAGGTCTGTTAATTTTTGCCATTATATTTATTGGGTGAACAAAGGTAAAAAATTAAAGCCTAATCTTACAACATGTATATAAATAAATTTAATACATGGAAATTACTAAATCTAGTAAAAAAGATGGTTTATCGATAAATTGAAACATATATTTAAGAACGATAAATCTTAATTTTGTAATCTGCTGTTACATTACCTGCTTTCATTTTATTGAGTTTCCCTTGTATTAACTTTTTCTTAAGCGGTTTTAGTTTTTCGATAAATAATTTGCCTTCTATATGATCGTATTCGTGCTGGATGACCCTTGCATTCATGCTATCAAATACTTCCTCAAATGCATTAAATTTTTCGTCGTAAAATTTTATTCTTACCGTTTCCGGTCTTTCTACATCTCCTTGAAGATTAGGAATACTTAGACAGCCTTCTTCGTACGACCAAGGCAAACCATCCATTTCAATAATAGTTGGATTTATAAAAACTTTTTTAATACCTCTATTTTTCTCTTCTTCTTTTAGTAACTGAATTGTATCAACAACAAATAATCTAATTGACAACCCAATTTGAGGCGCAGCCAAACCGACTCCTCTAGCATTGTACATGGTTTCAAACATGTTATCAATCAAATCTTTCAATTCTGGATAATCTGAATCGATAGGTGCTCCTATTTTTTTTAATACTGGGTGACCATAAATATATATGGGTAAAACCATCAAAAAATGTATTTAAATATGTTTCAAATATTTTTGCAAAATAACTATGGCGCTGACCTTATCAACCAATGCCTTGTCTTGTCTTTTTTTCCTGTTGACACCTGATTGAAGAATGATTTGTCTTGCCATATGGGAACTAAACTGTTCATTTTGATAATCTATCAAAATTTCTGGCCACTGTTGTTGACATTTCGATGTCAATTGCTTTATATGCTCGACAACGTAGGTATCATTTCCATCTTTATGGGTTGGGTAACCAAAAACAATTTTTTCAACTTTTTCCAATTCCAAGTAGAATTCAAGAAAAGATAACAGTTTTGGCGTTTCAATGGTTTCCAGCCCACTTACAATAATTTGTAAAGGATCCGTAACTGCTATGCCGCATCGCTTCAGTCCAAAATCGATACCTAATATTCTTGGCAACGTGAATTATTCTTCAGACAAAAATGGGTAACCATAATCAACCGGTGGCACAAAGTTTTCTTTAATGGTTCTTGGTGAAGCCCATCTTAGTAAATTAAACGCACTACCAGCTTTATCATTTGTTCCTGAAGCCCTACCGCCGCCAAATGGTTGTTGGCCAACAACTGCACCAGTAGGTTTATCGTTGATGTAAAAGTTTCCAGCGGAATGTCGCAATTTATCAAAAGCCTCTGCCAAAGCGTATCTATCTTGGCTAAACACAGCTCCAGTCAAAGCATATGGCCCGGTCTGATCTACTAAATCCAAAGTTTTTGACCATTGATCATCTGGGTAAACATAAATCGTCAAAACTGGACCAAACAATTCATCACACATGGTGACATAATTTGGATCCTTGGCCAAAATTACTGTTGGTTGTATAAAATATCCTTCAGATTTATCAAAATTCCCACCAGCTACAATTGAAGCATTTGGGTCATTTTTTGCATCCGTAATATATCCAGTAATTTTGTCAAAGGCTTTTTCATCGATTACCGCATTGATAAAATGGGTAAAGTTTTCAGGATTACCCATGGTAAAATCAGCAAGATCTTCTTTTAAATATTTTTCAACATCAGGCCACAATGAAGCAGGTATATAGGCTCGAGAAGCGGCGCTACATTTTTGACCTTGAAATTCAAAAGCACCTCTTGATAGCGCTACTGCGACTTCTTTTGCATCTGAAGATGAATGAACCATAACAAAGTCTTTACCTCCAGTTTCACCAACGACACGAGGATAACTTTTGTATGATGCAATATTGTCTCCAATTTTTTTCCAAAGTTTTTGAAAAACTCCTGTACTTCCGGTGAAGTGCAATCCAGCAAATTCTCTATGGTTGAAGATAATATCTCCCGCTTGCACTCCATCGACAAAAACTAAGTTAATGACACCAGGTGGAAGCCCTGCTTTTTCGTATATTTCCATAATAATTGCTGCAGAATAGATCTGTGTTTCAGCAGGTTTCCATACGACAGTATTTCCCATTAAGGCGGGTGCTGCACACAAATTGGCTGCTATCGACGTAAAGTTAAAAGGCGTTAAAGCAAAAACAAATCCTTCCAATGGTCTAAATTCCAATCTATTCCACACACCAGGCAAACTTTCAGGTTGTTGTTTGTATATTTCTGTCATATAACGAACGTTGAATCGGAAAAAGTCCACTAATTCGCAAACGGCATCAATTTCAGCTTGATATACATTTTTGGATTGTCCTAACATTGTAGCAGCATTCATTTTGGCTCGATAAGGACCCGCCAGTAAGTCAGCTGCTTTTAAAAATATGGCAGCTCTATCCTGCCAAGCCATATTTTCCCATTCCTTTTTTGCGTTCAATGCAGCGTCAATGGCCATTTGAACATGGCTTGCATTTCCTTGTGAGTATTGCCCTAAAACGTGATTTAATTCGTGGGGAGGTTTAATGGACTTTTTATGTTCGCTAAATATTTTTTTACCACCAATAAACATTGGAATATCGACCTGTGTGCTTTTTAATTCGGCCAAACTCTTTTTTAAAGCTAGTTTTTCTTTTGATTGCGGTGCGTAGGATAAAATTACTTCGTTTTTCGCTTCAGGAACTTGAAAAAATGCATTAGACATATAAATATTTTTTACTTTTTATGTTGGGTATGAATCAATTATTTCTTTAGATATAAATAATGGTACAAAAGGAGAAATGTTTCCTTTACCTTTGATTATTTCTCTTACTATTGTACTACTAATATGAGAATATTCTGGTTGAGAAATTAAAAAAATCGTTTCCAAATTATCACCAATGATGTGATTTAACTGTGAAATTGTTTTTTCATAATCAAAATCCGAAGCGTTTCTTAAACCTCTCAATAAAAAACGAGCTTTCTTATTCGCTGCAAAATTAACCGTTAACCCTTCAAATGTTTCGATAGCAACTTTGTCGTTTCCATCAAAAACATTTTTCAACCATTCTACTCTTTTCTCTAAAGGAAACAAAAAATTTTTGGCATTGTTGGTCCCAACGGCTACATAAATTTTATCAAATAAAGGCAAAGCCCTATTCAATAAATCAATATGTCCATTTGTGATTGGGTCAAAGGAACCTGGAAAAACAGCAATAGTCATAAATAAAGAATGATGGTTAACTCCACCGCGAAATAACAAAAATCTGTCGACTTAACACGAATAAAGCCTTGAAAATTACCTTTTTCACGATAATGGAAGTTGTATTTTAGTCACCAAAAATGTTTGCTAAGGAAAAAAGTTGAAAATAATACGCCAAAATAAGGCAAAAAATAACTATATGTCTTATACCTTACAAACTTCACATCTAAACATTATTAATATGAATAATATTTATATATTGCAATCTCGATAAACCTTATACATAAATTTTGTGTTCATTAGGATATTTTTATTAAATTAACCCTTTGAAACTTTAACCTAATTATATTTGGAATTCATATTAAATGAACTATGTAAAGTAATTTACATTTTATGATTCGTTATTTAAAAATAAAGGTTGTATTTAATACAATATTTTGAGAACAATGCGTTAATTAGATGATATCAGTACATAATTTCGCTAATTAGGCATGGGTAAAATATTGTTTAGATATAATTTTGCACAATATTTGTATTTGACATGATATTACCCAAACATTAAACACAGTCAAATGAAAAATTTAGCATTTCTTTTTTTCCTTATGGTCTTTAGTATGACCAGTGGTGCAGCTCAGAAAAGATACATGAAGGCCCAAACTTTTTTTTATGGTCCTAAAATTAGTTCTGCTTTTATTACAACACCACAAGAACACTCATTGGTTGGCAACGAAAATGATTATGTCGTTCACGACATTATGTACAAAAACAGTTCGCCAATCTATTCCAGTGGCATCTTTATACAAAAACATGCTGGCTTTCTTTTTTACCAAGCCAACTTGTCTTATTCTTATTTTAAGGCAAACTATGATGTTACATCTTACGACAACAGAGACTTTAGTCCAACGATGGAAGAAAAATTTCATTACATAGACTTTAATCTTACGGCAGGATTGTTAATCAATAACTTTCGAATTGGCGTAGGACCTGTCGTACATTTTCTAGCCGCCTATGACAGTGAGCTGGAAGTAATTCCTGAATATAACAATAGGATAAAAACAAATACCTTTGGATTTACAAGTGGTGTTGGATACAATTTTGGTCCTATTTTCGTTGATTTGAAATATGAAAATTCATTCAGAAGTATTGGCGACCACATTTATTATGGTCCTAGAAAATCTTCTTTTAAAGGTTCTCCCAATAACATAAGTCTGAGTGTTGGATATGGATTCTAAAAACGTCAGATAACAATACAGTTTGGCCGGCCTAAAACCGGCCTTTTTTATGGTTATTAATAAAATAACTTTTAAGTGTATAACTTGGTATTTTTTTTTTAAAAACCTACTTTTACTATCTATACTACTATTTTCAGAAAGCCCATTTTTTACCTTGGTTTAATTCACTATTTATTTTCTGTGCCAAAAAAAGCGCAGGTATTTACTTATATATTGACCCTCATCATCATTACAGATGATATCCATCAGACCTTCCCTAATCCTAGGCAAGTACATTTGTATTCAAAATAAGTAAAACCAATCATGCGAAGTTTATATCAACATAAAATAAAAACTGCAGATGAGGCTGTCAGCGTTATTCAATCGGGAAACAGAGTTGTAATTCATGGTAGTGCTGCAACACCTTTAGTATTAACCGAAGCATTGGGTCGAAGAGCGCCTGAATTAAAAAGAGTTGAAATAATTTGTATATCATTGCACGGTGATTTAAAAATGATATTTGATGAATATCCGAACAGCTTCTATTTTAATGCCCTCTTTACATCTGCCAACCTTAGAAAGGTTGTCAATGACGATAGAGGAGATTACGTTCCCGTTTTTCTAAGCGAAATCAGCAAACTTTTCAAACATAGTTATTTGCCAGTAGATTATGTATTAATCCACTGTTCTATCCCAGACAAAAACGGTTATTGCTCTCTAGGTGTCAGCGTAGACATTATAAAATCTGCAAGCCTTTCCGGAAAATATATTATTGCTCAAATAAACCCCAAAATGCCTAGAACACATGGCGATAGTTTTATCCATGTTAACGACCTAAATGTCATCGTTGAAGTAAACCAAGATCTTCCAGAAACGAAATACAGTGGCCAGGCCAACGAAGTTGACGTAGCTATTGCCAAAAATTGTGCTTCATTGATTGATGATAAATCTACACTTCAAATGGGTATTGGTACCATCCCCGATGCAGTTTTAAAGGAGTTGATGTCACATAAAGACTTAGGAATTCATACTGAAATGTTTTCTGATGGTATTTTACCTCTTGTTCAAAATGGAATTATTACGAACAAGTTTAAGAAAAAACACAAGGATAAGATCGTATCTTCTTTTGCCATTGGAACCAGGACATTGTATGATTTTATCGACGACAATCCAATGTTTGAGTTTCTGGAGTCTGAATACGTCAATGATTCTTCGACTATTGCCAAAAACCCCAAGGTTATCGCCATCAATAGTGCTATAGAAATAGACCTAACTGGACAAGTAGTGGCTGATTCCATAGGTACATATCAGTATTCTGGAGTCGGAGGACAAATGGATTTTATAAGAGGCGCAGCATTATCAGAAGGAGGAAGGCCCATTATAGCACTGCCAAGCACAACCTCTAAAGGTGAAAGTAAAATAGCTCCTTTTTTGAAACATGGAGCAGGTGTTGTAACCACTAGAGCACATGTTCATTATGTAATCACTGAATACGGCGTAACCAACCTGTTTGGAAAAAACTTAAGACAAAGAGCTTACGCATTGATTGAATTAGCGCATCCAAATCATAGGGAAGATTTATCGAAAGCAGCTTTTGAAAGGTTTGGGCACAAATATTCTTAAAGAAAGTATCGCAGTTTTTCAAGATTATCATTTTAATGTTTTGATGAGGTCTACACAAACTTATACCTTATAAATAGTGGATTCTACAATAAATCCACCCATTTCTACAATGTAATTATAGCTAAATAATCAAATTTGAAGGTATGAGAATAATGGGTATTTCGGTTAAATTTATTACTTTTGTACTTCTTTTTAAATTGACAAACTCAGTCAAAATAATCCAACAAATTTTAACTCAATAAATTACATTATGTCAGCAAAAATTAACGTCGCAATTAATGGTTTTGGAAGAATAGGCAGATTGGTCTATCGCCAAATTTATAACATGAAAGGTATTGATGTGGTAGCAGTTAATGATTTAACTAATCCTAAAGTATTGGCACACCTACTTAAATACGATACTGCACAGGGAAGGTTTAACGAAGATGTTTCAGCAGGTGAAGACCGAATATTTGTCAATGGAGAAGATATCATGGTTTATGCACAAAAGGATCCTAGTCAAATTCCTTGGAAAAATCATAACGTTGACGTTGTATTAGAATGTACAGGCTTCTTTGCAGATAAAACAAAGGCCGAAGCTCATATAGCTGCTGGAGCTAGAAAAGTGGTTATTTCTGCTCCTGCCACAGGTGATTTAAAAACGATTGTTTTTAACGTAAATCATGAAATATTGGATGGTTCAGAATCTGTCATTAGCTGTGCAAGTTGCACGACCAATTGCCTAGCTCCAATGGCGAAAGTGTTGGAAGATAAATTTGGAATTGTCACGGGACTTATGTCTACCATTCATGCCTATACTAATGACCAAAACACTCAAGATTCTCCTCACCCTAAAGGCGATTTGAGAAGGGCCAGAGCTGCCGCACAAAACATCGTACCCAACAGTACTGGTGCAGCAAAAGCTATAGGTTTAGTCATTCCTAGTCTGAAAGGCAAATTAGATGGAGGTGCTCAGAGAGTTCCTACACTTACGGGTTCATTAACAGAATTAGTGGTTATTTTAGGTAAAAAAACCTCATTGGAAGAAATTAATGCAAGTATGAAGGCAGCTTCAAATGAAAGTTTTGGCTATACTGAAGATGAAATAGTTAGTAGCGATATTATCGGAATGGATTTTGGAAGTTTATTTGACGCTACGCAAACTAGAGTGATTGAAAATAACGGTAGTCAGCTCATTAAAACGGTAAGTTGGTATGACAATGAAATGAGTTATGTGTCTCAATTGGTCAGAACTTTACACTATTTTGCCCATTTAATGAAATAATCGTTTCATGCTTGATTTTCAACAATACAGCTTTAAAAAACAGAGGGTTTTAGTCAGAGTAGATTTTAATGTTCCATTGGACGAAAACCTTCATATCACGGATGATACCCGAATAATGGGCGCAGTGCCTACTATCCAAAAAATATTGAAAGATGGTGGTTCAGTTGTCCTTATGAGCCATTTGGGAAGACCGAAGGACGGCCCAAATCCAAAATATAGTTTGTTTTCACTGATAAGTAGGTTGAAGGAGCTTTTTGGAACGGATCACGTAACTTTTGTAGATGATTGCATCAGCGAAGAAGCCTTCTTACTTTCTTCCCAGTTGACCCCAGGAAACATCCTCCTACTTGAAAACCTTCGTTTTTACAAAGAAGAAGAAAAAGGCGATACCAGTTTTGCTGAAAAACTAAGCAAACACGGTGATGTTTATATAAATGATGCATTTGGTACAGCCCACAGGGCTCATGCTTCAACGGCTGTCATTGCCAATTTTTATGCTCCCTCTAAAAAAGGTTTTGGTACATTAATGAATGCCGAAATCGAAAACGCAGAATTTGTTTTACATAAAGCAATAAAACCTGTGACGGCTATCGTCGGAGGTGCAAAAGTATCCGATAAAATTGTACTCCTTGAAAGGATGGTTGATATCATGGACAACATCTTAATTGGCGGTGGAATGGCCTATACATTTATTGCTGCCCGAGGCGGACAAATTGGAAATTCACTTTGCGAAAAAGATTACATGCCCCTTGCACTTACTATTTTAGAAAATGCCAAAAAGAAAGGATGTAATATATTGTTGCCAGAAGATTCTGTAGTTGCCGATCAATTTTCGGCAGATGCTGAAAACAAAATAGTGTCCAGTCATCAAATTCCTGAAGGGTGGATGGGATTAGACATTGGACCTAATGCCATTCAACAATACGCTAGTGTCGTGAAGGATTCCAAGACCATTTTGTGGAACGGCCCTATGGGGGTATTTGAATTCTCTTCATTTTCTAAGGGTACTTTTTCTATAGCAAAAACCGTAGCAGAAACAACATCAACAGGAGCCTTTTCATTAATTGGTGGTGGCGATAGCGTCTCAGCCATTCAACAATCTGGCCTGTCTCAAAAGGTTTCTTATATTTCAACAGGTGGTGGAGCCATGTTGGAGTTTTTAGAAGGAAAAGAATTGCCAGGTATTAAAGCCATTCGACAATAATACAACATAAAACAAATGGATCCTAAAGAACTCGAATTCTTACAAAATGAAGATGCCATGAAATTGGCCATGTCGTCCTTAGAATACAAATTGGATGTAATTTTGTTGGGTGGAGGGAAGGTTAAACTAGCCAAACTCAAAAAGGAAGGCAAATTACCTCCCCGTGAAAGGATTAGCACATTGATTGATCCAGGTAGTGAATTTTTCGAAATTGGCGCATTTGCAGGTTATGAGATGTACCC